>CAUBWJ010000080.1 GCA_958439725.1 uncultured Muribaculaceae bacterium | reverse complement strand
ATGTTTTTCAACAGGTTATAAAAAAGAGGCTGCGCCTATTTTGACACAGCCTCTTATTATTTTAGATATTATGAGAGAACGTTCTTACGGTTATGTGTCGTAAACCCAGAAAAAGGGATGCCACATGAAGCAGCCGACCACAACATATTGTTTGACACCGGATGCACGAGCGTGCACGCCAATGCTGTTTACTTAAGCCTAATAAACGGCCTTTCTAACTTAGAAGAAGCGCAGGATGCGCGATTTGTTTACAACCGGATGCGTTAGCTTCCGGACAGGGAGTTCCCGGTAAATATGCGAGGCAAGCTTGGGAGAAAGCGCGCCTCGCAAGATGCGCAAGCTTGGGGAATCGGTTTTGGCCCATGCTGTCGCATGCTGCGGCATCGCGTCCTCCGGGGCTCGCCGCAGAGAGGGGGGGAACGTGGCTCCTCGTCCCGCAGCTGACGCAGCGGGTTGTAAAAAAAATCGCCGCTCCGCGGCTCCCCTCGCGTTTACGATAGTGAATAAGTCGTTTATAAGGCTTAAGTAAACAGCATTGGCGTGCATCCCTACAATTCGGACGATAGTTGGAGTTTTGCGATGATCTCGTTGAATTATGGGGGGTTAAAAATCACGTATCAAGAGTATCAGGGTAATGATTGATGAGAGGACGATAGCATAGAGCAGGTAGCGTTCTTTTCGGGTAAAGACGGGAAGATTTTTATTTTTTCCGCTTTTACGGGCCTTGAGATAAAAACCGATGCCGGAGAGATAGAATATCGAAGTCATGAAAATATCGAGCAGACCACCGGCATAGGCCATCCACAGACAGAAGGCTGTGGTTATGACGGCAACTATTTTCATACCGGTGGAGTCGGCTTTTTTCAGAAGGAAAAGTCCGGTAAAAAGATAGCATGGAATAATCATCAACCCGGTGATATGAAGAGCCGCGAGATATACATCATCGGCCATCACCACCAGAAGCAGAAACAGCTCCATGACTATGCTTGAAGCAAACAGCCCGAATGTAGGCATCCCCTTGTCATTCATCCGCCTGAATACCGGAGGGAGAATCCCTACTGTAGACGCTTCATAAGGGACCTGGGCCACGACCAGCGTCCACGCCACCCAGCCTCCGATGAGCGAGACTATGACAGCACTGATCACAAACCAGTAGGCCCACGCGCCACACGTCTCCTTCAGAATGTAGGCAATAGACGGGTCAGGCAGTTCCGACAAATCAACCCGGCTGAGCAGGCCGTAGCATAACAACGAGACCGCCATGTAAAGAACCAACGAGATTACAAACCCGGCAATACCGGCGCGGCCGACGTCGGAAGCCCGTTTTGCCCGTGCCGACATCATCACCGCGCCCTCCACTCCAAAGAAACAAAACAGAGTCACCATCATGGTTGATTTTATCTGAGTGCCGGCAGAAGCGGTCAGAGACTGATTCGGAGCCAGATTATAACTGAATATATCGGAATTGAACAGCATGGCAAAAGTGATGATTATGAAAATGAGCATCATCACTTTCACACCGGCAAGAAGTGTATTGACAATCTTGGCTGTCTTGATTCCCATCGCCACGATGTAATACATCAGCCAGATAAGGACAGACCCGAACACCACCGTTTCCCAGCCATGCCTGAGGAGCGAAGGGAAGAACGCACCAAAAGCATCGTTGAGCATGACACCATAGGCTACATTCGAGAAAGCCGTACAAAGCCAATAACCCCACGCGATATTAAATCCTACATAGTTTCCGAATCCGGCCTGCGCATACTGGTATATGCCGGCATTGTATTGCGGATATCTGTCGCTAAGCCATTTGAAGGCCATGACAAGTGGCAAAATCCCGGCCGCGGTAATGATCCATGCCATAAACACCGACGCGGGAGAAGCCACGGCAGCCATATTCTGCGGCAGGTTGTAGATGCCTACGCCTACCATAAGCCCGAATACGAGTGCCGTCAGTCCCCAGAATCCAAGTTTCCCTGTTGTGAGCATACTATTCCAATATTCAATTTTCCGGCAAATTTACCACCATTCCCTGACATTGATATCATCATTATTCCGGAAGATGATACCGATTTTCCGGATAGGGGCTATTCGCGGTACTGCGAGGGGTTAAGGCCGAGTGTGCGCTGGACATAGCGGCTGAAATAGGCGGGAGATGAGAAATGGAACATATCCGAGATCTGGACAAAAGTCAGCGTCTTGTTCCTCAGAAGCCTGGCTATGTCCAGCGAGGTATAATGGTTTATCCAGTAATTGACGGTGTAGCCGCTCACGGACTTTGACACTTCCGACAGATACTTAGGCGTTACGCACAAGGCATCTGCATAATACGAAACCTCACGGTTCTGACGGTAATCACCATTTTCGAGCATTTCCAGGAACCGGCTTATCAGCAATGAGTTCTGTGTGGAGATACCGGTCTCTTTATTTATCACCGAATGAAAATTATTACTGTCCGCTAAAGTTTTTTGAGCAGTTGAAAAATTAGGGCTGGCACCTATTGCAGGAGTCAGCCCTAAATGGTTATATTGGTGTCGCCAAACTATCCATTAATAACCATGAGTAAAAGTAGTAATTTCTTCGGACAGCCGATATATGGTCAGCTGATAAAATCACTCAATCGTGATAAAATTGTTGAAATAAGCCGCAAACATGGCGGAGAGAAGTATGTAAAGAGCTTTGACGGCTATACTCATCTGCTTACGATGCTCTACGCCGTGATCCAGCGATTCGACTCGCTGCGTGAGATAGAGACATCTATGACAGCGGAGGTTCGCAAACTGCACCATGTAGGTATAAACAGTGTGCCCAGACG
>CAUBWJ010000079.1 GCA_958439725.1 uncultured Muribaculaceae bacterium | reverse complement strand
GATGACTTAGTATGTCTTTGCGAAGTTACGTTTTTTTTCGGGGTGAAAAATGAAATTTTGCAACTTTAATTGTTATAAAATTAAAAATGATTCACACATGAATATTAAACGCATCATATTGCCGCTCTTCCTCGCGGCCGCCGCTCTCTCTGCGGGCGCTCAGGACCGACCGCAGAGCCGGGCCACGGAAGTGAGCGTAAGCTACGGCGCTCTGCCATGCATGAGTCAGATTCCCTACTATCACAATCATTGGGAAGGGCTCGGCCAGGCCTGGGGCACAGTCAATTTCACTATCGACCACCGGTTTGCCGATGCCCTCTGGATAGGAATGAGCTACACTTATTCGAGTGATTCGAGCAACCGCATAGATGCCGCCGGACATAGCGGCGACATAACCTGGCACGGCCTGATGGTCAACGCCCGGTATGAATGGATGCGCCGCGGCGCCCTCACACTCTATTCCCATGCCGGGGTGGGCGTTCTGATTGCCTATTACTCGCCCGACAACCGCGACTCATGGAACCGCACAGGCTGCGCATTCCAGCTCAACCCTATAGGAGCACAGTGGGACTTCTCCCACACCGCCGGTATCTTCGCCGAAGCCGGATATGGCGTCCAGGGCATAATCAAGGCAGGCGTCAGAGTGGGATTCTGACCCCCGCAATCACTGCATGGCCCTTCTCCCAAGAAAAGCGGTCGTTTGAAGATTATTCCGGATTCGCAAAAATACACATAAGATTACCCATATATATGGCGGCTTTCCGTTTCACCGCCATCTCCCCTCCCGAGGGATTTCCATTCTCAAAATCACACACAGCCCCGTGCCTCCCTCCGGCGCGGGGCTTAACACTCATCGCACAGGGGAAAACCGCCAATTGGGAAGGCTACGAAATTCCGATGAATTTCCGGAAAGTATCACCCAAATAATCAATTTCACTGTCTCCCAGCCGAACACTCACAGAGTCCGAGGGTGATTTTTGAAAAACTTTAATTCATAATCATAGCATCCTATTTCATACATTACTGCGCATCTGACAATCTATCTCAAGGAATTTAAGTAAATTCGCGCTATAAAGTCTATGGATAAACGTATAGTCTTCACCACCTCCACGGAAATAGTCCGTATACCATCCGCCGCGATAGTGTTTATCTCTGCGGATGGCAATTATTCTATCATTACGATGGTTGATGGTGAGACCTTTATCATCACTCTCCAATTAGGGCAAATTGAAAGACATATAGCCGGAATGCTTGATAGCGGAGACAACAGATTTATCCGCATCGGAAAAAGCTTGATTGTGAATCGAGATTTCATTGCTTTTATCAATCCCTTACGACAGAAAATGATACTATCAGACTGTCGCAATTTTCGTCACGAGGTAACAGCCTCAAAGGAAGCGTTGAAAGCACTTAAAGAACTTATAGAGAAGGAGGCTAAAATATGACCGACCGACATAATGACATAAACGATGACCAAATTCGGATTATCACCTCTGATGATAGCGGCTTCAAAAAGAAGCGGAACAGAAAAGGCACTGTAGCCCTTTGGTGTATTGCTTCTGTATTATCAATAGGCATGGTAATTGCCTTAGTATTTTTTATTCCAGAAAAAGAAAAGGAACAACAACCCTATTTTTCTGAAACGCAAACAGGACCGACCCAAACTGAAACTCAACAAGAAACATCAATATCTGCGGAGACTCCTTATACTATCCGCCGGGACACAACGGTAAATAACATTAGATTGAGTATTCTTATACCCACGAACGCCACGCCGGTTCTTGAAATCGGTAACGATGTGCTGAATGACTCCACCCCAATACTTATTACACAAGCTGCTGACATACGAAGAGATAATGGCTCAATTGTCGGTACGTTTGTAGTCAAAGGCATTCTTGTCAGCAGAGGCGAAGCAAAGTCAGGATTCTGTTCGATAATTAACGGCGAGGTTAATCTCGGAGTTGCAGACGCTTCCCCTATGTTTGAAGAAGCAATAATAAACGACGGATATTTCTTTCGTCAATATCCGCTTGTCGCGGGAGGTCAAATTATAGAGAATAAACCCAGAGGAAAATCTGTACGTCGTGCTCTTGCCGAAATCGATGGGAATATCTGTGTTATAACAAGCCGTGATCGTATCACCTTCCATGATTTTTCACAAGCACTGATTGACACCGGAGTCCGAGATGCCATTTACCTTGTAGGCGGCGGAGTATTCTGTAGGTACAGGAATGAATCCGGAAAAAACATTTCTAGCGGTCAACCTTGGGATGAGAAGATTGAAAATGTGAATTATATAGTTTGGCGATAGCTGATTTTCGTATTTCATACAATAAGGACGACGTTTCATACAACACCCGGCAATCTAATTTGTCGGGTGATTTTTTTGATGGAAATTCGCAACATATAAATCAACCAACAAATCTATATAAAATGAAACTACATCTGCGTTTAATAAGCTGGATAATTTTTCCTCTAATGCTTATTTCATGTGAAGATAACAAGTCGTCAGAGGTCGGATGCAATAGCGTCTATTATTGGCGAACTACTTTTAAATTAGACAACAAGGAGCGGAATTTCTTACGAACTAACGATATAAAGCGCATATATACCAGATTTTTTGATGTTGTGGTGGACGAGTCACCGATAGCGATTGATGTCGTGGTTCCGAATGCCACACTGCAAATAACTGACTCGTTTGAAGTAGATGAATTCATACCCGTTATCTACATCACAGTCGATGCCATAAAAGAAATAAAATCAGAGGAAGCAAAATGGGCCGAAAAAATTGTCGGACGTATCTTCAATATGTGCAGTTATAATAATTTAGGCGCTCCGTATGGCATTCAGCTTGATTGCGACTGGACGGCAA
>CAUBWJ010000078.1 GCA_958439725.1 uncultured Muribaculaceae bacterium | reverse complement strand
GAGGAATTCCTGAAGGAAGTGGATCTGTATGGAAACGATGTGGTGATGTTGCGCAATCATTTTGTCAGTCCTCTTTCGCGCATCGCCCCAGATTTTTATAAGTTCTTCCTTACAGATACAGTTGAGGTGGGAGGGGAGCGCTGTATTGTGCTTTCCTTTACGCCCCACAATACGCAGTCGTTCGGTTTCACGGGAAATATTTATGTCCCCGAGGGAGACTCGACTATGTTCATAAAAAAAGTGGAGATGAATGTGCCGCGGGCTATAAATCTGAATTTTGTGGAAAATCTTTTTATTTCACAGGAGTTCAAGAGAGGGGAAGACGGTAGCAGACAGAAGGTGCGTGACGATGTGATAGCCGAACTCTCCATACTTCCGGGGACTCAAGGACTATATATGAGGAGAAACAGCGCATATTCAAATCACTCATACGAGAAACCGGATGCTGCCACAGAGGAGCTTATATCTTCACTGGGGGACGAAATCAAAACAGACTCCATGGATCTCAGAGAGGAGGATTTCTGGGTGGAAAACAGATTGATTCCTATCTCTAAATCGGAGGAAAATGTAGGGCGGTTCGCAGGGGTGATGAGGCAGATTCCGCTGTATTACTGGATGGAAAAGTTTGTAAGGTTAATGTCCAACGGCTATATCAGCACTTCCCATAAAGATTCAAAGTTCGATATCGGGCCATTGATTAGCCTTGTGAGTCATAACAGTCTTGAGGGCTGGAGATTCAGGCTCGGTGGAATGACTACGGCCAATCTCAATCCTCATCTCTTCGCTCGTGGATTCGCTGCTTACGGACTCCGTGACAAAGTGTGGAAATATGGCGGTGAACTGGAGTATTCCTTCAATAGGAAAAAGTATCATTCGCAGGAATTTCCCATACATTCCCTGCGTCTGAGCCATTTATATGATGTAGACATGCTGGGACAGCATTTTACTGAGGCCGAAAAAGGGTCGATGTTCATGGCATTAAGCCGGAGGTCGGACTATCAGATAACTTACCATCGTTTGACATCCTTGGAATATAAGCTTGAGCTTAACAATCATTTTTCAGTGCAGGCCGAAGTTCGGCATGAACGTCAAGAAGCAACAAAGTGGATGCGTTTCGAGATGCCTGAAGGCCGTGTGTTTCCTCATTACAATGAAACCTCATTTACTCTTAAGCTCCGTTATGCTCCCGGCGAGAAATTCTATCAGATGAAATCGGGACGAATCTCGATAAATCACGAAGCGCCCATTATCACTCTTTCGCATACGTTTGCGCCCTCCGGGACATTCGGCAATCTTTTTGCGCTCAACCGCACTGATGCAAGTTTTGAAAAAAGATTCTGGCTTTCTGCTTTCGGATATGTGGATGTGCTCCTGAAAGGGTCACATATATGGAATAAATGCGGTTATCCAAATATGATCAGTCCGGCCGCCAATCTTTCCTATACCATCCAGCCTGAGACGTATTCACTTTTGAATCCGATGGAATTCATATTGGACAGTTATGCCGGCTGGGATATAACTTACTGGGCCAATGGCGCTATTTTCAATTATATTCCTTTAATCAAGAAGCTGAAGCTTAGAGAAGTATTTGGATTCAAAGGGTTTGTTGGTCACCTCAGCAAGAAAAACAATCCGGCATATAGTTCGGATGTTTTCTCTTTTCCTGAACTGAGCAACACATTGACTATGGGAAAAACTCCGTATATGGAGATAAGCGCAGGTATCGACAATATTTTCAGATTCATCAGGCTCGAGTATGTCTGGCGACTTACTTACCGGAACTATCCGGGCGTTGATAAGAGCGGAATCAGAATAGGCGCGCACTTCCGTTTCTGAGCGGGGATACTCACTGTTGATTAACAGGAAAGAGTTTTTCCTGTTTGTCGGATAGTGCTGGTTGCCGTATTTTAGTCTTGAAAAGAAGTAAAAAAGATTGTATATTTGCAAATACAGGCTGTCAAGTCTACTTTTGTCGTAATAAAAATGTAGTAAATGATTACTGTATTTCCAGATTTTGATCTTCGGCATAATAACACATTCAGAATGGATGCCAGATGCCGCAGATGGATAGAATATACAGACCCGAATGATCTTCCGGCTGTTTTTGCCGACAATTCACTTCTCAAGCCCAAAAGCATAGGAGCGGGAAGCAATCTCCTTTTCACCCAAAATTATGACGGGGATCTTCTTCATTCGCGAGTGATGGATATGGAAGTAACCCCTCTTGAAGATGACTCCGTTTATGTAAGAGCGGGAGCCGGCATGGTTATGGATAATCTGATAGAATATTGTGCCGAACGAGGCTATTGGGGACTGGAGAATCTATCAGGGATTCCGGGAGAGGTCGGTGCAAGTGCCGTACAGAACGTAGGAGCATACGGCGTTGAAGCGAAGGATTGTATTGAAAGTGTGGAATGCTTTGATACCTCTACCCGGACATTCCGCAGTTTCGGACCGTCTGAATGCAATTATGGCTACCGTACTTCCCGTTTCAAAACCGGAGACGATGCCGACAGGTATATAGTATGCTATGTAGTGTTCCGAGTTTATTCCGACTTCCTTGCCAAGCTGGATTACGGTCATCTTAGGGAATCCCTAAAGAATGACCATCCAAGTCCGATGGATGTAAGGGAAGCCGTGATTGCGATGAGAACAGCCAAACTTCCTGATGTAGATAAAATAGGGAGTGCCGGCAGCTTCTTCAAAAATCCATTAATGACGACCTCCGAATTCGCAGCCTTAAAAGAGCGCGCGGTTTCTCTTTTTGGCCAAGAGATATCCATACCCAATTACCGGGAAGGGGACAGAATAAAGGTGCCAGCCGCATGGCTCATAGATAAGAGCGGCCTCAAAGGATATAGGAATAAGGATGCCGGAGTCTGGGAAAAACAGCCTCTGGTAATTGTAAATCTTACCGGAAAGGCAACTGCGAAAGAGATTATTGAAGTCAAAGACCATGTAATTGATACCGTAAGAAGAAAATTCGGCATAGTGCTTTCTCCGGAAGTAGAATTATTATAAAAAAGTTATCGATGAGCACATTCATAATTGAAGGCGGACACCGTCTTTCCGGTGATATCGTTCCTCAGGGCGCAAAAAATGAAGCCCTTCAGATTTTAAGCGCAACTCTTCTGACTGATGAGCCGGTGCATATTACAAACGTGCCTGAGATTCTTGACATCAAGAATCTCATTAATCTGCTGAAAGGTATGGGGGTAAAAGTTGAACGGCACGCGGCCGGAGATTAT
>CAUBWJ010000077.1 GCA_958439725.1 uncultured Muribaculaceae bacterium | reverse complement strand
AAAGTGGGAAAGTAGGTAACCGCCCCTTCAGACAGAGCCGCGACAGCCGCCAAGGTAGCCGCGGCTCTTCTGGTTTTAAACCCGGGGGGGAGGGGGAAGGGAAGCTGCCGGGAGGGGGGATTGGAATTATTGGAGTAATTGGAGGTATTTGGTTTCTGATGTGACTTATAATTCTTATAAGATTTATAAGAGTTAGCTGGGATGGGTGGAGTGTTTGGGATGGTAGGTTTTTTTTGTAATTTTGTGGAATGCGACGTATTGATCAGGCAACGGTTCAGAAGATTCTTGATGCAGCTGACATTGTGGAGGTTGTGAGTGACTTTGTGCACCTGAAGCGCAGAGGAAGCGGCTATATAGGCCTGTGTCCGTTCCATAATGAGCGGACGCCTTCGTTCAGTGTCTCGAAGTCGAAAGGTATCTGCAAGTGTTTCAGCTGCGGTAAGGGCGGAAGCCCTGTCAATTTCATTATGGAGCTGGAGCAGATGAGCTTCAATGAGGCTCTACGTTATCTTGCCAATAAATACCATATAGAGATTGAGGAGCATGAGCTGACCGACAAGGAACGCCAGGAGGCAAGCGAGCGCGAGAGCATGCTTGCCATCAATGACTTTGCCATGAAGCATTTCGAGCAGCGTATGCTCGAAACACAGGCGGGAAAGGATATCGGCCTGAGCTATTTCCGTGAACGCGGCATCAACGATGCCATGATAAAGCGCTTCCATCTGGGCTATGCGCTCGAACAGCGCGATGACCTCTATAATACTGCCCTCAAAAAGGGTTTCACCGAAAAATTCCTTTTGGAGACGGGCCTTTGCTACAAGACCGAGCGCGGCACGGTGCAGGACCGTTTCCGCGGGCGCGTGATTTTCCCGGTGTTCACCATCTCGGGAAAGGTGGTGGCGTTCGGTGGCCGCACTTTGCGTAAGGACAAGGATGTGGCAAAGTACGTGAATTCTCCCGAATCGCAGGTTTATAAGAAGAGTAACGAGCTTTACGGCCTCTATCAGGCCAAGCAGTCAATAGTCAAGAAAGACAAGTGTATTCTTGTGGAAGGATACATGGACGTGATATCCATGCACCAGAGCGGGGTGGAGAATGTGGTGGCATCGTCGGGCACGTCGCTTACAGAGGGGCAGATACGTCTTATCCATCGTTTCACGGAGAATGTTACCGTGATCTACGACAGCGATGCCGCAGGAATAAAGGCGTCGTTGCGCGGTATCGACATGCTCCTTGCCGAAGGTCTGAGCATAAGGGTGATGCAGCTTCCCGAAGGAGAAGACCCCGATTCTTTCGCCCAGACCCATTCATCGACCGAGGTGGAGGAATATCTGGCATCGCACGAACAGGACTTCATTTCGTTCAAGACTTCCATACTTCTGAAGGGCCTTGACAACGACCCTATAGCGCGCTCACGTGCCATCACCGATATCGTGCGGTCAATATCCGTGATTCCCGACCCTATACAGCAGACAATCTATATCGGGGAGTGCTCACGCTCGATGGGTATCGACGAGAAGGTGCTGTCGCTTCAGGTGGCGCAATTTGCCGCCGACCGAGCCGAGAGGCTTCGCTCGGAGGCGGAGCGCGAGCGTAACCGCGAGGCTTTCCGGCGCCAGAACCAGCTTGAGCAACAGTCTGCGGAGGGTACGCAGCCTGCGCCTCAGGCTCCCGTAGCGGAGGCTGAGCCTGCGGTCAGTGAAGCAATTCCAGCAGTACAGCCCTCTGTAATGCGTCCCTACGAGCAGGAACTCGTGGTGGATATAGTGAGATACGGGCTGCTTTATTTCTGTGAATACGTGGACGAGAACGACCAGACCCATTCAATGACCGTGCTGGACTACATTATGAACGAGCTTGCGTCGGACGACATCTCCTTTACCGTTCCGGCCTATCGCGCCGTGGCCGATGCCGCCTGCCGTCTGGCCGCCGAAGTGTGGCCGGCGGCGCGCGATGAGTTCGAGGCAGAGCTCGCCGGGTGGAAGCAGGCCCAAATTTCAGAGGGAACAGCCGAGATAGAACGCACCGCACAGGAGCTGAGCGAAATCGAAAAGCGCGAGAAAGAGCTGGAGAAAACTGTGGAGGAGGCCGTTGGCGCCCGTCGCAGGGAGTTCTGTCTGGATTTCATGAAAAAGAGGCTGATGTCTGATGCCGACGACGAAGTGCGCCGCACCGCTACCGCTCTTGCCGTGCCTCGCCAGACATTAAGTAAGATTCATACCAAATTCGGAGCCATAGCCACGGAGGAAGACCGCCTGGGCGAGCTCGTGCCCAAGGGAGTGTGCAATCTCAAGGCCAAGCTTATAGATGTGGAGATAAAGGAGGTGACAAAGAATATGGCCGAGCGTCAGAGCGCGGGCGACAACGACGGTGTGATCGAGGCAATGAAGCGCCTTGTGGAGCTGAACGACATGAAAAAAACGCTCGCCAAATATCTGGGCGAGCGTATACTGGTGCCTTCTTCGCGACGCTGAGGCGCCGGGAGGGGCGGAAAATCAGTGGGATTTGAGCATGAGACCTACGCGCTCCTGGAGGCCGAAGAGCAGGTTCATGTCATGCACAGCCATTGCGGCGGAGCCTTTCATGAGGTCGTCGATAGCCACCGATACCACAAGTTTCTTGCTTACCTTCTGAAGATTGATTATGGTCTTGTTGGTGCCGAGCACTTCGGTGAT
Organism: uncultured Muribaculaceae bacterium; assembly: GCA_958439725.1. Lineage (GTDB taxonomy): Bacteria > Bacteroidota > Bacteroidia > Bacteroidales > Muribaculaceae > Paramuribaculum. The sequence goes on along the minus strand of CAUBWJ010000077.1, from coordinate 709 downwards.
GCTGGGGGTGGAGTCGGAGAGGAATGTGAAACTGTGGTCGTCGTAGTAATCCTGATAGAGTTTTACGGCCTCTTTTTCTGAAATGGGGCAATCGAGATATATATTGACCGTGATTCCTCTTTCCCATCCGCCTGCGATCACAAGGAAAAGCATCGGAGCCGCGAAGCTCTGCTGGACGGATGTGAGCGCGCGCGCTATTTCATCGCTCTCCTCATGCTCGAGCAGGCACAGAGCCTCGCCCGGTTCAGCATCAGGCTCGTTAACCACGGCAGTGACATATATCTCAGTGTTAAGAAGCAGATTCTTGGCAAGAGGGAGAAGGCCCAGAAGCACGGCGGTGGTGAGGGGGCGCGGCAGCGATGTGTGCTTTGCTCCGCGCACCAGAGGCTTGCGGGAAAGCTCGGGAAGACCGAACACCCATTCGTCGCCGTCGGCAAAAGTGGACTTCTCAAGGAAATCGCCCGAAACGTCGATGATCTTCACATTGTCGGGCACGCCGGCTTTGGTGACGAAATCCTCCGACTGTCCCGGTTCGTCGAAACACAGGAAAATCACGTTGACGTTGTCCATCGGGGCTTCGGCCGAGAAGCGCATGTAGGTTTCGCCCTGGAGTCCCTTGTGGACGCGCGACACCAGAGCGCCTTCGGCCTCGGGGTCGTAAATCCACTGGATTTCTATGTCGGGGTGGTTGATGAGAAGTTTTGTGATT
>CAUBWJ010000076.1 GCA_958439725.1 uncultured Muribaculaceae bacterium | reverse complement strand
ATTTAAGGCTGTTAGTGTAACAAAAAGTCACTTTCTCTTGGTAAGAGAGTGTGACCCTTCGCAACCGGTTGCTATGCAATGCTGTACGCTGTTTCTCGTTGTGATTCGGCAAAACATCTCTTTCAAAATAAGAAATGTATGCTCTATTTAATAACTTTTTGCTACGGATAAATTGGTGTAATAGAAAGTTTTGTTTAATTTTGCTGCACAAGTCACACTCTCTTACCAAGAAAGTGTCATCTCGGGGTTATCTCAACGCGCCCGACTTTTCGGAAGCTTGATTGGTGCTGATGCCTAACCAATTGTGGAATAGGAATATAGCGCAAATCAGGCCAAGTGAGAGAACACACTCTTCCAAAACATCGGCATGACATCCGCAGAACGTTCGGCCATCCCCTCATGGTATGTGCTCAATTACGTGGCCGGCCCCTCCCGTAAGCCTGCGTTCAAGGAAATCGAGCAGTTCAACACGGCCAATTCCTCGTCGCTGCAGCTTTTCGCGCCCACCTATGTGGTGAGGGAGGAGCGGCAGGGTGAGATCAGGATGCGCACCGTAAGCCTAACGTTCCATTACGTGTTCGTGCGCGGAACTCTTCCCCAGATCAAGCAGCTCTGCATCAGCCCCAACGGGTTCTCGTTCCTTATCGACCGCAGCAGCGAGGAGCGATATGCCGTGATTGACGACGCACGCATGGCCGGATTCATGAACATAGCCCGCGCATACAGGAACTGCCTGCCGTACTTCTCCCTCGATGACATCGACCTTGAGGACGGCGACGTGGTGGAGGTGATCCGAGGCGATTTCCCCGGGCTGGTCGGCACTTATATCCCACGCCCGAAGAGCAATACGGGCGACATCGCCCTGCATGTGTATAACAACGTGGGCACCATGGCCTTCAACGTCAAGGCCTCGGATGTGCGCGTGATAGAGTTTGCCAGAAACTCCACCCGGGCCAACGACCAGATCGACGCCTTCATGCCCCATCTGCTCAGGGCGCTCCGGCTTTATGCCGCGGGCGAACCGCTGACGACCACGCTCGCCGCGAAGCTATCGATGTTCTGCGGCCGCATGGAGGTGGCGAGGCTCAACAGCCGCAAGCTCGACGCGCGCCTTCAGCTGATGCTCCACGCCGCCGGCCATATCATCGGCAACATGGCGCAGTCCTCCGCGTCGCTCGGGCGCTACGAGAAACTGAAGGACAGTGTGACCAACCCGTGGACCTGCGCAGCCCATACGCTGGTGCTTGCCATTATAGGCGGCGACCGCCACCTGCTGGCCGCAGGCTACGAAGCCGTCAAAGCCCTGCAACCCGCCTCGAAATCCCACCGGATGATCGCCGACGAATACGCTTATTATCTCACTGGTTATCCCGCACCCGACGCCTGACCATGGTTACAGCTCTCCCTCCCCGCATAATGGACTACCGAGTGTCGGCCTCCTCGCCCACGGGCGAGCTGCTCACGCTCGGCAGCATACTGGAAGAAGCGGGCGCCTACGCCTCGACCTCCTCCGACCGCTCGCGCCGCGCCTTCTCGCGCCGGTGCGACGCCAAGATGCGCCGCATAGCCTCGGAACTGCACTCGAGAAACTGCACCGCAGCGGCCGACGATGTATGCCCCGCTACCTCAGCCGACCTGCGTACGCTTTCCGTCGGAGACCTCTACCGGCTCTTCCGCGGACGCACCCGGCGCCAGAGCCGACGCGCTGCCGAAGGGCACGAGCCGCTCACATGCTGGCTGGAGACCGACATCCTCGCCGAGCTCCGGAGCCGCAAGGCCTCCGACCGCGACGAGCAACTGAAAATCGACTACTGTGCCATCGCCCACGGCAACGACCTTGACAATCTCTCCACCCTCCTCGCGCTGCCGCCGGAGACCGCCGATGACCCGGCTCTCCCGATTCCCGGCCCCGACAGCAGCCCCGCGGAACTCCTCTCCATAATAGAACAGTGCGCCGACTTCCGCTCCGTCCGCGAGCGCGAGACGCTCGTGCGCGCCGCAGACCTCGCCCTCGACCTCCTCGGCCCCGACTTCTGGTCAGATTCTGCAGCAGTCTCTCCGTGTGCCTCTGCCTCAGTCCCAGCCTCATTTTCAGCCGACCCGGCACGCCTAGAGCTCCTCGCCGCGATAACCGACCTTCGCCTGCGCCGCGTCATAGCCCTCCCCGCGTGGGTCGACACTGCCCTTGAGTGCACCGTCACCGCCGCCCTCCGCGCCCCCAATTTCGACCAGCTCTCCCTCGCCATACCCCTCCTCACCCTCCACCTCCTCACCGGCAACCCCGCCCACGAGCGCCACGCCGCCCGCATAATCAACCGCGCCTACCGCCTCGCCCTCCGCCCCGACCTCCCCGCTCCCCTCCGCCTCCGCGCCCACCGCCTCGCCCTCTCCTGCCCCGACTACCTCCCCTCCGGAGGCCACTTCCAGCTCTCCAATATCAGGTAAACGGCGGAGATTCCATTATTCAGCTCTGGGAGTTTCCAAAAGGCGAGGATATCATAAAAATCTCTGTGTATAATACTCTGAAACGGAGTTTTCATACTGATAAATCAACCGAAATTCAAATAAACCTAAACTAAAAACATGCAGGCAATTATTCTTGCTGCCGGAATGGGCCGGCGCCTTGGTGAGTTTACAGCCAACAATACCAAATGTATGCTTGAGGTGAACGGCGTGCGCCTTATCGACAGGATGCTTCGCCAGCTGCTCGCCCTCGACCTTTCACGAATTATTATAGTTGTGGGTTACGAAGGTCAGAATCTTATCGATTATATTACATCCAGATACCACAACGACAAGATTGTTTTTATCGAAAATCCGGTCTATTATAAGACTAACAACATCTATTCGCTATGGCTCGCAAAGAACCAGATGGCAGAGGAGGACACCCTTCTTCTTGAATCCGATCTTATTTTTGAAGACAAGCTGCTTCAGACAGCCATAGACAGTCCCTATAAGGATTGTGCCTTAGTGTCCAAATATGAGACATGGATGGACGGCACTATGGTGAGAATAGACGATGAAAACAATATTGTCAACTTCATTCCCAAAAAAGCATTCAAATACAGCGATACACAATTCTATTATAAGACGGTGAACGTCTATAAATTCTCAAAGGATTTCATAAGCAATCACTATCTGCCGTTCCTCGAAGCCTATATACGTGTTCTTGGCGAAAATGAATATTACGAACAGGTTCTCCGCGTAATCACTCTTATCGACAACGCCGGAATAAAAGCACTTCCGATCAGTGGCATCAACTGGTATGAGATTGACGATGTACAGGACCTCCGCATTGCCGAGACAATTTTTGCCACTCCCGAAGAAAAGCTAAAAAAGCTACAGCACAGTTTCGGAGGTTATTGGAGGTATCCCGGGCTTCTGGATTTCTGTTATCTTGTCAATCCTTATTTTCCACGCAAGAGGATGATTGAGGAAATGAAAGCCAATTTTGAGCCTCTCCTTCGCGATTACCCTTCCGGTATGGGAGTAAATTCACTTCTTGCCGGCAAATATTTCGGCATTAAGCAGGAATATGTTGTGGTAGGTAACGGCGCTGCCGAGCTGATAAAAAGCCTAATGGAACATCATGATGGTAAACTGGGAGTAATATATCCCACATTTGAGGAATATCCCAACCGTCATGACGGAGCCTCTCTGGTAGTTTTCAAACCTGACAATCCCGATTTCTCATATAGTGCCGATGATTTGATTGAATTCTTTTCCGGAAAGAATATAAAATCTTTACTCATTGTCAATCCGGATAATCCCTCCGGAAACTTTATTTGTAAAAATGAACTTTTGCGGCTCGCCCGCTGGGCTCAAGACAATGGGGTGAGGCTGATAATTGACGAATCATTTGTTGATTTTGCGGAAAACGGCTTTGAG
>CAUBWJ010000075.1 GCA_958439725.1 uncultured Muribaculaceae bacterium | reverse complement strand
CGGCCGACCGAATCAATACAGATTTCATTGAGAGTGCAGAATTCGTAAAGAGCTGTGCTTCTTTGAGGGGATCGGTTCTCCTTGTTGGACCACTCCTTACCCGTTTTGGAAAAGCATATTTCGCTAAACCCGGAGGTGACAAAATAGGGAGACGAAAAATAGACACCCATATTTCCGGCCTTGTGAGTCTTGGAGCTTCGGCTGAGTATGTTTCGGAGCGTAAGTCTTATCTTCTGGAATGTGGCGAGGAGGGCCTTAAAGGAGCCTATATGCTTCTTGACGAGGCGTCGGTAACCGGTACCGCCAATATAATAATGGCGGCTGTTCTTGTTCCCGGAACAACAACCATTTACAATGCGGCCTGCGAACCATATATCCAGCAACTTTGCAAGATGCTGAACAGAATGGGAGCGAATATATCGGGAGTAGGTTCCAACCTGCTCACTATAAAAGGTGTGGAAAAACTGCATGGGACATCCCACCGGATACTTCCGGATATGATAGAGGTTGGAAGCTTTATAGGTATGGCGGCTATAACCCAGAGTACAATCAGAATCAAGGATGTAGGGTATGATGATCTGGGAATAATCCCTGATAGTTTCCGAAAACTTGGAATCACTATTATCCGAGAGGGGGACGATATAATTGTCCCCGGACAGGATACATACGAGATTGAGACCGCATTGGACGGCTCCATTCTCAATATCGCAGACGCGCCATGGCCTGGGCTTACGCCGGATTTACTGAGCGTGATGCTCGTGGTGGCCACTCAGTGTCGCGGAAGTGTTCTTATCCATCAGAAGATGTTTGAAAGCCGCCTGTTCTTTGTGGATCATCTTATAGATATGGGAGCCCAGATTATGCTTTGTGACCCTCATAGAGCAGTAGTGATAGGTCTGGACCACCGCGTGCCATTGAGAGCTAACCGGATGCTGTCTCCGGACATACGTGCCGGTATTGCCATGCTTCTTGCGGCAATGTCGGCCAAGGGGACGAGCGAAATAGGCAATATCAATCAGATTGACCGCGGTTATGAGGATATAGACAAGCGTCTGAATCGCCTTGGAGCGAGGATTACCCGAGTGGATTAACCCACGGGGTATTTATGGTACTCCCTGTCTGGAACCGATCCAGACGGGGATTGCTATAGATGAGAGGAGTTTTCAAGAATTTATATGAGCAATCAAGCTGAAATAACATCAGATAATATTTCTGCCGGAATGATGGAATACTACTTCCAATATGGCCATAAGGAAATTGATTATCTCAAAAGTCGTGATAAACGGCTGTCGGAGGTAATTGACCGAGTCGGTATAGTACGTCGGCGTGTCATTCCCGATATCTTCGCGGCACTTGTTCATTCAATAATCGGGCAGCAGATTTCTACAAAGGCCCATGAAAGCATCTGGCGGAAAACTGTCGCGTTGCTTGGAAGCATAACGCCGGAGAATATTCTGGCCATCTCTCCGGAAGAACTGCAATCCGTAGGACTGTCATTTAGAAAAGTTGAATATATCCGTGATGCCGCACGCAGATTTGCATCCGGAGAATTTGAGATCGATGCTTTAAACAGCCTGAAAGACATGGAAATTGTCGAAAAGCTTTCGCAACTTAAAGGTGTGGGGGTATGGAGCGCGGAAATGCTTATGCTCTTTTCCATGCAACGGCCAGATATCCTCAGTTTCGGAGATCTGGCGATTTTGAGGGGTCTGAGGATGATATATCATCACAGACATATTGGCCGCAAGCTCTTTGAGAGATACCGGCGTCGGTTTTCACCTTACAATAGTGTGGCAAGTCTCTATATCTGGACTGTTGCCGGGGGAGCCATAGAAGGAATGAAAGATTATGCTCCAAAATCACCCAAAAAAGAAACAAGAAAAAATCAGGGTCGGCCTCATGTGAAATCAGTATGAAAGAAAAGAAAAAGATTGTAACACGAAAGTATGAATCTCCGTGCGGAACACTTAAGCTCGGTTCTTTCGGGGATGAACTGTGCCTCTGTGATTGGCAGGTGGAAAAGCACCGCAATCATGTTGAAAACAGATTGCGCCGCATTCTTGATGCCGAGTTCGAGGAGGGCACATCTGCTGCGATAGATAACGCCATCGCTCAGCTTGAAGAGTATTTTAATGGCAAGCGACAGGAATTCGACATCCCGTTATTGTTTGTAGGAACTGATTTCCAGAAAAAAGTCTGGAACCAATTGCTTTCAATTCCATTCGGAAAGACAATTTCTTACGGTGAAATGGCACGACAGATAGGAATGCCGAAAGCCGTGCGAGCCGTAGCAAACGCGAACGGAGCCAATTCAATATCCATATTTGCACCCTGTCATCGTGTGATTGGAAGCGACCATACTCTGACGGGTTACGGAGGAGGACTTGAGGCGAAAGAATATCTGTTGAAACTGGAGAATGGAAGATAAAAAATCGGCACCCATCAATGTGGAGTAATATATCAAAATGTGACGATAGGCTGGGAAGCTGCTGAAAATCGATTATCAATGGAAACATATACTACAAAAGATAAGGAAATAACACTGTATTCCATACTTTTCGCAATAAGTTTCGCTCATCTGTTGAATGACATGATGCAGTCCATAATACCCTCCATTTATCCCATCATAAAGGAGAAATATGGATTTACATTCGGGCAGATAGGTTTGATAACACTTGTGTTCCAGATGACATCATCTCTGCTACAACCTCTTGTAGGTCGAGTTGCCGACCGGCACTCCATGCCTTACGCATTGTCAGCAGGAATGGTGTTCACATTCATCGGCATTATTCTACTCTCAATTGCCAATCAATTCGCTTTTATTATGGTTGCCGTCGGTGTCATAGGAATGGGTTCTTCGATATTCCATCCCGAAGCATCGCGCATTGCCCAGCTTGCCGGTGGAAGAAAGAAAGGATTGGCGCAATCCATTTTTCAGGTCGGAGGCAATGGCGGTAGTGCGATAGGACCGTTGCTTGCCGCGATAATCATAATTCCTTATGGTCAGCATTCTATAATATGGTTCGCCACAGCCGCTTTTATCGCGGGTGTGACACTATTACCCGTTGGGAAATGGTATAAGGGAATGATTCATAAGCTGACTTCCAGACCCGTTGTTATCAATCCTGCAATAAGGGCATTGTCAGACAGGCGGGTAAACTGGTCCATCGCTATATTGTGCCTGCTGACGTTTTCCAAATACTTCTATATGGCAAGTATGACAAGCTACTTCACATTCTTTCTGATGGATAAGTTCGGAGTGGATATCAAAGACTCACAGCTATGTCTTTTTGCATTTATGGCAGCTGTGGCTGTCGGCACAATTCTGGGAGGAAGTATCGGTGACAGATATGGGCGCAAATATGTGATATGGGGTTCCATTTTGGGGGCTGCGCCTTTCACGTTGGCGTTGCCCTATGTCAACTTTACACTTACAATAATACTTGCGATAATCATCGGACTCGTAATCTCATCGGCTTTTTCTGCCATATTGGTATATGCCACAGAGTTAAAACCAGATAAGGTAGGAATGATGGCAGGATTGTTTTTCGGACTTAATTTTGGCCTTGGCGGCATCGGTTCAGCCTTTTTCGGATGGCTTGCGGACAAAACGAGTATTGAGTTCGTGTTTCAGATAAGCACCCTTTTTCCATTATTGGGAATCGTGACGGTATTCTTGCCTAATATTGACGGCAAACGTGTAAAGAATTCGCGATGATTAAAATGACACTAATTCCAGTCGGGAACTGATTCAGACAGGAATTGCTATAAGCGGGAGGCTGGATTGAAAGAGGAGCCTATGGGCAAGACCGGGATTAAAAAGCCGTGCAAAGGCGTTTTTACGACGGTTGGGTACAACTATTACCCGGATGTCATTGTCGGCAATGAATTGTCGGAAATCAGTGTCAGCCTGAGACAAAGGTATTAGTTTGGCTCCAAAGGATGAAGAAGGATAACTCTCAGAGCAATAGGAACGGAGGGTTTCAAGTAAATCTGAACTTTGGCTGTCCGATGATTTGCGTGATGGAATGCCTATAAGATGAATTGAACGTCGGTCATTGTCAATCAGCTTCATAAGGCTATCAACTGCGATAATATCGCTTTGATCCAGCGTACACAGGATTACAATATTGTTTTTGTG
>CAUBWJ010000074.1 GCA_958439725.1 uncultured Muribaculaceae bacterium | reverse complement strand
TGAATGCAGATATAATAGCATTCACAGGCGACATTGTAAATTCCCGCACCGAGGAAGTACGCCCTCACATATCCCCTCTCTCCCGGCTGAAAGCGCCCTATGGAGTCTATTCCATCCTTGGCAACCATGACTACGGCGACTATTTTAAATGGGAGTCTCCCCTCGCAAAACAAGCCAATGTAGACAGCCTTGTATCAATCCAGCGCGGTATGGGATGGAAACTTCTGCTTAACGAGTCCTCAACGTTGCACAGGGGTAACGATTCCATCGTGATAATCGGCGTGGAAAATATTGGCGATCCGCCATTTAAATGCTATGGCTCACTCGCGAAAGCCTATCCGGATATCAACGACGGCAGCTTTAAGATTCTCCTCTCCCATAATCCGGCCCATTGGACCGACAGCATAGCCGACAGGAGAATCGATATTCCTTTGACTCTTTCAGGACACACCCATGCCATGCAGATTGAGGTTTTAGGACTATCCCCCGCCGTTTTCAAATACCCTACGTGGGGAGGATTATATTCCGACAGACTTGACACGCATAAACTGTATGTCAATATCGGAGCCGGCACTGTTGGCCTTCCGATGAGATTTGGCGCGACCCCCGAAATCACATTTATCACCCTGAGAAGACAACCTTCGGTACGATAGTAAATAGCTTATTTTTCTACTCACAGGCAATGAACCGAATAGCCATAGGAATAGGAAGCAATTCAGACAACGCGGATAGCTCCGTAAAATCCGCAATCGTATGGTGCTCTGAAATATTCTACAATGTCGTGGCTTCCTCGGTTTATATCACTGATCCCGTGGGGAAGAAAGCAATCTCTGTAGGCCGCCGGTATAGCAATGCTGTCATTGTGGGAAACACACCTCTTAGCAAGGATGAAATCATTACGTCCTTGAAAGATTATGAGAATAATCACGGACGGACATTGTCCAGCCGTAGTACGGGGATTGTAACTATCGATCTGGACCTTGTGATTTATAATGACGAAATACTTAAACCCACGGATATCAATAGAGATTATTTCCGGCTCGGATTTGAGGAGATAGGAATTTTGAACGGTCTTTCCCGAAGGTCAACGACGGGCCTTCCCACCTCTGCTCTATAACGCGCAGCCCTTACAGGATTTAAATCTGATGATAGAATCACCGTGTCCGGGTTCCACTTTGCCACCAATTCCTCTATTCTTCCCCGGTACCCGCGGCACACGAGAAGATAATCACAATCAACTCCCGTTTCTTCCGATTCCATTCCACTATCTACCTTAATTTTCTTTCCGTCAGGAAGCACAATCATAGCGGGAATTCCCTCCGATAAAAATATCGAATCTATATCCCTTTTACCCATATAGTCACGGGTACGCCAGCGCACATTATCCATTATATCCTCAAAAACAGGAGCTTTTGATGTTGAGCTGAGCGTAAGGAAAGGTGACCTTCCATCATCCACGAGAATATCCGTCCTCATAGAGTTTCTAAGGAAATAAACCGCCGGCTCCCTTTTTACGTAATTGTCCCAAACCAGACATATCATAAATACTATCGACAGGCATATAACAGCAGTAATGACTTTACGTCCACCTTTATCAATCAGCACCCGGAGAAGAATAATAGTTGCGAGATAGAGCAGCACCGTAAATACCGACACATAGAGATTGTCCATGTAAGCGCCAGGAAGAGAAGATATACTTTCGGAAATACTATAAAGTGACCCGCTCAACCAATTAATTACGGAATTTATAGCAATTATTTCTATACCGAACCATGAGAGCAAAAGAGCAATTACAGAAGCCCCCAGAATAATGGGAAGGACAAGGGTGGCTATTATATTTGAAGCGATGAAATATAACGGGAAAGTATGAAAATAGTAAAGAGTTATTATCCCCGTACCAAGAGTAGCTCCGATTGAAACCGTGATAATGGAGACTAAATAATAGACCACAGTGTTCCTTCGGGGGACAGGATTTAGAGCAGATGCAAAAGCCAATATACCGGCCACAGCAGCAAACGATAGCTGAAATCCTATCGAGTAAAGATCAGCCGGATTGACGGCCAAGATTATAATCGCTGCCAGACAGAGCGAATTGAATGGCGATGATTTTCTCTGGAGAATCGAACCGGCCATTATCACCGTTGAAAATATCGAAGCTCTGACGGCCGATGGGGCCGCACCAGTAAGAAAAGTGAAAAACCAGACCGCAATTATCACTGCAATAAGCCTCACACTCCTGAACCTCAAAGCCGTAAAAGGCCAAAGAAACAGATTGACCCAGAAGGCTATGATGGCGACATGAAGCCCGCTCACAGCAAGAATATGGGCTATGCCTGAGTTCCGGAAATTGTCATATTGTTCCTGTGGCATCAGGTTATTGTCGCCGGTAAGAAGAGCCGTCAGAAGAAGTTTGGAATCAACATCGAGCTTACTCGTCATGATTTTTTGTCTGATATCATCGCGGATTCCTGACATTACTAACCCAAGACCGTGTCCCTCACTTACATTAATAATGCTGTCGGGTGAAAGCGTCATACTCAAATATATTCTCTTTCCTAAAAGAACATCCTCATACGTCAATTCATCCTCGATATCATGACGCACAACAACTGCAGTCGGTTTACCCTTGAATAATAATCTGTCGTATTGCCTCACTTCCGGATTAAATCCCGGAATAAATATTGAAATCACGCTTTTTCTACAACCCGACAGGTTCTCTATCGAATCCCCTGCTCTGTTTACCTCCACTTCCAATCTCTGGCCCGAGTCTGATTCCCGTGCATCCCTCACTGTTCCCTCCATTACAAGATGGTGAGCAACGAGCTCATCATTAATTTTCCGAGGCATAAAAAGAAAGGCTTCAAAACACCCCAACACAAAGCCGCAAATAATTATGGCGCTATATCTATGCCTGAAAAATAAAAGAGAAACAATTGCAACGGCAGCTATTATACACAAAAACAATCCCCACCCCGTTACCCCGCATAATATACCGGCCACAAATGATAAAGTGACCGGGAGAAGGGGTACAGAGGCAGGGATTATTCTCGGCATCGCTTAGAGCCAGATGGGAGCCAGATAACGCGCCATCGCGTATCCTCCCACGATTAGCCATACAAAAAGTATTCCGGCAAGAATGAAGGGTTTTGCACCGGCCTGCTTGAATTTATCGGCGGAAGTTTCGGCGCCTAAGGCCGCCATTGCCATTGTCAGAAGAAAAGTATCAAAATCATTGATGAAGTTCACGATTCCGGCAGGAAGTAAATTCAGCGAGTTGAAACCAATTACCAGAAGGAAGCCAAAAGCGAACCAAGGTATGGCAACTTTGCCTTTTGTCTCCGACGAGCCTTTGCCTGATGATTTTTTTGCCTTGGATGCGACCCAGAAACCGAGGATAAGAAGAACCGGCACAAGAAGCATCACTCTTATCATCTTCACTATTACGGTTACAGGAGCCTCTTCCGGGCCCATCGCGTTTCCGGCACCCACGGCATGGGCTACCTCATGGAGTGTTGAGCCTGCGAAGATACCCATCTGCTGTGGATCAAGACCCGGGAACAATCCACTTCTGTAGCACACCGGATATATGAACATGGCGATAGTTCCGAATATAACCACAGTCGCTACAGCCACAGCAGTCTTATAAGGCTTGGTCTGAATTGTAGATTCTGCACCAAGTACCGCGGCCGCGCCACAAATACCGGATCCTACAGATGTGAGCAGTGCAAGTTCCTCATCCATTTTCAGGAGTTTGCCAATCCATACTCCCCCGAGAATGGTAACAGCCACGATGATTGTATCTATTACTATAGCAGCTGTGCCCACAGCTGCTATATCCGCAAATGTCAGACGAAAGCCGTAAAGGATAATACCGAGTCTAAGTACCTTTTTAGAACAGAACTGTATGCCCGGCACCCATGTTTCAGGCAAATGCATCCTGAGGGAATTCGAGTATATCATACCCAGCACTATACCGATAATCATCGGAGAAATAGAGAATTCCACAAATACCTTTGCCTGTCCTATGTAGAAAGCGGCACACGCGAATAAAGCTATAAGCAGAATACCATGGAGTTTTGAAGCTCTTTTTTCTGAAAACATAATTTTTTATCTATTTGGGGTTAGGTTTATTCTTGTTTATAATTCCATATTTCCCAAGAGAGCTGCGCCTGATGCAAAAGCATACTGAATCCGTTTTTCACCGCCGCACCGGACTTGGAGCATTCTTTCATGAATGTAGTAAACGGAGGATTATATACCATATCCATACAGAGACAATCGGCATTTATACTGGAATAATCAATCGGAACACATTTTTGTTCATTGGGATGCATACCCAAAGGCGTGGCGTTGATAATAACTTGGACTTCATCAAGAAGCCCCTTTGTCACTTCTTCATAGGATAAAGTTCCATCTCCAGGCTTCCTCGAAACCTTCCGGCATTCATATCCCAGACTCTCAAGAGCTATCTGCGCTGCATTTGAGGCACCTCCTGTCCCGAAAATCAAAGCTTTGCCCTCGCCTTCAGGCAAAACAGGCTCTATACTCCTTTTCAAACCGCCTATATCAGTGTTGTAACCATAAAGCTTGAAATCTCCGGTCTGGGCATTCCTGAGAATTTTTACTGTATTTACTGCCGATGCCTTCTCGGCATC
>CAUBWJ010000073.1 GCA_958439725.1 uncultured Muribaculaceae bacterium | reverse complement strand
AATATCGTTGAGTTCTATTTCGGGATTGGAGAAATCGGCCTGCATTTCGGCTACGGAGTAATACCATTTTTTTACCGCGCCCGCTTCTTCCGCATCTTTCTTGATACATATACGTCCGTTGTCGCCGGGCACCTGATAGGTGTAGTCTTGGCCGTCCCAATCTTTACCGATAAATGCCTTCACTACTTCCTTGGCTTTGGCATCGCTGTCCACGGGCAGCATTAAGTGGTCCAAGGTTTCATTGCCATACAGTTCGCCCAAATGACTGTTGACTACAGATTCAATGTGAGTTACTACCTCATCGAGTGATGGAGTCTTGGGATCGTCATCGGATGTGAACAGGAATGCGCACATCAGAAAAGCCGCAAGACTTTTAATGATTGTTTTCATGATTTCTATTGCTCAATGTTATAATGAATTTGTTATTTGCCAATACCATAACCTGATTTTGGCAAATGCAAAGTTAGAGGGAAGGAATCTTGCTCGCCATAGTTTATATGCGATTGTTCTCCACCATTTTCACCAGACCTCTCCACAAAATTATTTAGTTCTTGGCTAACCTACAATAATTCAAGCGATTATGCGCATTCGCATACTCGGTTCCAAAATTGACTTCTGATAATGACACAAACATTGATTTGAATATATCGTGGAAGTCGTGAATGAATTTGGTGGAGAACAAACGTGTTTCATATGGAGAACTATTCATCCTGAAACACCGCTATTGACTGTTATCTTGATTACCTTTGCGCTGTAATAAACCAATCAACATTAAATCTTATGAAGCATTTGATTCTTTTATTGTCTGTGTTGTTGTCGGTAGCCTTCATCTCCTGCAACAATGATGATGCCCCGAAGCAGCCTGATTCGGAAAGTCAGGAACTTGTCGAATGGATTAAGCAGTGTGTGCTCGATGACAAGGGTGAGATAGCTTTCATCAAAAACGAGATTACAGACGGATTATATGCAATTCCTGCCGGATCTGCCGAAAATGCGGCCTGGTTCGTGGAAGAGCTGACTCACGCCAAGTTGGAAGGCGATGCAAAAACGCTTGATCTGGGAGATGGACTCGGTACGATACGAATTTCGGAGTCTGAAAAAGAAGGAGTTTATAATACTTTGGTATTCAATGTGAAGGATATTCCTCAGTTTACTCTTGAGGTTGCCTCTTGGGAATATATCAACAATGACAACACTTATGGGCAGGAATACACATCAATTAACCTGAGAGGTTTTTATATCTGCGATAACTGCTCGAATCTTTCAAATATTGTTTCGAGTACGGATGGCAAGTGTCCGTATTGCGGGTTCAGCTATGAAGGTATTGAGGCTGGACTCGGCAATGCGAAAGTCGGTGATTTATATTGCATCACAAAAATTAGCAAGACCGGATATGTAGTTCCCTTTGAAAAGGCAACAGATCTGGATATGGCACGGTGCATCGGAGCGGTTATCTATGCCGGACATCACCCGAATGACAAAAGCGACTATTCTGCCACCGGCATAGGCTCCGCAACCTGTCACGGCTATGCCATTGCCAAGTCTTATAACCAGGAGCCACACATCAGCTGGGGACCGGAAGATCATGGCCTTTTCTTGTTTCCTGACTATCCGCGAGATGACGAGAATAATTATTGGCCGGATGGATCAGAACCTGACAACCTCTATGTTACCCGCGACTGGAGCGGCTACCTTTACACTACCCAAATAATAGATAAGGCGGGTGGCAGAGATAAACTTGACAGAAACGACCTTTCCGGCTTCCCTGCCACGTATGTGGCTCTGAATGGAAGCGGAGTAGCGCCTGTCAACAGTTCCGGATGGTTTCTTCCGTCTATGGGACAGTTAGCGCAAGCTGTCCGGGAAAGAAACAGTCTCTCAGCAGCAGACATCTATTGGGAAAACAACCCCCCTGTCTGGTCATCCAACACTGCAGCCGACTTCCAAAAGGTCTATATCTTGTATTTTTACTTCTCCTATAATTTTGATTCCAACCAAGTTCAGGATGAAGTGGAATATAACACATTTTATCCATCTATTAAGAATGGAGGTATAGTACGGAGTGCAATCGCCTTTTAGCCGCTGTTTGCTTTAATCAGGTGATGGAATAGACGCTTCTCCGGCCCTGAAATCGGAAGGACTCATGCCAAATCTACGTTTGAAATGGCTGTAAAATGCGCCGTTTGACATCTGTGCCTCTTTTGCTATGGCATCAAAATTCCATTGCGGATTTTCTCTCATAAGCTTCACAGCGTAATCAAGACGGCAGTTCTGAATATATTGTGAGAAGGTGCAACCGGCAAATTCCTTGAACAACATGGAAAATTTGTTGGCAGAAATTTTGAATTCTGACATCAAGTCTTTACGAGAGAAATTCGGATTTAGGTATAGCCTTCGTGCCTGAACTTCGTGATTCATGCGAATATATAACATCTTATCGCCTTCAGTTAATAGGGATTCACTCTTTTCAGGAGTTTCACTTGAAGCGGAATCTTCATTATTTTCGGTTGTTTCTGTTAACGTGGCTTCTATGTCTGTATTCTTTTTCGCCTCATTAAGCTCTTTTCTCAACTGTAAGACCTCTTCCTGTCGCTCAAACAGTTCATCTTTATAGCCTATCAATTCATCAATGGTTTTCACCATCACCTTGTTTTTGCTATTGATAGTCTTATTGTAGCGCAATATCCTTATTATGAATACAACTGCAAGTATGAGGAAAATCAGTGCGGAACTGATTATTATATTGCGAATTAAGATTGATGTCGATTGCTGTTCAAGCTGTAACGCTTGTTCCTGAGTCTTATAGATCTCGGCCAGCTCAAGAGCTTTGGCGCTTCGTTCGCGCTCACGAAGGGTGTCGCTCATCTGTTGGATGGTATTGGCAACACGCAGGGCTTCCGCTGTTTTGTTTAAACCGGTGTATGCCTCCTGCTCACGTTTCAAATGAGTGTCGATATAGTCAAAACTCAACGTGTCGGCATTTGCCTGCCAGTATTCTTTTTCATCTTTAAGGTAGCTCAAGGCCTCGGCATAGCGTTTCCGGGCCAACAGATAAGGTACGAACAGCTGTGTGCCGTCAGGCGTTTTCGAGTAATCTGTCTCCAGTAGCTTGCGATAAATTTCATCCGCCTTACGGTTGTCACCTTCAAGAGCCAGCATAGATGCAAACGCAGCATACGCACTCGCACGGCGCATATCCACAAGCCCGTCGGGAATATCATCTTTGGACTCAAGACAATCCATGGCCTGTTCATAACGCGGCAACATCGCTATGGCATCGCGATAACGGCAGTCGCTGTATAGCGATTGTATGTATACGCCAAGCGAATAAACATAATCGTCGGCGGCCATGTATGAGCGGTATTTGGCAGCCTCCTTTTCAAGAATATCCGCAGCCGCATCAAGTCTGAGGTAGGCTTCATCTTTTCGGCCAAGCTCCCATAGATTAGTAGCCAAAGAAACATCAAAATTGGCCACCTGATCTTTTAAAAGGCTGTCGGAAGCCAGTTTCAAACCCTCAGTACACATGCGTACACTCTCCTCATAGTTGCCGTTCTGGTAGTAATCATCAGCGATGATTTCAAGAAGAGAGAGGAAAATTTTAGTATCCTGACGCGATTCCGGCATATTGTAAGCCTCCAGTCCGTAGCGCAGGGCATTTTTATAATCCATAAGACCATTATGGTAGGCCAAACAGCGAAGATGAGCGATGTCAAACTCACTCAAGAGCTTCTTCTGTTCAGCAGTATCAAGTAAGGCAAGTGCCCGTTCAGGATTGTCGATAGAAATGCTGTTGAGATATTCCACACTGTAGATACTGTCCGCAACATAAGGACGCGACTCGCCGGAGCCACATCCCGTTGTCATGGACAAGGCCAGCAGGATAAATATCCCTATGATATATAAAAGAATATTCTTCATTATATAGCCATTTTTTAGCAGAAATAATTTACAAAGTTACAAAAAATTTCTGACACACAGGCCTTTGTTGCCAAACAAAATATCGCAAAATATCGCTGAAAGATTCCAGAAAGATTCCAATAGGAAGTGCAACTGGCATTTCCTCACTCCTCCTCAGGGGAAGGCCGCGCGCCGAGGGGGCTGAGTAAGCCCCCGTTGAGGGCAACGCCGATCAATGTATTTTTCACCAGAAATTACCTGCAACACAAAAAAAGGAGACCGAAGTCTCCCTGCGATTAAGTAACTTTGTGTTGCTAAAATGAAATATAATCACCTAACCGCGGAGCAAAGATACACAATAGACGTGTTACTCCGGCAAAAAAAGAGCAGAAAAGAGATTGCGCAGACCATAGGAGTGTCGCAATCTACCCTCTGCAGAGAGTTGAAGCGCAACAGTGGTCAACGCGGCTACCACTGGCAAAAGGCGCAGGTAAAAGCCGCTGACCGGCAGCGACGGTTGCAGAACTACAGGAGTCTAACGCTTGAAATACGTAATTTTATCCGCATTAAGATGCGTGAGGAACAATGGTCCCCGGCTCAGATTGCAGGATGGTTACGTAAGCAAGGCAGGAAAAGTGTCTGCGTGGAAACGATTTATGCTTACATCCGTACAGACAAAGAGAATGGAGGGGATCTATGGAAGCATTGTCGCCATCAGCTCAAACATCGAAAGCGTCAGGTCTCGGCTCCGTATGTGGCAGTACAGGACCGCACTATGATCGATGAACGTCCGGCTGAATGGGATGGCTCCACACCGGGAGATTTCGAGATGGACACAATTGTCGGAAAGGATGGCAAGGGAGCAATCGTGACATTGGTCGAAAGGAATACCAACTTTACGCTGGCACGTAAACTGCCACAGGGAAAGAATGGCGCATGGTAAAAAACCTGTGTTTCCAGAATAAAAATCTTACCTTTGCAGAGAC
>CAUBWJ010000072.1 GCA_958439725.1 uncultured Muribaculaceae bacterium | reverse complement strand
TATTTCTGGAACATAAATAGAGAAAATATGTCCGGGAAATTATTCATGGTTCCAACCCCTGTGGGAAATCTTGATGACATGACTCAAAGGGCCATTTCTACGTTACGGGAAGTGGATTTAATTCTTGCCGAGGACACCCGTACGTCAGGCGTTTTGCTCAAGCATTTTGAAATAGACACGCCGATGTCGAGCCATCATAAGTTCAACGAGCATTCCACAGTGGCGAATATTGTAGAAAGACTGGCGGGAGGAGAGAATATAGCCCTGATAACTGACGCCGGCACACCAGGTATTTCCGATCCCGGTTTCCTTCTTTCAAGAGAATGCCGGAGAAATGGAATTGAAGTGGTGACTCTTCCGGGTGCAACTGCGTTTGTTCCTGCTCTTGTAGATTCCGGTCTACCATGTGAACGATTTTGCTTTGAGGGCTTTCTTCCACCAAAAAAAGGAAGGGCAAAAAGGCTCAGTGAGATAGCTGAGGAAAAAAGGACAGTTGTGATATACGAATCACCATTACGCCTTTTGAAAACTCTTGAACAATTGAAGGAAGTCTGTGGCGAAAACCGTCCGGTTTCTGTGAGCCGGGAGATTTCCAAGCTTCATGAAAATACTGCAAGGGGAACTTTGGGAGAACTCTGCGCTTTATATTCCCAAAACAACCCTAAGGGAGAAATCGTTATAGTGTTGGGGCCATCTGAGTCAGAAGCCCAGCCGGCTCCACATAAAAACAAATACAAAAACGAATCTAAGCAATAAAGAGTTAAAACTAAGAAAATTATGAACAAAAGTTTTATTGCATCCGTGGCCGTAATAATGGCTCTGTCCATTGGCTCGTGTACCAACCACACTAAAGAAACGGCCAATGAAAATGATACAACAATCACAATGACAAAAGATGAGCTTGCCTTCCGTGTTGCAACTCAAGACAGTCTTCTTTCTCTTCTGAATGATATCTCCTCGGATATGATGCAGATTAAAAGCATGGAATATATTGTATCGACGCCTTCGGCAGTCAATGGAGAGGCTCCATCCAAGCGTCAGCAGATAAAGAATGATATGGTGGCAATAAGCGAAGCTCTCGCCCAGCGCCGACAGAGACTTGAGGAGCTTGAGAAAAAGCTTAACGAATCGGGTAATAAGAACGCCACGCTGAATAAGACCATCCAGAGCCTTAAAGATCAGATAGCTCAGAACCAGGAGATGATCAATACTCTTAATGAACAGCTCAAAGCTGCCAATATCAAAATCGCAGAACTCAACACCACTGTTGATTCGCTTCATTCAACGGTTGCAACTGAAAAAGAAGGAAGAGCGCAGGCCGAGCAGGAAGCAGTAACCCTCACTAATGAGCTGAATACCTGTTATTACGCCCTCGGCTCTAAGAAAGAACTCCAGGCAAATAATATCATTAAGACCGGCTTCCTCAGAAAGACAAAAATCATGCAGGGCGATTATGAATTGTCATATTTCACCCATGCAGATAAGCGAACCCTTAAGCAGCTTCCTCTGCATAGCAAGAAAGCGAAGGTCATGACTTCGCAACCTTCTGATTCCTATCGTATAGACGAGGCGGCAAACGGAGAGAAAGTATTGGTAATCACTAATCCCAGCCGATTCTGGGCAGCCTCTAATTTCCTCGTGGTTCAAATAGATTGAGCCCAATTTCATCAGATAAGTTAAGGATGTCGTTCCGATTATTTTCGGGGCGACATTTTGTTTTAGGCCAACGGTTGAAAAAATATAAGTTTGCCACGACAAATAAAAATGCTAAATTTGCATGTTAAAGCAAATAACAACTATCAGAATTTGACCGTGAGATGCGCCATTTGGGGCTGATGTCTGACGACGCGTTTCCAACAAATCTGAGCGCAGTAAAAATCAAGCATTCGAGTAGTAAGATACTATGGGTTTATTCAACTTTTTCTCAAAAGAGAAGAAACAGACTCTTGACAAAGGCCTTGAGAAGACCAAGACCGGTGTGTTCAGCAAAATAGCCCGTGCGATAGCAGGGAAGAAAACTATAGATGATGATTTTCTTGATAATCTTGAAGAGATATTCATCACCAGCGATATAGGTGTAGAAACGACTCTTAAAATAATTGAGCGGCTGCAGGCAAGAGTCGCTCGAGATAAATACGTAAATTCTTCAGAGTTAAATACTCTTCTGGTTGACGAAATTTCCCAGCTTCTTGGAGAGAACGAAGAGGAAAGTCAGGTAGAGGATTTCACAGTGCCACATACCGGTAATCCTCATGTCATCATGGTTGTGGGTGTGAACGGCGTAGGCAAGACGACTACTATCGGGAAGCTTGCCGCGCAGTTTAAGAAAGCCGGCAATAAAGTGATGCTCGGAGCTGCTGATACCTTTCGCGCTGCCGCTGTGGAGCAACTCGACGCGTGGGGAGAACGTGCTGGTGTCCCCGTGGTAAAGCAAAAGCTTGGGGCCGATCCGGCTTCCGTGGCGTTTGATACACTCCAGAGCGCTAAGGCCAACAATGTGGATGTAGTGATTATCGATACTGCCGGCCGACTTCATAACAAGAAGGGGCTTATGGACGAGCTTACAAAAATCCGCAATGTGATGAAAAAGGTTGTTCCTGACGCGCCCCATGAAGTGCTGCTCGTTTTGGACGGCAGTACCGGTCAGAATGCTTTTGAGCAGGCGAAGCAATTTGTCGCAGCCACCCAGGTCAATGAGCTGGCCATAACAAAACTTGACGGCACGGCCAAAGGCGGCGTCGTTATCGGTATCAGCGACCAGTTCAAGATTCCTGTCAAATATATCGGCTTGGGAGAAGGTATTGATGATCTGCAGGTGTTCCATAAAAAAGAGTTCATTGAATCACTCTTTGGCGATAAGAAATGAAGCTTCCGAGAGTAAATGTCATATCGCTTGGTTGCTCAAAAAACCTTATTGACACCGAGCGGCTTATGAAAATGCTTTCAGATTCAGGGATGAATGTAGTCTTTGAATCTGAAATGCCGGTAAAGAACGATATTGTTGTCATCAACACTTGTGGCTTTATTGGTGATGCCAAAGAGGAGTCGATTAATACTATTCTTCAATGGTTACAGCAGAAAGAACAGAACAATGTCAGGGCTGTTTACGTGATGGGCTGCCTTTCAGAGCGATATCGCGAAGTGCTTCCGAAGGAAATTGAGGGAGTAGACGGCTGGTTCGGGAAAACTGACTGGCCCGGGATAGTAAAATCCATTTCCGGCTTGTCGCCTGCCGTTTCTAAATATGACCGCATTATCACCACACCGAAACATCATGCTTATCTGAAAATTTCAGAAGGCTGCAACAGATTCTGTGCCTTCTGTGCCATACCGCTTATTACCGGACGACACCAATCCCGGACTATCGAGGAAATTGCAGATGAGGTGAAGAGCCTTTGTGCCAGAGGAGTAAAGGAGTTCAACGTAATAGCTCAGGACCTTTCGAGTTACGGCATAGATATTTACGGTGAAAAGAAACTTGCACAGCTTATAGACACCATTGCCGGTATAGAGGGAGTGGAATGGGTTCGTCTCCATTATGCGTATCCTTCTGATTTTCCTTGGGATGTGCTTGATGTGATGGCTCGTCGAAAAAACGTATGTAGATACCTTGATATAGCTCTTCAGCATATTTCGGATAATGTTCTCGGCAATATGAGAAGACATATCTCGTCTGCTCAAACCCGCGACCTTCTTGCAGAAATCAGAAAAAGGGTTCCGGGCATCCATATCCGTACCACTTTAATGGTCGGTTTCCCTGGGGAGGGAGAAGATGATTTCCAAGAGCTTTTGGATTTTGTAAGGGAGCAGAGGTTCGAACGGATGGGTGCATTTGCTTATTGCGAGGAAGAAGACACTTTCGCGGCCAAACATTTTAAGGATGAGATTCCGGAAAGCACAAAGCAGAAGAGGCTTGACCAGTTAATGGCTTTGCAGGAGAAGATTTCTGCGGAAATCAACGAGAGCAAAATCGGAAAAGTTTTCAGAGTGATAATCGACCGGGAGGAACCGGATTACTATGTGGGTCGCACAGAATTCGATTCACCGGAAGTAGATCCGGAAGTCCTTATTGAGAAAACAAGGCCATTGAAGAGAGGGGAGTTTGCCGATGTAAAAATAATCCAGTCTCTCCCGTATGAACTGATAGGAGTGCCGATATGATGCATACCCAACTTAAGGAAGTATTTGAAGCCGCAAAGAAATGTTCGGCTTTTAACGTTCCGTTTGTTCTTTTTTCCTATCCTGGAGAAAAAGAGTATACTTTTTTTGCGGATCCAATACCGGATTCTGAGAAAGAATATCTTTTTGTCCCTATGCTGGGGGCGCCGGATTCTGAGGGATTTTTCATAAATATGTTTGATAACGGCGGTCAGATACATCCTGCAGTTATTGAGCCGACGATGTCTGCCCAAGAAGTTCTCGCAACGGAGTTGGAAAGGATGCCGGAGGCTGCTATTCATCCCTCCGACGATTCTACTTCGCCTGAAGTCTACGACGCAGAAATTGTAACCGTAACAAGTCTCTTGAATTCCAGGCGTGAGAAATGTGTAATATCACGATGCGTTAATTTGACGGATAATGAGAATCCGGTGAATGTCGCGTACAGATATTTCCAAAAAAATCCGTCCTGTTTCCGTTTTATGTATTTTACCCGAGATACAGGTCTTTGGTTCGGTGCGACCCCGGAACTACTGGTGGATATGGACATACTTAAAGGTGAATTACACACCGTTTCTCTCGCTGACTATATTGTTGAGGTGCTCAGGAGCCATGCCCTTGAAGTCCAGGTAGAAAATGATACATGCATCACATTTGGAAAGATTGAGCATCTTTGCAACAGCATTTCTGCATTTGGTGAAATAAATGCAGAAAATGTCATTTCGGATCTTGCGCCTACACCGGCCGTTTGTGGATATCCTGTTGAAAATGCACATATATATATTGAGATGCTC
>CAUBWJ010000071.1 GCA_958439725.1 uncultured Muribaculaceae bacterium | reverse complement strand
GAACCAACACGAAACTAACAATCAATATCATACTCAATTTTTTTAATCAATTTTTTATGAAAAAAATCAATTATTATCTCGGCGCTCTCGCCCTGGCTTCCCTAAGCCTCGGCGCATGCTCAAGCGATAAGCTTGCCGGCGAAGAGCCCAACGGTCCCGACAACAACGTGGAACGTAAACTTTACGTGAACGTGTCTATTCAGGGCGAAAATATCGGTTCTCGTGCAGCAGAAGATGATGGAAATCCTGTTGCTGGCACCGACTTTGTCGATGGTACAGGTAATGAATCAGCAGTAACCTCCTGCTATCTTGTCTTCTATGACGCCAGCGGCAATGTTGTGGGACAAACCCGCATAAATGAGCAGCCAACTCCTGGTAACACAGACATAACTGTTGATGGAACCAAGGGTACCATTGAAAGAATCGTAGAACTTACAGTCGCTCAGGGTCAGGCTAAACCTACTCAGGTGATGTGCTACATCAACCCTGCCAATCCGGCTGATTTACAGAACCCACTTTCGGTTATCCAGACAATAACCCGTGAATCTGCTGTCAACGGTGACAAGAAAAATCCCACATCATTCCCGATGAGCAACTCGGTTTATTACTTAACTAATGCCGGAGATGTAACTCCCCAAATTGCAGTGTCCCTTCAGGGTCAGGTTTATGATACAAGAGAGCAAGCTCAACAAGCTTTAGATGCCGGTAATACCACAAAAATCTATGTTGAGCGCTACGCAGCAAGACTCCAGATGCATGGAATTGCAGATGCGGATCCCTATGTAACCACCAATGGAGACGCCAATCTGAGTTTTAACGGTTTTACACCTCTGAATGTAACCCTCAATTTCAAAGTTGACGGATGGACACTTAACGGTGAGGCAAAAAATACTTATGCTGTGAAATCACTGCGTAAGCGTTCGGCAACCGGCGGCATTCTTCCTGATAACTATACATGGGCGGAAGCTCAGAAAGCTATAAACGGAACAAAAGACGACTGGGAATGGAACAACCCCACCAATCATCGCTCATACTGGGCTTGCTCTCCTGTATACTTCCAGTCACAGTATCCGGAAGTTCTCAGCGATTACCAGGGCCACGGCGACGAATACAACCAGGTTTTCCTCCCCTGGAATTCTATCGCAGCTGAAGGATATACGGCCAACGAAGCTGCCCGCTACTTCAAGGAAACCACAGTAGGTACAGAAGGTCTTACATCAAACAACCCCAACGCTGCTGTAGCATCAGTTGTCATTGCCGGTCATTACGAAATGACAGTTGATGGCACTACAACAGACGCTCCTACATTCTATACTTTCATCCAGAATAATGATAACAAGCCCTCGATTTACTTCCCTGCAAACAACGACAACAAAGACGCAGCAGGTGTGGTAGGAAATAAAGTAAATCCCAATATAATGTCCATGCAGAAGCGCTTCCTGATTCGTTGCATGCCGATTTTCTATAAGCTTACGGATGGTAATAATGTTCCCATGTCGATAACCGACGCAACGGATCTCGAAAAGCTTGCCACCTCAACAGATATTCTTCGTCCCTCAGATGCCGTTCTTTTAATGGCAGGTCAAACAACAGAAGAAGGAGGCACTCCTGTAGCCGAGAAAATGGCAGCAAGATTCCAAACACTCCAGTTCACAGCAACCGCTTGTGATAACGGCATCTATATTGTCGACAATGGTGTTCTCAAACAAATCGTAACAACACCTGCTGAAGGGGCTACCAATCAGATAGACCTCGATCATGCCAATTATATCCTCTGGAAAATGGCAGGTACCTGCGTGAAATACCAACAGGGTGCAGGCTTCTTCAATATCCCTGTAAGACACTACGGATATTATCGTTCAGGCAACAACGGCCAGACGATTGAAGTGGCTAAATCAAGCGTAGGCGACTTCGGTGTTGTACGCAACCATGCCTATACCATCAATGTAACCAAGATTGATGGTCTCGCTACCGGTGTAGCAGACAAGACTGACCCCATCATTCCGCCGGCCGACACCAAGGATATATTCATGGCATACACAATCAATATTCTGCGCTGGGCAGTAGTTCCCACTCAGGAGGTTGAACTCCACTGATAAATCACTCTTAATTACTCCTGCCTCTCTCCTTCTTTACAGGGTATGGCGCCCTGGCCGGCGCCATACTCACCAATCCGGGAATAAACACGTCCCCGAAACCAAGAATAAAATAATAAACCGATTATAACGTGAAAACTAACATCATCAATCGTCTCAGGCAGCTCACGGTGCTGCTTGCCGCCGCCTCGCTCACAGGCTGCGGATGGGTAAAAGATGACCTTGAGCCTTGCCCCGCCAAGCTCAGTCTGAAATTCGTCTACGACTACAACATGAAGTTTGCCGACGCTTTCCACCACGAGGTGCGCAGCGTCAACGTATGGGCTTTCGACTCGCGGACCGGCGCACTCGTATGGAAAGGCGCCGCTACCGACGCGCAACTTCCCACGGAGCCCGGATTCGTGATGGAGACCCCTCTGGAGGGGGGCAGCTATGACTTCGTGGCATGGTGCGGCCTCTCTGACGCCTCGCCCATGAAGCTGGCCACCTACAATCCGGCCTCGAAAGAGGAGCTGGAGGTGACGCTGGCCACGGAGCAGAGCGGAACCATGCTGGTGAGCGACGCCGAGATTCCAGGCCTCTTTCACGGCATGAAGAGCTACACCTATACTCCCGACAAATTCAAGCCCTCGGTCGAGCAGGTGACAATACCGCTGATGAAGGACACCAACGCCATACGGGTGCTGCTGCAGAACCTCGACGGCACCGAAATGAAGCAGGAGGATTTCACCGTGACCATCACCGACGCCAACTCGGAGCTGGGATGGAACAATGCCGTGCTTCAGGGGCCGACCGTAACCTATATGCCGTGGGAAATCCGCTACGGCGTGATTGGCCAGGATAACAGCCAGACCACCCAGGAGGCCGGACGCGCCGGCGACATGCCCGAGAGCATCACCACCGTGGCCACGCTCATGAACGAGTTTTCGCTCTCGCGCCTCATAGCCGGGCAGAAGTCGACGCTCACCGTGCGCCGCAACTCCGACGGCACCGACATTATCCGCATACCCCTCATAGACTACCTGCTGCTCATCAAGGGCCATTACGGCTCGATGACCGACCAGGAGTATCTCGACCGCCAGGACGACTACTCGATTCTCTTCTTCATCGACGCCAGCAACAACTGGTATATGGCCGGAGGCATCTATATCAACTCGTGGGCCGTTGTTCCCCCGCAGAATGAAAATATGTGATTGAAGCCATGAGAATCAGAGAATTTACTAACCGATTGCGCACCCTGCGCCCGGCCGCCGCAGCCCTCGTGGCCTCGGCACTGCTGGCGGGATGCTCGGCGGTCAACGACCCCGAGAATCCCTGCCCCGACCCGGAGCCCGGGCAGCCCGAGGAAAACTCGCTGGCGCTCTCGTTCAGGGTCACGACCTCAATTCCGCTCTCGCGCAAGGCTCCCTCGCGCGCCGACAGCGAGAATCACCCCGAGGAGACCTACGACTACGCCTTCGAGGACGAGATAAACCTCAACGACTTCGGCTTCTTCATCTTCGCCTATAAGGCCGACGGCTCCACCGACCCCGTGCTGCTGTATAAGAACACCAACGTCACCGCCTCGTCTTCGGAAATGGAGATTGCCGGCGGTCTGGGCGACTACACCGTGAACCTCGACCTGCCCGCCTCGCTTGCCGAACAGTTCCTCACCGACCCCACCACCGAACTCTCCCCCAACGGCTCCCGCAGCCTCAAAGTCCGCATCGCCATCATAGCCAACTCCAACGCATCGCTTGACGGCGGTCCATTCACAGATTTCGATGACCTTAAGGATGCCTTTCATGAAAACGACGCCAACGCTGCCGCTACCTTTACAGCGTTCACGGATAAAGCCAAGGCATTGGTTTTCACACCTGATTATACGGATAATTACGGCAATCTGCGCATTCCCATGTATGGTCTCTCCACGGAGTTCACCATGAGCGAGCGCGATATGTATTTCAGCCGCCCCGACGACCGCATGATGCTCGGCGAGGTGAGCCTGCTCCGCGCCATGAACAAGGTGCGGGTAGTCAGCGCCATACAGGCCGCTGATATGGAGGGCGACTACCCTCAGCTGGTAAGCGCCACGATCACCTACGGCGTGCCCGACGGATTCGTGACCCCGGCCGCCCCGGCAACCTATCAGAACGGCCAGCAGATTCACGAGACAGAAGAACAAATGCGCACAGCGGGAACCGGCGTCGCCGCGCTGACATTCATGGCAGGACGCCGTGTAGCGAAATCGCTTATAACCTATCTGCCCGTACAGCCATTGAAGGCAGGCGCTCCCACGCTCGTGATAACCATGGCCCGCAACGCCACACAGACAAGTGATTTCACCGTAAACCTCAACGACGAGGCATATACCGTAATAGCCCAACAATGGGGAGCGATGATGCTCCGCAATCACGAATATACGCTGGAAATAACATCCGTGAACTTCGACGTAGGGCTGACGCTTAATTACACCGTCTGCCCCTGGTACACTCCCACAGTCGATATACCATCATTTGATTAAACCGACAGCCAACGATGAAAATATACAGAAAACACAGAATATCACTCCTGACAGGCGCCGTGGCCATGCTCATGGGCGCCACCGGATGTAGCGACGACCTCGACACCGGCTTCGGTGTCAACGAGGTGGAGGGCCGCGACACCAAGATTTCGCTCAGCGTATCGGCCCCCGAAATGCCGCGGCTCGAATCGCGCACCGATATGGCCGACAAGGATGCTTACAACGTGGAAACTCTCTGGGTCGGCATCTACAATGCCGGTTCGGGCAAGAGCACGCTTCTGGATGACAATAGCACAACCAAAAACGGTCTTTTCCTCGAAAACGGCGAGCATGGATTTCAGACCTCACAGGATAACCATGTGCGGCATCCGCTGACTGACATCGCCACCAAATCTGGCCGCAGCTATATAGTGGCCGTG
>CAUBWJ010000070.1 GCA_958439725.1 uncultured Muribaculaceae bacterium | reverse complement strand
GATAATTAAATCAATGCGTTACGCGCAATCCATCACCCCAAATGTCCACCCTGCCGAATATAATGTGAAGCCGCTTTTCGGGTATCTGCCTGATGGAAAGCCCGGGCGAATAGTAGAACTGACCGTGAAAAACGGAGGGCGAGGCGCCGATATCGAAGTGGAGACTTCATACAAAAAGGATGCCCGGCATTTCCGCCACAAAACGGGTGCCAGAGATACGGTCGCCACTTTCGAGGTGATGCTTCCGGCGTCGGTGCCTACCGACCGCAAGTCGACTGCTACGGTGAAGGTGAAGTGCAACGGCGAGAGCAGTTCGATGAAGATTCCTGTGACCCCGATGCGTCACTGGACGGTCTATCTATTTAACCACGCCCATGTGGACATAGGCTATACCAACACTCACAAGAATGTGGAGAAACTGCATACGTCAAACGTGGTTGAAGGCATGGCCCTGGGCCGCGAGACGGCTCACTATCCCCACGGGAGCCGCTATGTGTGGAATCCGGAGGTGACGTGGCCGGTGGAGCGTCTGCTGCATTCCCACCCTGAGCGGGAGGCAGAGGTGATTGAATCGCTTAAAAGCGGCGCCATAGCCGCCGATGCCGCATACGTCAACCTCAACACCAGCATCTGTGCCGACGAGGAGATGTTTCATGTGTTCCGTTATTCACGCGATCTTCAGCGCAAAGCCGGAGTGCCTGTCGATGTGTTCCAGCAGTTTGATATTCCCGGAATTTCATGGGGCCTGCTTCCGGTCATGGCGCAGGAGGGTGTGAAGTATGTGGTTTCATGGCCTAACAGCGACCGCGCCGGTCTTGCCCACAACTACGATATTGACGGGAAACCTTTCTGGTGGGTTGGCCCCGACGGAAAATCCAAGGTGCTTTTCCTGCAGCCGGGCAAGTATGCCAACAGCGGCAGCATGGACAAGGGCATGACCACGGGCCGTCCGTGGTTCGGACAGCGGGATGCCCGTAAGGTTCCGGCCCGAATCGCCACCGGTGAGGCCGACGTTGATTTTACCTCCACGCTGCAGGAACTTGAGGATAAAAACTTTCCCTACGATATATGCGTGCTTTCATGGACACTGTGGGACAACTGCCCGTTGGACGCCGATGTGCCTCACGCCGTGAAGGCATGGAACGACCGTTATGCCTTCCCGAAAATCGTGATAAGCGGAGGCCACGAGTTCATGAGCGAGTTTGAGCGGCGTTACGGCGACAGTCTGCCCGTGGTGCGCGGCGATTATACCGAATACTGGACCGACGGCCTCGGGAGCGCCGCGAAATACACATCGATGAACCGCAGCAACAAGGAGCGGATGATTCAGGCCGAGACCCTGTGGTCGATGCTCAGCGCAGGCGCCGCCGCTCCCCGCGCAGAGATGAACGAGAGCTGGCGCAATATTCTGATGGGATCGGAGCACACATGGGACTTTGAGAATCCCTGGGAACCTTATTTCCATGAGGCGCTGTGGGAATCGAAAAAAGCATATTTCGAGGAAGCGCACAGGGAGTCCACTGCAATGCTCGACGAGGCTCTGGGACATGGCGCCGATAAATCCGACGGCGGACTCGGCCCGAAAGAAGGCCCTTCCAAGGGCGGTGTGACGGTCTATAACACCCACTCGTGGAATACCGACGGTCTTGTGACGCTTGACTCGAAAGAAAGCGCTCTCGGCAACCGTGTGGTTGACGATTCCGGCCGCGCGGTGCCTTCGCAGCGACTGTCGGACGGAACGCTGGTGTTCCTCGCATCGGATGTCCCCGCGTTGGGTTCGCGCCATTATCGTGTGGGTGAGGGTGAAGCGGTGGCACCGGCGATTCCCGGCCGCGCCGACGGCTTTACTCTCGACAACGGTGTGGTCCGTGTGAAGGTCGATCCTAAATCAGGAAATATCGTGACGCTTGACCGCAATGGCGATTCCCACAATTATATTGATTCGAAAGTTGACGGAGGCGCCAACAGCTGTTCGTGGCTGCCCGCCAATATCGACAGCCCCGTTGCCGATTCGGTAATATCGGTGGCTTTCACCGAACGCGGCCCTCTGGTAAACGAGATTGCTGTGACCTCTGCCCTCAAGGGATGCCGCGGGGTGACACGGCGCATACGGCTGGTAGCCGGTCAGCCTTGGGTAGAGATATCCAACACGGTAGACAAACTTCCTCTTACGGAAAAAGACGGTATCCACTTCGGGTTCGGTTTCAATGTGGAGAATCCGCACACAACCATAGATATTCCATGGGGTGTGATGGAGGTGGAGAAAGACCAGTGGCCGCAGGCCAACCGCAACTGGCTTGCCGTGCAGAGATGGGTCAATGTGGCCAATGACGCCCGCGGTGTGGCCCTGTGCAGCCTTGATGCTCCGCTGATAGAGCATGGCACCCGTTCAGCCAATATCTCTCTGGGATGGGGCGGACAAGGCCCGTGGACCGAACACCTTGACCCCTCTGCAACCATCTACTCATGGGCGATGAACAACCACTGGCACACCAATTTCCCTCTTACGCAGGACGGCCCGGTGGAGTTCCGTTACCGCCTGATGCCTCACTCGGGCCTGACGCTTGCACAGATCAACCGTTTCGGTCTGGAGCAGTCGCAGCCGTTGCTTCACGTCATGTCTGACAGCCATAAGGAAGCAGGACAGCTGGTGGCTCTCGATAATGAAAACGTTTACGTGACCATGGTCAAGCCTACCGAAAGAGACAATGAGTTTGTGGTGCGTCTGCGCTCGCTTTCGGCCGAGCCGGAGAGCGTGGGGGTGGCCTTCCCCTCCGCGTCGCCTGTTTCTGTGAACTTATGCGCAGTTGAGGAAACCCCCTCTCATCCGTTTGACGGACGTGTAGACATGAATCCCTACGGCATGGCCACTCTTAAAGTGAAATTCTGATAGAGAGGCCGTGACAATGAAAATATAAACGAACCTACAGGATAAAGATAAGATATGAACAGGATTTTATATCTGAAAAAGGGCTTCGGGGCCTTTCTGGCCGCAAGTCTGCTCTCAGTCACAGCCGTAGCGCAGACCGTTACGCTAAGTTCGTCAGACCTCACGGTGGGCCTTTCGCCGAAAGGCTTTTATGAATCGGTGAAGGTTGCGGGCGATGAGGTGCTCAGCAGCGGCATGGAATCCCCGCTGGTTACGGCGTGCCGCAAGGGCGCGGTGCTTATGCCCTCGAAGCTCGGCAGGAAGGGCAACGACCTGGTTGTGACTATGACCGATGGAAAAACGATAGTGCTCGAAGTGAAGCAGACGCCGGTATGTATGACTCTGGTGGCCAAGAAGGTACCGATGGATTATGACGCCGTGACGTTTGGCCCGCTTAAAGTCAACATCCATGAGGTTGTGGGCGAAGTCGTAGGCGTGGTCCAGGGCCGTGGTGTGGCTATCGGATTGCAGGCTCTCAATCCCAAGACCATTCCGGGACTGCCGCAGGAGTATGCGGAGACGTATATCAGTAATTACGGAGGTAAGGGATCATCTTCAGAACTCTCCGTGGGGACAATCCAGAGCCATCTCCTGGCTGCTACAGAGGTGACCGACGGGGCTGTGTTTCAGTTTGTCTGCCGCAACCGGAGCCGTGAAGAGAAGCGTAAAGTGTTCCAGCTTCAGGATATGGAAGTGCTGCCGGTAAAAGGTGCCGATGCGCTTATAGACGGAGCCGGCGTGGCGATATTCGGATGCCGTGCCGATCAGGCGCTCCAGCGTATAGGAGAGATAGAGGTAGAACAGGGACTCCCTCACCCCATGATAGGGGGAGAGTGGGGCAAGACGGCGCGAAAAGCGATGTGTTCCTATCTGATTACCGATGTGTCTGACCGCGACTTCGATTTCATACTCGACAAGGCCGATATCGCCGGCTTCAAGTATATCTATCATCCCGGCCCGTTTGAAGACTGGGGCCATTTCAACTGGAGCAAGAGTTTCGTTGAAAGCGGCGACGATGCCGGAGTGAAGGCTCTGGTGGACCGTGCGGCTCAGAGAGGAGTGTCGGTGGGCGTGCATACGCTGTCCAACTTCACCACTACCAACGATGCCTATGTGACCCCCGTACCCTCTAAAAACCTCCTCCACCAGGGTACTCTCAGCCTGTTGAGTGATCTCGACGCGTCGCAGAACGAGATAAGGGTAAAGAAATCAGATCTCTTCAGCGTGCCCCTTACGCTTAACGCGCTGATGATTGATGACGAGCTGATAACTTTCGGTTCAGCCGAGGATGACGGTGACGCAACGGTGATGAAGAACTGCCAGCGCGGAGCCTTCGGCACCCGCACCGCAAGCCACAAGAAACAAACGCCGCTGTATAAGCTGTGGGATCATCCCTATCGCACCTTGTTTCCCGACATGGAACTTCAGGACGCCTACTCGCAGCGTCTGGCCCGGATATTCAGCACCACCGGCCTCAAGCAGATTTCGTTTGACGGACTGGAAGGATGCACCTATACCGGCCATGAGGAATATGCTCCGGCGTTGTTCGTCGACCAATTCTTTAAGGGCGTGAGTCCTGATGTGATAAACGACGCCAGCCGTCTGGGGCATTATACATGGCATATCCATACCCGCATGAACTGGGGTGAGCCCTGGGGCGAGGCAATGCGCGCCGGCCAGGTGGAGAACCGTATCAAGAACCAGGCTTATTTCAAGCGCAATCTTTTTCCCAGAATGCTCGGATGGTTCCTTATCAGGCTTGCCGACCGAAAGTTTGAGTGTTCGTCGCTGGAAGATCTGGAATGGGCTCTCTCGGAATCGGCCGGTTTCGACGCGGGCTATGCCATGAATATAGGCGTGAACACATTGCGCAATCACGGCCAGATTGACCGTCTG
This sequence comes from uncultured Muribaculaceae bacterium, assembly GCA_958439725.1. Lineage (GTDB taxonomy): Bacteria > Bacteroidota > Bacteroidia > Bacteroidales > Muribaculaceae > Paramuribaculum. Next base: position 1,101 of record CAUBWJ010000070.1, on the reverse strand, counting down.
CTCCAGGCAATCCACGACTGGGATATGCTGCGTGAGAATCAGTGCTTCACTCCCGAACAGATGGAGCGGCTCAAGGATCCTGCCACCGAATGGCATCTTGAGCGTGCCGGTGAAGGGAAATACCTGCTGTATCCGCTGGCTATCTCCAAGTATTTCAACTGCATGCTCGGCGAGCTTCAGCCCGGACAGCCCGGCGGAGCTGACTGGTCGGTTACGACTCCTTATGAAGGGGAGTATGCCATACGTCTGAAGGTGGATGGCGATGGTGAAATCCGTAATCCGCGCTTCGTGACCGACCGTTCCACGATAGTGTTCCCGTGCGCCGTAGCTGCCGGACAATATCTGCTTTACGGAATGGACGGCACGGCCTCTGTCACCGACAAGAATTATAATGTGGTGTCAAAGGTGACGCCGCAAGGCCGTGCGGTGATAAATGCCGGCGACAGCCACGTGGCTTTTTCGTGCGAGACGGTCAATGGCACCTCTCCCGACGTTTCGGTGAGATTCATCACCCGTGGCACCCCGGAGGAAATCAACAGCAAGTAATCCCGACGACAAAAATTAAAGGTCAGTGGATGCCAATCGCGCGTCCACTGACCTTTTTTCGTGTATTTCGCAGTAGTAAGATATGTGATTACTTTCTATTATAGGATTTGTAATTAATGTCTGCTTTTTATCATGATGATAAAGAAAAGGGCAAAAGACTGCATGAGACGCCTTTATTTTAACGTAGTTTAACAAACCGGTTTTGTCCCGTGCTGTCGCATGCTGCGGCATCGCGCCCTCCGGGGCTCGCCGCAGAGAGAGGGGACGTTGCTCCTCGTCCCGCAGCTGACGCAGCGGGTTGTAAAGAAGTCGCCGCTCCGCGGCTATGAATCCTTGCTATGAAAAAACGGAATCTCTCACTTAGAAGAAGCGCAGGATGCGCGATTTGTTTACAACCGGATGCGTTAGCTTCCGGACAGGGAGTTCCCGGTAAATATGCGAGGCAAGCTTGGGAGAAAGCGCGCCTCGCAAGATGCGCAAGCTTGGGGAATCGGTTTTAACCCGTGCTGTCGCATGCTGCGGCATCGCGCCCTCCGGGGCTCGCCGCAGAGAGAG
>CAUBWJ010000069.1 GCA_958439725.1 uncultured Muribaculaceae bacterium | reverse complement strand
GCGACCCCGACCTTGGCAAGGTCGTGCTCTACCAACTGAGCTATTTTCGCGTTGGGCATCCGTTTTTGTCGTTTGCGATGCAAAGGTAGGCATTATTTTGTTACCACCAAACTTTTCAAGCTATTTTTTTCGCACAATTTTACACCGGAGATCATAACACACATCGGTTCAGCCACTTTTCGCATTAAAAAAATTGCCCTTAAAGCTGCGTTTTCTTTCATTGAATAAATTTGACTAATTTTGTATCTGGAATTTTTCTTCAATTTTATTCGATGAAATAATGACACAAACCGTTTCTTGTCATGATTCCTGGGACCGCGAGCACCTGTGGCATCCCTACACCTCTACTATAGATCCTCTCCCTACATATAAAGTGGCATCAGCCGAAGGCACCCATATTAGGCTTGTGGACGGCACTGAACTCATCGACGGAATGTCGTCGTGGTGGGCCGTGATTCATGGCTATAATAATCCTTATATAAATGAGGCCGCGCAGAAGCAGCTTTCAAAAATGAGCCACGTTATGTTCGGCGGCCTCACCCACGAGCCTGCCATAACCCTTGGCAAAATGCTTCTGCGCCTTGCTCCCCCTTCGATGCATAATATATTTTATGCCGATTCCGGTTCCGTAGCGGTGGAAGTGGCGATGAAGATGGCGGTGCAGGCGGCAGTGGCCCGGAGCGGCGACCACCGCAAGACCAATTTCGTGACAATCCGCCGCGGATACCACGGCGACACATGGAACGCCATGAGCGTGTGCGACCCCGTCACAGGCATGCACTCGGCGTTCGGTTCGGAGCTTCCCGTGCGATACTTCGTGGAATCGCCACGCGTGCCTTTCGACGGCCAGTGGAATCCGGAGGTCGTTCAGGAACTTGAGCAGACTTTAAAGGAACATCACGCCGAGATTGCCGCTCTCATTCTTGAGCCGATTGTTCAGGGCGCGGGAGGAATGCGGTTCTATCATCCGCAATATCTCGTGGAAGCCCGTCGTCTCTGCGACCGATACGGCGTGCTACTCATCTTCGACGAGATTGCCACCGGCTTCTGGCGTACCGGAAAATGCTTCGCGTGGGAACATGCAGGCGTGCAGCCTGATATAATGTGCGTGGGCAAAGGCCTCACGGGCGGCTACCTCACAATGGGTGTCGTGATGACAACGCGCGACGTCGCCGACACAATCTCGCGGGGAGAGGCCGGGGTGATGATGCATGGCCCCACATTCATGGCCAATCCTCTCTCCTGCGCCATCGCAATTGCCTCGCTCGAACTCCTCGAGCGGCAGGACATGGCCTCCCGAATAGCCCATATTCAGCAAAAGCTCCGAGAGCTTCTCGCTCCCGCCGCTTCGCTTCCGGCAGTTGCCGAAGTGAGAGTACTTGGAGCGATAGGCGTTATTGAGATGAAACAGCCGGTCGACGTGGGACGTTTTCAGAAGCTCTGCGTTGAGAAAGGAATCTGGGTACGCCCATTCGGGCACAATGTCTACGTGATGCCTCCTTATGTAATCTCCGACGAGGATCTTGACGCCCTCTGTACAAGAATGATTGAAATTCTTCCTGAATGACACCCTACGAACCATACATAAAAGATCTGGAAGGCCTGCGGGCAAGCCGCAACTTCCGCAGCGTACCTCAGGATGCGCCGGAGGGGCTGGTGGATTTCTCAAGCAACGATTACCTCGGCCTGGGAGCCGACCCCGAACTGCAATGCCAGTTCATGGCCGATACAGCCAGGCGCATGATACCTCTCACATCCTCAGCTTCACGCCTTCTTGCCGGTCGCCAGAGGGAATACGACCATCTCGAGCGCCTGCTGGCCCGGCTCTATGGCGGAGGGCGCGCAGCTTTACTCTTCAACAGCGGCTATCATGCCAACACGGGGTTGATATCAGCCCTCGCGTCAAGGCCACGCACCATGATTCTCGCCGACAAACTGGTTCATGCCAGCATCATCGACGGCATTATCCTCTCGAAAGCACCATTCGAACGGTTCGTTCACAACTCCATGGAACGCCTCGAGCGCCTGCTTAACCGCTACCACGACTCCTGCGACGCTGTGATTGTGGCAGTAGAATCCGTCTACAGCATGGATGGCGACCGCGCTCCACTTGCCGACCTCATCCGGCTCAAGGAACGCTATCCGCGCATGATTCTCTATGTGGACGAGGCCCACGCCTTCGGATGCTGCGGCCGCGCGGGCCTCGGCCTGTGTCACGACCTTGAAGAATTCGACAAAGTAGACGTTGTGGTAGGCACGTTCGGCAAGGCAGCAGCTTCAGCCGGTGCGTTCGCCGTAATGGCTCCGCAGTTGCGCGACTACGCCGTGAACCGTTCGCGCAGTTTCATCTTCTCGACATCCCTTCCGCCCCTCAACATAGCCTGGACATCATTCATAGTCGAACGCCTTGCCTCAATGGGGCAGCGCCGGGAAGCGCTCCGCAGCCTTGCCGGGCGGCTGAACGCAGGATTGAAAGAAGCCGGATTGCCCGTGCCGGAGCATCCCGGCCACATCTGCCCGCTGATTGTAGGCTCGGCTGAACGCGCGCTTTCTCTGTCGTCTGCCTTGGCTGAAGAGGGTCTTAAGGTACTTCCCATCCGCACTCCCACCGTGCCACCAGGCACCGAGCGGCTCCGCATAAGCCTTTCGGCCGCCATAAACCCAAGTGAAGTCGACCGTCTTGTGTCGACGCTCCGACGCATGATATGAAACTCGAGCATATATCCCATAAAAATGCCCCGCGGCTGCTGCTGGTATTTTCCGGCTGGGCCTCCGATGCGTCGTTCTTTGCCGGAACGGTTCCGCCTCCCGGATATGACTTTGCCGTAGCGTCCGACTACCGCACACCGGCATCGCCCGCGCAGACCGAACAGATTGCCGGTTATTCCGAAGTATGTCTGATAGCCTGGTCATTCGGCATTCCTGCCGCCAACCGTTTCATGCTCGACAATCCGCATATTCGCTTCACCCTCCGTGTGGCCATAAACGGCACGCTCGTCCCTGTAGATAACCTCCTCGGCATCCCCGAAGAAATTTTCCGCGGCACGCTTGAGCACCTCGACACCCGCAACCTTTCAAAGTTCATGAGACGCGAGGCAGGTTCTGCTACAGCTGCGTCTTCATTACCCGGGGCAGAGACTTTCGACATAAGCGCCCTAAAGGACGAGCTTAAAGCCATTGCAGCGTTGCCTCAGGCCAAAAACTCAACCGCCGGCTGGGACAGCGTAATCATCAGCTCTCGCGACGCCATAATTCCCCCTGAGAACCAGCGCCGGTTCTGGAACGGCCACCCCGACATACACGAAATCGACGCCCCGCACTTGCCTGATTTCGCCGCTCTCATTCCATCGCTTTTGTCCGACAAAGACCTCGTGTCCCGACGTTTTTCCGACAGCACTTCAACATACAATGCCAATGCCGGCGCGCAGCGCGAAATCGCCTCGCGTCTTGCCGCCCTGTGGCGGGAATACCGCACCGAAAGCTCTATACCTATACTTGAAATCGGACCCGGTACCGGATTGCTCACCAAAGAAATAGCAAGCATGGTTCCATTCGGCAAAATGGAACTCTGGGACCTATCCGATATCCCCGATTCTCTTTCAGGTCGCAAAACAAAATGCGATGCCGAGTCGGAGATAGCGCTTGCTCCGCCCAATTATTTCGGGTCAATACTGTCGGCCTCCACCATACAGTGGTTCAACTCTCCGGCAACATTTCTGAAGAATGCCGCCCGCGCTCTTGCTCCCGGCGGACTTCTGGCAGTGTCCACATTCACTCCCGGCAATTTCCGGGAGCTGCGTCCGTATCTCACTAATACCCCGCACTACACCTCTCCCGCTACAATTCGGGCAGTGATTCCGGATACGCTCGAGATACTGAATCTTTCGGAAGAAGAAATCAGAATCGACTTCCCCTCTCCGCGCCACCTCCTGCAACACTTCAGATATACCGGAGTAAATGCCATGCATTCAGGAGATACAGCAGCCGCCAGAGCCATCATTTCAGCAGGCATCACCTCGCTCACCTACACTCCGCTCTACCTTATAGCCCGGAAGAAAGCATAACCTGTAATACCATTAATTAACCAATCATTTAATTAACCAATCATTCTCTATGTCTGCACGACGTTTTTTATCAGTAGCGCTGTTCTGCGCCCTGCTCCTCGGGGCCACAGCACAGGAAACCCAGTGGAAACTCGACTGGATGGACGATTTCAACGGTCCGGAACTTGACACCACAGTATGGAGCCCGATTAAGCGCGGTGCCGCCGACTGGAACAACACCATGAAAGACGAACCCCGGCTGTTTGAGTTCCGCCACGGGTGCATCGTGCTCAAAGGCATGCTGTCAAACGACCAGAAAGCCGACACCCTTCCCTATGTGACCGGAGGAATCTACACTATCGACAAAAAGGCTTTCCAGCCGGGCAAGTTTGAAATCAAAGCCCGTCTGCACGGAACAAAAGGCGCTTGGCCCGCTATATGGCTGAAGCCTTACGAACACGAGAAATACCGCTGGCCCATGGGAGGCGAGATAGACATAATGGAACGCCTCAACAACAACCATATCGTCTACCAGACCGTTCACTCCAACTACACCCATCACAAAGGCAACACCAAGAATCCTCCATCCGGCGCCACATTCCCCATTGACCGCGAAGGATGGAACGTCTACGGCGTGGAGATACACCCCGACAAAATCCAGTTTTTCATTAACGGCAAGCCCACGCTGACCTATCCGAAGGTCAACGACGGCGCCGACGGCCAGTTCCCGTTCTACATACCCCAGTTCCTCCTCATCGACATGCAGCTAGGTGGCGCATGGGTGGGCGAAGTCGACCTCAACGATCTCCCCGTAGAAATGGAAGTAGACTGGGTGAAATACTACACCCCTGTAAAATAAACCGATACAAGCGAATCATACAGTCAAAATTTAAGCCATATACATCCGAAATACAACAAATATGCGGCTTTTATTCCACTATATGTCTGTTTACATTCGCATCCTCAACCTTAACCAACCAGACAAAATGAAACTTTCTGCAATTCTCACCGCGGCATCCCTGCTGGCTTCAGTATCAGTTCATGCCGTAGCCGAAACTCCCGCAGCCCTTCAGCCGACCCCTCCCACACGCTGGGTGCTCGACTGGCAGGATACGTTCGACTCGCCTGAAATCGACTGGAACGTATGGTCAAAAATTCCTCGTGGCAAAGCCAACTGGAACGACACCATGTCGCCCGTAGACTCCCTGTATGAAATCCGCGACGGAATCCTCATTCTTCACGGAATCGTAAACCCCGACACCCTGTCAGACCCGTCGCCATATCTTACCGGCGGTCTGTGGACGCGCGGCAAAAAAGAATTCCAACCGGGCCGCTTCGAAGTCCGCGCGCGTCTGCACGCAGCAAAAGGCTCCTGGCCGGCTATATGGATGCTTCCCTTCGACGAGACCAAGCATCCATATCCCCACGGAGGCGAAATCGATCTCATCGAGCGCCTCAACCACGATGACTTCGTTTACCAGACGGTTCACTCTCCGTTCACCCTCACCGAAGGACGCCCCGACGAACCTGTGCACTACACCACTGCGAAAATCGACCCGGAAGGCTGGAACGTATTCGCCGTGGAACTCCACCCCGAGAGCGTTGAGTTCTTTGTAAATGGCGTCCACACTCATACCTATCCCATGGTGAACGGCGGCGCGGAAGAGCAGTTCCCCTATTACGTGCCGCAGCACCTCCTCATCGACATGCAGCTCGGCGGCTCCTGGGTTGGCGCGGTTGATCCCTCACAGCTCCCTGTTACAATGGAAATTGACTGGGTAAAGCATTACGTACCGGCAAAATAGACCCGGACGGCATTTAAAGCCCTAAAAGCGAGGCTGTGTCAAAATAGGCGCAGCCTCTTTTTTATAACCTGTTGAAAAACATAA
>CAUBWJ010000068.1 GCA_958439725.1 uncultured Muribaculaceae bacterium | reverse complement strand
GCAGAAAAAGAATCGCATTAAATATAACTAACAACCCTTAAAAATCACAAAATCGAGCTTCCCATTTTCGATTTATCCAACTAATTAGTACACCATCAGTACACAATTAACTTTATAACGTACTGCTATTCAATATAGTTATGACTATAAGCACAAAATAAGTTATGTCTTCTGCTTGTACGGATAAAGCGTAGGAAACTTACATCCAAGTATATGCAAGAGAAAGTCATGACAGACTTCATGCCATAAGGCGTGGAGCTGTTATTTCCACATCTTCATATACAGGTATTCCTACCACCTATCCGTAAAGGCGTGGCATAGCAGCCCACGCCTCTTTTTTTATTTATTTTCTGAGTTGGGCTACTTGGAAATAAGTAAACCACAATTAACCTGAGGTGCCAACAGATTAAACGGCACAACAAACAATGACAGTATCGATAAAACAAATCAGTGAAGGTGGGACATTTATGACTGATTTCAATAAAATTATAGTTGAAATCAGTCATTATGTTAATGCGGTTGAAGAACGAACCGAAAAAACTTCAATACTTTCTAATGCGTCGGCAAGCATAATGCGCGTATCTAACAACGGGACAATCTTTGTTCAAGTTTTTGATAATGATTTTGGACGGGAATTTCCTCTTGCTCAATTTAGACTATTATCGGCTTTTTATCATAAAGATGAACGAGCAGAGGTTTCTCAAACTACAATGGTTCATGGTAATGAGATTATCGAAGAGATGCCGATTACTCATGGAGGATGATATGCCAATGGCAGCTAATACAAAGATGCTGTTTACCGCATACTATCTTTTTGATGAAATAATATACAAAACTAATGTTATTAATGACTTCATAATCCAGAGCGAGAAAAAAACGTATGAATATGTAAAACACCATGTCCTTGAGAATTGCAATCTGCTTGAAGAGACTTCGCAATATCGAAAAGCCGAATTGGGAAAGATCGTTTTCGATAAAATATGCAAACAACTTCAGAACGATATCGAATTGTATTCAAATAATTTGTAATTAGTCACCATGATATATGTTAAGGCTGTGTGATAATGAAGGTTATCACACAGCCTTGACATTGGAATTGGGGTATAAAATATTTCTATGGGTTGGAAGTGTCCGTTGTTGAGACAGAATATTTCATCTCTTCTTGATTTGTAGCATGGGAGGTGAGCGTTGGAGATGTTTGACAGTCTCTTTGTCGGGACCGCTTAGTCTATGGCTAATCTTCATTTTATTCTGGAAAGTGTTCTGGGGTGAGGAGGTGGAATTGGGGAGGTATGGGAGACGTGGGAGTGACGAGGGGGAGAAGATGGAAGGGGCTGGGGCAAACTTATGGGGTGGGGTTGGTGTTTTTAGGTTGAGATTTAGCAATTATGTTGAGATTTGTGAGTATGTTGAGATTATGCAACTGTTTATTTTGAGGAGGAATGAGGCGGAAGGGTAATAGGATTACGGGTTTGAGTGCGGCGGGACTGCTCGTCGCTATAGGGATAGTGTTTGGCGATATCGGGACGTCGCCGCTCTATGTGATGAAGGCTATTCTGAGTGTCAGCCCTGAGTTTGACCGGGATTATATTATCGGAGCGGTGTCGTGTGTGATTTGGACTCTCACGCTTCAGACCACGATCAAATATGTGACGGTGGCTCTCCGCGCCGACAATAACGGGGAGGGGGGCATTATGGCTCTTTTTTCGCTGGTGAAGAAGACCGGGACAAGCGGCTGGCCGTTTGTTGTGGCGGCTATCGGAGCGAGCGCGATGCTCGCCGACGGGATAATAACGCCGGCGGTGACAGTCACATCGGCGGTGGAAGGGTTGCGGTCATTATATGTAGCGACACCGGTGGTGCCGATTGTGCTGGTGATAATAACCATGGTGTTCTTTGTGCAGCGTTCGGGATCGTCGAAGATCGGGCGGTTCTTTGGTCCGGTGATGCTCGTGTGGTTTCTGATGCTCGGCATTCTCGGACTGATGAATGTGTGGAGTGACTTGGGAATATTCAAGGCCTTTAACCCCTATTATGCGATAAGGCTGATTATTTCAAGCCCTGAGTGGATGCTGATACTCGGAGCAGTGTTTCTCTGCACCACGGGCGCGGAGGCACTGTATGCCGATCTGGGGCACTGCGGCCGCTACAATATTACTTTCAGCTGGCTTTTTGTCAAAGTCATGCTTATTCTCAATTATCTCGGGCAGGGTGCATGGATTCTGGCTCATGCCGGATCGATTGACGGGGAAGTGAATCCATTCTACGGAATGATGCCTACCGGCTTTCTGGGCGTGGGTATAGTCATAGCTACCGTGGCCGCCATAATTGCAAGTCAGGCGCTGATAAGCGGTGTGTTTTCCCTGATAGGCGAGGCCGTGAATCTCGATATCTGGCCAAGGATGAAGATTAACTATACGGGAAATGTCAAGGGACAGCTGTATGTGCCGGGCATAAATCTGTTTCTGTATGTAGGGTGCGTCGGCACGGTGCTGTTGTTCCAGTCGTCGGGCCGCATGGAAGCCGCATACGGACTCGCCATTACCATAACAATGCTGGCAACGACAATACTGCTGTGGCGGTATATGAAGAATATAGGAATGCCTGCGTGGCTCACTTCGTCTTTTTTCATGGTGTTCTGCCTGCTCGAAGGGGCCTTTTTCGCTGCCAATATGTTCAAGTTTGTGCATGGCGGCTGGTTTACGGTTGTGATAGCCTGCGGGCTGTTCTGCATAATGTTTGTGTGGAGCAAAGGTCGCTCATTCCACCGCAGCCATGTGGATTATAAATATTTCCCTGACTACATAGACATAGTGAGTGCCATAAGGAATGATGAAGAGATACCGCGCTATGCGTCGAATGTGGTGTATATCAGCTTTTCGCCGACGAAGAATATGGTGGAAAGCAAATTGCTGTATTCGATAATAAACAAACAGCCTAAAAGGGCCGACCATTACTGGATTATCCGCATAGAGCACACCGACATGCCCTATACGCTGGATTATTCCGTGGACACGATGGTCAGGGATGCGATTTTTCTGGTAACCGTAAGATTCGGCTTCAAGGTGCAGCCGCGGATCAACGTGTTTTTGAGGCAGATTGTGGAAGATCTTGTGGCGTCAGGCGACCTTTCGCTGACAAGTAAGTATCCGTCTATGAGGCGGTATGGAATAGCGGGCGATTTCCGGTTTGTGCTTATTCACCGGGTGTTCTCTCCCGTAAGCATCTGCAATGCTTATGAACGCAAGATACTGACGGCTTATGAGACACTGCGGCATCTATCAGTGACGGCAGAGAAGTCTCTGGGGCTGGATACAAGCGTGGTCACTGTTGAGACGGTGCCGTTGGTAATCCGGAGCGGTACGGAAATAAGAATCAAGAGAAATCAGGAATGAATCGCACTTTTGATTCGAGCGCGAAAAGGGAGGCCCCAGGGGGTAAGCGCGCCGGGAATTTGTGGATGGAGAGCAGATTTGCTACATTTGTGGATAATGCGCTATGCGTGTTTTTAGGAACGTAAAATGTAAAGGAAATGAGCAACGAAATTCTTTATATTCTCCTGCCCGACTATGCGGCACATGAGGCTGTGTATCTCTCGCAGGCTATCGCATCCGACGAGTATGCACTGAAGGAGCATCCGCGATATGTCAACAAGGTTGTGGCTCCCACGCTGGAGCCGGTAAAGTCCATCGGCGGCTTCAGGACGTTGCCTGATTATTCATTCGACACTATGCCGGATGATTATGCTGCATTGGTGCTGATAGGAGGCTTTGGCTGGAGCATGCCGGTTGCGGAACGCGTGATGCCGATAGTAAAGCAGGCCGTTGAGAATGGTAAAATAGTCGGTGCGATCTGCAACGGCGCTTCGTTCATGGCAAAATGCGGATTGCTCAATAATGTGAGGCATACCGGTAACGGGCCTGAGCAATTGAAACTGTGGGGAGGTGAAAACTATACCAATCCCGACGGATACGTGCATGCGCAGGCAGTCAGCGACAGGAATATAGTGACGGCCAACGGCTCGGCAACTCTCGAATTTGCACGTGAGCTTCTTTTGCAGCTCGAAAACGACACGCCCGAACGTATCGAAATGTACTATCAGTTCAACAAGCATGGATTCTGTAGCCTGTTCCCGGCCGAATGAAGAAAGTCATTGTCATAGGTTGCCCCGGAGCGGGTAAAAGTATCTTTTCAAGAAAACTTTCGGCAAAGACCGGTCTGCCCTTGCATTACCTTGACATGATATGGCATTTGCCTGACAGAACCACACTTTCCAGAGCTGAATTTGCAGAGCGCCTGCAAGAAATCATGTGTGGGGATAAATGGATTTTAGACGGCAATTATCTTCATACGCTACCAATGAGATTGGATAGTTGTGATACGGTTTTCTTATTTGACCTGCCATTGGACTTATGTCTGGCCGGGGCGGAGGAACGTTTGGGCAAAAGGCGTGAGGATATGCCTTGGACCGATAATGAAATGAACCCGGAATTCCGGCAATGGATTGTCGATTTTCCTAAACTACAACTCCCGGTTATCCGGAATCTGCTTAGCGGGAGGAGAAAGGACGTCAATGTGTTTACATTCCGTTCAAGAGCAGAATCTGACAATTTCATCGCAAATTTAGAAACCCTTATATAGCAGTACAAACCTTTCGTAAAAAATTTGTACTTTCCGCATGGCAGCAGCCTCGTATATGTTCATATTAAGGCATGAGATTAGTGGAAATTCCTGCATTATGGGTAATTTTGCGGGGAAATTTCAATTGACATTATGATATTACAATTTGGTGTTTTATTTGCATTTCTTGTGGCTGGCGAGTTGCTGGTCAGATTCACCGGTATTCCGGTCCCTTCAAGCATTATCGGTATGGTGCTGCTGTGCGCCTCACTCAAATTAGGCGTTGTGAAACTGAGATGGGTTGACAAACTGTCGGGATTCCTGGTTCATAATCTCGGCTTCTTTTTTGTGCCTGCCGGTATCGGTCTCATGAACTGTCTTGGCCTTATTGCCACGCAGTGGGTGCCTATTGTATGCTCCACTATCATAAGCACAGTCATAATTATTGCTGTAACAGGTTGGGTGCATCAGCTTACACGCTCTGCTTCTGTCAAATTGGCTCATAAAAAAACTAAGAAATAATGGATTTCCTGCAAAACAAATATTTTCTTATAGCCCTCACTTTCGGATTCTATCTCGGCGCACAGCTCCTTCAGCGGCGCACCGGTATCAAGTTGCTCAATCCTATTCTGATTGCCATAGCCGCAATGATTGCATTTCTGCTGCTATGCGATATTGATTACGATACCTACAAGCAGGGCGGTGACTACATCGACTTCTGGCTCAAGCCTGCTGTGGTGGCCCTCGGGGTTCCTCTCTACAAACAGCTCTCGGCCATAAAACGGCAGCTGCTTCCGCTTCTGCTGTCGGAGCTTGCCGGATGCGTGGCCGGTGTGGTGAGCGTGGTGCTTCTTGCCGAGATGTTCGGCGCCACCCGCGAAGTGGTCATCTCGCTCGCCCCCAAGGCTGTCACTACCCCTATTGCCATGGAAATATCAAGTGCTATGGGGGGTATCGCTCCTCTTACGGCTGCGGTGGTTGTGGCTACCGGAATTTTTGGGGGCATGGCCGGTTTTAGAATTGTAAAGATGAGTCATGTTCATTCGCCTATTGCGGGAGGGTTGTCAATCGGCACTGCAGCCCATGCCGTGGGTACTTCCGCCGCTATGGAACGCAGCGAACGCTACGGGGCTTTTTCGTCCATCGGTCTTACGCTCAACGGGCTCTTCACAGCACTTCTGGCTCCAATGATTCTGGACCTTCTGGGATATTCGGTGTAATACCTCCGCGATTTGAATTAAATAAGCGGGAAGATTTAGGTGGATTGGTGGTGATTCTAATTAACTTTCCTCTAAAACGTATTTACCTTATAAGAATGTGATATCCCCATAAACGG
>CAUBWJ010000067.1 GCA_958439725.1 uncultured Muribaculaceae bacterium | reverse complement strand
TATCCCTTTCAAGCAATCCGGATTCGTTTGCTTTTAATGCAAGACCTTTTATATACCGGAAATCATCCCTGACGCGCACATCGCGAGTAAGTTCAAGAAGTTTTCGGGTGAGAAGTTTAACTTCTTTAATTTCAGCGGCTGTGATATCTGTAAAATTCATAAGTCCCTATTGTTTCCGTATTAAGCCATAGGGCAAAGCCCTTCCGACATATTGCAAAATTAGCCATTTATTGGTAATAACCCAATGCACCATGTTTCTTTTAGCAACAAATAACAATATATTGCCTTGCTCTTATCTTAACCGACGGAGAGCAAGGCAATATATTATCATCAGTCATCCCAATCGTGATGATGGTGCTTGTGTTTTTTATGTTTCTTGTATTTTTTATGTTTTGGAGGACGAGGGCGCCCATAATCATCGCCGGAATAATAATCGTTTTCAACACCCCAATAGCTGTGCAACGATCCACAAGACTCGACTGCAGGGGCCGCGATCAACAAGAGCAATGCAAAAAAGATATATCTGTACCAACGCCTATTTCTCATACTGATTTGAATTTATGGGTTTCTTCTATTAATACACTGCCGGGCGACTTATTGTTTCCTTCGCCAATGATTATTTCGTTAAATTTTTTTCATTATCTTTGCATTTGGAGGAAAACACAATCTGCTTGTTCTTCCGATTAATAGAATTATCATCTTTTATGTCTGAGAACTCCCTTCTGAATCGCCTTGACGGCATAGAAAGCCGCTATGAGGAAGTTAGCACCCTGATTACTGACCCCGAGGTCATTGCCGATATCAAACGATATGTCAGACTTAACAAGGAATATAAGGAACTTGGTAAGCTTGTGGAGGCTACACGCAGATATCGTGCCCTTATCAATGACATTGAAGATGCCCGTAACATTCTTGCCGTTGAGAATGATTCCGACCTCCGGGAAATAGCTCAGGAAACTCTAACAGACGCGCAAGCTTCATTGCCGGAACTGGAGACAGAAATCAAGTTACTTCTGATTCCCGCAGATCCTGAGGACAGCAAAAATGCTATTCTTGAAATTCGCGGAGGAACTGGAGGTGACGAGGCTGCTCTTTTTGCCGGTGATCTCGCGAAAATGTACATCAAGTATTGTGAGAATAAAGGATGGAAAGTTGCCGTCACATCTTCGAGCGAAGGAGCTGCCGGTGGTTACAAGGAGATTGTAATGACAGTTTCCGGGGATAGTGTGTATGGGACTCTGAAATATGAAAGCGGAGTTCATCGCGTGCAGCGTGTTCCGGCTACAGAAACCCAAGGACGCGTCCATACATCGGCCGCTACCGTCGCTGTGCTCCCGGAAGCTGAGCCTTTCGACGTGGAGATTAACGAGGGGGAAATCAAGTGGGACACTTTCCGAAGCGGAGGTGCCGGAGGACAAAATGTAAACAAAGTAGAATCTGGCGTTCGCCTCCGATATAACTGGAAAAATCCTAATACCGGTATAACCGAAGAGATTCTCATAGAGTGTACGGAAACCCGCGACCAACCTAAGAATAAAGAACGGGCTTTGAGCCGCCTCAGGACATTTATTTACGACAAGGAACATCAGAAATATATTGATGATATCGCATCCAGACGTAAAACCCTTGTTTCGACCGGCGACCGTTCGGCCAAAATCCGGACTTACAACTTTCCGCAAGGACGAATTACCGACCACCGCATCAACTATACAGTCTACAATCTCCAGGCATTTATCGATGGTGACATCCAGGACTGCATAGACCACCTGATTGTGGCTGAGAATGCCGAGAAACTTAAGGCTGCAGAAATTTAGACATCATACCGACGCAAACTATAAACATTTCATAATATGACACGTAAAGAATTAATTGACAATATTCTTAGAAAAAAATCTTTTCTCTGTGTTGGCCTTGATACAGATATCAAAAAAATGCCCCGCCACATTGCGGAGTCAGCCGATCCGATATTCTCGTTTAATAAGGCCATAATTGACGCGACAGCTCAATACTGTGTGGCCTATAAGCCTAATCTGGCGTTTTACGAAAGCTTCGGCGCCGAGGGATGGGTCGCCCTCGAAAAGACTGTAAAATATCTTCATGAGAACTATCCGGATCAGTTCATCATCGCTGACGCTAAACGAGGAGATATCGGCAACACATCAAAACTTTATGCTCGGAGTTTCTTCGAGCATCTGTGTGTCGATGCTGTAACGGTCGCACCGTATATGGGTGAAGACAGTGTCACGCCGTTTCTTGGCTACGATGGTAAATGGGTGATTCTTCTCGCTCTCACTTCTAACAAAGGCTCTCATGACTTTCAGTTAATAGAAGATAAGAACGATACTCCCCTGTTTGAAACCGTGATTAAAAAGTCTTCCGAATGGGCCGGCCCTGATGAAATGATGTATGTGGTCGGAGCAACACAGGGACGAATGTTTGAAGATATCCGTAAGGTCGCCCCTGAAAGTTTCCTTCTTGTGCCGGGAGTAGGCGCACAAGGTGGAAGCCTTGAAGAAGTTTGCCGTTACGGCCTTACGAAAGACTGTGGCCTTCTCGTAAATTCTTCACGAGGAATAATCTATGCTTCTTCCGGGGAAGATTTTGCTTCTGCAGCAGCATATGAGGCTAAAAAACTTGCCGAGCAGATGTCCTCCATCCTGACGGCTGCCGGTGTTGCCAGATGAGCTGTCACGTCCCAGAAAAGATTGACATAGCAAATTTTAACCGAGTTTATAATCTCTTATCCACAAATTTCGTTACTTTTGCTATTGGGTTTAACCCTTTCAATTGATTTATCATAACAAAAATTCAAAACCGATATATTTAACCTCTAAAAACTTACTAAGATGACGATTGACAATTACAATTTTGCCGGAAAGAAGGCAATTGTCCGTGTTGATTTCAATGTGCCCCTCGATGAGAATGGTAATGTTACCGACGATACCCGTATACGCGGCGCCCTCCCCACTCTGGAGAAAATTCTTAATGACGGAGGCAGTCTCATTATCATGAGCCATATGGGAAAACCCAAAGGAAAAGTTAATCCCAAATATTCATTAGGCCAGATTAAAGATGTTGTTGCCAAAGCCTTAGGCCGTGACGTGAAGTTCGTTCCTGATTGTGTTGACGCCGCAGAGGCAGCTGCCAACCTCAAACCCGGAGAGGTTCTTCTTCTTGAAAACCTTCGTTTCCATCCTGAAGAGGAAGGCAAACCTGTAGGTATCGAAAAGGATGATCCTAAATATGATGAGGCCAAGAAAGAAATGAAGGCCCGTCAGAAGGAGTTTGCAAAAACTCTTGCAAGCTATGCCGATGTTTACGTGAACGATGCTTTCGGTACAGCTCATCGCAAGCACGCTTCTACCGCAGTGATAGCAGATTACTTCGATAAAGAAAACAAGATGCTCGGTTACCTCATGGAAAAAGAAGTTCAGGCCGTTGACAACATTCTTTCTGACATCAAGCGTCCTTTCACCGCAATAATGGGCGGCTCGAAAGTTTCCACCAAGATCGGCATTATAGAAAACCTCATGGATAAGGTTGACAATCTTATTCTCTGCGGAGGTATGACTTACACTTTCGCTAAAGCTCTTGGTGGAAATGTTGGAAACTCCATCTGTGAGACCGACAAACTCCAGCTTGCCCTCGACATCCTGGATCTCGCCAAGAAAAAAGGTGTAAATCTCGTTCTTGGAACTGACTGCGTGGCAGCGGACGCGTTTGACAACAACGCCCATACCCAGATTTGCTCCGTAATGGATATTCCCGAGGGTTGGGAAGGACTTGATGCCGGTCCCGAATCTTGCAAGGCTTACGCCGATGTTATCCGTAATGCAAAGACAATCCTTTGGAACGGCCCTGCAGGTGTATTCGAGTTTGATAACTTTACCGGAGGCTCCCGCGCGATTGCTGATGCTATCGTAGAGGCTACAAATAATGGCGCTTTCTCTCTCGTAGGCGGTGGTGACTCAGTAGCTTGTGTCAACAAGTTTGGTCTTGCCGACCAGGTTTCATACGTTTCCACTGGTGGTGGTGCCCTTCTTGAAGCCATCGAAGGCAAAGTACTTCCCGGAATCGCTGCAATAAAAGGCTGATTTCGCCACTGAACTTATCTAAAAATTATGGGGTCGTGTCAAATCTCTTTGACACGACCCCTAATTTTTTAGCCTTTGAATATTCTTCAATACTGAAGATATACAAACGGCACTATATCGCTCTGCCTGAATTGGATTACAAGAAACAGAATTACGACCAATACAAAGGTCTGTAGGAGAAGTGGCAGGTTTTCATACTTTTTCTTAGCATGTGAAGTCCAGCCCGATGGAATAAAATGAAATATCATAGCCAAGCCCATCAGTATCACTATCAGACCGTAACTTGTAAGAAACTGCGGAATTACTGAAGCATGAAAACTTGTGCCGATCTGTGAAAACATCGTACCAACATCCTCCAGTGATCTTGCTCTGAAAAATATAAATGCGAACGTTACAAGATTAAACGTTACGAAGATATTAAGTGCCACGCGCCATTTTGGAGTAGGCCAACTCTTCTCTTTCGTTCTGCTTGAAGGAAACAATATTTTATGAGCCACAAGAAAGAAACCGTGCAGCGCTCCCCACACAACATACATCCACGAAGCTCCATGCCATAATCCTCCCACCACCATTGTTGTCATCAGATTGGCATTCTTTCTAATCTTAGAACATCTGTTTCCCCCAAGAGGAATGTAAACGTAGTCTCTAAGCCAGCTGGATAATGATAGATGCAAACGATGCCAGAACTCTGTGGGATTCTGAGCCTTGAATGGTGCCTTGAAGTTATCAAAGAAACTGTACCCCATAAGCAGAGCAAGACCTATCGCCATATCGCTGTAGCCTGAAAAATCACAATACAGCTGAATGGTAAAGCCATACGCCCCCATGAGGTTTTCAAACCCTGAGTATAATGCGGGGTTATCGAAAACCCGGTCCACAAAGTTCTGGCTCAGATAATCGGCCACTATCACCTTCTTGATAAGTCCACACATAATCAGAAAAAGACCTTCACTGACCATAGGAGCGGTAACTTCAGGATTGTTTTCAACCTGCGGCAGCATATCTTTAGCTCTCACCACGGGCCCGGCAAGCAGCGGAGGGAAGAAAGTAAGATAAAACGTATAAGCCAGAAAGTCTCTGCAAGCCTTTATTTCTCCCATGTAGATATCGACAATGTAACTTATCGAGCGGAAGGTAAAGAAAGATATTCCGGCAGGAAGTACGATATCGAGTGGGTCAAACGGCTTCCCCGCAAAATTTGCTATAGTTTCATAAAGAAGATTGAAATACTTGAAGTAAAACAGCATTCCAACATTCATTATAACATTTACAGCAACAATTACCTTCTTCTGCCAGATATGTCTACTCTTCGACATCAGCATACCAAGCACGAAATCGCTTACACATACACCCAGAAGAATAAAACAGTATTCTGCAGATGATTTATAATAAAAATATAATGAGAATAATATTATGCTTACAAGTTTAAGGATCCGATGCTTCCTAAGCATCGAAACTACACCTATGAAAACTACAAAAAGAATAAGAAACAACCCTGTATTGAAAAGCAGCGGGTTGAACTCATCATAGGACAGTAATTTTACGAGTTTTTCCGAATCAAACATTTAGCCAGATTTTTAATTAATCCGTCAATATCCTAATGCCTCTCTTAAAGCCTTGTAAAGCAACTCTCCCTGAAGTCGATAACCCTTTCTTGTAAGATGCACGCGATCCTTGCCATAAAGATCATCTGAAAGCCATTTGCCTGAAGAATTATCTCCGCCGCTTACCTCATACCAGTCGTAAACCGGTATTCCTCTTGTTTTTCCATATTCAATTATGGCATTTCTCAAGGGAAGAATATTATGATTGATACCGTAGTTCTTCACTCGGGAAGTTACAGTACGTGTTCTTCTTTTCCCTTTACGTCTTTTGCTTGGAACACGTTTAGTCACACTCTTGTAATTGGCTCTCTGGCATTCCATGGGAGTCACAAGAAGGAACTGAACGTTCGGATTTGATTCGCGAATATTAGTAAGCAGCTTATCGATTGAAGTTGTGAAAGCAAGAGAATCGATTCTGCCAAAAGCTTCATTGGTCCCTAATGATATAATTACGAGGTCTGGTGCCAACGGCTTAAGCCCTTCTCCAACGGTTCCGATGCGGTTATAGGTATCGAAAGTTGCACCATTGTTACCTATTGTATGATAAAAAACCCCAGGGCGATGTCCCGAAAGATTTGCTCCGTAAAT
>CAUBWJ010000066.1 GCA_958439725.1 uncultured Muribaculaceae bacterium | reverse complement strand
GTAAGCACACCCTCTTTGTATATTCCTGTTATAACCTGAGCGTTTGCCGGATATGTCGGCCAATAGTACTGGCGGGGATAGATGAAATATGGATAACATCCCGGGAAGGGGCCAGGCCCGTAATACGGGAAATAGTTAGGCTCGAGTGGGGCTGTCTGAATTTCATGTTGAACTGTCAGTCCTATATTAATAAGAAGAGGTGACTGCGCACTCTCTACATATCCTCTCTCGACCATCTGCGTCCTTATGGCCAGGGCAATATTATAATAAGTAACCTCCTGCATTGTCGGAGGAAGTTTATTTGTATCATCCGGCACGACAATACGGAATGTCTTAAAGGAGGCAAGATTGGCTCCATTATAGATTTCACTGTTTACCAAAGTGTATGGACTGCAACATGAGAGGGTCAATCCAAAAAGTAATATAATAAAGCTTAATACGGTTTTCGTTTTCATGTGCGACTAAGAATTTGTTTATAATTTATATACTTAAAACAATATAAAATATGAAATGTTCCTTAAAAATTTGGCAGGAAACCCTATTTTTGCATAACTTTGAGAACTTGCGTATGAAAGAGTAATATGTCGAGTATCTTGTAATTTACATAATTATTTGCTATTTCATTTTAGCTTGATGAAGTCCATTACAGAAATATTCGTTGAATATCTTGACAATTATGGCAGTGTGGATATTGCCGAGTCGGAATTCAAGAAAAACATCCATGAAAATCCTGAATTAAAGGCAGCTTATCGCCAATGGTGCAGTGAGGAAGGCAGTTCTGAAAAGAACGGCTTCTTTGATTTTGCAGAAGAATATCTGAGCAATCAAAACGAGGTCTGGGATTCTCTTACTGATTATGATGATGAATAAGGCTATTTTGAGCGATACCACCAAGCGATTGCATCTCCCGGCCGAATGGCATTCATGCGGATGCGTTATGATTGCTTGGCCCCATAAAGACACCGACTGGAACTATATGCTCGATGAAATCGAACAGTGTTATATTCATCTGGTGGAAGTTCTGGTCAAGTATTCACGAGTTTTAATAGTTTGCCCGGAAATAGAAATTCCCCAACGGAGACTATCGCATCTGCATGCTGAAAGAATTTTTTATTTCAGATATCTTACTAATGATACATGGATACGCGACTATGGGCCGCTGACATTGGTTGATGATGACGGCTTTCCTCGTGCCTTTACAGATTACCGTTTTAATGGGTGGGGGCTGAAATTTCCAGCATGCTTTGACAATCTTGCCATTCAGTCCATGAAACAGAAATCGTTGTTGGCCCTGAATGTATATGACAGAAGAGACTTTGTGCTCGAAGGCGGGGGAATAGAAAGCGACGGGAATGGTAATCTTATGACTACGGCGGCTTGTCAGCTCTCCCCTAACAGAAATCCCACTGTGTCCAAAGCCGATATAATCGAAAGGCTTAAAAGTGACTTTGGCGCAGAGAATGTGGTTTGGCTCAACAACGGAGCTCTCGCGGGAGATGACACGGATAGCCATATTGATACTCTTGCACGGTTTGCACCGGGTAAGACAATTGTCTATACATGCTGTAATGACCCTTCCGACGAGCATTTTTGCACACTTCAGGCAATGAAAGAAGAGCTGAAGCTTGCAAAGGACAAAGATGGCAACCATTTCAATCTTGTAGAATTGCCCCTTCCCTCTCCTGTTTATGACGGCGAGGGCCAACGTCTTCCTGCTACCTATTCCAACTATCTGGTCCTACCGGATGTTGTACTGATGCCGACATATTCTCAACCGGTTAACGATATCCTTGCCAAAAGAATTCTTGAGGTCGTATATGAACGGACAGTTGAGTGTGTGGAATGCTCGGCCCTTATCAATCAGCATGGCTCTCTTCACTGTGCTACAATGCAGATTCCGGAGGGGGCTCTTTCATTCTGTTAATAAAAACATTGAATATATGGCTAAAGATAAAACAATAAATGTAGGATTACTTCAACTGAAAAAAGTTGAGAATCCTTCAGAGAACCGTAACCGCCTGGCTGGAGAAATTCGAAAACTTGTAAAAGGCTCAAAAGAAAAAGTTGATCTTGTAGTGAATCAGGAGCTTCACGACTCGCTTTATTTCTGCCAGACGGAGAATACGGATTTATGTGATCTGGCAGTGGAGATTCCTTCTGAAACCACTGATTTTTATGCTTCTCTTGCAAAAGAACTCGATATCGTTCTTGTTACATCTTTGTTTGAAAAAAGAGCGCCGGGGTTATATCATAATACCGCAGTAGTCTTTGAAAGGGACGGTAGCATTGCCGGAAGATACCGTAAAATGCACATCCCTGACGATCCTGCATATTATGAAAAGTTTTATTTCACTCCCGGTGATCAGGGATTCGAACCTATAAAAACATCCGTTGGCACTCTGGGTGTTCTGGTATGTTGGGATCAATGGTATCCCGAAGCAGCCCGTTTAATGGCTTTGAGAGGAGCCGAAATTTTGATTTATCCTACAGCTATCGGATGGGAGTCCTCAGACAGCGATGACGAAAAGCAAAGGCAACTTGAGGCATGGATCACGGTTCAGCGCGGCCATGCAATAGCAAACGGCTTGCCTGTTGTGACGGTTAACCGGGTCGGCCACGAGTCGGACCCCTCCGGACTCACTAACGGAATTACGTTCTGGGGCTCAAGTTTTGTAGTAGGTCCTCAAGGCGAATTCCTTTATAAAGCTCCTGTTGACAGCGAAGCATGTAAGGTTATAGCCGTTGATTTACAACGCTCGGAACACGTTCGCCGCTGGTGGCCGTTCCTTCGCGACCGTCGAATAGATTCATACTCCGGTCTGACCTCAAGATTCCTTGATTAATAGGAAGCAAGGATACGTTTAAAAACAAATTTAGTCGGCAATATATGCTTAGTTGTCATTAGCACATATTGCCGACTAAATTATGTAACATCATTTTGAAAATACCGAATCCGGAAGCCTGCGGCAATTATAAGTCATAGACATTACTTCACCATATGCTCCTGCTGACCGCAACGCAAGATAATCTCCACGGTGAGTATCGGAAGGTAGTATTACATCTTGCGCAAAAGTATCCGTAGATTCGCATACCGGGCCTACAACATCATACACATCCGTGTCCTCATCATTATGACTGCTAATATTCTCAATGGAATGATGTGCCTGATATAAAGCCGGTCTGATTAAATCGGTAAATCCGGCATCTACAATAACAAAACGCTTGTTTAAGCCTTCCTTCACATAAAGTGTCTTAGTGATGAGACTCCCGCACTGAGCCACAAGTGAACGTCCAAGCTCAAAATATAATTTCTGTCCCGGCCGAAGCTTGAGATTGTCTTCAAATACCTTGAAGTATGCGTTAAAATCCGGAATGGGATTGTCTTTCGGAAAATCATAGTCAATTCCTAATCCTCCTCCAACATTTATTACCGGTATCTGATAGTCAGCATACTCGTTTTGAAGGTCGTTTATTTTGATGCACAGTTCTTTATAGGGGTCAAGAGACAATAATTGTGATCCAATGTGAAAGTGCCAGCCTCTGAATTCAAGCCATTCTGAATTCCGGCACCTTTCCATCAGTTTTTTTAGTAACGGTAAAGCAATACCGAATTTATTTTCTGCCAGACCGGTGGTAATGTTCTTATGAGTATGGGCATCTACTTCCGGATTGATTCGGAAAGACACTCGGGCGACCTTACCGATTTTAATGGCAATTGACTCGATTACATCCAGCTCTGCTTCCGATTCTACATTGATGCTGTCTATACCTAAGTTTATGGCCTGATTTATTTCCTCATCGGTTTTGCCCACTCCGGCCAAAAGTATATCCTTTGGGGAGAACCCTGCGTCCAAAGCCGCCGACACTTCGCCTCCGCTGACAGTGTCTGCTCCAAACCCTGCGTCAGCCATTATCCGCAATACCTTCGCATTAGAGTTAGCTTTGACGGCATAATGAACACTGAAATTATCGTGACCCTTTATTGCTTCCTTTACGGTGTTTATGGTTTTCTCAAGAAGCGTGAGGTCATAGAAATAGAATGGCGTCCTTACAGAACATAATGCTTCCTGAAGCGTCAGATTGTGATTCATCCTTTTCCTTTGATGGTAATTGTTTATTTTTTAGCAAAAAGATGGCTGCTAAGAAGTTTAAGCGCCCTTACCTTGTCGGAGGCCTTAATAAGTAGAGAAATATTGTAATTGCTTCCACCATAAGAAATCATTCTCACCGGAACCTCTTTCAAGGCATTTACCACTTCTGCTTCAAAACCTCGGTTCTGCCATTCAAGATCACCCACCACGCAAATGATTACCATATCGCGGTCCACTGTTACGGTACCGAGCTTTCTGAGTTCCTCAAGAATATCATTAAGTTTATGTTCATTGTCGATAGTTACGGAAACTCCGACCTCCGAGGTGACAATCATGTCAATAGGAGTATGATAGACCTCAAAAATCTCAAATATCTTACGAAGGAAACCATAGGCAAGAAGCATACGGCTGCTTTTAATCTTAATTGCCGTAATACCGTCCTTTGCAGCAACAGCCTTTATGGCCCTGTTAGGAAGAGCATTGAATATCAGGGTTCCCGGCGCGTCAGGATCCATTGTATTTAGGAGCCTTACGGGAATATTAGCGTATTTGGCCGGAAGCACACACGTGGGATGCAGAATCTTTGCTCCGAAATACGCAAGTTCGGCCGCTTCGTCGAAATGGAGTTCACTCACGGGCGAAGTATTTTCAACAAATCTCGGATCATTATTGTGCATTCCGTCGATATCGGTCCAGATTTCAATTTCTTCGGCACCTACAGCAGCTCCAATAAGGGAGGCTGTGTAGTCACTTCCTCCTCGCTCAAGATTGTCGACGTTTCCATTGATATCCCGGCAGATGAATCCCTGTGTAAGGAATATCTCTGCGTTTGGATTGGCTTCAAGGGCTGCCAGGAGATTTTGTTTGATATAATCTGAATCGGGCTCTCCGTCGGAATTCTTTCTCATAAAGGAAAGTGCCGGAAGGAGTACGGCCTTTATGCCAAGTTCCTCCATGTATAGAGTTACAAGATTGGTGGAAAGAAGTTCTCCCTTTGACAGAACTTCCTTTTCACCTGACTCTGTAAGATTCTCTGGGGTATATGAGAACAGATCGTTGAAAATTCCATCCACTATCCTCTTCCCCTTTTCTTTTTGGAGAGATGATGAAAAAAGTTCTTCAATCACTCCTGAATACTTGTTTTTAAGAGAGGTCAGTGTCTCAGCTGCTCCCATACGGTTGCCACCGCGAAGGTAATCCGTGACAGTTACAAGCGTGTTTGTTGTTCCAGACATCGCACTTAGAACCACTATATTTCGTCCGCGAGACCTTACAAGCTCCACTACATCTTTCATACGGCTGGGGCTTCCGACGGAGGTCCCCCCGAACTTCATAACTTTCATTGTATTTGCGTTGGTGAAAATTTATACTGCAAAATTACAATTTTTTTAGTTATCCACAACACGTTTATCCTGACAGACTATTTGCCGGGCGGGGAAATCCTCTATATGACGATGATTATGCGTAGCTATGACAACGGCGGTTCCGGAATTGGCTATGACATGCAAAAGCTGAATGATTTTTCTTCCGGTTTCTGAATCAAGATTTCCAGTTGGCTCATCCGCAAGAATGAGTTTCGGACGATTGAGCATCGCCCGGGCTATCACTGTTCTCTGTTGTTCGCCTCCGGAGAGTTCATGGATCATCTTATATGCCTTCCCTCTCATTCCCACATTGCGGAGCACTTCTTCAACTCTATCCTCGATATCGGTTTTGTCTTTCCATCCGGTTGCTTTTAACACGAACTTCAGATTTTCACCTACAGTTCTGTCCGTGAGCAATCGAAAGTCCTGAAATACAATGCCGATTTCACGACGCAAGAAAGGTATATGTTTGCGTTTAAGCTGAGTCATGTCTCGTCCCAGTACATTTGCTACGCCCCCGTAAACGGGGACATCGCCGTAAAACGACTTTAAAAGAGTAGTTTTACCGCTCCCGACTCTCCCCGTAAGATAAACAATCTCACCGGTGTGAACTTTGAGGTTCACATTGCCAAGAACTATCATCTCTTTATGAAGAAGTTCTACATCTGCGTAATCTATTACAGTCTCCATTTTCCTAACATCCCATATCCGACATAAACTTTATACGCATCAGCCTGATATCTTCTTCACGGAATTCATCACCGAACTCTTTATAAGCGTCGCTGAGATCTCCGCTCTCGCTCTCACGGAAATAGTCACAGATATCTGTCTGTTGTTCTTCGTCAAGTATGTCGTCTATGTAATAATTCAGATTAATTTTAGTGCCTGAATTAACAATAGCTTCTATTTCATCAAGAAGCTCATCGAACTCCATCATTTTCGATTTAGCTATTTCCTCAAGCGGAATCTTGCGGTCGATAGCGTGAATGATGGCAATTTTGATGTTGCTTTTGCTTGGAACCGCGCGGACAACAAGATCTTCGGGACGTTCTATCTCGTTTTCCTCCACATGCCGGCTTATGAGCTTTATGAAATCACTTCCATAACGTTTAGCCTTGCTCGTTCCCACTCCGGAATA
>CAUBWJ010000065.1 GCA_958439725.1 uncultured Muribaculaceae bacterium | reverse complement strand
ATCTGATTTATTATCGGACGGATACGTCTGTATTCCGGGCGGAAGTCATGTCCCCATTCCGATATGCAGTGCGCTTCATCTACCGCATAGAAGGAGATTTTTATCGTAGAAAGGAAATCGATATATTCATCTTTGGTCAGCGACTCCGGGGCTACATAAAGAAGCTTTGTGACTCCGGAAAGGATATCGGACTTCACCGCATCAATAGCCGCTTTATTAAGAGATGAGTTCAGAAAATGGGCCACACCATCTGTCTCACTGAAATTCCGCATGGCATCGACCTGATTTTTCATGAGCGCGATAAGGGGTGAAATCACTATAGCAGTCCCGTCCATCATTAACGACGGAAGCTGATAGCATAATGACTTTCCCCCTCCGGTAGGCATCAGTACAAAAGTGTCTTTGCCGTCGAGAAGACTCCGGATAATTGATTCCTGGTTGCCCTTGAATGTGTCAAATCCAAAGTGTTTCTTTAACGATTCATGTATCTGCGAAGTGTCAGTCATGGGAGATGAGGATGTGGAATTATTTAACCTGTGATTATTTTGGTTTAAGCGTTGTTTATTTCAAAGTTTGCACCGCGAAGTTTATCTTCTACAAACTCTGCGGTTACTTCAAATTTTTTCTTTTTGGTCGATGGAATTTCAAACATGGGGTCAATCATTACGGTCTCGACTATAGAGCGAAGTCCGCGAGCGCCAAGTTTGTATTCTATAGCTTTTTCTACTATTTTATCAAGAGCCTCCGGAGTGAATTCCAGTTTCACGCCATCCATTGCGAACAGCTTGACATATTGCCGCACTATTGCATTTTTCGGTTCCGTAAGAACACGTCTGAGCGCTTGTGCATCCAGTGGTTCAAGGTGCGTAAGAATTGGCAGACGTCCTATTATCTCCGGGATTAGACCGAACGAGCGCAAATCCTGGGGGGCGACATACTGAAGGAAGTTGTCGCGATTTACTCCTTTTCTGGCGTTGGGGCTGTAACCGACAACGTGAGAGTTCAGACGCTGTGCTATTTTCCGTTCGATCCCCTCGAATGCACCACCACATATAAACAATATGTTCTTGGTGTCAACCGGTATCATTCTTTGTTCCGGATGCTTCCGGCCACCCTGAGGAGGTACGTTCACAATTGAGCCCTCAAGCAGCTTAAGGAGTCCTTGCTGCACTCCTTCGCCGCTGACATCACGGGTAATGGACGGATTATCTCCCTTGCGTCCGATTTTGTCTATTTCATCGATAAAGACAATACCTCGTTGAGCTTTCTCGACATCGTAGTCTGCAACCTGCAGCAATCGAGTAAGAAGACTTTCAATATCCTCGCCAACGTAGCCGGCTTGAGTCAATACCGTGGCATCCACAATAGTGAAAGGCACATCCAGCAATCTTGCTATGGTCTTAGCCAGAAGGGTCTTTCCAGTTCCGGTCGGCCCGACCATAATTATATTGCTCTTCTCAATATCTACATCGTCATCCGACGGTTGCGAAAGCCTCTTATAATGATTATAGACAGCAACAGAAAGGAATCTTTTGGCTGTGTCCTGCCCTATCACGTAATCATCAAGGAATTGTTTTATCTCTGCCGGTTTTGGAATGGACAGAGCTTCTTTTTTCTCTTCTTTGCCGGAAGCAGATTTTGAAGTTTTTCCCGCAGGAGACATATAGTCCTTCAGGATATCACCCAGCTGCTCCACACAGTTACTGCAAATATATATACCCTCATACCGGCTGGGAACCATAACCTCTGAAGCACTCGCGGGGGAGCCGCAGAAAGCACAGGTAATATCCTGTTGGTCTGATTTTTTCTTTGCCATATTTAAACTAATGGTATAGATAGCGCTTATCAGTGTTTAGCCTTGATGAGCACATCATCAATCATTCCATACTGTTTTGCTTCCTCAGCAGTCATCCAATAATCTCTGTCGGAATCCTTTTCAACTTTTTCAAAAGGCATGCCGCTATGGTCGGAAATAATAGTATACAATTCCTTTTTTAGTTTCTGTATTTCTCGGGCGGTGATCTCGATATCCGAGGCCTGTCCTTGGGCACCGCCCATCGGCTGATGAATCATTACGCGGGAATGCTTAAGAGCGAAACGCTTTCCTGCGGCTCCTGACACGAGCAGTACAGCGGCCATTGACGCGGCCATTCCTGTGCAGATTGTCACAACATCACTGGATATGTATTGCATGGTGTCGTAAATACCCAGGCCTGCATAAACAGATCCGCCCGGAGAATTAATGTAGATGCTGACATCCTTGCCAGGGTCGGCAGAGTCGAGGTAAAGTAGCTGGGCCTGTATAACATTGGCTGTGTAATCATTCACATCGGTACCCAGGAAAATCACACGGTCCATCATAAGACGTGAGAAAACGTCCATCTGAGCAACATTAAGTTGGCGTTCTTCTATGATGGTAGGAGATATATAGCTTGAAGAAATGCTCCCGGCATATTGATCAAGAGCAAGACCATTCATTCCGAGATGCTTGACAGCAAAATTTCTAAAATCTTGATTCATAAATGTTATTGTATTTAAAATCAGGTGTTGTTCAATATTATATCCAATGGCAGTAAATCATAGTAATTTAATGCTATGGGCGTATAATGTTTAATCAAAGTTAGTCAATTATGGCAATGTATGCAAATTATAACTGCAAAATAATGCCATAATCCTATTCGATATCATACCACACATTTCCCTCCTCAGATGTCATCTCCAGTTCTACATTAGCACCGTCAATAATCTGTTGGTGTGTGATATAACTTTTATTCCATGGTTTTCCGTCGATGGTAACGGATTTCACATATATATTCTCATCCGACAGATTCTTTGCCGTCAAGGTAAAGACTTTTCCCTCAGGAAGACTTATTTTTACTTGGTTGAATAAGGGACTGCCTATTTCATACTGACCGCTTACGGGATTCACCGGGTAAAATCCCATTGCGCTTAAGACATACCATGCCGACATCTGACCCATATCTTCGTTGCCGCAGAGTCCGTCAGGAGTATTTTTATAAAGCTTGGTAAGAACTTCGTGGGCATATTTGGCTGTCTTCCATGGTTGACCTACCTTATTATAAAGATAAATCACATGATGGGAAGGCTCATTTCCATGCGCATATTGGCCTATCATGCCGGTGGAGAACAAGGGAAGTTCCTCATTTTCTTTTGGACCCACAGTGAACATACTGTCAAGCTTCGCAGAAAAAGCTTCTTTCCCTCCTGTCAGAGATATAAGTCCGGGAATGTCATGCTGAACCGACCAAAAATAATGCCATGCATTACTCTCACTTATGTGCGGAGTATATTCTTCTGGCTTGAAATCGGGCTGCCAGTTACCTTTGTCATCACGTGGCTGAAAGAATCCGGTAGCCGGATTATATGTGTTCTTATAATTCTGGCTTCGTTTATAGAACTCATTTGCCAGCTCTTTTTTGCCCATTTTATCAGCCATTACTGCTATGCAGTAATCATCAAATGCATATTCAAGGGTGCGGGAAAGCGACCAGTTTTCGGAATTGTAAGGATCCACAACATTATATGGCACATATCCAAGAGATTTGTAAAGTCCTATGCCCCGGTATTCATCGTCATTGGCGGTAGCAATGCACGCATCCAGCGCCTTTTCAGCATCAAAACCGCCAATTCCCTTAAGGTAAGCATCCACAATCACGGGTACGGAATGATAACCGAGCATCATGTCGGTCTCGCCTCCCCAGAAGTTCCACACAGGAAGACGTCCGTGCTGGTCATAAAATGCGAGGAAAGAATTCACCATATCGCCATCAGCTTCCGGATCGACTATGGTGTAAAGAGGATGAGCGGCACGATATGTGTCCCAGAGACTGAAACTCGAGTAGTTGGTCCATCCGTCAGCTTTATGAATCTTCTTATCGGGGCCAAAATAGCGACCGTCCACATCTGAATAAATAGTCGGAGCCAGCATGGAGTGATAGAGAGCTGTATAGAAGCTCGTCTGCTCGTCAGGCGTTCCACCCTCCACTGCTATTGATCCGAGTTCCTTATCCCATTTCTTTGTAGTTTCGGCAAGGTATTTGTCAAAGTTATCTTCTGGCGCCTCGGCAATAAGATTATTTAAAGCTCCGTTTTCATCCACGCCTGATATCGCCGTGGAAACCACGAGCTGTTCGCCCGGAGTTGTCTTGTAGTTAAATGTGGCTATTATGCCCTTGCCCCCGGTTGTCTTTCCATTGCCGTCCATTAGCGGAACCGTGTCAATGTCCACGGATTCAAACGGCCTGGAAAACCGGCTCGCAAAATACACTCTCTGATCTCGGGCCCAACCTGTCGACATTCTGTATCCTTTGACTGTTACGGAGTCTATTATCTCTATCCCGGCATCAGTGGTGGCGTCCCAATTCATGGCTTTAGCGAGATTCAGAATGACCGCCGCATCTCCCCCCGGGAAAGTATACCGCTGAATACCCGTGCGCTCCGTTGCCGTCAGTTCTACATCTATCTTATAATCCTCAAGAGTAACCTTGTAATATCCCGCGTATGCCTGCTCCGAATCATGAGAAAATTTGGAGTGAATACCTAAAGGCTGCGGAGCCTCTTTATAAGGCAACGTGACCGGCATAAAAGATATGTCATACAGATCACCCGCACCCGTACCGGAAAGATGAGTATGCGAAAATCCGGCAATAGTGCTGTCGGGATAAAAATATCCCGCGATCCTGTCCCATCCGGGCAAGCCGTTGTCCGGACTCAGTTGTACCATTCCGAATGGAGCCTGTGCGCCCGGGTATGTGTTTCCGGTATAATCAGTGCCTATAAAAGGGTTGACTTTCCGGGAAAATGCGTCTGTGTTGGTTTCATGGTGTGCACATGATAAAAGGAGAACTGCTGTTGATGCGCACAATAATTTGGCTGTTTTGATATACATATAATAATTAATTATCGACAGAAATAAGGCTGAATATCCATCTAATGATTAACAGGAGGTGCAATATAGAAGAATAGATATTATTCCTTTTCTACAAAGATAAAAAAAATAACATAAACAACAAAGGTAAGATGTGCAAGATTAAGGCATTAAAAGATATTTTTCCCTATATTAAATATAAACATAGACGGGAACTCCGGTCTGATAACCGGAATTCCCGTCCATAAGACTTATTCTGCTCGATTTGTTTAGAGCTTTGAGGCTATTTCTTTAAATTCGTCAAGGGATACCTGATGTTTGTCAAGTGTTATGGCATTTTCAATTGCTCCGAAGAGTTTGATGTCGCCCACCTGCTCAATGAGACGTCCTCTGTAGTTCTTGTCTTCAAGAAGATTCTCAGCATATTTCTCTACTACATCATCGGCCATATTGGTCATTCCGTATTGTGCGAATTGACGGGCGGCTGTGACTTTTGCAAATGATTTGAGATCTGACGCTTCAATCTTGACACCGAGTTCACGGGCAACATCCTCCTTAATAAGCTGCCATTCAAGGTCGGAACGCATTTTTGAGAACTCCTCATCAATATTCTGCTCGTTGAGCTTTTCGTCATTACGGCTGATGAGCCATTTCTTCAGAATAGCCTCAGGAAGTTCCATGTTGCCGTACTTGGCCATTAATTCCTTACGGGCGCTGAGACGGAATATCATCTCGCTGCTGCCCGAAAGTTCATTGGCAATCATATCCTTGACTGCAGCCAGATATTCCTCTTCATTATGCACTTTGTCCTTTCCGAACACCTGAGTATAGAACTCTTCGCCGAGTTCCGCAGGACGAACAACTATTATTTCTGAAATGGCCATTTCAAAATCGCCATTTACAGCAGCCGTGCGCTCCTTGTCGATATTGAGCATTGAGGCAAGTTCGGTTATGTTATCACCGGAGGCTTTGCGGGGGTTAAACACGACCTTGTCCCCTACTTTCTTTCCATCGAATTTGGCTGCCTCTTCTTTGTCCTGGAAATACATCGGAGCTACAATACCGCTTACAACCTGTATGGCATCGTCACCTTCCTTTACGGTTCCATCTTCATTCAGTTCCATGATGGCGCCTTTCACCAACGCATCGGGCTCAACGGTTTCACCGGGCACCTGAGCGCCGAAACGCTTACGGAATGCCTGATCCTGCTCCTTCACCATTTCATCGGAAACGGTTATTTCATAGTAGGGAATCGTGGTCTCCTTATCGAGTTTGACATTGAGATTGGGGGCAAGCGCGAGATCATACTCAAATGTGAATTCCTTATTATTGAAGTCAAGCTCCTTGACTTCAACTGGCATCGGCTGCCCGAGTACATTGAGTTTATTATCCTCAATATATTTCATCACACCTTCGTAAACAACCTGATTGATAACATCACTTGTCACCTGCTTGCCAAAACGGCGACGCAGATCGGGAAGTGTGATATGACCTTTACGGAAACCGGGAATCTGATGAGTCTTTCCGATTTTTTTAAGGTCTTCTGTAACTTTGTCTTTGTAATCGTTTTCATCAACCGTAACAGTGAGGCGCATGCTCACTGCATCGGTGTTTTGGGCGGTTATATTCATAACTTATTTAATAAAAGTAATGTTCTCACATTTTTGATGATGCAAAATTAATATTTATAATTGAATGAACCAAAATCCAGCATCCTTTTATCCTCCAATTATCTGAATGTTTATTTGATTGTATACAAATAGAATAGGAGGTCTTCCCCTGCTAAACGGAAAGACCTCCAGAAAGAGAGTGCATGTTTGTTTATTTCCTTTCGTGCTGTTCAATTGCCTTGTGTATCTTATGAGCCTCTTTAGCCATGCAGAATATACCAGCTACGATAGCAGCCTTAAGAGCGAGTTTTGCTATTGCGAATCCTAAATGCAGAGCAAAATGTTCATCATGTTTCAGTTCCATAATTCGAGTATTTTTTCAGTTATGAGTTTAATTTATACTCATAACAACACTCTTGCCCCGAGAGATTAAGCATTTAGATTTTTTAATTATCCGGAATCGACCTTAAAACTGACGCACACAGAAATATCCTAAATACACCAATAGTAACCCAAAGATAAAAGTAGCGAAAGCATATATAAGAAAATTAAGAATATTACCTCCCGAGAACAAAAGGTAATTCTCATGTGCGAAAGTGGAGAAAGTGGTGAACCCGCCGCAAAAGCCTACTGTAAGGAACAACTTGAGGCCCGAATCAATATTTATTCCACGGTCCACGATCCCATATATCACTCCTATTATCAGACAGCCGGTAAGATTTACAGCCAAGGTGCTCCATGGAAAAATTCCCGTAGTCGAAGTATTTATTATTCGTCCCAAAGAATACCTCGCCATGCCACCGATACCGCTGCCTATTCCTACAAGAAATGTGTTGACAAAAGTTTCCGATAAACCCATCGCTATATTTTTATGACAATAACTGGTTATTTGAGACCGTCGCGGACAAGAAGCGCATCAATTTTTGCATCACGTCCTCGAAACCGTCGGTATAATATCGCTGGATGCTCACTCCCACCCTTTTCAAGAATGTCCTTTCTGAACGAATCAGCCGTGTCCTTGTTGAACACACCATTCTCTTCGAAAGCTGAAA
>CAUBWJ010000064.1 GCA_958439725.1 uncultured Muribaculaceae bacterium | reverse complement strand
ACGACCCCGAGATTACAAATCACGTGCTCTGGCCAACTGAGCTAAAGAGGCGGGTCTTACTTTTGTTTTGCCTTAGCCTTTCGCCGCGTTGCGGCCCTAAAAGCGATTGCAAAGTTACGCACTTTTTCCATATCTGCAAACATTTGCGACATTTTTTTTGTTACAGTCCCCGATTTTTTTGAGGATTTCAGCTCTTTTCACACAAATACGCACTTGATTCACACCGTTTTCAGTTCTGCCGGCAGATTTCTATATTTTTTTTGGCGGAATCATCAGGCTGCCGGAGCCAGCGGAGGCTGCGGCCGGTCCGGGCGCCCTCCGAACAGCCGGTGCTGCAACACAAGCGCCGCCGATACCACCGCTGTGCCGGTGATGACCCACGACACGGGATACACAAGCATCAGCACATGGAAATCATTATACACCGGATGCACTATATAGACCCACACAAGCCTGAGCACACACGTGCCGAATATCGTAAGCACCATCGGCAGCACCGAATACCCCAGACCGCGCATATATGCGCCCGAAATCTCGTAGCTGCTGGCCAGCCACTGGAACATCAGCGCCGTATGCAGGCGTATGGAAGCATAGCGGATAACCTCCGGATCCGCCGTGAACACCGACAGGAAAGCGCTCTGGCCCCACACTATCCCCACATTGGCCAGCAGCGAAAGGCTCGCGGCATACGTCATGCATATCCTCACAGCCTTGCGGCAGCGGCTGTAAAGACCCGCGCCGTAGTTCTGACTCACAAACGCTATCGTGGCCGCCCCGAAGGAATTTATTATATAATAGCAGTATGCCTCATAAGTGAGGGCCGCTGCCGAACCCGCCACGGCGTCCGCACCGAATTTGTTGATGGACGACTGTATGAAGATATTGGAAATAGAGAACACCATTCCCTGCAGACCCGCCGGCACACCGATCTGAAGCATCTTCTTAAGGTCGGCCCCGCTCATCGCTATCTTCCGCAGGTCGAGCCGGAAGGGTTCCGGCTCGCGGGTGAGCAGCCACACTATTATTCCGGCATTGACGGCATTGGCCACCACGGTACCTATGGCCACGCCCGCCACACCCATACCGAAACACGCCACCAGCACCCAGTCGAGCACCGTGTTGACCACCGTGGCGGCCATCAGCGCGTAGAACGGTCGCCGCGTGTCGCCCATGCTCCTCATTATCGCCGAGCCGAAATTATATGCCATCATGAACGGCATGCCGCAGAAATATATGCGGAGATAGGTCGTGGCGAGGTCTATCACGTCGGGGGGAGCGCTCATCAGCTCCAGTATGGGCCGCGCCAGAGTAGTGCCGGCAACCAGCAGTATCAGACCGCTCGCCACCGACACCACGGCCACCGTGCCCACCGAGCGCCTCACGGCACTATCGTGGCGCTGGCCTATATAATTGGCTATGACCACGTTCGCACCCACGGCGATACCCAGAAACAGATTCACCATTATGCTGATTATCGGCCCGTTGCTGCCCACGGCCGCCATGGCCCGCGAAGTGTCATAACTGCCTATCACCGCCACATCCACAGCGTTGAACGACTGCTGCAGTATGCCGCTCGCTATCAGCGGCAGCGAGAACACAAAAATCTTGCCCCACAACGGCCCGTGGAGCATGTCTATCTGATTGGAGTTTTTTCCCATAGCTTTTGAGCTGCAAATTTACGCATTCCCGCCGAATATACGGCTTATCTATTTTTCGGAGATATATACCGAAAATATTACGGAAAAAATTCCATAATCTCACGTATAATTTCTAATTTTGCCACCATAAACAATTTAACTTCACATTTCTATTATGAGTGAACGTCCGTTTTCCGACAAATTCGACATCGTGGGCAGCTTCCTGCCCTCTCCCGAACTCATTGAGGCCCGCAACGCTTTCGATGCAGGCCGCATCGACGCCGCCGAGATGCGCCGCGCCGAAGACCGTGCAATAGCCTCGCTTGTCGAGCGCCAGCTCAAGGCCGGACTCCCGTTCGTGACCTCCGGCGAACTCCGCCGCCGCGTCTGGAACAAGGATTTCTACTTCGGCCTCGGCGGTATTGAAAAGGGTCGCGTGGAAGACGACGCCCTGCGCCGCAACCTCCCCGCCTTCGCCGACCTCATGCTCTTCAAGGCCCCGATTTCCTATAATCCTGAGCATCCTTTCTTCAACGACTTCAAGTTCCTTTACGATACTGCCGCCGGACGCGCCCAGGTGCGCCAGACTATCCCCTCCCCCGCCGACCTCTATCTGGAGATTCTCACCATCACCGACGATGATCCCGGCCGCGTATATCCCTCGCCTGCCACGCTTATCGACGACATAGCCGGAGCCTACCGCGAGACAATACGCCGCTTCTACCAGCTCGGATGCCGCCATCTCCAGCTCGACGACACCGCCGCCGGACAGCTTGCCGACTCATCCTTCCTCAACACGCTCATTCTCGGCGGCATCGATCCCGTCAAGCTCCAGAACGACATCATCACCCTCATCAACAAATCCATAGAAGGTCTGCCGGCCGACATGGGCATATCGCTCTTCGTGTCCGGCGGTGTGAACGTCGTTCCGGCATGGCGCACAGACGATACGCCCGACAACGTACTGGCCAACCTGCTCCGCAACGTAAACATCCGCCACTTCTTCCTCCCATTCTCACCCTCCGACCCCGAACAGCTCGACATCCTGCGCTTTCTGCGTCCCGGAAGCATCGTGACCCTCGGACTGCTCTCGGCCCACATGCCCTTCTCCGACAAGATTCCCTACGTGCGCAACGCCATAGAGCACGCACGCCGGTATCTCCCCGCCGAAGCCATCTCCATAAGCCCCACAAGCGGCTTCAAGCTCTCCTCCTTTGCCGAGCGCGGCCTCACCGAAGAAGACCAGTGGCACAAAATCGACCAGCTCCGCTCCATAGCCACCGACCTCTGACAACCGACATAGGCATTATACGCCCCATAGGGCTCATAGGGCCTATTAGCCCTATATTAAAAAATTCGAAAGGCAGTGCGAAATCGATTCGCACTGCCTTTCCCCTGCATTTAGTATGAAAACAGCTTGGGGATTTTCAGGGTTCCCCTTTTAAGTTTATCAGCGTGAGCCGCCGAACAGCCAGATGTTCTCTGTGAAGAGATAGTTGCCGGCGTCGTTGCCTGTGCCGAAGGCTGCTGTCACATTAGGATTGGATACCACGTCGGAGTTGCCGTAGGGCAGACGCAGTGGCCACTGGTTCATGCCTCCCTGCACATTGTGAGGATTCTTCATCTTCACAAACTCCTCGCCTTGAGCCATGCAACGGCGGATATCGTTGTAGGTCTGAATCTGCTCGTCGCGGGTCTGGGCAAGATACTTCTGCACCATCACCTCCTTGAGGGTTACGGCACCGAGTCCAGCCACATAGTCTGCCGCATCCCCGAGATCCTCGCCGGTAGCAGCTGCGATGTCTGCGAACGAAGCCTCTACTGCGCTGGTGAATGCTGTTGTCGCATCCTGTCCGGCACGGGCCTGGCACTCAGCTATGATGAAATAGACTTCCGAAAGGCTGAAAAGGTGAAGTTTTGCGGCTCCATTGTCAAGCCAGATGGGAAGGCCTACTGTCTCTGTCATCTTGGCGAGGTCGTCGTCACCGGCTGCGGCATAATTCACACCTGTGCCGAAATAATCGACTGCATAGACATCCAGACGCGGGTCATTGCGCTCAGTCATCAGGTCGACCACCGTACCGTTGGCGCCGGTATATGCGCGGCTCCAGTTATAGGCGGCCCAGGGGTTGTCGCAGTCCACACCATTGAATATGGCGAGTTCCGCACCGGCGAATCCGGCCTGCAGGGCTTCCTCGGCAGCGGTTTTGGCCTTGGCGAGGTTGCCTGAGTCGCGATACGACATATTGAGAAGCAGACGGGCTTTAACAGCTTTGGCAAGGCCGAGCCATTTGGCGGGATTGCCTCCGAAGAGCACATCCTGCGCGCCACAGTTGTTTTCCTTGGCAGTGGCGGCGGCTGTAAGGTCGGTTATTGCCTCGTCTATGCGCGAGAGAAGATCGGTATAGATTGATTCCTGAGAATCGAGCTTAGGCTGCTCCTTCACAAGGGCTTCGCTGTAAGGGATATCGCCGTGCATGTCGGTGAGAAGCTCGAAGTTGAGCACCCAGAGCACCTGGCCTATGCCGCGGATATCGCTCTGGCCCCCATTGAGTCCGCCTTCTTCGGTTTTCTGAAGAATCTGGAGGATATTCTCAAGGTTGAGATATGTGCTGCCCCACTCGTTGTTGAACGTGGTGCTGGCTGCAGTCTCGCCGCGCTGACGCAGCTCGGCCTTCATGGCCTGGTTGTTGCCGGTACCGAAAGTCTGCTCTGTATATGAGCTTACATACCAGGCGTATGCGCCTCCCCATGAGGAGAATCCGGTAGCTACCACAGCCTCGGTGACCTGGAACTTGGCATTGACCGCAGTTGCCGGCGGATTGGCCTGGTTCTTGTTGATGTCGTCCATCGTATCCTCGGTACATGAAGTTGCCATCAGTCCGAGAAAAGCTATATATAAGAATTTCTTCAACATTGTTTCTGTATATTAAATATGTGTGGATTGGGAGTATTGATGATCAGAAGGTAACTTTCAGGCCGCCGCCGAACGATGCGGTGTTGGGCACTGAGAAGCGCTCGAAGTAACCGCCCATGTTGCCGTTGCCCTGCGAAGCCTCGGGATCGAAGTTAGGCATCTTGGCCCATACGAGCACGTTGCGTGCGAAACCGAAGAGATCCACGTCGAACTTGCCGGCGATTGTCGGGAGCTTGTAGGTGAGGGTCACGTCGCGGAGTTTGAGGAAGCTCATGTCGTAGATACCCGATTCGGTGCAGTCGTAGTATGTCATCCAGTAATCCTGTTTCGATACCTCGATGGTGTTGGGCTGTCCTGTGGCCTCGTCGATACCCTCTGCGACCATGGTTCCTTCATGGTAGGGGATGGACTCCTTGGTGGCGCCGAAGTAGTTCATCACCATATTGGTGCCGTGGTACATCTTGCCGCCCTTGTTCCAGCTCCAGGTCGAGGATACGCTTACTCGCTTGTAGCGGCCGCCGAGGTTGAAGCCCATGGTGAAGTCGGGCGAGCAGTTTCCGAGGTCAACGCTGCCTGCTGTCTGCTGGGGAAGACCGTTCATAAGGAGAAGGTTGCCCTTTTCGTCGCGCTTGAAGGCGTTACCGTAGATATTGGGATAAGTGTTGCCTGCCTGTGCACGTACCTGAGGCTCTACGAAGCCGCCGAGCATGATTGACTCAACTCCCTCTGCGAGTTCCACAACCTTATTGTGTACTTTGGTGAAATTGATACCGAGATTCAGGTCGTAGTCGCGGTGCTGGAGGATGGCCACGTTGATACCGAGCTCATGGCTGGTGGTGCGCATCTGGCCGGCATTGGTCACCTTGGATCCGTAGCCGCTCGAGTAAGGAATAGGCACAGAGAATATCTGGTCGGTCACATTCTGATAGGCAAATGTATATTCCAGACGAACGCGGTCCTTGAAGAGACGGAGGTCGGCACCTACTTCCACGTTTTCAGTGTTCTGGGGCTTCAGGTTGGGATCATACATGGAGCTTGACGGGGTATAGGCCGACACACCTTTCAGAGGATAGGTGACGGGAGTGTAGGTATACATGCCGCCGCCGTAACCGGGCACTGAATAATAGGTATTGTAATACGTACCTGCCTGGCCCACCTGGGCGTAGCTCGTGCGGAGCTTACCGAAGCTGAGTATGTCATTGCCCTTGAATGCCTCAAGTTCGGTGAATACCCATCCTAACGATACTGAGGGATAGAAGAACGAACGGTTCTTGCGGGGCATGG
This sequence comes from uncultured Muribaculaceae bacterium, assembly GCA_958439725.1. GTDB lineage: Bacteria > Bacteroidota > Bacteroidia > Bacteroidales > Muribaculaceae > Paramuribaculum. Next base: position 2,020 of record CAUBWJ010000064.1, on the reverse strand, counting down.
TCGAAACGTAGTCGTTACGGCCGGTAACGGTGAGGAAGAGCATCTGCTTCCATGAGAGGCCTGCGCTGCCGAAGAAGCCTACCGTGCGGCTCTTGCGGTTGTATTCGCTCGAGCTGTAGGAAGTAGCGTTGGCTATCACGGGGAAACCGTAGAAGTTGAAGTTCGATCCGTAGTAATCCCACCAGCGTGAGTTGTTTTGGTTGATTTCATTACCGAGCATCACGTCAAGATCCCAGTCATCGCCGAATTTGGCGTTGAAGTTGATGGTGAACAGGTTGTTGAACACATTGCGCTGAACGCCGTAGTTCTCGATGTCGCCCTTGGTCTGACCGGCGGCGCCTACCTCCTGAACGTCGGAGTTATTGGTGGTATACATGTCGATACCTGCCTGCTCGCGGAACCAGAGGTCGAGGTTGTCACCCCAGTCGATATCGGGACGATACTCCACGAAAGCATTGCCGAAGAAGCGGTTGGTGTGCTGGTTGAAGGAGTTGTTTTTCGACCACCAGTAGGGGTTGTTGAAGCTGGTGGAGCGGAAGGATATCTGCTGGGTGGGATCGCCGGGAACATTGCAGGGAATACCTTTGAGGTCATACTCTGCCGGAGCCGAATAAACCACGTTCATGATACCGGAGTTGGCACCAGGAGCCGATTTGATTTTTGTGGAGTTGTAGTTTCCGGAGAAGCCGGTCTTCCACTCCTTGTTGATGGTCCAGTCAACAAGACCGCGTGCGCCCCAGCGTTTCATGCCCGTGGAGGGAATGATGCCTTCCTGATAGGAGTTGCTCACGCCGAACGAATAATTGGCGCGCTCGGTGCGCTGGCTGATGTTGAAGTTGGCGTTCTCGGTAAAGCCGGTGTTGAAGAAATCACCCACGTTGTCATAGATTTCGGGGGTAGTCCATCCGTCAAGGCCGGCGAGTTCACGTTTGGGATTGTAATACATTCCGGGGTGACCCTGGCTGTTGCCGCCGTACTTGGGATCGTCTGCAAGGTCGGCAATCTTCGGGCCCCAGGTCATGGAGCTGGAGGGGTTGTAAGCATCCACGCCATTACCCTGAGCGTAAACGGTCTGACGCTCGAACTTACGCGATACGCGCTCTGCCGAAAGGTTGGTGGAGATGGTGATCGTCGGGCGGTTGGAATTGAATTTGCCACGCTTGGTAGTGATTACAATCACACCGTTCGATGCACGGATACCGTAGAGAGCCGAAGCGGCCTGACCTTTGAGCACGTTGATGCTCTCGATGTCCTCGGGGTTGATGTCGATGGAGCGGTCGGCGAGGTTGGCGCCTGAAACGGAGTTGCCTGTGCCATAGTCGGGGGTCGATTCGATCGGCATACCGTCAACCACGTAGAGAGGCTGGTTGTTGCCGTTGAACGAACGCGCGCCGCGGATCACGATCTGGCTTGAAGCGCCGGGAGCGCCTGACGACGGACGGATGTCAACGCCGGTGAGCTTACCCTGCATGGCGCTTGCCAGAGAGGTCGTACCGTCGGTGTTGAGGTCCTCCGCCTTGAGGTCCTGCACGGCATAACCGAGTCCCTTGCGCTCTTTCTTCATACCGAATGCCGTGACAACAACCTCATCGAGGGTGTTGTCGGCACTGCTGAGCTTTATCAGCATGGGGGCATCGGTGATTTCGAACTCGCGGGTCACCATTCCCACGTAGCTCACACGAATCGTTTTTACCGAACGGGGAACACGGAGTGTAAACTGGCCATCAGAGTTGGTGATAACACCCGTTGTTCCTGATGCAGGCATCACGGTGGCACCGATCAAAGGCTCGTTGTCGCCTTCGAAGACTACAGTGCCTGTTACCGTGCGCTGGTTCTGGGCTATCGCACACAGAACGAACATCACTGACATAAGTACTAAATACAGTCTTTTCATACCTATTGTGTAAATTAATAATTGGTTTTTGTGGCATTCTGCCACGTATATTGATTACTATGCGTCTATGTGTAACTTGAAGTCGCAAATTTATAGCAATCTTTTTTAAAGTTTATTTACTCACCC
>CAUBWJ010000063.1 GCA_958439725.1 uncultured Muribaculaceae bacterium | reverse complement strand
GTCGCCCTCCGGCGTCCGTTTCTCAAAAGCGAGTGCAAAGGTAGACATTCCGGCCATTCCCTCCAAATATTTCAGAAACTATTTTACACCCAAAGCGCGTTAATGTTTGTTAGAGAGATATCCAAACGCCTATACCGCATTCTGTTACAAGCCACGATAACTTTCACGGTTTTTCTAATAATTCCTACGCAAATATTTCTTCACGGTAAACGCAAAAGAGATGAAACAAGTTACCGAGCCAGCGGAATCAACTAAAAACAACCAATAACGCGTCCCATAATTACCGCCCAGAAACGAGACATACCACCCGCATACCCCAAAACACATCTATATACTATATGTAACATAAAATTCCGGCCCTTAAATAAAAAAATCGGCCCTGAGATTTTCCACCTAAAAAGAAAACCCATATATTAGCAATCCATTTCACAACAAAACCGGATTCCAATGGCAGAGCATAACATCACCGGCGAATGGGGCGAACAAATAGCAAGAGAACACCTCGCAGCCCACGGATACGCCATCATGGACTCCAACATCCATGTCGGCCACAAGGAAATAGACATCGTAGCTTTCAAAGACACCACAATTGTCTTTGTAGAAGTAAAAACAAGACGGCGCGCAGACTATGACCCTGCGGACGCGGTGGATGCACGGAAAATTTCCCGACTCTGCCGTGCCGCAGATTCGCTTATCAGAAGCCGCAATATATTGCACGAACCACGCTTTGACGTGATCGCCATCACCGGTACCCCCGAGAATTACACCCTTGAGCATTACCCCGACGCATTTCTACCTCCGCTGTCAAACCGATGATTCAAAGACACAAAGCTTAAAACTTCACATTATTTTTGAACTTTTCAAACGTTTTTTCGTCTTTAAATTTGGAGAGTAAAAAGTTTTGAACTACATTTGCAATGAATTCAAAATTGAAATCATTACAACTCATGATTACTGTCCCCGAAACATCAAAAATTCTTATCGAAGCTGGCATCAAGCCCTCTTCGCAGAGAATCGCGGTTATGAGGCAGCTAATGAGCGACAAATCCCACCCCACGGTGGCCGACATCTACGACGCCCTTCTCCCCGAACATCCCACCATTTCACGCACCACCATCTACAACACGCTGAAACTTTTCGTGGAGACAGGATGCGCGCGATGCCTGAGCATCGACCCGATTAACGCCCGCTTCGACGCCACCGTCCGCCCTCATGCGCATTTTTTCTGTCGCAAATGCCACCGCGTAACCGACATTGAAATGCCTCTCCCCCCGCTTCACATCCAAGGTTACTCATGCGACAGCGCAGCTCTTTTCTTCACTGGCACCTGTCCGCACTGCAATCCTTGCTGAAGCCAAAAGCCAAATCAGAATTAAACTCAAAGCCAAAATAATTTCGTAATTTTTAAAATCCCACTACAATGAAAAAGAAATTTATCTGCACCGTTTGCGGTTATGTACACGAAGGCGAACACGCTCCCGAAAAATGCCCCATCTGCGGTGCTCCCGCCAGCAAATTCAAAGAGCTTGACGAAACCGAAATGCTCAATTTCGTGACCGAGCACGAAATCGGCGTGGCCAAAGGCTGCGACGAAGAGATGATAAAAGACCTCACCGCACACTTCAACGGTGAATGCGGCGAAGTAGGCATGTATCTGGCAATGTCGCGCCAGGCCGACCGCGAAGGCTATCCCGAAATTGCCGAAGCATTCAAGCGCTACGCTTTCGAAGAGGCCGAGCACGCTTCGAAATTCGCCGAACTCCTCGGCGAGTGCGTATGGGACACCAAGACCAACCTCGAGAAGCGTATGGCAGCTGAGGCCGGAGCAAACGCCGACAAGATGCGCATAGCGCGCCGTGCAAAGGAACTCAACCTCGACGCCATCCACGACACCGTTCATGAAATGGCTAAGGACGAAGCCCGTCACGGACAGGGATTCCAGGGCCTTTACAACCGTTACTTCAAAAAATAAAACTCCCATCCATGGAACTTAAAGGATCAAAAACCTGGAAAAACCTCGAGACAGCCTTCGCAGGCGAATCGATGGCCCGCAACAAATACACCTATTACGCATCGAAGGCCCGCAAAGACGGCTACGTTCAGATAGCCCGCATTTTCGAGGAAACCGCCGCCAACGAAAAAGAGCACGCCGAACTCTGGTTCAAGCTCCTTCACGACGGCATGCCCGACACTCCCCACAACCTGCTCGACGCAGCCGAAGGCGAGAACTATGAGTGGACCGACATGTATGCCACTTTCGCCAAGGAAGCCCGCGAGGAAGGATTTGAAAGCATCGCCCTGCTCTTCGACCGCGTTGCCAAAATCGAGAAGCACCACGAGGAGCGCTATCGCGCCCTGCTCAACAACGTGGAGACCGGCATAGTGTTCTCGCGCGACGGAGAGACCATCTGGATCTGCACCAACTGCGGACACATCCACATCGGCAAAGACGCCCCCAAAGTATGTCCCACATGCGCTCATCCGCAGGCCTACTTTGAAATCATGGCCAAGAACTATTGATGAGATAGCATGACCAGAGGGCCTTCGGAGCCCGTAAATCCACACCGGCGGCAATAAAAAAAGGCACACGCAACGTCTTTTATTGCCGCCGGTTTCTTTTTCTTCACAGTCGAACCAGACACCGCGCCCCGGCGTTTCACTCTCGGGGCAATCATGCCCGAAGCAAAAATCCAAACAATACGATATGAAAGACGTAAGACAGACCCTCCTCGACCACAGAAGCATACGGCGCTATGAGCGCGAGCCAATCACCGACAGCCAGATGGAATTTATACGCGAGGCCGTCCGCACCACCCCCACCAGCTACAACGGCCAGCAATACAGCGTGATTGACGTCACCGACCAGCCGCTCAAAGAAAAACTCTATGAGATTTCCGGCCAGAAACAGATAAAGACCTGTTCGCATTTCCTGGTGTTCTGCGCCGACTACCACAAAATCAGTCTGATAGCCCGTGAGAAAGGTGTGGATATGCCTCCGTTCTACGACACCGCCGACGGCCTGATAGTCGGAACCGTGGATGCCTCGCTCGCCATGATGAGAGCTCTTGTGGCCGCCGAGGCAATGGGACTCGGAGCCTGCTGCATAGGCTATGCGCGCACCGTCAACCCCGCTGCATTCGCCCAGCTGCTCAAGCTGCCGCAGCACGTCTACGTGGTGTGTGGTCTCGCCATCGGCGTTCCCCGCGAACATCCCGATATCAAGCCCAAAGAACCGGAGGCCGCGCTCTTCCACGCCAATTCTTATTCCGACGACGCTGCGCTGCTCGACAGCCTAAAGGAATACGACGCAGAAGTGACAGCCTACAACACGACCCGTTCCGGCACCAAATCCGACAACGACTGGGCCGCGCACATAATATCATATTATTCCGAAGCCATGGGCTACCGCATGCTCGAAGCACTGCGCCAGCGTGGATTCGACATAAAACAATAACCATTTTCACAAACTGAAACATGACAACAGGCGATAAAGCCCCCGATATACTGGGCAAAGACCAGAACGGAAACGAAGTTCGTCTCAGCGACTTCGCCGGAAAGAAACTCATTCTATATTTTTATCCTAAGGACAACACCTCAGGCTGCACGGCCGAGGCGTGCTCCCTGCGCGACAATCTTCCGGCGCTCGCCGGCAAAGGATACGCCGTGGTGGGCGTAAGCCCCGACTCCGAAGCCTCACACCAGCGCTTCATCGAGAAACACGCGCTCCCTTTCACCCTCATAGCCGACACAGACCACTCCCTTGCCGAAAAGATGGGCGCATGGGGAGAGAAAAGCATGTATGGCCGCAAGTATATGGGAATACTGCGCACCACATTCATAATAGGCCCCGACGGTACCATAGAGCACATTTTCGGGCCCAAACAGATAAAGACCAAGGAACACGGAAACCAGATACTCGACCTGGGATAAAATAAATTTGCTTTTACACCTGACTTATTCGTATATTTGCAAATGCATGGCACTTTTGTGAGGCTGCCATGCATTTGCAGTTCAAACCCCGATACAAATCACCTTAAATACTTAAACCATTATGATCAACCGATTCATTCTCAACGAAGTTTCATACTTCGGACCCGGCGCGCGCCAGAACCTCCCCGAAATCATAACCCGTCTTGGCAAAAACAAAGCCATGGTGGTGACCGACCCCGGGCTACTCAAATTCGGCGTGGCCGACATGGTGACCATGGTTCTCGACCAGGCCAAAATCCCTTACGAGGTATTCTCCGACGTGAAGCCGAACCCCACCGTCACGAATGTGAAAAACGGAATCGAAGCCTTCAAGAAATCAGGCGCCGACTTCATCATAGCCATTGGCGGCGGTTCAGCAATCGACACCGCAAAAGCCGTGGGAATCGTAAGCAATAATCCCGAATTCTCCGATATCGTATCGCTTGAAGGCTGCGCTCCCACCCGCCATAAAAGCGTGCCTATCATAGCGCTCCCCACCACAGCCGGAACCGCCGCCGAGACCACCATCAACTATGTGATTATCGATGAGGAAAAACAGAAAAAGATGGTGTGCGTCGACCCCAACGACATCCCCGCCGTTGCCGTGATAGACTCCGAGCTGATGTACTCTCTGCCCAAGAGCCTCACCGCCGCCACCGGTATGGACGCCCTCACACACGCCATAGAAGGCTACATAACCAAAGCCGCATGGCCCATGAGCGACATGTTTGAGATAGAAGCCATCCGCATGATCCGTCATCATCTTCCCACCGCCGTCGAGGAGCCCCGCAACGCCGAAGCCCGCGACGGCATGGCTGTGGCCCAGTATATAGCCGGCATGGCATTCTCCAACGTAGGCCTCGGTCTGGTTCACGGAATGGCACACCCCATGGGTTCGCTCTTCGACGTGCCCCACGGTGTGGCAAACGCCCTGCTTCTCCCCACCGTGATGGAATTCAACATGCCCGCATGCCTTGACAAATATCCCGAGATAGCCCGCGCCATGGGTGTCGATACCGAAGGTATGGACCGCGAGGAAGCATCAAAGGCAGCATGCAAGGCCGTCAAGGACCTCGCCATTCTCGTGGGCATTCCCCAGCATCTGAGCGACCTCGGAATCAAGGAGACCGACATTCCCCGCCTGGCCGAGCAGGCTCTCGCCGACGTATGCACCCCCGGCAACCCCCGCGAGGTGACCCTCGACGACATCATCGCACTCTATCACAAAGTGCTCTGATAACACCAGCTTAGACACATAACCCATTTAAGGCAGAGGCTGTAACCGGCTTCTGCCTTTCTTTTTTTGCAAACTCGCCGCTACTACAGCCCGAAATGCAACGAATCCGTTTTTATGTTGAATAACATATATTATTTTTTCACACGAATTAGCATTTTTTTGCCAAAAGACATATATTTGCACCCGAAACCTAACCCAAAATCGATACCCTGAAGCAATTTTTCTTTACCCGTCGATTTCCACGGATTGGACGCATTACGCGAAATATCATGAAACTCAATCAATAACTCAAAACTAACCAAAATCAATCCAAAGCGTAAGCTATTTTATAACAACCAATCTATGAAACGAATTAGTACAATTCTTCTGTTCATTATGCTGCTTTCGTTTACAGCCATGGCCCAGCAGGCTATACATGGCTTAGTGCTTGATGCAGCTGACGACTCACCTATTCCGGGTGCCTCTGTAATTGTAGCCGGCTCTAAATCCGGTACAGCCACCGATGCCGACGGCAGGTTTGTGATAAACGCAAAAATCGGTCAGACACTGAAAATCACCTACATAGGCATGCGTCCGGTAAGTGAGGTTATCAAATCAGACAACATCGAAATCCGCATGGAATCTGATTCAAAAGTGCTTGAAGAAGTTGTGGCCGTAGGTTACGGCGTGACCAAGAAGCGCGACCTCGCCGGTTCAATCGCATCCATCAAGCCCGAAAACATCCAGGCCGGTGTGATTGTCAATACAGCCGAACTCATCAAAGGACGTGCAGCCGGTGTGCACGTGCGCCAGACCTCAATGGAGCCTGGCGGTCTCACCACCATCCGCGTGCGCGGAGCCTCATCAATCAGCTCAAGCAACGAACCCCTCTACATCATAGACGGTCTTCAGACCACCGGCGGTCTCAACATCAACCCCAACGACATCGAATCCATCGAGATTCTGAAAGATGCCGCCGCCACAGCCATCTACGGTGCGCGCGGTGCCAACGGTGTTGTACTCGTCACCACGAAGAAAGGTAAGGAAGGAAAATTCACCATATCCTACGCCTACGACATGGCCGCCAAATTCCTCCACAACCCCTACGAGCTGATGGACGCCCAGGACATCATGAAGACCGCCATGCAGCAGTGGGAGGACAACGGCTCCAGCGGCAATCCCCCCTATACCGTCAACCAGCTTGCCTACAAAGGAGCAGGTACCGACTGGTTCAAGGAGCTGACGCGCACCTCCACCACCCAGACCCACAATGTGCAGGTGGCCGGCGGTTCCGAGCGCATCAACGTGGCAGCGTCCATGTCTTACACCGACGACCAGGGCATCCTTCCCAATACCGACTACGACCGTCTGACCGCCCGCATCAACGCCGAGTTCAAAATCAGCGACCACATCTCGGCCGGAGCTACATCCTACATCACCCGCTCCACCAAGAACTACCTCAACATGGGCACCACCACCTCCACCGACAACACCATCTACGCCATATTCAACGCAAGCCCTCTGACCACAAGCAGTCCTGAAGGCATCAACGTGTTCGGCGAGAAAGGACGTCGCAACGGTCTGTACGACGACATCATGAGCCGTGATTTCAAAAACACCTCCACCAACGCCAACTACACCTTCTGGGGAGAAGCCAAGATAATCCCGCAGCTCACCGCCCGCGTGCAGTATTCGTTCAGCAACACCACCGACAAATATCAGAAATACTACAGCCGCGACACCACCGTAGGTCTGGCAAACAACGGTCTCGCCTCAAATGAGATCGAGAACACCGACTATCATCAGGTGGACGGTGTGCTCACCTATCATCAGCAGTTCGGCGACAACCACGACGTGAAAGTGATGGCAGGTCTGTCATACATCAAGAACAAATACGAATACTCCGGCATGGAGGCCCACGACTTCACCACCGACGCTTTCTCCTTCAACAACATGGGAGCCGCGCAGACAATCGACTGGATCAACACAAGCCGCACTGACAAGACCAACATGTCGTACTTCGGCCGCGCCGAGTATGTGCTCATGAACAAATACATCATCAACGCAAGTATCCGCGCCGACGGCGCCTCCAACTTCGGTACCGGCAACAAATGGGGCTACTTCCCCTCCGCATCCGTGGCATGGCAGCTCGGCGACGAGAAATTCATGGATTTCTGGCGCAACACCGTAACCAACTTCAAGATTCGCGCAAGCTACGGCCGCACCGGTAACGACGCCATCGGTTCCTACAAATCGCTCCGCACCTACGCCTTCACCAACGTATATCTGGGCGGCGACGATGTAGTGAAAGGCATGTACCCCAACAATGCCGGAAACCCCAACCTCAAATGGGAGACCACCTCACAGTGGGACCTCGGCTTCGACGCTCTCCTGTGGAACGGCCTCGTTGAAGTGAACTTCGACTGGTACTACAAGAAGACCACCGACCTTCTCAACCCCATCAACATCTCCACATCGACAATCGGCCTGCAGACCACACTCGGCAACAACGGCACCGTCGACAACCGCGGATGGGAGCTCTTCATCAAATACAATCCTTTCGCCAAGAAAGACTTCTCCTGGACAACGACCCTCAACATGGGCGCCAACAAGGGTAAAGTCGTAGACATCGCGGATCCCACCTACATCTCCATCATGCCTCAGGGATGGTACAACTCCACAGAATACGAACTATATTAAAAACCAAATAAAATGAGGCAAAAATTACATCCAC
>CAUBWJ010000062.1 GCA_958439725.1 uncultured Muribaculaceae bacterium | reverse complement strand
GTTTGATTTTTGCACGGTTTCTTTTATACATAGTAGTTAGTTAAAACTAATAAAAGAACGATGTGAAAGTACTTTTGACTATACAGAAAGGAAAATAAAATGCTAATAAATGTTTTTGAAGGTATACTGATTCCATTTGTTGGAACAACGCTAGGTGCGACATGCGTGTTTTGTATGAAAAAAACACTTAGCAAGTCAGTGCAACGTGCACTTGCAGGGTTTGCAGCAGGTATAATGGTTGCTGCTTCAATCTGGAGTCTTCTGATACCGGCAATTAAACAATCTGAGAATATGGGAACTTTATCGTTTGTTCCGGTAAAACAGTGTTGTTGAAATGTCTGGTAGGTCTGCTCAAGCCTGATTCGGGTGAAATACTGTATGACGGACGCAATGTGCTTAAGATGAACTCCAATCAGATTAAAGATCTGCGTCAGGAAATAGGAATGCTTTTTCAAGGTTCTGCCCTGTTTGATTCCGAGACAGTGCTTGGCAATGTGATGTTTCCTTTGATTATGTTCTCTGACATGAGTCATTCCGAGATGCTTGAAAGAGCGCATTTCTGTCTTAACCGCGTCAATCTTCAGGGAGCGGATAAGAAGTTCCCGTCAGAGATTTCCGGAGGCATGCAGAAACGTGTTGCAATAGCGCGCGCTATTGCTCTTAACCCCAAATATTTATTCTGTGATGAACCGAATTCCGGTCTTGACCCCCGAACATCTATAGTAATCGATGAACTTTTGAGCGACATAACCCACGAATATGGAATCACTACCATTATAAATACACATGATATGAATTCCGTGATGGGTATCGGAGAGAATATCATATTCATCAATAAGGGTCATCAGGAATGGGTTGGAAATAAGGAGAAGATTTTCCATACGGCCAATGAGGCTCTCAATGAGTTCGTATTTGCTACGGATCTTTTCCGTAGAGTTAAAGAATATATAGTAAAGAACGAGAGGCCTGAGCCTTGATTCCCCTTATATTAATTAAATGTAAACCATTACATTATTAATAAAAAAGAATTCCCGGGTCCTCAATTAAGGTGGCCCGGGAATTCTTTAATATAGAATTGGTGGTTTATTCGTCGTTAGCGTGCTTTTCAGCGTATTCTTTGAGCAGCTTATCCTGGACGTCACCCGGAACAAGTTCATAGGAAGAGAACTTCATGGTAAATGAGGAGCGACCACCCGTAATGGAGCTAAGCGAAGTTGAATAGCTTGCCATTTCTTTTAGAGGAACTTTTGCCGAAATCTTTTCAAATCCGTTTTCCGAAGTCATGCCCATTATGATGGCGCGACGACCCTGAAGGTCACTCATAACATCGCCCATCACATCGGCAGGTACCATGACATCTACATCATAAACCGGTTCGAGAATCTTCGGGTTCGCGTTGCGGAATGCCTCACTGAATGCATTGCGTCCTGCGAGACGGAATGATATTTCATTTGAGTCTACCGGGTGCATCTTGCCGTCGTATATACATACTCTTACGTCGCGGGCATAGCTGCCGGTAAGAGGGCCTTGTTCCATTCTGTCCATCAGACCTTTGACAATCGCGGGAATGAAGCGCGCGTCAATAGCTCCGCCTACTATACAGTTGCATACCACAAGTTTTCCACCCCATTCGAGAGGAATCTCCTGCGTGTCGCGGACATTCATCTTGAATTCCTGATTACCGAATCTGTATGTATCCGGCGCGGGCATTCCATCATAATAGGGCTCAATTATCAGATGTACTTCGCCGAACTGACCGGAGCCTCCTGATTGTTTCTTGTGACGATAGTCTGCCCGTGAGGCTTTTGTGATTGTCTCGCGATAAGGAATCTTGGGTTCTTCAAATATAATAGGAAGTTTATCGTTGTTTTCAACTCTCCATTTAAGAGTGCGGAGATGGAATTCACCCTGCCCGCTGAGGATAGTCTGCTTAAGTTCTTTGGACTGTACTACCTCCCATGTGGGATCCTCTTCGTGCATTCGTGTCAGGATAGTTGAAAGTTTCTCTGCGTCAGCTTCGGTAACAGGACGTATGGCTCGCTGGTAGCGTGGTGCGGGATATTTAATGAAGTCAAAGCGATAGTCACAGCCTTTGGCGTCGAGGGTGTTGCCGGTGCGCGCATCCTTCAGCTTAACAGTAGCGCCTATGTCGCCTGCACAAAGTTTGTCGACTGGAGTCTTAATTTGACCAGAGACGCAGAATATCTGGGCGATACGCTCTTTTGAATCACGGTCTACATTATCAAGATCCACGCCGGGAGTAAGGGTTCCCGACATAACTTTAAAGAAACTTACTTCGCCAATATGAGGCTCAACAGTGGTCTTGAACATGAAAACGCTCAACGGGCCATTGCTGTCCGGCTTAACCTCGCGGCCTTCAGTGTCAACCGGAGCGGGCATATCCTCAACAAACGGCACGACGTTCCCAAGGAATTCCATCATACGGCGAACACCCATATCTTTGGCTGCGCTTACGCAGAATACGGGATAAATTGAACGGTCGATAAGTCCTTTTCGGATGCCTTCTCGCATTTCATCCTCTGAAAGATGACCCTGCTCGAAGAACTTCTCCATAAGCGTCTCGTCGTTTTCAGCTGCGGCTTCAACAAGAGCCTGATGGAGTTCGTTGGCTTTTTCCATCTGGTCCGCAGGAATTTCTTCAATGGTAGGAGCGCCGCCTTCGGGTCCCCATGAATATTTTTTCATGAGAAGGACATCAATCATGGAATTAAAACCGGCTCCGCTTGCCAATGGATACTGAACAAGAACGAGCTTGTTCCCAAAAATGTCACGCATCTGGTCGATTACATTCTCGAAGTCGGCTTTTTCACCGTCAAGTTGGTTTATGGCGAAAATCACAGGTTTTTTGAGCTGCTGTGTTGTACGGAATATATTCTGCGTGCCGACTTCCACACCATACTGGGCATTGATAAGGATTACACCTGTATCAGTTACGTTCAACGCCGTGATGGCATTTCCTACGAAATCGTCTGCGCCGGGGCAATCTATGACATTAAGCTTTTTGTTGTTCCACTCGGCGTAAAATACTGTGGAGAATACTGAATATCCGTATTCCTTCTCTACCGGGAAGTAATCGCTGACAGTATTTTTTGCTTCTACGGTTCCGCGACGTTTTATTACACCACACTCGTAGAGCATTGACTCAGCGAGTGTGGTTTTACCTGCGCCCTTGCTTCCAAGCAGAGCAATGTTTTTGATTTCGTTGGTCTGATAAACTTTCATATTATAAGAAGTTTAGGTAAAATTTAAGGATTTTGTTACAATTCAGCATCTGATTGTTGCTGTTTTGTGACCGCAAAATAGAAATTAAATTCGGAATATCAGTCATTAAAAACTATGTTTCACAACATCTTTTGTAAATATGCTTGTGCTTAATGTCGTTCCTGCCCACATTTTCAATAAAATAACCTGCTCCCCATAAAATCAGTGCTTGCTGTTTAATGGTATTATGTGTAACTTTGGCAAGCTTTTTGTTGTTTCTCACGGCATATTATTCCCGATTAATCAGAATATGAAAGATAAAGTGTTTACCGTCGGACATGTTGATTTCGAAACTTCCACAGAAAACATTAAGCCCGACACCTCAAATCTCGCTCTTTTACCTACCCGTGATTTTGTGATGTTTCCTGGTGTCACATTTCCCATCACACTGGGCCGGGATATCACGGTTGCTACTGCACGAAACGCTTATGAGACAGACACTCTGATTGGTGTGGTCTGCCAGCTTGATGCATCGCAGGAACATCCAGTGGCGATAACTGATCTATATAACTATGGTGTGATAGCCAAAGTTGTGAAAGTTATCCAGATTCCGGATGGTCCCACTACGGCTATCATTCACTCATATATGAGGTTCAGAATCATGGGTGAAGGCACTGAAGAAGGTCTATTTGCAAAAGTAAAATTGCTGAAAGAACATCCGGCCGGAGCCTCGGATAAGGAATTTGATGCTCTTATATCCATAATAAAGAATACAGCTCTGGAACTCATTCGTAAATCAGCGGATGGGCCTTCAGATCTGGAATTTAATCTCCGGCAGATTTCCGATTCATCCCTTATAGTGAATCTTGTCTCGACTCAGACCCCTATCGCTTCTGAATTCAAGATTGATATGCTTAAAGAGGCATACATTAAGAAAAGAGCTTATATGCTTCTTACGCAGCTTAGCCGGAATGACCAGATGCTCAAGTTAATGGAGACTATCACGGAAAGAACTAAATCTTCTCTGGGTGAACAACAGCGTAATGCATTCCTCGCACAGCAGATGGAATCCATCAGGCAGGAGCTTTACGGTAACGATGACGATGCGTCCATGCTCCGTAAGAAAGCCGAAGACATTCCCTTTAGCGCAGAAGCTGCCGAGGCATTTTCCAAAGAGGTAGATAAACTCTCCCGACTTAATCCTTCAAGTCCGGATTACAGTGTCCAATATTCTTATCTTGATCTGCTCACCCAACTGCCATGGGGAGTCCTGACCGATGAGACAGACAATCTGAACACAGCGGAGAACATCCTCGAAGAAGACCATTATGGCCTGGAGAAAGTCAAGGAACGCATTGTGGAGCATCTTGCCGTGATGATGAATACTCCTGATGCCAAATCCCCTATCTTGTGTCTCGTCGGCGCACCTGGAGTGGGAAAGACAAGTCTCGGCCAGTCAATAGCAAAAGCATTAGGCCGCAAATATCAGCGTGTGTCTCTGGGCGGTCTTCATGACGAAGCCGAAATTCGCGGGCATCGGCGCACTTATATAGGTGCGATGCCCGGTAGAATAATTGATGCCGTAAGACGGGCCGGATCATCAAACCCCGTGCTTCTTCTTGATGAAATAGATAAGATTGGCAATGACTTCAAAGGAGACCCTTCGGCTGCACTTCTTGAAGTCCTGGACCCGGAACAAAATTCCAAATTCCATGATAATTATGTGGATATGGATTTTGATTTGTCAAAGGTCATGTTTATTGCCACGGCCAATACTCTGTCAACGGTATCTCAGCCGCTTATAGACAGAATGGAAATAATTGACATTTCGGGGTATGTTATTGAAGAAAAAATCGAAATAGCCCGGAGGCACCTTATTCCCCGATTGCTTAAGGAAAACGCCCTTACTCCCGAAGAGTTTTCAATAAGCGAAGCCGGAATCACGGCTATAATAGAGAATTATACATCTGAAAGCGGGGTAAGACAGCTTGAGAAGCAACTTGCTTCAATTGTCAGAAAAATTGTCAGAAAAAAGGTGAGTGGGAATGATTTCCCTCATGTAATTGAACCGGTACATCTCAAGGATATGTTAGGGGCAGCTCCTTTTGCAAAAGAGAAATATGAAGGCAATAGTTATGCCGGGGTAGTCATGGGTCTCGCCTGGACCTCTGCAGGAGGAGAGATACTCTATATTGAAGTCTCAATAGCTCCCGGTAAAAGTGAAAAGCTGACTATTACCGGAAACCTCGGAAATGTAATGAAGGAATCGGCAATTATTGCCCTTAATTACATCCGCGCCAATCATAAAAAATATGGTATAGATCCAACTGTATTTGACAAATACACCATGAATCTTCATGTTCCGGAGGGCGCTGTACCGAAGGATGGGCCGTCGGCCGGAATAACAATGGTGACAGCCATGGTCTCGGCTCTTACACAAAGAAAGGTTAAAGAGCGTGTGGCCATGACGGGTGAAATTACTCTGCGGGGCCGCGTACTTCCGGTTGGAGGCATAAAAGAAAAAATCCTGGCTGCCAAAAGGGCCGGAGCAACAACGGTAATTCTCAGTGAGGAAAACAGGAAAGATATTGAGGAAATACCACAGAATTATCTTTCCGGAATGGAGTTTGCCTACGTGAAGGATGTGGCGGAAGTTATTGAGTGCGCTCTTCTTGCCGAGAAGGTAGACAATCCTATTACTTTTGAATGATTCGGGAATATAATAACTGAATCTGCCCGGTTAACGCTTTTTAAATCTACGGATTTTCACTTAATTGTTAAAATATCTAATTTCGCGAAAGTTTTGACTTTCTTATAAACAGAATGTGATGCAGACACGAAAATTAAAAATCAGAGATTTGACTATGCGCGATGGACAGCAGTCGCTGTTTGCCACCCGCATGAGTCAATCAACAATCGACAGGCTTCTTCCCTTATACGAAAACGCAGGCTTTTATATTATGGAGGTCTGGGGAGGCGCGGTACCCGACTCAGTGATGCGCTATCTCGACGAATCGCCGTGGACACGTCTTCGCAAGGCAAGCGAAGCCATGAAAGGCAAATCTCTATTGTCGGCCCTATCGCGTGGACGTAATCTTTTCGGGTATGTACCCTACCCCGACAGCGTTCTTGAAGGCTTCTATAAGGAAGCGATTAAGAATGGTCTGAATGTTATGAGAATTTTCGATGCTCTTAATGACATTGACAACGTCAAGGAATCTATAAGACTTATCTCAGAGCTTGGCGGTATTGCAGACGGTGCCGTATGTTATACAGTTGATCCAAAGAAAGAATCTACTGAAAATAAAGGATTCGGAGCCCGACTTAAATCCATGTTCGGTTCAAAAAAAGAGCCTGAACTAATCTTCACCGAAGATTATTTTGTAGAGAAAGCGAAAGCTATGGAGGCTCTGGGCGCCAAGATTATCACGCTCAAAGATATGGCGGGACTTGTCAACCCGTTGAAAGCTGCTGCCATCATTTCCAGATTCAAAAAAGAGCTTTCAGTGGATGTGGATTTCCATACTCATTGCACTCCCGGTTATGGACTTGCATCGTCGGTCATGGCAATGCTTCACGGAGTGGATATCCTCGACACAAATATATGGTGGTTCGGAGGAGGCTCTGCAGCACCTGCGCTTGAGCTTATCTATCTCTTCGCAAACCGCATGGGAATTGAGGTAGACGTAAACATGGAGGCTGTAGGCAAGATCCGCAATGAGCTTCTTAATGCTCGTCGCGAGCTCAAGCAGTTTGACCTCGTGGATCATCTGCCGATTGAATTCGATCCTCTCACTGACACTCTTCCTGAAGAAATCAATGCGCAGTTCGACCGTGCAATCTCTGCTGCCAAGGCTAACGACGAGGAAACTCTTCTTGATGCATGTCATGCCATAGAGGATTACTTCCGTTTCCCAAAACCCAATGAAACGGTAAAGAATGCGGAGGTGCCGGGCGGTATGTATTCAAATATGGTTGCTCAGCTTCGCGCACTTCAGGCTTCCGACCTTCTTGAGGATGCTATGGGTCTTATACCTAAGGTAAGAAGAGATGCCGGACTTGTGCCGCTTGTCACTCCTACCAGCCAGATTGTAG
Source organism: uncultured Muribaculaceae bacterium (assembly GCA_958439725.1). Classification (GTDB taxonomy): domain Bacteria; phylum Bacteroidota; class Bacteroidia; order Bacteroidales; family Muribaculaceae; genus Paramuribaculum. The sequence goes on along the minus strand of CAUBWJ010000062.1, from coordinate 630 downwards.
GAAGCCAGGCCGTAAGTTTAGCGCTTGACCGCAAGAAAGGTAATGCTGATTATTCCAATCCCTCTAATCAGTTTATTTCTCTTATAAAGGGTGAATATGGTCATACGCCTGTAGCAATCGATCCGGAATTCCGCAGGAAAATTACCGGAAGCGCTGAGGAAAAACCATACGATGTTTCTTCCTACAAGAAACCCGAGAATCCCGTTCTTGCTGAATATGGAGGCGTGCCTCTTGCATCAAATAATGAGGAATATCTTCTTCTGGAACTTTTGCCCTCGGTTGCTAACGGATTCCTTAGAAAGCGTCGCGAAGAGGAATACAACGCCAAAGTGGCCGCTGAACAACCTAAGGAAGAAGAAATCAAAGAAAAGTCAACCGTGCTTCCGATTGTAGGATCGGTATTAAGCGCTCCTATGGGCGGCCGAATCATAAACGTCAATGTAAAGCCCGGTGATAAAATCAAGCCCAATGAGATTCTTCTTGTTTACGAAGCAATGAAAATGGAAAATGATGTCACCTCTGAGAAAGAAGCTGTGGTACGACAGGTTCTCGTGAAGCCGGGTGATGTGGTCGGCACAGACGCTCCTCTTATTGAATTCGAAAATTGAAATAACCAATAAAGAATCTCAG
>CAUBWJ010000061.1 GCA_958439725.1 uncultured Muribaculaceae bacterium | reverse complement strand
AGGAATTGCTGTAGTGACGGTTTCACTCACTGATAAGAATGAGCTTCCGTTGACTATTATCGGTGCACTGTTAGGTGTAGCCATGACTGTTTTTGCCACTTATTTTCTTTTCAAGGGTCAATCAAAGCAGCAATTGGCTTTATTGGAACAGCAACAACAGCAACAGTTGTCATTGCTTGAAGAACAGCACAACATTGAGCGCGACCAGGAAAAAGAGAGCGAAACATTCAAACAGAAACTTGTATCCTATAATTCCTTTCTTGACGCTCTGCGCAGATACGTGACTCAGCCAAATGAAACATCAAAGAAGGAGATAATCTTCCACACGATGGCAATCCGGATGCATTGTAAGGATTCTATAGTGGAGTCGCTTGATGAGAATATCATTTCGATCATTAAAGATACGGGAGATAAAAACGAAATAAAATCTCTGGTAACAGCACTTAACAAAATCGCTTATATATTCAGAGAGGAATTGTATGATATGACAACCCCTTCCAGCTCAAAGCCACTTGATGATTTTGAGAAGGCTATATCGGGCAGCGCGGAAGAACCCTCCGAGGAGCAGAAGGTAAAGGATAATGAAGAAGAGCAGAAGGAAGATGAAGCTGCTGTCTCTAACTCCCGGATTCTTTCGTGGGATGAAAAGATCGACCAACTTAAATCCATAGGCTGGAATCTCACAAATGGCAATGATTCATTTACTCTATCTTCAAATGCAACCCCTGTCATAATATCCGTATATCGTAAGAAAGGCAAGTATGTAGTGGAGGCATCTAAAGAGAACGACAGCGATTTTTCGCAGACTCTAAAGGATAACTTCAAAGGCTCAAGACGTTACGGTACTTGGTGGCGCGAACTCCCTATCAATAACTATGGCGTTACCGAAGGAACACTTCTAACTCAACTCCCCAACAATGTCCGAGCGAGAGCATCGGTTATAAAATGGATTGATAAAGTCATTGCATATATTAACCAATAAAATCTCATTCACATAAAATGGAAACACTAAAAAAAATTCTCTATTGGATGAGCATAATGGCGATAGCCGCTATTGCTATTCTGGCTTGGATTTTAATAGGATGGCAAATTGGAGTTGCCGGACTGATTGCTATTCCAGTATTCATGGGTGCTTACGCTCTTTCCGACAAGATTGCCATATCGCGCCGAGATAGGTACCACCGTTCTGAATGGGGTGTATTCTGTAAAAAAATGGCATGGGCTTGGAGTATAGCCTTAATCATTTATGCAGTTGCCTACATACTTACAGCCTATTGCTTCGGAGATCCCATGGAAATAATGCCAAAATAATATCGAGATATGACCGGATTGGAAAAGAAAATCAATGACTTGTTGGGATCTCTGACTCCAAACAGTAAAACAGGTGCTGTTTTTTCGAGAGTAAAGAAATCGCTCAACTCTTCTTCTAAAATTGTTGATGCAGTCAATAATATTGGAGATAGCCTACAAGAGAATATCGAAGATGGTGTTGGTGGCGTAACAGGTGCTGTTGGCGGTTGGATCGCTGGAAAGACCTCCAAACTTGTCGGAGGGCTGGCGGGTGGAGTAGTGGCCGGAACTTTAAAAACCGTTGCCGGAATCATTCCGGACTCCTCAGATGTTAAATTGCCAGAAACAGACCGAAAGTTAGCACACTGTATTGACACCCACCCTATACCATGTGATAAACAGGAATTGTTTGAACTCCTTCAATTCACTTGGACGAATGTCAACTCAAACAACTCGCCGTATGGGAAACAGACCAAAGAGGCTTTCAAGAACGCATTGTCAAGGGTGCAAAAAGCCTTTTCCTCATTAGCTAAAGAAGATAAAGAACTACTATGCATGGCTCAGCCCTATCTCCCGAAGAAGCGCTTTGGACTATTTTAATTAAACATCTAAATACTAAGATATGAAAACTTACAACCATCTACTGTTCCCTATTTTTCTTATTGCAATAGGGATAATAACCCTCACAGGAGTAAATCTATTCGGAAGCGCCATTCTTGAGGGAGCGGCATGGAAGCAAAACGTCATTTTTGCTTTGATGATTATATTCGGAATGTTGCCTCCTGCGGTTAGAGAGTTGAAAGCCACTTGGATGGTGGCGGGTTATGCTCTGGCGTTCTTTATGTTCGGAGGTGCTAACATCATCGGGACCGTCGGGATAATGCTCGGCTTAGAGAAAATTATGCTCGCCGTTCTCATCCTTTTTATGGCCTACCGTCTTTACGCAGAAACATGGAAGGTCAACAAACTGTATATGCTTGCTCCTGTTTTAGGATTGGCGTGTGTAGTTCTTCTCTTTCCAATTCAAGATCAAAATATTGTAGGGAGTGGTTGGGATGCCTTGACGAATTGGTCATCATCAGACTTCACGAGCGATAAAGGCTTCCACATATATTTGGGTTTATTTGGAATTGCAGCCGGAATCACTGAGATGTTGATACTAACCAAATCTCCCAAGGAGGTTCTACCAACCCATTCTAACGAAATCGACAATGCAGCTTTATAAACCAATATTACTAATTGCCACGCTGTTTGCGCTTTATTTAGTTCTTAAATGGACATGTAGACTAATATTCGGGCTTTTTGATTATGGACTTTTTGTTATTTTGATTATTTGCGGAATATGGTATGTTTCTTTGCCAGTTTCAAAGCGTAAAACAATAACAATAAAGTAAAGTCCTTTTTGGGGTTATAAAAAAGAATACAGGAATAGAGAGTAGTCATCACGATTACTCTCTACATTTTATAAATATTTTGTCACTACTGTCCACTAAAAAATGGACGGGGTTAAAAATTAAATAAATTCGGTTCACTTGAATCACATAGGACATTGATATTTTTGAAATTCGATTTGTCTAAGAGGTCGCGCAGATTGGTCTTGTCGGTCAGCGATATTCCAAGTATCTGAAGAACTTCGTAGATGCTGCGCTCCAGTTTCATATCGTGCTGCGCTATCGCTACCAGACAATAAGTTATTATGGCACAATATATTTGGATGCGGACGGCATTTTCGGACGTACCCCAGAACTTCTTGATTCGCAGGTGCTGTTTGATCCATTTGAAGAACAGCTCCACGCTCCATCGGTTACGGTAAAACTCGGCGATTGTCTCAGCAGAAGCCGTCAGATTATTGGTCAGAAAGATGTATCTGGTGACGTCCTCAGGGTCGATGCAGACTACCTTCCGCAGCTTTTCGGAATAATCCTTCGCGCTTTTATAAACCGTGAAGTAACCGACTGCATCAGAAACCACATTTGGAGGAAGCCTCCGTTTCCAAGTCAAAGGCTTGAATCTGACATTGGTTTTCGCCCTGACGACAAAGAACGCGCCTATACGGTGGATGGTGTAAAGATTTCCGAAATCGTTGTAACCACGGTCGAAGATGTAGTGCTCCCCTGCTTCGTAAGGTATCTCGGGCATTGCCTTTGTATCATGAACCTTTGCCTCGGTAATATGCACGAAGGCAGGCACTTGAGCTTCCACATCATAGAGCGTGTGCATCTTGACTCCGCCTTTGTGCTTACGGAATTTAGCCCACTCGAATACCGACAAACAAAGGTCTATGGTGGTTGAATCGAAGGCGTAGACATGACCGTCAAGCTCGAAGATTTTCTGAATCCTACGTTTGCGGGCTTCCGCTATCATGAAGAAAGCATACTCCTCGAAGATGCGGTAATCCCGCTGCTCATTGGCATTGCTAAGATTACTCCGCGTCACGGACTTCCCGATTCCGAGATGGTAGAGCTTCCCTGCATGGGCTTCCATCGCAACGATGAGATCACGCAGGCTCTCGCGGTTTGACAACTGTCCGAACATCAGTGTAAGAAGCTGATTCCAATAGGTATAGCTTTTTACATACTTATCGCCATCATACTTTCTTACAAGATAGTTGAAGTGATTTCTGTCCATAGACTGGACTAATTGGGCGAAAACGTACTTGTCTTTATTCATAACAGTCTGTGTCAGACTGCAAAAATAATTTCAAATCCGTTGACTCAAAAATCTCTTACAACAAATTGAATTTCAATAATTTCAAAGTGCCCTTATGATTTTTTAGTGGACACTAATGTTTTTGCATTTTAAATTAAGCAGGTTGAACATTTCTTAATAATACAGTACAGCATTGAAATTGAGGTTCAGCTTTTTCGGGCCGAATAAGGCAACCAGTATGGGTATGACCCGGGGAATTACGGGAATTTGTGGCTGGACGGTCGCATCATTTACCTGTATTCATCCGGAAGGCCGGGCGGCAAGGGAATGCCGAGGCGTTTGCGCCGGGCGATGAGGATGTTGAAGAAGTCCTCGGGAAGGACTACGTTGTACATGTCGAGGGCACGGTCGAAGAGCGGGGCTATTTCCTCGGGTTTGAAACCGGCGATACCACACCCGATACGCGTGACAAGGAAGGTTGTCTGGTCCCACTCATAAGCCAGGTCAAGGAAGCGGTCAACGTAGGGCTTTATGGTCTCCACGCCTCCCTGCATGGTAGGGATGGCATAGGATTGGCCTTGGAGCCCTTCTCCTTTGCCCCATTCGGCGCCAAAAAGCCGCATAGCTGTGAGTGCGGCGCCACCGCCATGACGGCCGGCCAGATTGCTTCCGAAAACGAAAATCTCGTCAGGAGCCAGCTTTGTGATCTTGTCGGGTGTAAATCTCATGCTCATAAGTCAAAGATTATTTTCGAAATCGCCGCTGTTTGAGAGGCCGACTTCCGATATTTAATATTGTAAAGTTAGGCTTTCCGTGGTGAATCGCCAAATATTATGAGATTTATCTCATACTTCCCATAATCGGGATGAGATCCCTTCAATCTGGAGCCTGAATGCCATGCGGCTTCGTCAGGACAGAGATTCAAGGACTTGCCTCATAGCTTTCTTCGGACATTTCCTGACACATTTTCCACATTCTATGCATAAGGCATAGTCTATAACAGGATATCCCTCGGCATCCTGCGTTATGGCCCCGACGGGGCAGCCCTTGATAAGCGGGCATACATGGTCGTGGGGGCAAATTGCTTTATCTACTTGTATCATAGCTGCATCATTTGGCACAAATTTATATCAACCTCGCTGTTCCACAAAATAGATTTTATCTATATTTGCATCTATTTAATCAATATCGGCAAATTATGACCTTACAGCAAATGGAATACGTGGTGGCGGTGGACAAGTACCGTCATTTCGCGAAAGCCGCTGAATCATGCGGTGTTTCGCAATCTACACTGTCGTCACTTGTTCAGAAACTGGAGTTTGAACTTGATGTCACCATATTTGACCGAAGCAAATATCCGGTAAGGCCCACACCGGTAGGAGAGGAAATAATAAACCGACTGCGGAAAGTGCTTTTCAGCACGGCACAGGTAAAGGAGCTGGTAGCGACCCGCAAAGGTGAGGCGGTAGGGACAGTTTCACTTGGCGTCATATCCACTGTGGCTCCGTATATATTACCGAAGATGCTCAAGTATCTTTCGGCCAATCATCCCGACATACGGCTACACGTTGAGGAGGCACGTGTGGCAGCCATCATCTCACAACTCGAGCGCGGAGACCTCGATGTGGCACTTCTTGCTACGCCCGTCAATAATAGCGAACTCCTCGAAATTCCGATATATAAGGAACGCCTTATGGCCTATGTATCGCCTGAATCTGACATACACGCCGAAAGCGACCTGCAGACAGGAATGCTTCCTGTCAATGACGTATGGGTGCTACGCGAGGGATACTGCCCTGCCCGCGGATCCTTCCCCTTTTGCAATAATAATTCAGGCCAAAGAGCAATCTATGAAGCCGGAAGCGTTGAGACCCTTATAAAAATTGTGGATGAAAACGGAGGCTACGCAATAATACCCGAACTTCACGTGCCACTTCTCCGGAAATGCCAGCAAGCCAATGTACACAACCTTGTCAATCCAGAACCGACGCGCGAGATTGCCCTGGTAATCCATCGCAATTTTGTAAGAGAACGGTTGCTGAACATTCTTGCCGACGCAATCAAGAGCATTATTCCGGCGACAATGCTCATCCCCCGACTAAAAAGATTTCCCATAGTCCTGTGATTGATACAACCGATTACACAATCGTTTTAATCGGTTGGCCCTATGAAGCAGGTTGCTTAACTTTGCATCAGTTGAAACCTGTTCCATAATAAAAATCACATGGCCAATAAAAAATTCTTCCGTTCAATACCCGTAAAAGGATTTCCGTTATACTGGATTCTATTGATTTATCTTATTGCAGGATACTTCTACCCGGTGATAGGATTTCTTGCCGTAATCTGCATGATAGCGCCCGTGGCATTTGCCGCAAAAAAGGGACGCTGGTGGTGCGGCAACGCGTGCCCGAGAGGAAGCTTTTATGACAAAGTCTTAGCCAGATATTCGCCTCACAGGCCCATTCCGGCGTTTGTACGTCAGAAAGGGTTCCGCATTTTCATGGTGATGTTCATATTCACCATGTTTGGCATACAGATGTATCGTGCCTGGGGCGACTGGGAAGCTATGGGGCGTGTATTCTGGACCATCATCCTTATCACGACCATTGTGGGCATTACCCTGTCGTTTATTTACGCTCCCCGCACCTGGTGCTCGTTCTGCCCCATGGGCACATTGTCATCGTGGGTGACGCCACGAAGCGGAAATCTCCCCGAGAAATACAAACGAATTTTTGTGAACGAGAGATGCACCACCAAATGCAAACTTTGTTCCGCCGTATGCCCGATGCAGCTCAAACCATTCGAAAGCAGATGCAACGCCGAGGGCTTCCTGCACCCCGATTGCATCAAATGCGGTCGCTGCACTATCGGTTGCCCGCTCAAAGTACCGGAAATGAGGCAAAGGTAATTTCGCCGATATTTCCGGGCCTCATGAAACTTCGGGAGGGGCAAAACGTTATATATGGTAGCAAAAAAGAATCTGATTTCAAATACACATTTTACTATGACCAGAAAACTTTTAGTGATGATAGCCCTGATGCTGGGAATGATTTCGGCATCGGCACAACTGCCATTTGACAAATACACTATCAAACGCGACGAGCTGCCGAAAGCTGCCCAGGAGATGCTGACGGAGCATTTTCCCAAAGCCAAAGTAAGCATGATAAAGGTCGACCGACATTTGCTGAAGAGGACCGATTATGACGTGAAACTTACCAACGGGACTAAAATCGAGTTCAGCAACAAAGGACGATGGACCAGTGTGGACTGCAAAAACAAGAATGTGCCGGAATCGCTCGTTCCCAAAGCCATACGTAACAGTTCAGCCAAGAAATATCCCGACGAAAAAATCGTCCGCATAAGCCGCTCATCGCTCTATTACACAATCGGACTCTCCAACGGCAAAGAACTCAAATATGACCGTCTGGGTATCTTCCAGGGCGAACTTACCAAGGCTGAAGCCGCCGCATTTGAAGCGGAAGCTCTTGCGGAAGCCGACAGCACCGTTGTGGCCGAGTAGGGGTTATTCACCTTATACAATCATAATTGTCCGGAACATAATCATGCCCGGCTGCAATGAACCCAAGCGGGCCGAAAATTGTCTGATAATATGTGATAATTTCAGTTTTTATGTTCTCAATAAAAAGTATTGCCGTTATGGCAATGTCAATAATCGGTTTTATGAGTATGGAAGCAAAACAATCCTATATCTTTCTGGCTCCCGGAGTGGAGGAGATAGAAGCCATGGCTACGATTGACGCTCTGCGGCGCGCCGACATACCGGTGGTTGCCGTAGCTGTAGACACGGTTCTTGAGATTAAAGGCGCAACTGGGCAGACCATTGTGGCCGACTCGCTTATAGCTGACATAGATGTGAGCGATGCCGACTGGCTCATTGTACCCGGAGGTGTGCCCGGCGCGCCCAACCTTCACGCTTCGAAAGCAGTGAACGACATGCTGCTCCGTCATTATGAGAAAGGCGGCAGAATAGCCTCGATATGCGCGGGGCCGGCAGTTGTACTTGCTCCTTTAGGAATTCTCAAAGGCAAGAAAGCCACATGCTATCCCGGTCTGGGCGACGAGATCAATGAGCACGGAGGCGAATATGTAGAAGAAAAGGTGGTGAAGGCTCCGGCACTCATCACCTCGGAAGGCCCTGGCACCACGCTGCCCTTCGCCATCGAGATAATACGCGAGACCAAAGGTGACAAAACGGCCGATGACACCGCCGCCTCCATGATAATCTCCCTCTGACCTTCCACCTTAAAACAATTGCGGAAGTTCCGAAAAAGGACCTCCCTGCCAGCCATCACCCGGCCACAAAAGCCCCACTTGTGACTTTTGTGGCCGGGTATTTTTTCAGCGTATCATTTTCACGAAATGGGAACGCATTGCACCCAAGGGATTGTGGGGAAGCTGGGGATGATTTAAGGCTGTTAGTGTAACAAAAAGTCACTTTCTCTTGGTAAGAGAGTGTGAC
>CAUBWJ010000060.1 GCA_958439725.1 uncultured Muribaculaceae bacterium | reverse complement strand
ATGTCCACTTAGAACTTTTGCAACGCAATCCATCACCCCAAATGTCCACCCTGCCTGAGTTTATTAAACGAGAGCCGGAAGCCGGGCGGGGGCTTCCGGCTTCATTATTGGCACCCGGATATAAGAAAAATACCCGAAAAAGTCCGTTTTTGGGTACTTATTCGGGTACTTATTCGCTAAAACATTGATTTTCAATGTTAGAAGCGGAGAGAGAGGGATTCGAACCCCCGGAGGTGTGACCCTCAACGGTTTTCAAGACCGCCGCAATCGACCACTCTGCCATCTCTCCTTTAGTGGTTTTGCGCTGCAAATTTACAAATAATTTGGGATAATGCAATATCTATTAGGAACAGAATTTGTATTTTTGTGAAAGAAAAGGAGTCGTGCCTTTGTAACCGCTATGAAATCAGACGTTTTTCGTTTTAAGCGTTTCGAAGTGAGGCAGCGCAGTTCAGCCATGAAGGTGGGAATGGACGGCGTGAGTCTTGGCGCGTGGGCTTTTGAAGGTCTTGATAGCGACTCTGAGTTCACGGTTTGGGATGTGGGTGCGGGCACCGGCCTTCTTTCGCTGATGATTGTCCAGCGTTTCCCATGCTGTGAAATATATGCCGTGGAGATAGATGCAGAAGCGGCTAAAGAGGCGCAGGGAAATTTTACCGCATCGCAATTCTCCCAAAGGCTTCACTGCGTTAACGGTAATGTTTTTGAACTTGCGGAGACATTGCCTGTTCCGGATGCCATTGTGTGCAATCCGCCTTATTTCCGCGACTCGCTTGCGTCGCCGGACCAAGTACGCTCTACGGCTCGTCATCAGGATTCTCTCGGGCCGGATTCTGCTCTGGCTCTTGCGGGCAGGTATCTTTCTGCCGGCGGAATGCTTGCCATGATTCTTCCATACGAGGCAGGGGATAGGCTGGAATTCCTGGCTGCAGTCAATTCACTCAGTCTGGAAAGGCGCGTCGACCTGGTGTCGGTTGAAGGGAAGGCCCCCAAGCGTACTCTCTGGGAGTTTGTAAAAGGGCGTCCGGGCAAGAATCTCCGCGGCGCGCTCACTGTAAAAAACAGCGGCGGCACATATACCGCCGAATACTATAATCTTACTAATAATTTTTATCTCGATAAGTGATGGCAGACAATCGTATACGTTTCAATGTAGGCGCCTCACAGCGCATTTTTCTTCTGATATGTGTAACGGTATTCTTTATGCTTGCCGGCGCCGTGGTGGTAGGTCTGATAATGGCCAGAGGGGAGACAGGAGTGAGAATGCGGCTCGCCACAGTGGCCCAGGATATACTGATGTTTATAGCTCCGGCGTTGCTTTTTGCCATGATGGTTACGCGCAAGCCTGCCGAATTTCTGATGATCGACAGGTTTCCTTCGCTGGCGACTCTTCTTCTGACGATTGCTCTCGTGCTTGCAATGGTCCCCGCAATGAACGTGGTTGTGGCATGGAACGCCTCGCTGACGCTTCCTCAGGAATGGGCCGAGGTGGAAAACTGGCTTCGCGAGGCAGAAGAAAACGCCTCACACCTCATCTCACTTCTCATTGGTACGCAGTCGGTTGGATCTCTGGTCATAGCACTGCTTATTGTCGGGGTTCTCACCGGTCTGTCCGAAGAGATTTTTTTCAGAGGGATGCTTCAGCGCACGCTTGTCACTCTTCCGTTTAATGCCCACGTATCAATCTGGATAACAGCTGTTATATTCAGCGCCGTACACATGCAGTTTTTCGGCTTCGTACCGCGGCTTTTGCTCGGAGCGCTGTTCGGTTATCTTGCTTTCTGGAGTGGCTCGTTATGGTTACCTGTAATGGCACATGCTTTCAATAACATGTGTGCTGCCTCGGCAATGTGGGCTTCGGGTGACAGCGAGGAGGCTCTTATAAATAATATTGGAAGCGGAGGTTCGGTGTGGGATTATGTTATGGTTGCGATAAGTCTTATGGTCTCAGCGGTGCTTCTGGTACTTATAGAGCGGACCACGAGAGATAATCGGCGCTGACACAGCTCTGAAGCGGGGTTGCCAACAGCGGCGGTCTTCGTAAATACATTAGTAAAAAAACGCCCCAAAAGTTTCTGTCAGACTTTTGGGGCGCTTTTAGTTTTTTATCAGCCGTGTTGTAGTTTTATGGCTGTAATCCTGTTACTGGATCTGGTCAAGCGATGCGAGGGCGAAAGAGTATGCACCGATTGAAATCGCTTTGCTGGCACCAAGAGACGAGATGGCCACGCCGGTTGATTTTGCCGGATCGTAGATAACGTTGCGGTCGGTTCCATAGACTTTGATGGGACGGGCGGCTCCGCGTGCGAATTTGGCGAACTGGTCGGGGTCATCGAGTTCGTAGGCTTTCATCTGCAGACGGTTGAGCTCCTCACCTTTGATTGTGTGTATGAGGCCGCGCAGCTGCTTCATAAGCGCAGGCATAAAGTATTTGCGTGCGCCACACAGACCTCCGCCGAGCACCACGAGAGAGTCGGTAAGCGTTACGGCCGTAGCGATAGCATCGCCGGCAACTTCGCCGAATTCCTCGAATGCTGCGATAGCGGCCTCGCGGTTGCCGGGAATTTTGCCTTCGGCTATATCGCAGATGTCTTTCGGCTCATATTGATGGTTGATGTCGCCTGATTTCTCGGCATATACGCGCTTTATGGCGCGGATGGCCACACCTTCCTCGACCATCACTTCGGGATGGTTCTTATGGCGGAGGCAGAATGTCTCTACGCAGGAGTTGTTGCCGCGGTTCAGGCGGTTGTCTATCACCATGCCTATTCCGAAGCCGGTTCCGAATGTGTAGCCGAGAAGGTTTTTATATACTTTTGTGCTTCCGAGTTCGGCAAGTTTGGCGTTGATTTCGGGAAGCACGCCACCTATGGCCTCACCGTAGGCAAAGAGGTCGCCGTCATTGTTCAGATATACGGGAATACCGAATTTTTCCTCAAGGAACGGGCCGAGAGCCACACCGTCGCGGAAGGAGGGGAAATTAGGGAGGTATCCGCCGACGATTCCGTGGGGATAGTCAGCCGGGCCGGGGAAAGCAAAGCTGATTGCCACGGGCTTCTGGTCGAGTTTGGATATCACTTCTTCAAATCCTTTCACCATGGTCTGGAGACAAAGGTCAAGGTCATGGGCGTTGGAGGGCATTGTTATCGGGTCGATAATGAAATCGTTGCTCTGCATTGCGCCGAACACAAAGTTTGTACCTCCCGCATCGAGAGTGATTACAATTCGTTTGTCAAATTTATACATATCAATGTTAGATTTAAGTTTTTCCTTTATTTGCATTCTTTGTAAGACCCGGTGAAAATCAGACGGATTAGGTGACGATTATGATGGGAAGTATTAGTAATGTCACCGTCTTACAAAGATAAAGTATAAAGCCCGAACCCCCAAACCTTTCCCCAAAAAATATGAGCAGCAAAGAAGAAGCAAAGAAAAATTGGCATTATTGGAGCTATAAAGGTCAACTGCAAATAAAGCGTCTTTTGGCGCACATCATACAGTCCATAACTTTGTGAAAAATAACCACAAATTATGGACTTTCCTTTTCAATCCCTTGTCGTTTAGATTATAATGTTAGATCTCTTCGATCAAGAGATAAGAAGGTCGTAAATAACCCAGCAGATTACGGAAGAAATGAGAAGAACTAAGAAGATACGTAAGGGCTTCGACTTCAGAATTTGCAACTTGTCGCAACCCCAATACATAAGGAATGCAACTACCGCAATTACTATATATACAAACCAATTTTCATTCATGGTGATTTATGTTTGAAGTTTTTGTTATTAGACGCAAAGTTAGGTCAATAATTACAAGCGAACGAGAGTTAAATTTCAGCCGACTGTTATTATCGGCTGGCCGAAGAATGAGGAGAGCATAGCGAGGGTGGAAAGGGTGAAATTATGCTGTCCACTCAGCCATTTGGTGATTTCACACGGACGCTTGCCAATCGCGCGGGCAAATTCGGCTTTTGACAACCCTTTTTGTGTCATGAGGTCATAGATTCTGTTGGACACAGCCATTTCCATGTCCACCTCTTTGCGGATATTATCCGGTATAGATGACACTATACTATTGTATTCATCAAAGGCCGTCTTCATATATCAAATGTTTTGTCGGTTTCAATTTCATTCTCGGTAATACTGATGGTTCCGTCTTTCACACCTTCTTTGATAAGCTTGTCAAAGTTTTGTAGAGTGACCACAAATCCGCGTAGTTCGATAGGTGCGCGTTTTCTTGACTCCACCGTTGCCAAGAATAAGAATGCTGTCTGAGAGTCGCAGGCAATACAGGAGCAACTTTGATTTAACGACCGGGAGCGCGCAGACTCGGTCGCTCATCTTTCCTTCCGGTCGGAAGAAACGCTCCAACGCACCAAGATCAGCGATGCTTTCAACGAACTTGGCTATAGGGCCAAATCTTCATTATACGTGGCGTCGTTTTTGAAACGGTTATAGAAACGAAGATATTTGAGTCAAAGCTTCATGATTATCTCCAGTACCTCGTTGAGTTTGACGGGTGGTAGGCGTTTGATATGAGTATGTAATTTATTTGAGGGTCAGCGGACGCGGTCGGGGTTCTTGGCGATGAAGTCTTTCCAGGAGCCGGAGCTTTTTGTGGGGAGGGGACGCGTGGTCTCGTAGAAATGGCAGAGGGCGGCGGCCATGGCGTCGGTCGAGTCGAGCTGGGGAGGAAGGTTTTCTTCAGGAATATTGAGAATGCGGCGAAGCATTTCTCTCACCTGCTCTTTCGACGCGGCTCCCGAACCGGTGATAGCCTGCTTGATTTTTCGGGGCTCGTATTCGGCAATGGGGACATCACGGGATATGGCAGCAGCCATTGCAACACCCTGGGCGCGGCCGAGTTTAAGCATTGACTGGACGTTTTTTCCGAAAAACGGAGCCTCGATTGCCATTTCGTCAGGAAGATATGTCTCCACAAGAGAGGTTACGCGCTCAAAAATTCTGCCGAGACGGTAATAATGGCTTTGGAATTTGCTTAGTTCTATTACTCCTAGGGCAATAGCCACGGGCTTCTTGTTGCGGACTCCCAGTATGCCGTATCCCATCAGATTGGTACCGGGGTCTATTCCAATTATAACCCTGTCGAATTCCTTTACAGCCTCATTCATGGTCTATAATTTCAATAAAGGTGACAAAGAACACTACTTTCCCTCCGAATTTCTTGATGATGACCGACCTCAATGAGTTGCCTATAGTGTTGTTCCATTCCCGGGCCCGGTCGAGTTCGCTGGCTTTGAGCTGGAGGGTGTATGAACTTGTGCCGGGCTCTATTTCAAGCAGAATTTTTCCAAGAGAAGCTTCGGAAAACAGTCCCGATGACATTGCCTCAGGAATGAAAATGGTCTTAAGCCACGCAATGAATGTCTCTGCCACGCTTGAATCGGCGTGGAAACTTGTATTATAAAGATACATGACGGGTTCTTAGTTAGAAGGGGTTGTCTGTGTGTGCATGAATCGGAAAGCGAAACGCACATGGCGGATGATTGTCGGCACCGTACCATAATAGCGACACATGATCCTGAATCTTTCCCAGAGAGAGGCACGGCGGTTGGCGGTGCTCAGGCCTTCGCTCAGATAGTCAATAAGACAGTCGTCGATAAACACGTTTTTTCTGGAATGCTGGAGACAACGGAGACACCATTCGTAATCGGCCGAAAGCCGATATTTCATGTTGAACTCGGGCGCAATGCGGGCGAGGGCTATAAATGCCTGGTGGCACACTACCATGCCGTTTGTAAAGCTACGGTATGTAAGATTCTTTGGTGCAGTAAGATGGCGCGGCCCGAGATATTTTCCGTCGGCGTCAACAAGATTGGTCTGTCCGTAGACAATACCGGGGATGTCATTGTCATCAATGGCCTTTTTTATACGTTCCAAAGTGTCTGGGGCGTGGAATTTGTCTCCGGAGTTGAGGAAAATCAGGTAGGTGCCTTTTGCGTGGTCCATTGCCTTGTTCATGGCGTCGTATAGACCTTTGTCGGGCTCGGAGAAAATCCTGATGCCATCCACGCCGAATTTCCTTGCTTTTTCCACGGTGTCGTCCTTTGAGGCGCCATCCATAACAATATGCTCGAAATCGCGGCAGGTCTGTTCGGCCACGCTTTTAAGCGTGCGCTCTATGGTAGATGACGCATTAAAGGTTACGGTAATGATGGAAAAAGTAGGTGAGGCCATAAGGAAGAACTTAAGTTCTCACAAAATTAATAAAACTCTTTTATTGAGGAAGAGTTAGGGGTTAAATTACTTAAGTTTTTCCATCAGGATAAACATACCGCTTCTTCCCGGTATTTCGCATCGCGTCAAGGACGATATCTTCTCTTCGCTCTGTGTGTCGGCTATTTCGGGAAGCACGTAAGAAGACGGTTTGAATCCGAGCAGATTTTCATCCAGAGTGATGTTTGCTGCCTGGGGCACGTCCGTCCAGTTTGCCAACACAAGTAGTGCTTTGTCGCCGTTGATATATACCGTAGCGGGTATGCTGGCGTTGTCGGTCTTTACCGGGCAACGCTCGTCCCAATATCCTCTCATAACGGCATCTTTCATGCCGAAATCGTCCCAAAGATGCCAGAAAGGGACCGGATTTCCACTCCAGGGTAAACGTGGCAACATTCCGTAAATCATTCCACGGAATACATTCTGGGCATCAAGTGTCTCGCTCATCAGCCCGAAAGGAATGCCTGACATCTCAATCATCCAGAAATCCAGCGGATTATCGGCCGAGAAACCCTCTCCGATCCATGTGCGGTCCACATAAGGCAGAAGCTCCAGATATAGATGCAGTGAATTTGCATATCCGGCCCATTCATTGTTGTGGTTCCAGGAGTGGATATCGATAAGACGCCGTTTGCCATCGGCATCCAATATGCGGCGTGCGCGCTGAAGCGTCTGATGATCCAATGCGCTGTCGTCGATATAAATACCGTCAAGACCGAGGTTGGCTATCATCCAGTCAAGTCCTTCCAGGTAATAGTTGTTCCAGCGGGAATCAGGCGTGGTAATCACTGACAGATCCATGTCGCCTGCATACTTGCCTTCGGTGAAAGCATTATACCATGCAGGGATGAAGTGAGTGGTGAGATTTTCGTTCAGCCACTCGTGAGGACCGTTCTTGTGTATCAGGGTACGGGCGTCCTTTCCGGGCCCGTCATGAATCACTTCGCTGCCAAGACTGCGCAGTGCCCACAACTCTGGAAGCTTGACGGTGAGTTCGCGAGTGGTATAATATAGGCGTACATCCAGATTCTTGCTGTGGGCGTCGGCGATAAAGCGTCGCAGGTCGGGAACAGCTTCGTCGTAATACGGATAATTGATAAATGGATAGATATCCTTCTTGTGATGCACATTAATCATATTGGCTCCCGCGTTCTGTGCCGCAGGGATGTATCCGGCGCTTACGTCACTGTTGGAATGATAGAAACGTTTCCGGGCCAATTCGGAAAGGTTAAGCGGTTTTACAGGAGTAACCAGCATATTGAAGTCATAGTGGAGCACGTCTCCTTTGCTCATGGAGCGTTCACCGCTGTAAGCTGTCATCAGCACGGTATCGTCGTTGTGTGGCATGATTCTGATACCACCCTTGCTCTCATTCCCCCATGAAGCCGGCAGATTAAGCTTGCCCAGGGAATAGTAGACATTCACCAACGGACGAACGTAGTTTTCGTCCTTGAAGCAGAAGTTCAGTCCCGCGTTGATGTTTCCCATCCATATCTTGTCCTGATGTTTGTCGATGTTCCATTTCCAACATATCATGGTGTCGGGGCGCAATCCTCCTTTGTGCCCTAAGCCCATCATATATTTTGCAGCGTAGGCGGTGTAGGGCACTTCCAGGCGAATGTCTTTCACCTGCACCTTTCTCAGTGATTTAACCTGAATGCGGTAGTCGACAAATCCGTCGAATCCGAATTTACCGGAGCACTCGATCTCAAAGTCACCATTCCGTTGAGTCGTAGTCCAACCGATGGACGCATTATTCTTTTCTGTGATATGGAGCTTGCTGCTTTTAAGTATCTCCGTCCCTCGGTCGGTCTCTATCACAAATCTGATACCGTTTGCCAGCACCGCATTTTCTTTCTGCCGATCCAACTGGTTGCTCTGGTCGTAACAGGTGAAAAGCGATTCGGGCAGGCCGTCATCCGACAGCTTCATGGAGCCTCCCAACCAGGAGATAGTCTGGTTCTGTAATTTGACGGGCGTGTAAGGAGCTGTAGGTTCATCGGAATTTCCGATAGTAGAATCGAGCCAGCGCAGACGGGCCTTTCTCCATCCCTCGTTATCTCCGTGTCGTGCTATGGCATTTCCCTGCACGGTCAATTTGCAATCTATTGTTACCGGTTTTGTATTGGAGGCATTGACGGTCACTGTACCTTTGTAAATGCCGCTTGCAGATGCAGGCACATCAGAACCGATCCACAATGCCTGTATTTCTCCTTTCGGGACATTAATAGTCTTGCTGAATGCTTTACCGTAGGCATCGATGCCGCCCATATTAAAACAACGGAATGCCGAGGCTGGAATTTTATCGCCTTTCTCGTTTTTCCAGTCAGAAAAAGTTACGGAGACATCCGATAGAGGAATGTAGGGTGTAAAAACACCAATCTGCCAGCTGTAAAATTCTCCAGGAAAGCAATCTCCGTGAAATTTTGTCCGCGATTCAGCGCTGCGTTCGGCCCAACGTGCCGGTAAAGCATGCGTCATGCGGATATCATGGGCTCGGTCCTCAGTGAAGCAGAAGTAGCCGGCCTCCGGAAATTCTTGAAGTATCTTCGAAACTACCTCGGGAGATGCGGCACGACGCATTTCTGAATCCTGTTCATTCATGGTTCCTTGCCTTTTCAAATCATCAAAGGCATTCGTAATGTCGTTTTGAGCCTCCATGAGGCAAGGCATTACCCAAAGTGAGCATGCTATAAGATACTTGATTGGTTTCCTCAGCATTGTATTCTTATTTTATAGTGATATTCAACGGAATTTGCATGGCGCGGGGGCCGGGAGAATGGACGATTATAAAAAATTTAGCTTCCCGTATTGGGGGAAGCTAATCGGTGTGTAGCGAATTCGGGATTCGAACCCGAGTCTCCACCTTGAGAGGGTGGCGTGCTAGGCCTCTACACTAA
>CAUBWJ010000059.1 GCA_958439725.1 uncultured Muribaculaceae bacterium | reverse complement strand
TGAGTATGATATTGATTGTTAGTTTCGTGTTGGTTCCCAGGCTTGCGCCGTGGGGTATCGCCCTGACTGTAGGGCTGTACGCTCGTGCAGCCGTTGACCGGCCGGGGCTTCCCAGGCTTGCGCCGTGGGGCGAGGCGCGCATGCTCCGCAGCTTGCCTCGCGTGGGTGGTCGGAGTGGCTCTGCGTCCCACAGCTTACGCAGTGGGTTGTACAGACATCGCGCCTCCGGCGCTCCGTTGGGGGGTCACCCTCCTCTGAGGGCTGCCCCGGGGTGTTGACTGGCGGGGCGGCTGCTCCGGGGAGCAGCCCTACATGGGGGTGGAGGGCTTGCTCTGCGTCCCACAGCTTACGCAGTGGGTTGTACAGACATCGCGCCTCCGGCGCTCCGTTGGGGGGTCACCCTCCTCTGAGGGTCGAGCCGGGTATTGACTGGCGGGGCGGCTGCTCCGGGGAGCAGCCCTACAAGTGAGGGCTTGAGGCGGGGCTTAGCCCCGGAGGGGCGGTTTTTTTACAACCCACTGCGTAAGCTGTGGGACCGCCAGCTCGTCCCCCCGCCATGCGGCGAGCCCCGGAGGGCGCGCTGCCGCATCGTGCGTGAGCCTGGGCCGCGGCGCCGCCTCAGTAGCTTTCGAGCTCGTCGAGCTGCGAGAGGGCGGCGGGGGCGTCGGCCACTTTGAGGCGCGCGGCCTGCTCGAAGAGGGCGCGGGCTGCGGCATAGTTGCCGCGCAGGGCCTCGAGGTTGCCGCGGGCGTAGACGGCCTCGGGACCGTCGCCTGCTCCCTTGAGGTAGCGCTCGGCGTTGTCCAGAGCGCCCTGGGCCATGGCGGCGTTGGCGGCGTTGAGCGAGGCTATCTCGCTTTCGGGATACATGCGCGCGGCCGTCTCAAACAGGTAGGCGAACTCCTTCGACCCCTCCGGCAGAGCCTTCGCGCCGGTGAAGAACTCCGACAGCGACAGGTGCTGCGGACGCGTGGCGGCCACACGCAGAATATCGTCGGCCGTGGTGAAGGCGCGCACGGTATATTCTATGCGGTAGTCGGAGTGGCGCAGCGAGGGATAGACGTCGCGCAGCAGCACGGCATACTGCTCGGGATACGTCTTCTTTATCTTCCACTCGCGGGCGTCGGGGGCCAGCGGGCCGTCGATTATGGCGATTATCTCCGCGGCCTGAGGCATGGAGCTTTCCGAGAGCCATGCGCGGAGGCCGTCCCAGTCCTCGGCCGTCCAGTCGGTGCGGATGAAGCCGGGGGCGAAGTGGTACAGGCCGTCAACGTAGGCCTTCAGGGCCTCGGTGCGCCCCTTGGCCAGGCGCTCGTTCAGCGCCAGCGAGCCTTCGGGCGATGCATAGCCGTGGATGGTGAGGGAGCGGGCTGTCACGTCCTTGTCGTTGCGCACCGAATCAATAGAGGCGCGTATCTTGGCCAGCTCCGAGGCATTGCGGCGGTAGTCGGGCAGGATTGCGGTCTTGCTCACGGGGAAGTCGATGAAGGCGCGGCCCGAAATCTCGCGGGTCTTCACGCCCTCGGCCGTCGGAGCAATCCACAGGAACGTGGGGTGGAACACCACGGGGGCGAACTTCACGTCGGTCAGGGCCAGCGTGCGGTCGTCCTCAGCGTTGCCGCAGCATCCGCGGGTGGTGAGAGTCATGGAGAGTCGGGCGCCGTCCATCCAGGGGCGGTAGGCCACCTGTGCCTCATAGGGAATGGTCATGTCGCGGGCCGAGCGGCGTATCCATTCCAGACCGGGCTGACGGTCGGTGTGGTTGCGCTGGCCCTGATAGAAGCGGTTGCGTCCGGCAACGGCCACGGCCGGGAGCACCACCGACGAATCGCCGGCCGAGAGCACCGGCTGCATCCACACCTCGCGGTTGGTGCCCGCGGGGAGCTGCGCCGTCGACAGGTCGGCCTTTACAAAGAGTATGTTCTGGCTGCGCTCCACAACCAGCTTGCTCACGAGAGCGCGGGCCTGCGGATCGGCTACCTTCACCTCGGCCTGCATAGGGGTCTTGACGGCGGCAGCTGCCGAGGCTGCGGCGGCCGCAAGGGCTATGATTGAAATCAGATGTTTCATTGGGGATTACTGATTGGAAGTTTTTAGAAAATGTAAACCAGATTGAGAGCCAGCTTTGTGGGGCCCACGTAATTGCGCACGCGGTCGGAGTAGATCTTGGTGCCGCACTTTGTGCAGGGATACTTGTCGAAGCGGGTGTGGATCCAGCCGATGCCCAGCTCGGCCTCCAGGTTCCAGTGGCGGCCGAGAATCCAGGAATAGCCGTAGGCTATGCCCGCGCCGGCAAACCATCCCTGATAGCGGTGGTCCTTCAGCCCGGCCAGATTGGTGCCGAGGAACTTGAAGTCGCCCATGTCGATATTGCCGATATTATACTGGCCTCCGAGCAGGTGTGCGGCCACGAAATGTCCGGCCGTGGCGTCGCAGAACCAGTAGCGTGCCTCGGGCTGCACGAGCCAGTGTTTCCATTTGTGATTGTTGATGCTCCAGGCATTGAGGTTGCCGGAGACGTCGATTGACCAGCGGGGTGCCACGCGCATCTCGGCGCCGACATTTACGGTAGCCGTGGCGTCGTAGAGCAGGTTGGTCTTAAGCCCGAACTGCTGGGCGCGCGCCGTCAGGGCCGACGCACTCAGTGCCAGGGCAAGCATTAGACTGCTTAGTAGTTTCATTGCATTATGATTGATATGTGATGTTACCTGTTTAGTATTGACATAGATAATAGAAAGAATCGGTATTATTCAAGGCAATCCGTCAAGCCATGCTTCAATGGTGCCTGACGGAATTTTTTTCCGATATTGCTGACGCCTTTTGATAGAATATGGCCAATTCTATGTTCTGCACCTGCAAATTTAAGGTTACTGAACCTAAAAATTACCCCCCCCCGTTAAATATTGTTAAACGAAAAGGTTAATTCCAAATTCCTCTAAAAAACCGCATAATATGACGATGAAAACAGTATAAAAATGCAACCGGCCCCAGGGAGTCTACGGACCTTACCGACAAAACAGACCCTACGGACTTTACGGACCCTTCCGACCCTACCGACAACTCGCCACAGCCAGTAGAGTCAGTAAGGTCAGTAAAGTCCGTAGAGTCTTTAAAACACACAGAAGGCTGCGCCTCACTGAGTTTCGGCGCAGCCTTCCGGCCAATTATTACTGATAGGGAGGAGGGTTAGTTCTTAAGAGCCCACCAGAGGTCTGTTGCGGTATTGTCCGGGCCGCCGAGATATCCCTGTGCGGCTTTCACGTTGGCCTCGTTGGTGTTGAATTCCGACTGCGGGAAAGGCAGACGGCGAACGCCGCGGGCGTCGGTCACACCGTCGGTGCTGCGGTTGTCGACAACCGGGAAGAACTTGGGATAGCCTGTGCGGCGGAAGTCAGCCCATGTCTCCCAGCCGTTGGGATAGTTGCCGAGCCACTTCTGGACGATGATACGCTCGAGGTTCTCGTCGAACGAAGCACTTTCGTCATATTTGGGAGCGATCGTGGAGGGAGCGGCGATGTTGCGTTCCTGGTGCGTGGGATCGGAGTCGACATAGGCTGCCGGGCCGTCGGTTCCTTCGAGATAGTTGCCGATGATGGCGCTGCGCTCTTCCATCGAAACCTTCACGCCCTGCTCGTAGAGTTCCTTGGCGGTGCCGCCCATGTTCCATCCGCGGAGGGCGCCCTCTGCGCGGCTGAACCACGATTCACTGCCGGAGATGCAGAGCAGCGGAGTGGTCTGGGTAACTACGGGCTCGGAGTATAGAGCCATGTCAATAAGGCTGTTGCTGGAATTGAAGATACCGCTGCGGAGACCGTTGTAAGAGCCGTCGGCCAGAGGTTTGGCATACTTGGAGAGGCGCGGGTCGTTGTAACCGTTCATATATGCGGTGATGTCGGCGCTCACGCGGCTTTCACCCCAGAGGATATTGGTCTTGTGCCAGGAGTTGCCGCCGGGGAGGAATGTGCTCCATGCGGCGTTGCTTCCGCTGTCGATGAGACCGTCGGGGCTTGCCACTGCTTCCTCTGCCTTCTGCTTGGCCAGAGCGGGCTCTACGTTAACCAGACGCATGGCCATGCGGAGCTTGAGGGTATTGGCGAGGCGGAGCCATTTCTGGAGGTCGCCCTGATAGAGAATGTCGGCAGTGCCGAAGAGGCTCTTGGCAGTGGCGGCGGCGCCTTCCTTGGAGAGTTCCTCCTTTATACCGGAGATGGCATTGTCAAGTTCGGCGAACATGGCGGTGTAGAGTTCGGGCATGTCGTCGTAGGCCACGGCGAAGTCAGAACCGGTTCCGATCTTCGAGAAAGGCAGCGGACCGTAGCAGTCGCTCACGCGGAGAGTGCCGAAGATGCGCACAAGGTTGGCCCAGTGGTAGGTGATGCCCTCGCTGCCGGTGATGTTGCGGATCATGAAGAACGGGGTGTACATCTTGGGCATGTTGGTGTCGAAGCAGTTGCCCATCCAGCCGATAGGAGGATTATATGTGGCGTAGTACTGGGCGGAGCCCCAGGCGTTCTTGGCGGAGGTCATGCGGCCGTACTCGTAACCTATCATCTGGTCTATCATCTGATAGTCGTTCTCCTGTCCGAGTACCATCACGGGAATCATGGTGTTGATCAGCGACGCTGTGGAGGCGTAGTCCTCCTTCATCTGGTCGGGGGTAGGAGCCTTCGGGTCTGTAT
This sequence comes from uncultured Muribaculaceae bacterium, assembly GCA_958439725.1. Lineage (GTDB taxonomy): Bacteria > Bacteroidota > Bacteroidia > Bacteroidales > Muribaculaceae > Paramuribaculum. Next base: position 4,488 of record CAUBWJ010000059.1, on the reverse strand, counting down.
TGAAATCCTCGAACTTGTCGGTACATGCCGAGAACATCAGGCTTGCGCCGGCCAGGAGGAGCAGTGTATTGGCTAAAATTGTCTTTTTCATAATTCGGTAAGATTAGAATGTAACTTTTACATTGAAACCATAGCTGCGGATGCTGGGCTGCTGGAAATAGTCAACACCCTGATAGAAGTTGTTGGTGGTAGCTGCAGTGCTTTCGGGATCGAAAGGAGCCTTGCAGTGGATCATCCAGAGGTTCTTGCCGGTGAAGCTTACGGTAACCTTGGCCACGTCCTTGAAGATGCGGGGAGGAATGTTGTAGGTAAGAGTGAGGTCGGCCAGACGCACGTTGGTGGCGTCGTAGAGATAGTATTTGCCCGATGCGTCGGATATTGTCTCATAGTAGTTCTGGGCGTCGACCTTGCCGAGACCGGGGATTTCAACGCCGCCGTTATCGCGGGCATTGGCTGATTCCTCCGACACACCGTAGCGGTCGATGATGGCCTGGGTCTGGGCCACGACCTTGCCGCCGAAGCGTCCGGTCACTGCCCATGAGAGGGTGAGGTCTTTCCAGCCGAGCGATGCGTTCCATCCCATGTGGAATTTGGGAAGGAGGCTGCCAACCTTGTAGTAATCAACGGTCTCGAGGGTGAGCTGACCCTTGTCGTTGAGCACAACGTTGCCGTTGGCATCTTCAGTGAGTCGGCGGTTGTAGTAGATATCGCCCATGGTGCCGCCTTCATAGAGGCGCACTGCCGGACCTCCGTTCATACCCAGACAGCCTGTGGCAACGAAGTATTCCATTTCGATAGGCTTGCCTGTTTCGGGGTCGATGGCGCCGTTGGCGAGTTCGATTACCTTGTTCTGGTTCCAGGAGTAGGTGATGCCGGTGTTGAAGCGCCAGTCGCCCCAGGTGTTCTGGTAGTTGACGGCGGCCTCGATACCGCGGTTGCGGATGTTACCGGTCTGGATGAGGTTGGTCTTGTAGCCGGATGAACCGGAAGCGGGGATTTCGAATGTCTGGTGGAAGGTGTTGGCGTTGTAGTATGTGAACTCAAGGCCGATGGTGTTGTTGAGGAACTTCGAGCTCAGACCGATTTCATACGATTTGGTGTTCTCGGGCTTGAGGTTGGGGTTGTAGTGCTTCGACGGCCACTCATACTGGTTGGTCTGGTCGTTGTACACATACTGCATGCGGGTGAGGTAGCGCGAGGGCGACGATGCCACTTCGGCCCACGAACCGCGGATCTTCAGGTAGTTGATGAACTGGGGAAGCTGGTCGCGGAAAGTCTCGCTGATGAGCCACGATGCGCCAACCGAAGGATAGAAGTAGCTGTTCTTGTCGGTGAAGGCAAGCATTGAGGTCCAGTCGTTACGGCCGGTAACGGTCAGATAGTACTGGCTGCGCCATCCGAGCTCTACGCTGGCGAAGAGCGACTGCACCTGGTCGTGCCATTCGGCATCGCCCTTCTTGTAGTTGACGGGGCTGATGTTGCCGAACGAGAAGAAATTGGGGATGGTGTAGAGAGAGCCTTCGAAGTGGTCGGATTCCTCGAGCATGTCGTTGATCGAGGCACCGAGCTGTGCGTTCACGTTGAGGCGTCCGTCAAGGAAGTTCTTGTTCATCGAGGCCATGATGTCGGCGTAGGTCGAGCGGTCCATTGTGCGGGTCTTGCCATACATACCCTTGTTGTTGCCGGCAAGAGTCTCGATGGTGGTTGCGTGGTATTTCTCCTCATAGACGATATTGGAGTTGTCCACACGCACGCGGCCTATCACATAGAGCCAGGGGAGGATATCGTATTTGAGCGATGCGTTGAACATGTAGCGCTGCTTGCGGGCTTCGCGGCTCATGCGCTTCTGGGTCCAGTAGGGGTTCTGCATGGTGAAGTGGGTGGGATAAGGCCAGTACTGTACGGGGAGCTGACGGTTATCGTCCCAGCGCTCGAAATTCTGCACCTCGCCGAAGTCCTCGCCGCGGGGGAAGAGCCACAGAGCGGGAATCGGGTTGAAGTATTCACCGGAACCTACCATATTCTTGTTGTTCTGGATGATATACTGTGCGCCAAGGTCGAGGGTCATCTTGTCGTTGAGGAACTTCGTGGTGTTGCGGATGCTGAAGTTATAGCGGTTATAGTCGCTTTCGGGCATGATGCCGGGAGCGTTGGTGACGGCTGCCGAGGCAAACGTCTGGTTCTTTTCCGTACCCACATTGAAGGTGAGAGAGTTGATTTCGGTCAGACCGGTGCGGAAGAAATCCATAGGATCATAATCGGTGGCAGTGCCCTTGTCGCCCCACGATGCGAACTCGCCGGGCTTGTTGCCGTAACGGTTCTGGAACTTGGGAGTCTGCCATGCGCGGCTGAACGAAGTGGAGTTGCTGTAAGTAAGGTGTGCGCGTCCTTCGGCACCCTTCTTGGTGGTGATGAGAATCACACCGCTGGCGGCGTCGGAGCCGTAAAGGGCGGCTGCCGAGGGACCCGAGAGCACCGACATCGACTCGATATCGTCAGGGTTGATATCGGCCACGGAGCTCGAACCGGGCTGTTTGGCCATCGTGCCGCCCGACTCGGAACCGGTGTTCACGTCAAACATCGGTATACCGTCGATAACGTAAAGCGCATTGTCATTGCCCGAGATTGACTTGGTACCGCGCATGATCACACGGGCTGCCGAGCCGGCGCCTGCCGAACCGGAGCTGATGTTCACGCCGGCCACCTTGCCTGCGAGCGAATTGATGAAGTTGGCGTCCTTATTGGCGGTGAATGCCTCGCCGGACACGGTCTGCACATTGTAGGAAAGAGCCTTCTGCTCGCGCTTGATACCAAGAGCGGTCACAACGACCTCGTCGAGGGTGTTGGCTTCCTCATGCATTGTCACAGCCATGGTGGCACCGGTCACGGTCTCCTCAACCGGGGCATAGCCGATATAAGAGAAGCGTATCACCTGGCCCTCCTCGGCTTTGATGGTGAATTCGCCGTCAAGATTTGTGGTGGTACCCTGAGTGGTACCCTTCACGATTACAGACACGCCCAGAAGAGGTTCTCCTGTGGCATCTGCTACTGTGCCCTTGACAGTAATCGGAGCCGCGAGGGCGCATACCATCGGGAAGAGCAAAAGCAGTAAAAACAAACTTGTCAGTCTTGCCTTCATAATTTGTGAGTTGTGGTTAGATTAGGGATTATGTAATAATTGTAAGTGTTTTTTTGGAGATTTTGCTTCGCGGAGGCCTGGGAGTTTTCATGGCGGTTTATACGGTCTTGCGTCATAGCGTCGATGAAATGTGTCACGGTCTGGTCATGCTCCGGTTTTTCAGGTCTTTTCCATTGAATTCATTGAATTATGTGGTTTTAGTTTATATCTTCGTGCCGTTCACACACGGGGGCACCAACGGCTATCGTCTTATTAACACCGGTAAAGATTATTTTGTTTACTAAAATCCAAAAAAAATTTTCTTTAGTTAAAAATTTCGGGGTTGCCGCGGCTTCCGGAGCCGCCGTATGCTCTTTCACGGCCATAGCCCGGGAAGACACTTCCCTCACCCTGCGACTTGATTCGCTCTGCAATGCCGTGCTCCCTCCCCCGTGATGCAGGCCGCACTGCGTCTGCTGGAATAACACACAAAAAAATCGCCCCGACGGTGAAACTTTTTTGCATGGAGTTGTTAGAAATTAAGAGAATTACTATTTTTGCAGTAAGAATACATCTCAGGGAAATTATCCTCAGACTCTGTTTTTACCAAACAACATTTTCTTTAATTACGCAGATAATAAAACTATCAAATATACCCTTTCAACTTCCGATTTTTTAACGGATCCATTATTCCTACGAGTGAAGCCGCGAGGCATTTCACGTTCTTTTAATCAATTACATCCACCATCCACAACCGTCTAAAAAAACTTAAAACAGTTCTCTTATTATGGACAGCAGTGAAAAGAAGAGCAAACGCCCGCGTATAGGCGAAATGCGTGCAAACCCTTCAGCAGAAACCCCGGCTTCGCGTCCGGCTTTCAGTTCCGACGCCGCAGCCCAGACCGGCACCGAAGAGGGCAACGAGCGCCCTCAGCGTTCCTACGGCTACAACCGTCCCTACGGACAGCAGCGTCCTTCCTACGGACAGCGCCCCTCCTACGGAGGCTACAACCGCTACAATCAGGGAAATGACAACAATTATCAGAACCGCAGCTACAATCAGACGCCCCATACCGCCGAAGAAGGAGCTACGGCCGAGACCGGAACCGAAAACGCCCAGACCGAACAGCAGCAGGGAGGATACCAGCGCAGAAACTACAACCAGGGAGGCTACAATCAGGGCTACAACCGAAACCAGAACGGATACAACCAGGGTTATAACCAGGGCTACAACCGCAATCAGGGCGGATACAACAACCAGAACCGTCAGGGTGGCTACAATCAGGGCTACAACCGTCAGGGCGGATACAACAATCAGAACCGCCAGGGCGGATACAACAACCAGAACCGTCAGGGCGGATACAACAACC
>CAUBWJ010000058.1 GCA_958439725.1 uncultured Muribaculaceae bacterium | reverse complement strand
CGTTTATGGGGATATCACATTCTTATAAGGTAAATACGTTTTAGAGGAAAGTTACATAAAATATGAAACAAGCTTTTAATTTCTCTCTGAAAAGAAAGCGCCTGTGACCGTTGTGGTCACAGGCGCTCTATTAATGGTTGTCTTGTAATTCAGCCGTTAAGGCCGGTAGATTTATTTTACAAGGCTTTTAACGTCGATTTTCGAGAACTCGAGGTCGTTGAGTGCGTTGGTTGCGAGGCTCGGATCAAGAGCGATGGCTTTCTTGAGGTTGGAAGCTGCCATTGCTGTGTTGTTGGTGCGGGCGCCAAGCACTGCGGTCAGATAGTAGGTTGTGGCATTGGGGTTGGCTACGGCTGCAAGGGTGTTCTTGGCTGCGCTGTAGTCCTTGGTAAGAATCTGGGCGAGAGCGGCGTTGTTGCTCTTGCTGTTGCCGAATGCCTTAACAGCGGCGGCGTTGTCACCCTGGGTGAGATAGTAGACACCGAGAGCGTCGCCGAGGCCCTGCTGGCCGGCTGCTGAACCGAAGCTGCGGTTAGCTGCGTTGTAATCCTTGTTGAGCAGGGAAACGAGGCCCTGGTTCATCTTGGGTTCGGTGGCGTTGGGAGCGAGCTGGGCGGCCTTGTTGAAGTTCTTGAGGGCTGACTTGTAATCCTTGTTTACGTACTGGGCCAGACCGAGGTCGTTGTAGCCGCGGTAGTCGTTGGGATAGTATTTGGTAACAGCCTCGTAGATGGCCTGCTTGCGGTTGTTGTTGTCGGTGAGGGTAGCGGCGTAGAGAAGCTCTTCAACAGAAAGAGAAGCGGGGTTGGTGTCGAAAGCAGCGTTGATTTCAGCATCGCTCTTGCCGATTACGTCGATGCTGGCGGTAATCTTCGAGTAGCGGAGCTGGGGAAGGATTTCCTCTGCGAGGGTCTCGAACACGTTGGAGAGGTCGCGGATGCGCTGGTCGCGGATTTCGGGATCTTTGGTCTGCTGAAGAATGCTGAGGATAAGCTCTTTGTCCTGAATGTTGGAAGCGGCAACGAGTTTCTGGAAGCCTTCCCAGTCTTCGGGAGTAAACTGAGCGGTGAGTTCACCGAATTCGGTGATTTTGTCTTTCTTGAGGCGGTCGTTTACAAAGCCTTTGGTGTTTGTCTCACGTTTCTCGGCCAGTTTGGTGTTGAACGAGAGGGGACCGTCGGGCGATGCATACGATTCGATGTTGATTTCCTGGATCTCGCGGTTCTTGGCGGCGGCGGCGTTACGCAGCTGCTCGTTCAGGCTGAGCATCTCGGGCGAATCAATCTGGTTCTTACGGATGTTGGCCTGATTGATGATGAAGCGGATCTGAGCGCTGTATTTCTCGTTGATGATGCGCTGGAAGGCATCGGGAGCGAGAGCGGGATTCACTGTGCCGGCATCGGCAAGGGCTGCGGTGGCTACAACGCCGTCGGCCACTTTCACGCGGGGAAGGGCGTAAGTCTTGTTACCCTGCTGAACGTTGAAGGTCAGGTAGAGTTCGCTCTTCTGCATGGCAGGAGTGTAGGTGTAGTTCACGGGGATTGAGATGCTGTTGCCGAATCCGTAGTTGATCACGGGATTGTTGCCGCGAACTTTCTCACCCTGGAAGGTGACGGGAGCCGATGCGGTCTCGCCGGAGGCGTAGACGAGAACGGGGGTGACGGTCACCACAGCGTTCTTCTTGAAGAATTTTGCAGGAATGTTGCCATTGACTGTGGCAGGAACCTGGGTGCCGACAACCTCCAGCGGATTGGGGTTGGTGGTGAAATAGTCGGCCTGGAACTGGTTCATTTTGCCGTTACAGCCGGTAAGGCCGGCCACAGCTGCAATAGCCAGTGAATAGGTAATAACTTTTTTCATGAAAAAATATGAGTAATGGTTGGTATAAATAATGCCTGAAATATTTAGTGCAAAAGTAGCTTTTTAATGTGGAATATCTTGCAAATTCCGCAAGCATTTTTTCAACGTTTCAAGCCATTTTGCAGCGAATGCCCGAATTAATATGCCTGAATAGACGCTTATCCCTGATATTCAGGAGGGTAATTGTCCTCTACACCATTGGGCACGGCGCCATACTTGTTGGTGAACATCTGGCTTTCCTGCAGGGTGAAGACCAGCAATATGATTCCTCCTATCACCGGTATGAGGCCCAGAAGCCAGCAGAAGCCCGAATGCCCTGCATCGTGAAGGCGGCGGAACAGGAGGCCGAATGCAGGAAGAAAGAACACGAGGCTTATAACCGAGGGAAGAACGTAGAGCGATATGAGATTGCTCATGACATCAGGATCATTCAGAGCCATGGGGTCGACGGCGAGAGCCGAGATGCTCGAGCCATAGATTCCGCATGAAAGCAGTGAAGCTGCAAATTGTACGATGTAAAGAAACAGGATGAACCACCAGAATTCCGATCTGGACGCACGCCCCTTAAAACAGCAGTATTTTTTCATAGCCCTGCTTATGGCTTCTCCGAATGAAACTTGACGCTGGTACATAAATAAACAGTGTTTGAGAAACGGTTTATATTTGATTAAGTTGCAAAAGTACTCAAACATTTTCATATACAGCGAATATTTCCATTTCAAATTATCATTGTCGTTTTTGATTTCAGCTGATTTGAGATATTTGAACTTCTTATTGAAATTATTTGTCTACATTTGTAGTCTGGTCGTTCAGCGGCCCGTTTATTCTGCTAATCAAACCTACTAAGAAAGCTAAGAAAGAAAAATGAGAAAATGGCGAATTGAAGACAGCGCCGAGCTGTATAATATCAACGGCTGGGGCCGAAAATATTTTTCCATCAATGAAAAAGGCCACGTGGTGGTCACACCCGAGGAGGGTCTTGCCAAGGTCGACCTTAAGGAATTGATGGACGAGCTTCAGGTACGTGACGTGACGGCACCTGTTCTTCTGCGCTTTCCCGATATTCTCGACAACCGTATCGAGAAGATTTCGAAATGCTTCCAAAACGCCGCCAAGGAATACAGTTACACATCCCAGAATTTCCTTATTTATCCCATTAAGGTCAACCAGATGCGGCCCGTGGTCGAGGAGATAGTAAGTCATGGAAAGAAATTCAATATCGGGCTTGAGGCCGGCTCTAAACCTGAGCTTCACGCCGTGCTTGCCACCAATATCGATGAGAATGCCCTGATTATCTGCAACGGCTACAAGGACGAGAGTTTCATAGAGCTCGCTCTTCTCGCTCAGAAAATGGGACGCCGTATATTTCTCGTGGTGGAGAAGCTCAACGAGCTTTCGCTTATCACCGAAGTGGCGGCCCGCATCGGCATCTCGCCCAATGTGGGCATACGCATAAAGCTGTCATCCACCGGCGCCGGAAAATGGGAAGAATCCGGTGGCGACCAGTCTAAGTTCGGACTGAACTCCAGTGAGCTTCTCGAAGCTCTCGACTACCTCAAGCGCCATAAAATGCAGGAATGTCTTCGCCTGATACATTTCCATATCGGCAGTCAGGTCACGAAGATTCGCCATATAAAGAATGCGCTGCGCGAAGCCACTCAATTCTATGTGCAGCTCTCGAAAATGGGCTTCAACATCGGTTTCATGGACATTGGCGGCGGTCTTGGCGTGGACTACGACGGGACCCGCAACGCCGCTTCCGAGAGCTCCATGAATTACTCCATACAGGAGTATGCCAACGACGCGGTGTCGGCTCTGGTCGATGCCTGCACAAAGAACAATCTTCCGCAGCCCAATATTATTACGGAGAGCGGACGCTCCCTCACCGCTCATCATTCCGTGCTGGTGTTCGAAGTGCTTGAGACCGCATCGCTCCCGCGCTGGAAAGACAGCGAGGAGATAGAGGCCGACAGCCACGAACTTGCCCGCGAACTTTATGATATATGGGACAAGCTTGACAAGCCGCGTCTGTTTGAGAGCTGGCACGACGCACTGCAGATTCGCGAAGAGGCTCTTGACCTTTTCAGTCTCGGTCTTCTCGACCTTTCAACCCGCGCCTGCATCGAACGCCTCTTCTGGTCGATAGCCCGCGAGGTAGGCGCCATGGCAGCCGAGATGCGTCACGCCCCCGAGGAACTGCGCAAGATTTCAAAAATGCTGCCTGACAAGTATTTCTGCAACTTCTCGCTCTTCCAGTCGCTCCCCGACAGCTGGGCGATAGACCAGGTTTTCCCCATCATTCCCCTGAGCCGCCTTGACGAGCGTCCCGACCGCACCTGTACCATCCAGGACATCACCTGCGACAGCGACGGCAAAATAGCCAACTTCGTTACCCCTCACGGAACGAGTCCCGCTCTGCCGGTGCATGGCGTGAAACCCGGCGAACCTTATTATCTCGGCGTGTTCCTGGTGGGAGCATATCAGGAGATTCTCGGCGACATGCATAATCTGTTCGGCGATACAAATGCCGTGCATATTTCTGTATACAAGGACCGCTATGAGATTGACCGTGTGATTGACGGCGAGACAGTGGCCGAGGTGCTCGATTATGTGCAGTACAACCCCAAGAAACTGGTGCGCAATCTCGAGACATGGGTCACCTCCTCCATGAAAGCCGGGCGTATCACCCCCGAGGAGGGCCGGGAATTCCTAAGCAATTACCGCTCGGGGCTTTACGGTTACACATATCTTGAAAAGGACTGAGGTGGCCTACGATTACTGCCAGCGTTATTTCATGCATCTTGCTTACCGCGGGGCGCCGTTCCACGGCTGGCAGGAACAACCCGACGCCGTGAGCGTGCAGTCGGTGCTTGAACAGGCGCTTTCCACCGTGGCCCGTGAGACGGTGAAAATTGTAGGGGCGGGGCGCACGGATGCCGGCGTCAACGCCCGCATGATGGTGGCGCATTTCGACCTTCATCGTCCTGTGGCCGACCTCACATCGATGGTCAGAGGCCTCAACACTCTCGTGGGCCGTGATATCGCCGTCTATTCCATTACTCCGGTGCATTCCGATGCTCATGCGCGGTTCGACGCCACGCGGCGCACATATCATTATTATACATCCTCACGTAAATCGCCGTTTTTCTATCCTCTCACCTGGCTCGAGTCGCGCAATCTCGATTTCGACGCCATGAACCGCGCCGCATCTCTTTTGCTTGAAACCGAGGATTTCACTTCGTTTTCAAAACTTCATACCGATGTGAAAACCAATATATGCCACGTGTCCTATGCCCGCTGGCAACCCACTCCCGTGGGCCATGTGTTTGTGATTTCCGCCGACCGTTTTCTCCGCAATATGGTCAGGGCCGTGGTAGGCACGCTGGTGGATGTAGGTCGGGGAAAAACAGACCTGGACGGTTTCCGACGTATTATTGAGGCGAAGGATCGCTGCTGTGCCGGCACATCCATGCCTCCGGAGGCCCTTTACCTCTGGAATATAGAGTATGATTATTGGAAGCCGGAGATTACGGATATCTGTATATAATTCCACTGAAAACTGATATTTATATTATAAATATTGTATTTTTATCTTATAAATGGTCGTTTTAATGGCATATTGTGAATTTTATTCATAATTTTCGATTTGGAATGTATTTTTGTATTATATTTGCAGCGTCGATAATTTGAGATATCGAACAATTTCCGTTTCATAATTTAATACCAAATTCAAAAAGCATTTCTTATGAAGAAACAATTGAGACTGGCAATGTCGCTGATGTTGTCAATGGCCATGTGTTGTGTGGCCGCTTCGTGCTCCGACGATGATCCGAAACCTACGCCGGTACCTGACACTCCCGTTACTCCGGATCCCGAACCGGCCGGTCAAGACGGGGACATCACCGCTTATTTCAACAGCGTCCTCGAGGGCAACGATGCCCAGCTGCCCGACCTTTCCGGGATGGAAGTGGAGGACATGGACGCAACAGCCTCACATGTGTGGGATCTTTATGCCGCAGCTGTAAAGGCTAAGGAGACTGCACTTCCCACTCCTTTTGACCTGAGAGGTAGTTGGAATTCGTCTATAAGTGATTATAACTATACTTATTCCGGAACCATGAAGTTGAGCAATGGTGAGGACATGAAGTATGCCTATGCCTACAAGGGTTCAAAACCTTCAACCGGATGGCCTATGTTTATTAGCCTTCACGGATCGGGTGACGATTCTGAATATGAATTCCAGTCTACATTTGCTTGGGATGATTATTATGCAGACGAACCTTGTGTATATTTCATTCCTCAGAGTCCCAAAGGCGGTACGGGTTGCCGCTGGTTCCAGCCCTCCCGTCAGAAAGCATGGGAGCGCCTGCTCCGCGCTGCTTACGTAGACGGTTCAGTTGACCCCAATAAGATTTATTTCATGGGCATATCTGAGGGAGCATACGGTTCGCAGCGTCTTTCCGGTTACTATGCGGACTATCTTGCCGGTGTAGGCCCGATTGCCGGTGGTGAACCTCTGTATAATTTTGCAGCTGAGAACTCCGCAAATATATTCTATTGCGCACGTACCGGTGAATATGATACGATGTATGGCCGCTACCGCTGCACCGTCAAAGCTCAGGAGCTCTGGGACAAACTCGAACAGGAGCACCCCGGATACTACAAGCATTACATTGATATAATGGCCTATGCAGGTCATAGCCTCTATGTTGAATATGATGACGGAAGTGCAATCTACGGCTACGACGGCATAACTGCCAAACTCAAGGAATATTCCCGCAATCCTTATCCCAAATATGTATATTGGCAGAACTATCCTCTGGGAAATATCAACGGTGAGTCCTACGAGTGCCGCAAGGCTTTCTACAACATCCGTCCGCTTGAGGCCCAGAACGGTAAGACCGACGGCAATGTGCATGACGCATACGAGATGACCATCGAGGGCAACACCATCACTCTCAATGTCTATTCCGTAACGGTTACTCCCAAGGAGGAGGTGAGCGAAGACGGCTGGACAATGAATGTTGACTGCGAGAAGACGTCTGTTCCCGCTACTTCCGGCAAAATCCGTCTGTATCTCAACAAGGAACTTGTTGATCTCTCGGCTCCCGTCACAGTGATTGTAAACGGCAAGACCGCATTTACCGGCGAAGTTAAGCCTTCTGCCGACGTGATGGTTGAGTCTGCTGCTCTGTTCTTCGATCCCGCCCGTGTGTTCCCCGCCGCAGTTGATGTGGAGGTGAAATAAACCAGATTTCTTTGATAGAAAAACAGGAATAAGCCAAATAAGCTAATTGCACTTGTTATCAATGTAATAGCAATTATAAATGTTGCGGCGATTTTCCTGCTGTTGCCCCGATTTTCTCAAAAAGTACACCTTTTGTACCCTTGATTATGGACTGTAGGGAGAGAGTAAATGTTAAGGTCTGTAAACGGCGATTTTCAGATTATTATACCTCGGATTATCTTTGCGCAAAATTATAATTGTATGGCAAAATTAGAAAATCGCAAGAAGCAGAATCCCAAGCTCCGACAGTCGGAACTGAGCGACGGACGTGCCAGCCTCTTCCTTGAATATTATCTCGGCAGAAGTGAATCGCCCGTGCTTGACGCGGACGGGAATCAGGTGTTTTACACCGAGGGAGCGATGGCGGGTAAACCGAAATATCAAATCAAACATTCCCGCAAGAAGGAGAACCTCAACCTGTATATATGGCTTCATCCCCGCAACCGGCAGGAGCGTTTGCAGAACAAGAATACTCTTGCCCTTGCAGAAAAGATACGTTTTGAACGTGAGCAATCTTTTTTGGAGGACAGGGAGGGCTATCGCCTCCGAAAAGACATGGACGAGGATTTTCTGGAGTTCTGCAAAGAGTTCATCAAATCTCCCTCTCTCACTAAATACACCCGCATAACGCTCGGGCACGGACTCCAAAAGTTCAAGAACTTTCTTGCCGATACACCGAGATATTCTCTCTACAAGAATAATCTCAAGATGACACAGCTGACAGTCGACATGGTAGCTGCCTATGTTGAGTATCTGAAAGAGAATGGGACAGGCGACGGTCCGAAAATATATTTCCGAATGTTCAAGCGTATGGTTACTGCGGCTGTTGACAAAGACCTAATCAAGAAAAATCCGTGCCGTGGTTTCGTGTTGAAGAACGACAACATGACGCTGCAAAAGGAGATTCTTCTGCCGGAGGAAATACAGCAGCTTGTTGCGACACATTTTGAAGGCGAGAGGCCGGAAATTCACCGTGCGTTCATCTTCGGTTTATACACCGGGGTGCGTTGGTGCGACACAAGCCAGTTGACCTACCGCAATGTGGACTACTCAACCCAGACATTGCGGTTCCAGCAGCAAAAGACTAAAGACCATAGCAGCCGGAGCTGGGTAATCGTTCCGTTGAACAACACCATTATCCGTCTGATCGGCGAGCCGGATAACGACAACTTTGATGAACGGATATTCAAAGTTCCACATTATAACATCTGCAACCTGTATCTGCGTAAATGGGTAAAGGCGGCAGGCATTAAGAAGAAAATCACATGGCATTGCGCCCGACACAGCTTTGCGGTAAACGTCCTCACCAAAGGAGCGAATATAAAAACGGTGTCGAGCCTCCTCGGACACACCTCTATAAAGATGACGGAACGATACCTCCACGTCGTTGACAGTCTAAAGCAGGACGCAATCAATTCCCTCGGTGAAATCAACTATACACCGATATAAGATGGCACCCATTATACCGAAGCCGATAAGTCCGATGTGATTTGTCGGCTTTTTCCTTCACTGCAAATCACAATGAGAAACAAAAAGGAAAAATCGGAGTGTGAAATCGGCAACGGGGATTACGACTTTGGAGTAAGACCAACCAATATACTGCAAGGGTTTTGAGCTGCAAAATCAATTTCATGCAGCTCAAAACATAACTTGCAGAATCCCGACGGATTCCGTCCCGACCTACAGAATCAGAAGGCTTGATAGCACCAAATTACAATAGGCTCCATATATGAAAGGCAACTGTAACCGGGATAGCCGACTGTTTCAATTACTTGGAACATCAATATTGGCAAAAATCATCTGCATGCAATGAGGAAGAATAAGATTTGACGAAAGATAGTTGATATATCTCTACGTTCTATATAAAATGCTTTCGAGATTGTAATTCGGTTAATACACATTACTACAGACAGTTGTTTGTTGAAGTCTTGATTGCAAAGATGCTGTTAGTATGTATTGACGTATGTACGTACTAACGTATTGATGTATGAACGTATTGATGTATGAACGTATTGATGTATGAACGTATTGATGTATGAACGTAT
>CAUBWJ010000057.1 GCA_958439725.1 uncultured Muribaculaceae bacterium | reverse complement strand
AGAGCTTTGTGCCCGTTAATCATGATCAATTCCTACGTGTCCGCTGAATAGTTACATTTTACTTTGGAGTGAAAACAGCATGTTAAAAAAGGGTGCAAATCGAGGGTGCAAACCGGCGAAATCCGACGAAAATCAGCTTTCACCACCCTCTTTCCATTCCGATATTCATTTGTCTTCGGGTAATTACAGCTTGTAAAACCGGTGGCTTTTTGTATATTTAAGTTACCATTAAATCCACATGACAGATGAGATTATCCAATGAAAGCCACTTCTCCTTGAATTTCATCGCAAGGAAAGCGCGAGGCTGAACAAGAAGGGAGAGACGGCAATCGTCCTCCGAATCACGATGAACGGGCAGCGGACGGAGATATACACCAACCGCTATATCGCCCCCGACAACTGGAACGCGGCAAAGGGACAGTCGAAGGGCAAGACCAAGAAAGACCTTGAACTGAACCGCTACCTCGATACCATCCGCACCAAGATATGCGAGATTCACAACCAGCTCGTGCTTCAGGACGAGATGATTACTCCCGATGTGCTGAAACGGGCATTCCTCGGCAAAATGGAAAAAGCAGATGCATGGAGGTTGTCACGAGGCTGGCGAAGGCGGAACTCCAGCTGTTGGACGAGATTGTGCAGGCGGGACCTGACAAAGGTGTGACCCGCAAGTCTCGCAAAAGTTACTATATGCTCCAGAAGCTCGGGCTGGTGGTGACATGCGATGATGTTTCCGCCGGGGCATGGACCATGTTCATGCCGGACGAGGTGAGAAAGTCGCTTGCCCCGTTATACAAGCCATTCCTCGACATGGCGTTACAGGGTGTTAAACGCCCCTCGGCAAAGGACATACGTTTCATGGAATTTATGAACAATCTTTTTGGCTCCCAAGAATAACAGGGAATTTGGGTGTCAACGATGACAATAACCCGGAAGATTGATTATTTGATTTTGTATCTGAGCAGTTTGCCGCAGTTGTCGGCCACCTCTTCTATTATTCTGCGGCATTCTGTTTCCGGCAGTTTTATCTTGGTGCCGACCGCTATGAAATCCGAGATTGTAGGATGCCCGGTGCCGTTGACCGATGTGGCGTGTTCACCGTTGTAGCCATCCGTGCATAGGGTCAGGTCGTATGCCGGAGCTATGTGCCATCGCCATTTCCCCGAAGAGTCACGGCGCACTATGAAACTGAAATTCTTGCAGTGGTCATCCTTGTTGTCGGTCAGGTAGTTGAATACCATGCGACGGAACATCTCCTCGACATCCTTCGGGTTCTGTGTCAGAAAACCTGTCAGTGCAAGCAGATTGCTGTAGTCAAGAATCGGATTGCCAAGGGATATGCAGAGCAGACCTCCGGCCGTGGCGGTATGTAGTCTTTCTCCTGTTTGCGTCAGGTCGAAACGGCGTGAGGCAAAATATTTGCCATTGACCAGTTTGAAATCCGGAACTATTATCCCGCACTTCCGTGCGGTCTCGTTGTAGATATATTCCTGCTCACCGATATTCTTGGGGTCGTAGGTGTGCCGGAACTTCACAAGCCAGTGACCGTCACTGTCCGAAAACACCGCTTTCGGTCTTGCCCCTCCACTGTTGCCGCTGTTGAAAAGCAGAAGTTCGGCATCATCATCCTGTCGTTCCCGAAGCACCTCCAGAGCCTTTTGCTGGAGCATGTCGAAATCGTCGGTCTCCTCACCTGTAACAATGTTATAGACAGGAGCGTATGTCAGCGCACCCATGCCAGCACTGCCGACAATGCTCAGCCTGTCGAGTGCCGACAAGTCGGAATCATTGATGCCTTCGCGTAGCAGAGCCTTGTGGAGCAGATAACGTCCGTAGCCATCCGGGAGACTGTCCTCGAAAATGCCGAAATCACCGTTGAACGGTGTCGGCTTGGCTATGAACATACCCGGTTTCAACGGCAACTCCAGCGGAGAGATACTGAAGCCGTCTGCAAGCCATTCCCGGTCGTATTCAAATACGCACATGCGGTTGTCGGGTGTCAGCGACATCGTGCCCACATTGCGGTCGTGGTATCTCACGGAAAGACGGTCAATCTTCTTCATCGGTGCGGGTTTTACGGCTGTATGCTTTCTTTTTGCCGGTATTCTTACGTATCTGAGTGAGTTCTTCCATCGTGGAATATTTCGGAGCGGCGAATATGTCGCGCACTTCATGCAGATAATCCATCGAGATTGCAAGGAGTATCAGATTCTTCAGTGATATAAGCCCTTTCTGCTCGAAGCGTGTTATGTTGGCGAGAGCCACGCCTGATTTCTCAGCCACAACCTCCCGTGTCAAGCCGCGCTCCACACGCCTCTTGCGGAAGTCATCCGCCATCTTGCGGGCCACATCGTCCGCATCAGGCAGCGTAAAACCATCTAATACTGATAACATATTATCTGAATTATCCATATCTATGCAAATACTGATTAAATATTATTAATTACAAAGTTAGTGATTATTCCTGATATGGACAAATCCGCATGAGAATATTTCAGTTGCAGGACATACAAAACCGAGGATAAATCGTTAATTTTGTGTGTGGCAAAGAAGAAACGACAAGGACATTACTGCCGGATATGCGGTGAGTATAAAGCCAATGAGAAATTCAGTGGCAAAGGACACGCACAGCATATCTGCAAGGCGTGTATGTCAAAGAAAAAGAAAGGGGTCGAAATCGACCCTGAAATTCCGGTTGCTGACGAAGATTTTGATGATGAACTGTTCGGAGACATGGAGTATGATATGTTCAATCCCGACATCGACATAATACCGCGTATAGAGCCGGAACATAAGAAATACAAGAAACTTTGCAAGGAGGAGAAAGTTGCCTTAAAGGTATTATGGGGTGATATTGTCACGGAATACTGGAGGGAGGAGCGGAAGATTCCTTTCGGGGAGTCGTTCAATATGCTGCGAAAGCGATTGATTGGGATTTTTATCGAGCAGGGGGAACTCGACATCTCTGATGACCACGACCTTAAAGTGGTTCTCAACGATTGCATGGTCTCCACCATAAACAAGCTGCTGAGAAGCGAGAAAGACCGTAAGTAAAGAATAGCGCCGCCTGGGGCGGTAGTTTCAGAGGTTTGCCTCGCAAAGAGATTTTTGGCAAAATGAGGATAACGGAGGTCTCTTTGCGGAACACATCTTGTAGCGCCCAAAGGAGAAGTCTGTGGCGTGTAGAAAAACGGAACGCCACTGTCTTCGTGACAATGGCGCGGAATCAAACGATGGGTGGAGTGACGGCGGTGAAAATAACTTGCGGAGGCATCAAGGCACGGCATGAGACATAAGCGTGACCGGAGTCACCACCCGTAAGGGTATGGTGGCATAGGTTTCGTGTTGGATCTTGCGGTGTCGCCCTCCGCCGTTGTCGGAATGGCGGTCAAGGATGTCAGGGCTGGCCCTGACATTATTGACGGCTATGCCGACATGACAAATGCACCGCCGCCACTCGTCCCATCGCTTTACCTATGTTCCAAACTCATTTTTTGGTAAAAATTACGGTTATAATCGCAAAAATTTGTACCTTCGACGGTGCTTAATCGCAATATTTTGTATGGGAATAACCGAAAATTACGTTATGGTATTATGTGAGTCGCCTTATGAATTAAGAAGCGCGAATAACTTATGAAGGTTGGAATATGATTCTCCGTCTTCTCCGATACCAATGGCATTGGAGATGGCTGTTGAAAGTTTGTTGTCGGCCAATAGTGTGGCTACCCAATTGTCGCGGGACAGGAATGACTGCTGTTTGCTGAAATTAGGCATGAATCTGTGGAGCAGGGCAATCACATCATCAGATGAAGCGAAATAGCGGTTGGTATTGAGATAGTGGAGAAGAAACCAGAATTCAATCGACGGCATACTCTCACAGATGATCACAGACGGATTACCGGCATAACGCCGACGCATGGCGTCGAATTTGACCTTGTCCGCCGGATGTATGCGGGTTACATCCACATCGAATACACATACGGCTATCCCGTCATCAGCGAGTACCCGTTCCACCTGCCGTTGAATGTCGTCTATGTTCTGCTCGGCAAAGTTGCGGGGCTTGCAGACGTAGTTATAACCGTTGAGGAGTTTCAGGTGTGTGAAGTAGTAGCGCTCGGTAGCGCCCTCGCCGATGATTGTAATCGCCGGATTTCTGAGTTTACGCTCTTTGATTCTTCTTGCCATGATTACAATACGTTGGGAAGTGCGCCGAAACGACCGTTCATATAAGCGTGGTGGATAGATGAGAGTTTGTTGAGGCCATTGAAATCAACCAGCGAGAACAACTGCGAGTTGCCGTCCTTCCCTTTCTCGGTAAACCATACGGAGTCCTTGCCGAAAATGTCGTCGATGTCTTTAAGAATCGGATCGTAATGTGTAGAGACAAGAAGCTGAGACTGATTGTCCGGAGTATTGACAAACTTTGACAGGATATACTCCATCAGGTTGGGGTGCATCGAGGCTTCAATCTCGTCAATGCAGAGGAAAGCCTGACGGTTGAGCTGTTCGTAGATCAGAGACTCCAGTTCCACCATCCGCTTTGTGCCTGTGCTCTGGCAAGCCTCCGGGAGAATATAATCCTGCGAACCGCCGGCATTCTCGACCTTATGGCCGAACAGAGCCGCCATCTTCTGAATCCTGATATCCGAGATATTGAAGTCGGCCTCCTTTGCGAATTGCAGAAGATATTCGCGGAAATCCTCACTGTCTGATATATGCTTTTTCGCATCATTTGAAAGAGAGGAAAGCGAACCGCTTTGCAACGGAAGAATATGGCTGTCAATCCACCGGCGCATATTGTCAAGATATGCGACCGAGACATTCACTTTCTTCATGGTCGCCAGCAGCGACATATTGCGGAGACAGTTCATCGTCATGACGTCCACTTCTGCCTGAGAAAGTCTGACGACAGCCGGATTGAAATTCAATCTGGATATACCACCGACATCCTCGCGACAGAACACCTTTGTCGGGCGGTTGGTGAGATAGACGAAGAGCGACTCATGGCAGACCTTTTCAGGATTTACCTTGAGTTTGTACCAATAGCGCAGACCGTCAGCATAGTATTTAAGTTCAAATTCCGTGTCGAAAGACAGCGCATCGTCGCGTAACAGGAATGGCTGCACATCCGTACCGTCATCGTTGGTGGATGGAAGTGTGTTCCAGAAACCGCGCAGGAACTCAATCGCTTCAAGCAGATTTGATTTGCCGCTGGCGTTTGCGCCGAGCACCACTGCAAAGCGCAACAGCTTCACGCCGTCAGGCATCGTGACCACACTGTTGTAACGGTCGTCTGCCGACGGCTCAAAACTCAATTCCACTTCATCGCGAAACGACTTGAAATTACGTATTTTCAGCTCTTGTATCATATCCGATGCGTTTAATGGTGCAAATATAGCGAAAATCCGCCGCATCACAAAATCAAAATTGAGATTATAGCGATTTTAATTCTCGTTTTAGCGCATTTTGCCCTAAGGCTAAAATCAAATTATATCATGCAAGACCATTTAATTGAAATTACACAATCAAAATCACGATTTTTAACATCGAAAATGGTGTCCGAACCAATAAAAACGGCTATCTTTGCGGTGTGAAAGAGGACACTTAATCACCTTCCGGGACAGAGGTCCCGGTCGCATCCACATGGCAAATCAAGGAAAACCGATGAAATCATGCCGTGTGCAATTCGTGGTCAGGAATAGGGACACGAAAGATAAAACGCTACAAATCAACTCAGTTGAGTGTAAAATATCCGACACCAGGCGGATCACCAAGAAGTCCGAACTTCTACCGCAAAACGCTGAAAATCAAGTGATTTTCAGCGTTTTTCTTTTTGCCCTATCCGGCACAATACTGCGGTTTTCGGGGTCAATGTGAAAATTCACGCTCACTGTAAACCAAGATGTAAACCGTAAAATGAGGAGTATCGGGGTCTGCAGCAAAAGCCCGTTGAATTGTAAAGAATCATGAACGACACCCTCCTGCCGGTCAGTCATGTCGCTAATGGTCCGGACGAGCTTTCAAGCCACCATGAGATGGCCATGAGTGGGCCACGGCCTAAGGCGGATCTTTTCGCTATGCCCCATGAATGATTTCCTCGATGACATAAACGGAATAAACTCCGCTTGCCGTTGTCTCGATAGTTTATAGTATGTTGCCTTACGCATTTTTTAATCCTTAAAATTTCAAGTGAAATGGCAACAATCAAAATTCGGTTCAGACAGTCAAAGGTCAAGAACAATGGCGGTACGCTCTATTATCAGATTATTCATAAGAGAGCTGTCAAACAGCTTTATACCGACTATCGTCTCAGAGGCGATGAATGGGATGTAGAAAACGGGTCTATAATCATTGATAAAGGACGCGACACGTCACGAGCCACTTATCTTTCATCGGTAAGCACCGGTATCCGGAACGGACTGGCTTCATTGAAATCCATCGTGAGACGGCTTGAATCCTCCGGCAGCAATTATACCGTGGAGGATGTGGCCTCGGCTTTTGCAGCTCCGGAGGGAAGCTCTTCCGGAGTATTATCATTCATCCGAAAGCTGACGAAGGATCTGAATGGGATAGGCAAGCATCCCATGGCGCGGAGATACGGCCTGATTCTAAATGGCCTTCTTAAGTTTACAGAGGGTCTGGATATAGAATGGCACGATTTCAATTCCACGTTTGTGGCCGGCTTCGAGGAGTTTCTCCGCAGGCGTGGCCTTTGCAGGAATTCGACCTCTTTCTACATGCGCAATCTCCGCTCTATCGTAAACCGCGCTTCGGAAAACGGCTTCGAGGTCTCCGGGAACCCATTCAAGTATGTTTACACGGGTGTCGACAAGACCATCAAAAGGGCTGTGACGCTGAAGACTGTCTGCCGGATAAGAGACGTAGACCTGTCGGCTTATCCGCACCTCGACTTTGCCAGAAACGTGTTCATGTTTGCATTTTACACACGGGGCATGTCGTTCGTGGATATAGCGTTTCTGAAGAAGAGCGATATCTCAAACGGAGTCCTGACGTATTTCCGCCGCAAGACGAGCCAGCAGATTCAGGTGAAGCTGGAACCCCAGACAAGAGACATCATGGCCAAACTCGGCGAAAGCCCCAGCACCTACCTGCTTCCGCTGATATGCAACGAGACTGAAGATGCGGAATTTCAGTATAAGAAAGCCTACAACAGAGTGAACCGCAACCTAAAAACAATCGGGGAGATGCTTAATCTTGAATCGAAACTGACTCTCTATGTGGCCCGACATGCATGGGCGAGCATAGCCCATCATAACAACATCCCCCTATCGACCATAAGCAAAGCAATGGGCCACGACTCCGAGGCCACTACGCTGATATATCTGAGGTCTATTGACTCATCGGTTGTCGACAAGGCCAACAGAAAAATAATCTCATTAATGAAAACTGAATAAGATTCTAAGCACTACCACACTACCGTCGTGCAAAACGGCAACTATCTCTTTAAGAGAGTGATACATCGCGTTTACAAAGATACGCAATTTATTGTAAATAACGGTCATTGGATATAGATTATTAGAATTCAAGCACTTGACTTTTTCGCTGCACGGTGCCTTCCCCTCCACTACCGATATCAGCGCAAACGCATCCTCAATCGTCGCATGGCCGTGGCCCTCCCCGACCTCAGCGCTCGACGCCGCCACGCAGAAAGAACTGATGAACAGGCTGATCGGCGGCTTGCCACATTCGCATACGGTCATAATCGTGACTCACAGCCATGAAGTGACAAAATATTGTACGGACATCCTGGAGCTGACGCCGAACTGATCTGAACGCGCCCCAATAAACAGAAAGCCGGACCACTGAAATCAGCAGTCCGGCTTTTTGTTTTCCGGGAAACGAGACGCGTGATATCGGTAAAAAATGTATTTTTGACCGAAGAAATTATATTATGGGAAATCAATAAAGGTTGTATATTTGCAGAATATTCATCATAAAACAACAAACCAATATTATTACACTAATGGCACGAATTTTTAATCCTTTTGTGGTTGTCATGGGGTTGCTGTTGGGTTGCCTCGGCAGTGCGGCCCAGACTCCACAGTCGCAGGAGATGTCTTATCGGGTGAAGGATGAGGCATTCAATCATTCACAGATCGAGGATATTTCCTCGTTCATGACCGATGTGCTCGGGCCGCGCCTCGCCGCCTCAAAAATGAAACTCCGCGCGGAAAAACTTGTCATGGCCCGGCTAGATTCTCTCGGGCTGAAGAACCCGCGCGTGGAATTCGCATGGGAATTCCCCAAAGGCGGATGGGACAATGAACGAAACTATGTGGCGATGACCGCTCCGTATTATTGCAGCTTCGCAGCAAATCCCAAGGCATGGTCAGGCAGCACCGACGGCCTGGTGAAAGGCGAGTGCGTGATTCTGGAGGTCTCGGAACCGGCGGATATCGACAAATACAGCGGCAATCTCCGCAATAAAATCGTGTTGATGCCCCAGCGTCAGAAATACGAGCTGTCTTTCCGCCCCGCGGCAAGCCGATATACCGACGAGGAACTGCAGGAAATGACCAAGGATACGCGCCCCCATTCCCCCTGGGGCTCATGGACGGGGCGAAGAGGCGACAACACTCTGAGAAAAGCCGTCGACTCACTGCTGAAAGCGGAAAAACCTCTGGCTATTGTTTCCGGCGACGGCACGTTCAATGTTCCCGGCTCACGCGGCGTGAACTATAAGGCGGGAGAGCCCGAACCGATTCCGGAAATAGTATTGCCGATTGAAGACCACGGCAGAATGCTGAGACTTATCAAATCAGGCGAAAGTGTAGAGATGGAGATGGACATCAGAAATTCGTTTTCTGACAATCAGACCATCAACAATATAATTGTGGAGATACCAGGCTCAGATCCAAAGCTCAAGAACGAAGTGGTGCTGATCGGCGCGCATCTTGATTCATGGCATGGAGGCACCGGTGGTGCTGATAACGCCTCGGGATGCATCACGATGATGGAGGCCATGAGAATACTCAAATCACTCGGAATCTCACCCCGCCGCACAATACGGCTCGCGCTCTGGGGCGGCGAGGAGCAAGGACTTTATGGCTCGAGAGGTTACGCCAAGAAATATCTTGTGGACAACGATGCTAAAAAAGTGCAACCCGGCTATGATGACTTCGCTATATATCTCAACATGGATTTTGGCTCCGGCCGTTTCAAAGGAGTGTATCTTGAAGAAAATGATATGGCCGTGCCGTTCTTTGAAGCGTGGAAACAGCCGCTTGTGGCTCTTGGCTTCAACACCTTCTCGCCCCGCAAGGTGGGAAGCACCGACCATGTGAGCTTTTCGCGCCTGGGACTGCCCGCATACCAGTTCATCCAGGACCCACTCGATTATTTCCGCACCTACCACACAACGATGGATACCTACGAGCGCCTTTCACTTGACGACCTCAAGGTAAACGCCGCCATAGTGGCATGGCTCGCCTACTGCGCGGCCATGGACGACAACCGGATTCCGGTAAAACCGGGCTTTCCGGAAGCAGCTGTAAAATAACACATATTTCTATTTCGTTTCATACCTATGGTAGTAAGAGGCTGTGTCGTAATTAAGGTTTTACGGCGCAGCCTCTGTTTTTTGAACTGT
>CAUBWJ010000056.1 GCA_958439725.1 uncultured Muribaculaceae bacterium | reverse complement strand
ATCTAAGGTGGATGTAATTTTTGCCTCATTTTATTTGGTTTTTAATATAGTTCGTGCTTTGCATTACTCTGCTCTACACTTCTCTCGATAAACTCACGGCAACGCTCATGCTCCTGATTGAAACGCTGGGCCGAGAGACGGAACTGTCCGTTTCTGATACGATGAAAGTCAGTTACTCCGCGTTCGGTCTGATACTCATCATAAGGATGAATCTTTGCCCAAAGAGTCGATGCGATGAGATCGATGTTGGGAGCCAACTGAATCACGCAGTTATAGCACGCTCTGACATTAGGACGAATATCGAGCTGCCAGCCTTCGTGAAGGTCGTTGATGTCAAAGCTTTTGTATAGCTCGTGATTTCCGGGAATTACGATAGTCTGACGGAAAGACTCTGCACACCAGTCCCAGAAGGGATGATGCGCGTAATTGTCATCTCCCAGATAGCCGATATCTCCGGCTAATAATAGAACATCGCCGACAGTTATAAGCGGATTCTCTTTCAGCCAACGGCTGTTTTCATGAAACTCCAGATGGAGGTCAGATGCGTATTGTATTTTCATTATTCTTCAATAACTCGTTAAACTGACGTTGAATCCATCTCCGGCGGAGAGCACCGGAGATGAATAGCTGATGATTAGGGGATTATATATGCTTTGCTGAGTAAAATCTCCTTGACGAAGCCGGTAGCGAGTTTGTTGAGCTCGCGGTTGAGCGATTTCTGCTCGCACTTGTCGAGAGCGGTGTATGCACCACCATGCTCCTTCATAAAATCCTCAAGGATATCCTTTGAGAACATACCCATGATTTTCCCGAAATCCTTGGGAAGCGTAACCTCACCGATATGGCTGATAACATTGTTCAGCCTGTTTTCGGTGACGTAAGCCTCCAGCTCGGGAAGCATCGCCTTCAATGAGTCGCTGTAGGGTACTGGTTCTGTGAAGAGCTTGTTGCGGGTCTTTACTGATTTCTTTTCGGCAAATCTGGCGTTCTTGCTCTTTATCAGTACTCTGGAACCATTCCTGAGATACTGCGGCGTGACGGGACGGATCACGACACCCTCGCAGATGTTGTCGTCGATGTCAGGCAAGCCAAGCCACTGTGAGATTTTGCTCTGGAATGTGTTGGGATATTTCAGGCATTCTGCAAGTGAACCTCTCTTCAGCGTCCGTGCATAGAAAAAGCCCTCGGCCTCGAAGAGAGAGTTTACCTCATCTACCGAAAGATAGCACCCTGTCTCTCCCTCAAAGAGGTAGATATCGAACCCGTAAAACTCATGGACTGGAGTATAGTTCACGCCTTTCTGGATCAGGGTCATCCCCTTGACGGCGGGCACCCCTTCATGGGCATAACGTCCGCCAAACATCTCGCCGAACACGGAGATGGCGGTAACTGCGGGATGTGTCGCGCGGATTCTCTTGAACAGGGACAGCACTTTTGGCTTGTAAGCCTCCAGCAATGACAGAAAGTCGTAGAAATTTTCATCACCGGAGAGCACTGATGTCCTCTTTGCGAATCTTACTTCTTCGCCATCGCAGAGAAAGCTGGTGTTTGCACCGTGCACCTTCTCTTGCACTACCCATTCAAGGTCTGCCGGCATTTCTGCCCAGACCCGCTCCATGAAGTCGCGGGTGATGACATTGTCGATGGAACTGTACTTTTTGAAATTGATCATTTCCTTAGATGTTATGCGCCATAAAACGCGATTATTGAAATGTGTGTCCGCAGCTAATCGCGATGGAGAAGGTTATATCGGTTTGGACACAAAAAAACGACTGTCGGGAAGCCTGGTAAGGACTTTCCGACAGTCGTTATATCTCAGTAGTCTGTATTTGTAGACTAACTTATGTCAGTTGGGTTACTGAAACGAAACGGTCGGACAGCTTCGCAATATGATGTGTCTGTTGTTGACGGCATAAGCACACATGCATTGCGTTCAAAGCCTTTTAAGCTTTGAATACCTTTGATGATTAGTATGTTGCAATGCTGTCTTGCCATTTGTTTCTTTTTTTGTGGCCGCAAAATTAATACTTTTTCACAAATCCACCAAATAAATTTTTCACAAGCGACAGAAGTATGATATACTATACTTTATTCGACCAATTTCAATACCAACTATAATAGAACGGTCGAAAGTATGATTTATTATACTTTCGTTTGGCAGTTTCAGAAATTCTCCTTATTTTTGCGAAAAAGTTTATTATGTCAGACTATGGAACTGATGGATATAATGAAACAGCGTAGGGAAACGCTTTCCCTCACCCAACAGGATCTTGCTGAAATGTCGCAAGTGGGTCTTGCTACAATCAAGGATATTGAGCGTGGCAAGGGTAATCCTGCACTTAGCACCGTGAAGAAAATTCTTGATGTCCTTGGCATTGAGATTGAATATCGCATAAGGCAGACCGTATGAAACAGCTTGAGGTATATTTCAATGAAATAAAAGCCGGTATATTGACGGAGAAGCACCCGGGAATCGGATATTCTTTCCAATATTGTAAAGATTATCTTGACTCTCCCATGCCCCCGATTTCTGCGACGCTACCCAAAAGAACAGATGCTTTTTATTCTGAGCACTTGTTCCCTTTCTTCTCTAATATGATTCCGGAGGGAGCAAACCGCCGTGTGATTTGCCGCTCGTTGAAAATTGATGAACAGGATTTTTTCGGACTGCTTGAAGCGATGGCCGACAGAGATTTTATAGGAGCCGTTAATGTAAGGAGGATTACCAATGGTTGAAATAAAGAACTGTCCTTCTTCTCTTGCTGAGGGATTTAACACTTATAGCCCGAAATACGCCAAATTACTATTTGGTAAAACAAAAGTGAATCCGGTACTTGGATTTGACATTGACGAGTTCCGGAATGTCGGCGAGATTGCGGATGCCATGCACCGCATATCGGTTTCAGGCGTTCAGGAAAAATTTCCGGCTATTATAAATGCAAATGCAATCAATATAGCAGGCGACAATGAACGTTCTACGCATATATTGAAACCTGCGCCGTGGGACAAGACTCTTCGTGACCGCAAGATGATTCCTGCCAACGAGCATCTTACGATGCAGATTGCCTCACAGATTTACGGAATACAGACCGCGGCTAATGGTCTTTGTTTTACGCCCAAAGGTCAGTCGGTATATATTACCCGCCGTTTCGACATCCTCCCCGACGGGTCAAAACTCCCGATGGAGGATTTCGCCTCGATAATAGGCAAGAATGAACAGACCGCCGGCCTTCAGTTCAAATACAACGGTTGCTATGAGGATATAGCCAAAGCGATCAGGGCAAATGTCGCCGCATGGATGGTTGACATGGAGCGGTTCTTTGAACTTGTGGTTTTCAATTACATTTATGCTAATGGCGATGATCACCTTAAAAATTTCTCGTTGATTCTGAATGGGCGCGATTACCGACTGGCTCCTGCTTACGACCTTATCAACACCAGCCTGCATGTCAATGGCGATGACTTCGGTCTTGACGGTGGACTGGCATACGATATAGAAAAAAGCGACATTTACGACAGAACCGGACACCCATGCCGCCTCGACTTTGAGAAATTCGGAGAGAAAATTGGCCTGGTAAAAAAACGTATTGATAGAATCCTAAACAAATACACCGCTTTCCCTGAAGGTGCAAAGCGACTTGTTGACCATAGTTTTCTCACCGACAAACTGAAACGCAACTACATCCGTATTGTAAATGAACGGATAAGCCGTTTCAACAGATTTTCAGAATAATCCCACTTTAACTGTACCAAAATGTCAAAAGCAAAATTAAAAAAATATATGTCGGCTCTTTCAAAAGAACAGGTAGTCGATATAATGCTCCAGTTATACGATGCGAGCAAGGAAGCGAACGCATGGCTTGAGTTTTATATGGAACCCAATAGCGATGCCGAGCTTGAAAAATATAAGAAGGCAATACGCAACCAATTCTTTGGCCGCAATGACTGGCCCAAAGATCCGAGTTTCAGAGAATGCAATAAACTGATAACCTCATTCAAGAAACTTGTACCTGACCCACATGCCATTGCGGACCTGATGCTCTACTATGTGGAACAAGGATGCAGCCTGACCGCACAATACGGCGATTACGACGATCCGTTTTATACCGCTCTTGAAAACAATTTCAACAAAGCGGTCAAATTCATATCTTCCAACGGACTGATGCCCGAATACTCGCCACGCATGAAAAAGATGATTAAGTCTGTGGAGTGTTGTGGATATGGCTTCCCGGATACATTGTGGGACATCTACTACGAATACGCAGAGGATTGATTAAATTCTTTTTAAGGCCTGGATTCTTCAATTGAGTAGAACAAGAGTTACACTTTTTCGACCGAATAACCATGCCTCCATTACACTTTTTCAAACGAACAACCGAGGATATCTCGCCGTTTCCCGACGGATACCAAGCGTTCATCTCTTCTTGTGTCAGATGGAAATGTTTGGCCAGGAGCAGTTTGAGGTCTCTCGTCCTCATAATCTTTCCACATTTCAACTCTTTAAGCACTTCTATGCGTATTTCTTCAAATTGCGGTATCATAAATAAGGAATAAAGTCATATCTGCAAATATAATAAAATGCCGTTAAAAACGGTAGCACCGCTTTCTCAGAACGGAAAGAAAACAGGAATAACAAATATCATCAATATGCCCAGCAGAATCTGCAGCGACGCTCCCACCTTCACATAGTCCATAAACGTGTATTGGCCGGCTGGCATCACCAGTGCGTTAGGCGGCGTGGAGAACGGCGACATGAAGCACAGCGATGCCCCGAAAGTCACCGCGAAAAGCATCGGTAGCGGACTCACACCATAGGCCACGGCACTCTGAACCGCTATCGGGGCCATCAGCACGCTTGTGGCCGTATTCGATATGAAAAGCGTAAGCAGCGACGTCGTAAAATAGATTCCTGCCATAAGCCAGTGCGGCCCTATCTCCCCAAGCGCCTCGACAAGCGACACACTCACAATCTCGCTCACGCCCGTTTTCTCCAGCGCGAAACTCATCGGCATCATCGCTGCAATCAGCACGATACTTTCCCAATTTATAGTGCGGTAAGCATCGGCCACGCTGCGGAAACATCCCGTCAGCATCATCAGCACCCCTGCAGTCAGCACAACAAACACAGCAGGAACGCTACTGAACACCAATGCAGCAATCATTCCCAGCATTATCACGGCCGCCATCGGCGCCTTATAGTCGATAGTCACCTTCGAAGCCTGACCTTCCGGCTCGCCAAGCACAACCCAGTCGCGCGTATCGCGGCTTATTTTCTCGATAGCATCCCATGTGCCCTGCACCAGAAGCACATCTCCCTTGGCCACCTTCCGGTCGCCCAGATTATCGGTGATATACTCCCCGCCTCTTCTCACACCGAGGATATTCACATTATAACGGTTGCGGAAATCCAGACCCGCTATCGTCTCCTTAAGTATTCCCGAATTGGGAAGAATCACTATTTCGGCCAGACCAATGTCATAGAAATCCAGATGCCGGCGCGACTCATCGTTATCGTCAGCCACCCGCAGCCCGTAATCCGACACGAACCGGTCCACATTCTCGCGCGGCCCGCGTATGAAGAGTATGTCGCCCACCTCGATTACCGATGAAGCCGTCGGCGCTTCCTGCGTCACATTTTTCAGCAGTCCTTTTCCTTCCACCACCCTTAGCTCCAGCACCTCCAGACCATAGTTGGCCCTGAGCGAAAGAGCGCCGAGCGAAAGCCCAGAGATTGGAGACGAAGCGGGCACATCCACGCGCCACAGATCGTGGTTGAGATTATACTCCTCAACGATGTCGGCGAGCGTACGGTTCCTTTTCGAAGACCCGTCATTTTTCTTCTTGTTTCCCGAAAGAATCTTGCTCAGCGGTATAAGCAGCAGAGTTCCGGCCGCCAGACATATCATGCCCGTAGGCAGAAAAGAAAACATCGTCAAAGGCGTGCCGCTGAATTCCTCCCACGCCTCGGCTATCACAAGGTTCGGAGGCGTACCTATCAGCGTAAGCATTCCGCCGATACTCGAGGCAAATGCCAGCGGCATAAGAAAGCGTGAAGCCGACGCGCCCGCACTTGCTGCCATCGAAACCACTATAGGAAGCATCAGCGCAACCGTGCCGGTATTGCTCACGAAACCGCCTATAAGTCCCGTGGCCAGCACCACCACCAGAAACAGCCGCGTAGGGCTCCCGTTACCCAGGCGCGACAACCGCGCGCCAATCATCTTGGCCAGCCCCGTATTGAAAATGGCACCTCCCACCACAAACAGCCCCACCATCATTATCACAATCGGATTCGAAAATCCCGACAGAGCCTCCTGAGTGGTAAGAATGCCCGAAAGCGTCAGCACAAGCAACGCAATGAGAGCCACCACATCAGCACGAATCTTTCCCCACACAAAACCAGCCGCAGCCATCACCAGAGTAACTATAGTAACGAGCATACCTTTTTCAACTTATTATCACCTACAAATATAATCATAGATTCCCCACTTTTCAAGCCCAACCCCCACATTCCCCTCTCCCCTCCCTCCAATCATTCCAATAATTCCAATATCTCAAATACCCCCCCCAATTCCCCCGATCAATCAGTAATCAGCGATAAATAATCCGGCAAAGGAATATCTAAAGATAACATCCGGTCACGATTGTCATTATCCTCATTCCAGACCCTGAGCATATACCACCACCTCGTTTTTCCTTGCGTTACCACACTAAGATAGAAGTACAGACCTTTTAGCTGATTATCGGTCAGCCGACCGGTATAACCATCATGATCATAGTATTCCGCTTTTTCGATAGACAACCCAACTTTTAAGCCATAACGATCATTAACATGAAGATGAGGACGATTACTATCTTCATCAAAGTGGATGTACAGTCCAAGTTCATAAAACTCACCAAAGCTTTCTCCTTTTTCATCATTCGCCGAGTCGCGATGCTCACTGATTTCCTTCAGCCAGATGCCTTCCTCTTCTTTTTCACAACGTTCATTCCATGTGAGCATATCCGCCTTTATGGCTTCAGGAATCGGATAACGCGGTTCAAGAAGTTGCAGAGACGAGACATGATCATGGTCATAATATGATGGTCCGTCGATTACAACCGCACTGTCATCAGACAAATCCAGACAATAAGGAAATCGGGACGACTTGAATTTATTATATGCCCCCCAGCAACGTCTGATACTCGGCACCTGATGATTCAACACCGCAAGTCTTACATATTCTGCGTCGACTACCTCCACAATGTCTCCGACTTTAAAACGTTGACGATGCGAAGGGCGGCCGAAGAAACATGTGTCAGTCGGTGTCCCGAACCCCCGGGTAATGGTATAGTCCAGCATATTCCCATCCCGACCATAGAGCCATTCCGCCCCCTGATTACTATAGCCATTCTCTCCCTTGTCGCCGAAAGGCAGCTGCTTTACACAATTACAATAGACATTGGAAGTATGATTTCTCATATATTTTTCTGCATCGGCTAACGAACGAAAATATAAAATCTCCTCATGGGAGAGTTCAAACCTGGGATAGGGATGTTTCATCTCATCAGCATGCATCATCTTGCGGGTGAGCATATATATCCATCGTCCCTTAAGGCTTGGCTCTCGCTCAGCCAACGCTTTAAATTCTTCAAATGTCAGATTTGAACTAAGTTCATTTCGTATCATAATCATCTAAAATTTGTTTGTCAGGTCTTCCGAAATCCACGCCTGAATGTCCCAGCCGTCAGGTGTGACAATCAAAACATCATTTTTAGAGACAAGCCGCACTGCTTCATGTTCCCGTTCCCAATCCGTCTGTTCGGCACGATAATATGCAGGCTCGATTTCAATCGCACCATCACCATTCTTAACGCCCCACAAACCGTTGTCGGATCGAAAAAGTGTGTAAGGTTTATGATCGGCAAAATCCGGAGTGAATCCCGATTTATCCTCTCGTGGGTATTTACCAGCTTGATGTCGTTTTTGTTTGGGCATAATATTCGTAAGCAGTTAGATGTTAATCTCTACATGAGGCTGTAACATTTCCGGCTTGATCTTCATAATATCACCGATTGTGAATACCCTTGATTCCTCAAACAGATGACAGAAGGCACGGCACAGCTTCAATCCATGCGACGTCTCGAGCTGATGGAATACACCACCCCAGTTGGCATACCAGTGCATATCTTCAGCGATCTCAGCCTCAAGAACTTCCTGACTCGTTTCGTCATTGGACCATATCACAGAATATTTCGCAAATGATGAGAGTGCATCCAATAGTTCGTCTGTATTATCCTCTTCATATGCCTCGACATAAATATAGCCGTCAATAACGAAAGTATCGTATTGATGAAATCCTTTAGTTATCTGCTCCCGAAGATTTTCGGTAATGACTTTGACCTGTTCCATCACCTCATGTTGCAACTCTACCAGACGGTCGTTAAGTACAATGAAATGGTTTATCTCAGCAATAGCATGCCTGTTCATTTCTTTCTTAAGCACTTTTTATAATTTTTTGAATCAGATGTCAATCTGTGTTTCCCGTCAGCCGCCATTACCCATTCATCCATC
This sequence comes from uncultured Muribaculaceae bacterium, assembly GCA_958439725.1. GTDB lineage: Bacteria > Bacteroidota > Bacteroidia > Bacteroidales > Muribaculaceae > Paramuribaculum. The sequence goes on along the minus strand of CAUBWJ010000056.1, from coordinate 1,473 downwards.
ACTTCCCTGACATGATGTGGCAGGTAGTAATCCGAAAGTAACCTTTGATTCACGATTCGGCGAAATCGTTTGTTGCATTGCTGCTTGCTCTGTTTGTTAGAACGGCCACACCACCAAACAACCGGATTCTTCTTTCTACTTCTCGACATAACTATACCTGTTCCTCATTTTCATGATTAAATCCAACAGCTCTATTCGTAATGATACCGGCGCAATGACTTCCATCTGCTCGCGATGAGAGAGAATTTCCTGAACGAAGTCGAAGGTCGGAGCCACCTTTACGGTAATATCCAAATGATTATCCGCTTCTTCAACTATTCTTTGCGAATGATGCAGAGGGAGGGATTTAAGATATCCTTTCAGCTCATCGAATACACGCAGTCGTATTGTTTCCGGTTTCTCACCGGTCAAGGCTATTATACCGAAATATGGAGCGAAGAATTCCGCTGGCGAAAAATCTGAGGGGTAGACATATTTGCGCCCTGTTTTGGCCAAAGAAGTGATACGGTCAAGTGCGAATATCTGTAACTTTCCGCTGCCTGAGAGACGGGTGAGTACATACCATCTTCGTTTGAAAAGTTTTACACAAAGTGGCTCCACATCTAAATCATCATAGCCACGACCCGAAAAGTTGCGGTATGAGAGTCTCACTACGGCTTCTTCTCTTATAGCAGCCAGCAAATCATCGAGATACATTCGCCCTGAGGGAATATCCTCAAGCAATATCTTGTCTGACATATCTTTGTTCTCCGACAATAATGTTGCGACCGAGAAATTCTCGATTAGCCAGCTGTTCATACTGTCATCACTCAAAGCTTCAGGATTGGCGATATAATAGAAATTGAGGTTACGTCCTCGTCTGCATGTTATCTCAATCCCAAATTGACGACCCACTGCCTGACAATGATTATACAGCGTCCGCTTTGACAACAGTGACCCATTGTCATTTACCCCAGAACGCTCCCATGCCGAGGAAATCTCCTCATAAGTCATCTCACCTCTGCGACGCAGAATGTCAATAAGCCAAAGATAGCGTTTTAAAAGAAGTTCTACCATATTTACTCTACATTATACCAAAGACTCATATCTTCACCATAAATTTCTCGAAATATTGAAGAAATATTATAAATGATAGATTCAATTTTTTCATGAATGATCCAATTTGGAACATTCAATATCAGCTTGGGAGGTTCAAAAGACGAGGATGTAACTTTTTCAAACAAGGCAAATTGGGAGGGTGATAAACGTTCAGACATACGTAGCTTACACTTTTCCCATAGATATTTATGGTCAGATATATCCTTTAATAAGGATAATGAATTAGTCTCTTCAATATTCCCTAAAATAGCCTTCTGTTCATATTGCGCTTCAAATCTGCAAGCTCTATCCTCTATTTGCACAAAAAAGTATGTTTCAAAATATTGGAGTTGATATCGCAACCAGCCCAAAGCAAGTGAAAACCCATAGTCTATA
>CAUBWJ010000055.1 GCA_958439725.1 uncultured Muribaculaceae bacterium | reverse complement strand
AAGATGTGATTGGGCTTTTCTTCGACCAACATCTATATGGGGACCTTGGTTTAAAGTGCCCTATCGAAATTTTTTTGACATGGTCATGTCAAGAAGATATTTTCATATTGGAAAAAAATCGTGTACAAAAACATATGGATATATTGGAAACTCTGTTTATCAGATTATTCAAATATTAAATGATACTACCATATGTAAATCTCATAAAGTATTTTATCTAGGCGACAAACCTACTAATATTGAGGATTGGGCTAATGAGATTGGGGGAACATTGGGTATCAAAATACCGCGACTTCCTTTCTGGACTCTGAAAGCGGCTGGTTATGTAGGAGATTTTTTGAAAGTATTTGGATATCATTTTCCAATGACATCGTTCCGCCTAAAAAATATGACAACGGACAATGTTTTAGACCTTACTGTCACCAATCTGGTTGCGCCTAATCCGCCCTATGATCGAATCACCGGCATTAAGCATACCTTAGATTGGTTGAAGAGACAATAATATCATCAATTTTACATGAAAATATCCATTATCACGGCCACTTACAACAGTGGCTCAACGCTTCGTGACACTTTGGAAAGCGTCCTTGCTCAGGACTATGCTGATTATGAACATATTATTGTGGATGGGGCGTCGAAAGACGATACAATGGATATCGTCAGGGAATATGAGCCGAAATATAAGGGCCGATTGCGATACATAAGTGAACCTGACCACGGTATTTATGATGCAATGAACAAGGGTATAGAAATGGCAGAAGGTGAAATCATCGGAATTCTTAATTCTGATGATTTTTTTTCGTCCCAGACCGTACTTTCTTCCGTGATAAAGAATATCGAAGGATGTGACGCCGTCTATGCCGACATCCACTATGTGAACAAGGATAATCTTAATAAGTGCGTAAGGTATTATTCCTCGTCATATTTCCGGAGATGGATGATGCGTTTCGGATTTATGCCTGCCCATCCGTCGTTTTATTGCAGAAAGCATGTCTATAAACTGCTGGGAAACTTTAATACGGAATTCAGGGTGGCGGCAGATTTCGAACAGTTATTGCGGCTGATATTTGTAAACCGGATAGTGACGAAATATGTCGACGCCGATTTCGTGACAATGAGGACGGGAGGAGCTTCCACCTCAGGCTTTAAGAGCCACCGGCAGATTCTAAAAGACCATATCAAGGCATATAAGACAAACAATGTCTATTCCAATTATGTGTTCGAAGGATGCCGGTACATGTTTAAGGTTCTTGAAATCCTTTGGAACAAAAAGAAAATATAGCTGATTCGCTGAGCCGGTATTCTTATAATAAAGAGCTTTCTGATGGCCGTTTCGCACAGCGCGAGGCGGCCATTTTCGTCAGTTATTATAGTTCAATAACCCCCTCTCAGCTGATGCGGTTGCCGAGGTAGCGGAGGAGGCCGTAGACCACACGGCGGATGCCGGGGCGGAAGCTCAGGACGCGGTCGAACCACCCGATGCGGGGAGCGACCATCTTTACCACAAGTCCCACATAGAACATGGCGAAGAGTGTGCCGACGCCCACCACATTGCCCATCCATCGGCCGAAGAACCCGTAGCCCAGCACAACGGCTATCACCACCAGCGATATGTCTACGATAATCTTTGCTTTCGGAAAGGGAAGCCGCGTGACGCGCGTCAGAGCCACGGGCATACCTTCGCCCGGCATGGTCACCGACCCGCAGCGCACCTCAAAGGCTATTCCTATTCCCAGTATCGTACACCCCGCCAGCTGGGCCAAAATCTGTGAAAGCAGCCCCTCGCCTACCAGACCGTCGGTAAGCGCCATATTCACATCGAGCAGCCAGCCGAAAGCAAAGCCTATCACGAGCTGAAACAGCTGCACGGCCTCGAATCTGCGGCGCAGCACAGCTATCTGGGCCAGAACCAGAACGAAATTCATCAGATAGGTATACTGCCCGATTGTGAGCCCGGGTGCCATCGACGCGGCTCCGGCCTCGGTCATAACATAAGGAATGGTTGAAATCACACTGCTGCCCAGAGCCGAGCGTACACACAGCGCCACTCCGGCAGTCATTACAAAAAGCGATAAAAACAGCAACACATGCTGCCATAAAAATCCGATAACGCGCGACCTCACGTCTACGCCAATTGCAGCTTCATTCATCTTCAGTATTCAATTATCACTGCAAAATTACGAAAAACGGCTGTTCGTTGTTCCGCATTAAAGAAATTCTTCCATAAACAAGCATCCGCGAATCTCACCCATTGCCAGACCGGGATTTGCCCAAAGCTTTTATTTTGCGTACATTTGGATGTTCTTCTCAATAGTAAACCTCAAAAAAACGCATCGACATGGAAAACTTAGTTGTAGGAATGGGCGAAGCCCTGTGGGACATTCTTCCTGAAGGTAAAAAAATAGGCGGTGCTCCCGCCAACTTCGCCTACCACGTCTCGCAGTTCGGCCTGCCGAGCTGTGTGGTAAGCGCCGTCGGCGCCGATACCTTCGGAAAGGAACTCCTGGAAAATTTCACCTCCAAGGGGCTCAACCATCTTATCCCCGAAGTGCCCTACCCTACCGGCACTGTGCAGGTGGAAATCGACCCCGCAGGCATACCGCAGTATGAAATCAAAGAGAATGTGGCCTGGGACAACATTCCCTACACTCCGCAGCTCCACGCCCTCGCCCAGAACACCAAGGCCGTATGCTTCGGCTCCCTCGCACAGCGCAATGTGGTGTCGCGCGACACCATCAACCGGTTTCTCGACGCAATACCCCGCACCGACGACACTCTTACGGTCTTTGACGTGAACCTCCGTCAGGGTTTCTACGACAAGGAAATCCTCTGCAACTCCATGCAGCGCTGCAACGTTCTGAAGATCAACGATGAGGAACTCGTGATAGTCAGCCGTATGTTCGGCTACCCCGGAATCGACCTTCAGGACAAATGCTGGATACTTCTCGGCAAATACAACCTCCGGATGCTCATTCTCACATGCGGCATCAACGGCAGCTATGTGTTCACGCCCGGCAACGTCTCCTTCCAGCCCACGCCCCATGTAGAGGTTGCCGACACGGTGGGCGCGGGCGATAGCTTCACAGCCGCCTTCATAGCCTCCATACTCCGGGGCAAAAGCGTTCCCGAGGCTCATTCGCTGGCCGTGCGCACCTCCGCCTACGTCTGCACCCGCAACGGAGCCATGCCCGTGCTGCCTCCCGAACTCACCGCCTGACATCCGCATTCCCACAAAACAGGAGCTGCGCCATGAACGTAGGGTTCACAGCGCAGCTTCATATATAAATAATAATTGGAATCAGAGCAGCCCGTCGGTATCCTCGCGGAGAGTTTTCAGCCTGCCTGCGAATACCAGTCGGTACACGCCGAACACTATCAGCGACAATGCAAGCCACATCCATACGGCAACGCCTCCGGCCAACGGGTTCGTGAGGAATATCACTCCGAATATGATTGTGGCAATCAGAAGCAGCACGGCCCATACCGTCCAGGCGCCTCCGCCGGGCATCGCAAAAGCCACCGACACCGAACTGATGGCAGCAAACAATATCCAGAAGCCCACGATGTAGATAAACGCAACCTCAAGCTGCGGTGCGGGAAGCATCAGGAGCCACACGCCGCCTATCACTTCAAGTATGCCCATGGCCAGTCCCCAGCCCCAGTCGCTTGTGAAGCGCGAGGCCATGCAGGAGAACACGATATAGAATATTCCGGCTACCGCAAAGCACACTGCAAAGGCGTATGCCAGAATTTTGATTGACTCCACGGGCGAACACAGCGTCCATATTCCAAGGCCTATACAGATCAGACCGGTGATAAGCGGCACCCACCAGTAACGGGTAAGTCCCGAAAACGTATAATTCTTCATATCGAACGATTTAGTTGAATTCGTATGCATCTTAAACGGCACCGGCTCTGGTTTTGTTCGCAAAGGAAGCAAAAAGAGGATGGATCGTGACGGCCCATCCTCTTTTATCTGATAAATACCTTGATTTCCTGAAGTTACGCTTCCACAGCGGCACGCATCTCGGCAAAAGCCTCGGCGAGTCCGTCGGCGTTCTTGCCGCCGGCCTGGGCGAACCCGGGCTGACCTCCGCCGCCGCCCTGTATCTTCTTGGCGGCATTGCGTACAATCTGCGATGCGTTAAGCCCCGACTTCACCAGGTCGTCGGTCACCATAACGGTAAGCAGCGGCTTGCCGCCGGCATCCTTCGTAGCGGCGATAAACACTGTATTCTCGCCCGAAAGATTTCTTACGTTGAAAGCCACGTTCTTCACCACATCGGGCATTCTCAGACCCTGCATCTCCACGATTTTCACTCCTGCCGGAGTCTCGGTAGCCTTGTCGAGAAGCTGCCGCGAGAGATTCACCACGCGCTCCTTGAAGTATTCCTCCACCTGCTTGTGAAGGTCGGAATTCTCGGCCACAGCCTTCTTCACGGCAGCCTCCACATCAGGAGCGTTGTTGAACATCGCGGCCACATTATGAAGGGTGTCAGTGAGCTCGTCCATCGCGTTCTCCACAGCCTCGCCGGTTATGGCCTCAATACGGCGGATACCGGCTGCAATGCTGCTTTCCGACACGATTTTTATCATGCCGATGTTGCCTGAATTGGCCACGTGCGTTCCGCCGCAAAGCTCAACGGAGTCGCCGTAGCGTATCACGCGCACCTCATCGCCGTATTTCTCGCCGAACAGCGCCATGGCGCCCATCTCGCGGGCCTCGGCTATAGGCACCGAGCGGCGCTCGTCGCGCGCTATGGCCTCACGCACCTTGGCATTGGCAAGATGCTCAACCTTGCGCAGCTCCTCGGGGGTGAGTTTCTGGAAATGCGAGAAGTCGAATCTGAGCACATCAGGCGAAACAAACGATCCGCGCTGCTCCACATGCGTGCCCAGCACCTGGCGCAGTGCCTGATGGATAAGATGGGTGGCCGTGTGGTTGCACGATGTGGCCATGCGGGCCTTCTCGTCTATTGCGGCCTCGAATGTATCTGTAACGTCGGCAGGCAGCTCCTTCACCAGATGTACTGCCATTCCGTTCTCACGCTTGGTGTCGTACACCTCGGTCACGCGGCCTTCCGAATCAGTAAGAGTGCCGCGGTCACCTACCTGACCGCCCATCTCGGCGTAGAAAGGCGACTGTGCGAGAACTATCTGATAATACTCGCCCTTCTTCTGCTTCACCAGACGGTAGCGGAGTATGCGCGTGGGAATCTTTGTGAAGTCATAGCCCACAAACTCGGGTTCACCCTCGTTCACCACGGTCCAGTCGCCTGTCTCGGTGGCAGCGGCATTGCGGGCGCGCTCCTTCTGGGCCTGCATTTCGCTGTCGAAGCCGGCCTGGTCCAGAGTCATGCCGTTCTCTTTCAGTATGAGTTCTGTAAGGTCAAGCGGGAAACCGTAGGTATCGTAAAGCACAAATGCCTCCTTGCCCGAAATCTCGGTCTTTCCATCCTTGCGGGCGCCGGCTATGGCATTGTCGAGCATCTTGATACCATTCTCGAGGGTGCGGAGGAAGGAATCCTCTTCCTCTTTTATCACGCGCATTATCAGTTCGCGCTGTGCGGGTAGTTCGGGATAAGCCTCGCCCATATTCTCAATGAGGGTATCCACCAGCTTATACATGAACGCCTGTTTCTGTCCCAGGAAAGTATAGGCATAGCGCACGGCGCGGCGCAGGATGCGGCGTATCACGTAACCGGCCTTAGCGTTGCCTGGCAGCTGCGAGTCAGCTATCGAGAAAGCTATGGTGCGCACATGGTCGGCGATCACGCGCATGGCCACGTCGGTCTTGTGGTCAGTGCCGTATTTGTGACCCGACAGACGGCCTATAACCTCGATCATCGGCTGGAACACGTCCGTATCGTAGTTAGAGGTCTTGCCCTGCAGGGCCATACACAGACGCTCGAATCCCATGCCGGTGTCTATCACTTTGGCGGGAAGGGGTTCCAGCGAGCCGTCGGCCTTGCGGTTATACTGCATGAACACGAGGTTCCATATCTCTATCACTTGAGGATGGTCGTGGTTCACCATCTCTGCGCCCGGTTTTGCGGCACGTTCTTCGTCGCTGCGGAGGTCAATGTGAATCTCCGAGCATGGGCCGCAGGGGCCCGTATCGCCCATCTCCCAGAAATTGTCGTGCTTGTTGCCGTTGATTATGTGGTCTTTGGGCAGATGCTGTTCCCAGTATGAAGCAGCCTCGTCGTCACGTTCCAGACCCTCTTCAGGCGAGCCTTCGAACACCGTGGCATAAAGTCTGTCGGGATCGAGCTTGAGCACGTCAACCAGATATTCCCAGGCCCAGTCTATGGCCTCTTTCTTGAAATAGTCGCCGAAGCTCCAGTTGCCGAGCATCTCGAACATAGTGTGGTGGTAGGTGTCCATTCCAACCTCTTCGAGGTCATTATGCTTGCCGCTCACGCGCAGACACTTCTGCGAGTCGGCCACACGGTGGTATTTCGCCGCCTTGTTGCCGAGGATTATATCTTTAAACTGGTTCATACCCGCGTTGGTAAACATCAGCGTGGGATCGTCCTTGATTACCATTGGAGCGGAGGGAACAATCTTGTGTCCCTTTTCGCGGAAGAAGTCCTTGAACGACTCGCGAATCTCCTTTGCAGTTCTTTTAGTCACTGGAAAATATTATTTAAGTATCTGTATTTATTGCGTTTTTTCTCCTTTCCGGTCGTATATCCGATAGTGTTGCGAAACTCAGTTTACCGTCCGAATTGTAGGGATGCACGCTCGTGCATCCGTTGACAACCAGCAGCTTAGCATCAGCCACTTCATGAAGCAGCCCTACTTTTGCCGATATTGCAACACCACCGAAAAATTTTCCGGCCGGAATCAGTGTGCAAAATTAGCCTTATTTTTGTATTTTTGCAACACAAAGAAACACAGGTAATTTTTGACCGGAACGCCATGGACGAACTCGATAAAAAATTCTACAAAATAAGCGAAGTGGCCGAACTGCTTCACATCCCCGCATCCACCCTCCGGTTCTGGGAAAGCCGTTTCACCGTAATAAAGCCGCGCCGCAGCAAGACCGGCATACGTTTCTACACCGCCGCCGACATCGAAAAAATCTCGATGATCCACTATCTGGTCAAGGACTGCGGCCTGAAGCTCGACGCCGCCCAGGAACAGATCCGTTCCAATCCCAAAGGCATTGAGCGTCGCCACAAGACAGTGCAGCGCCTTCTCGCCATGCGTTCAAGCATAGAGCAGATGCTCGCCGCCCTCCACTCCCTCCGATAAGAGGTTCCTATCCGTCAGCTGCTTCCGTATCAGCATGGCAATATCTGTAATAATGGTAAATTTTCAGGGAAAATAGTGTAGCTTTTTTCGCAGGGATTTACTTATATTTGCAACCGTTCATTCGTCACTTTATTTATTTAACCATAGCAATTTATCATTTTCCGTATGTTACGAAAAATCCGTGTTGCGTTGGCCTTGATATTCATCACAGGCATAACGCTCCTTTTTCTCGACTTCACCGGAACAGTCCACACCTGGCTCGGGTGGATGGCCAAAATCCAGTTCCTCCCCGCGTTGCTGGCGCTGAATGTGGGAGTGGTGGGGGCACTCGTTGTGCTGACTCTCATATTCGGACGCATCTACTGTTCGGTAATCTGTCCGCTGGGAGTAATGCAGGACGGCTTCGCCGCTCTGGGACGCCGCGCCCGTAAAAACCGTTACCGTTATTCAAAAGCCCTCAACACTTTGCGCTATGGAATGCTTGCGCTGTTAATCATAGCCTTTCTGGCCGGGCTGGGATGGGTTGTTGCGCTGTTTGCCCCTTACAGCGCCTACGGCCGCATAGTCCAGAACCTCCTGGGCCCCGTATGGGCTGCGGCAAACAATCTGCTGGCCTCGGCTGCCGAGTCGGCCGACAGTTATGCGTTCTACCGCACTGATGTGTGGGTGCGCAGCTGGCCCGTGTTTACGGTAGCTGTAGTCACTCTTGTGGTTCTTGCCGTGCTTGCATGGCGAAACGGCCGTACATACTGCAACACCATCTGCCCCGTCGGCACGGTTCTCGGATTCCTCGCCCGCTTTTCATGGCTGCGGCCTGTAATCGACACATCACGCTGCAACGGCTGCGGTCTCTGCGCGCGCAACTGCAAGGCTTCTTGCATCGATTCCAAAAACCACACAATAGACTATTCACGCTGCGTCGCCTGCATGGACTGTATCGGCAAATGTCATCAGGGAGCCATATCCTACACCCGCCGGAAAGCATCTCCGCACAGCAAGCCTGCGGACGCAAAAGGAGCCGCTCCCGAATCAGCCTCACGCCGCACATTCATCATCACCTCGGCCGTCGCAGCGGGAACAGCAGCCCTCAAAGCCCAGGAAAAGAAAGTGGACGGTGGTCTGGCTGTAATCGAGGATAAGAAAATCCCGGCCCGCAACACCCCCGTTGTTCCTCCCGGAGCCAAGGGGCTGCGCCATCTCGCGGAGCACTGCACGGCATGTCAGCTGTGCGTTGCGGCTTGCCCCAACGGCGTTCTGCGTCCTTCTACCTCGCTCGACCGTTTCATGCAGCCCGAATCGAGTTACGAACGCGGATATTGCCGCCCTGAATGCACCAAATGCTCGGAAGTATGTCCCGCCGGAGCGATAGTGAAGATTGACCTTCCCGAGAAATCCTCCACCCAGATCGGCCATGCAGTGTGGATCAAGGCCAATTGCGTGGTCCTCACCGATGATGTAGACTGCGGCAACTGCGCGCGCCATTGCCCCGCAGGAGCCATAATGATGGTGGCCTCCGATCCCGCCAATCCCGATTCACGCAAAATCCCCGTTGTAAACGAAGAACGCTGCATCGGCTGCGGCGCCTGCGAGAATCTTTGCCCGGCACGTCCGTTCAGCGCCATATATGTAAAAGGACACGAAATTCACAAAACCGTATGAAAACGAACCACAACCATACCCCCTCGGCGTCAGGAATAGACCGCCGCGAGTTCCTGCGTAAACTCGGACTTGGAGCGGGAGCTGTAGCTGGAATCTCAGTGGCCGGATGCGCCCGCAAAGAAGATGCCTCAGCCATTTCTGCCGAAGGAACTTCCAACGCTCCCATACCCACCGACAAAATGACCCATCGTGTCAACCCCTCGACAGGCGACAGCGTGTCGCTTCTCGGCTACGGCTGCATGCGCTGGCCCACACGCCCCGTGGCAAACGGCACCGATGGAGAGGATGAAATAGACCAGGATGCCGTAAACGCCCTCGTCGACAAAGCCATAGCCCATGGCGTGAACTACTTCGATACATCCCCCGCTTATTGCAAGGGCCATTCCGAAGAGGCTACCGGAATAGCGCTGTCACGCCATCCGCGCGACAAATACTTCATAGCCACCAAGCTCTCCAACTTCGCTCCCGACACCTGGAGCCGCGAGGCTTCCATGGAAATGTACAGAAACTCGTTCAAGTATCTGCGCACCGACCATATCGACTACCTGCTTCTGCATGCGGTAGGCATGGGCGGTTCGGACGGCGACGGAATGCCTCCGTTCAACAGCCGATACATCGACAACGGCATGCTCGACTTTCTGGTGAAGGAACGCGAGGCCGGACGCATACGCAATCTCGGATTCTCCTACCACGGCGATGTACGCGTGTTCGACTATCTGCTCTCCCAGCACGACAAATACAAATGGGATTTCGTACAGATCCAGCTCAACTACCTCGACTGGAAGCATGCCAAGGAATTAAACCCGCGCAACACCGATGCCGAATATCTCTACACCGAACTTGAGAAGCGTGGTATTCCCGCAGTTATCATGGAGCCTCTGCTTGGCGGCCGCCTCTCTAAAGTCCACGACCATGTGGCCGCTCGACTCAAGCAGCGTGAGCCGGAACGCTCCGTGGCCTCATGGGCATTCCGCTATGCCGGAACCCATCCGGGAGTGCTCACCGTGCTGAGCGGCATGACCTATATGGAACATCTCGAGGACAACCTCCGCTCATTCTGCCCTCTGAAGCCCCTTACGGAAGAAGAGATGCAGTTCCTCTACGATACAGCCGACATAATGGTGCAGTTTCCCACCGTACCCTGCAACGACTGCAAATACTGCATGCCCTGCCCCTACGGTCTTGATATACCGGGTGTGCTTCTGCATTACAACAAATGTGTCAATCAGGGCAACGTTCCTGAAAACGCCCAGGCCGAGAATTATCGCGAAGCCCGTCGCGCATTCCTCATAGGCTACGACCGGAGCGTGCCGAAGCTCCGTCAGGCCAATCACTGCATCGGATGCAAGAAATGCGTAGAACACTGCCCCCAGCAGATCAACATCCCGGCTGAGATGGCACGCATCGACAATTTTGTGGAGCATCTCAAACAAGGTACGAACTATATTAAAAACCAAATAAAATGAGGCAAAAATTACATCCACCTTAG
>CAUBWJ010000054.1 GCA_958439725.1 uncultured Muribaculaceae bacterium | reverse complement strand
GTTTTTCAACAGGTTATAAAAAAGAGGCTGCGCCTATTTTGACACAGCCTCTTTAGCCGTGTTGCACCATCCACACGTTACCCCGCGTCAATAAGGATATTCAAACCTACATAAGTCGTTAACTTGATGCCTAACTTGATGCTTTTGTCATATGCCAGGCATCAAGTATATATTATTCGGGTAATACGATATACTTTTGATTCCGACTATTGGGTTTATCCGGAATAGTCATAGCCAATGCGTTACCCAATAATGGATTAATATATTTCTTCTTAAATTTTACCCTGTCCTTATATCCCAGATATTGCATTATCTCGACCAATGATCGAGGTCCCTTGCAGAATTCTACAATCTTTTCCTCAATAGATTGACTTAGGGGTTGACTTAGGGGTTGACTTGTGCCCTTAGATAAGTCGGCTTCATTCGTGGCATGAACATTGACACGGAATGCAGTGATTGTATTCACGTCAAACTCTGCCGGTGGATTGCCGTTATCTTTCAGCATCTCCTGTACGCGGGTAACGCCACGATTGAACTTGTTGACATACTTCATCACTCTCATGGCTTCAGCCACGAGAGGGTTGCGATAGTCATTGACCGACGGGAAGTTTTCAGGACGGGCTTCGCCATACAGTCCACCTGCATTCATCACTTCGATGTAGTTATCAAACTGATAAAGACGGATAGGCATATTAGCTTGATAATCCCTGTGCATACAGGCGTTCATCAGCAATTCACGGATGGCACCCTCTGGATAATTCCAGACAGTGCGTTCACGGAATAACGATTCCGGTACCGGACGCTGTGTAATGATGGCATCCTTTACGAATGATTCCAGTGTCGGCAACATTCTGTATAGAGGACCGGCAAACTGGCGTTCATTAAGGATGTCGCCTCCTTTGTCTTTCTCGGCGAACCGCACAAACTGTACATAATCGCCGAGAAGAAAATATTTGGGATTGGTGCCAAAAAGGATTATGCCTGCGTAAGTCGGACAGTCGTTGTCGCGGTCGTAGAGATGTATTGACGCAAGTTGCTCTTTGATATCGCGTTTGTCCGTTGCAAGCGTTTCCTCATCAAACACCATGGGGAGATACTTGGTCTTGATGTAATCGATATCCAAATCTTCCAGTTTGGCATTTAGGCAAGGTGTCGCGTCAAAGGTTGCCATGAATGAACAGCGACGTTCAGCAAGGATCCTCTCCTCCGCTTCAGTAGCAATGTCTCTGCGAGGTCCGACACGGATAAATACTCTACCACGATAGCGAACCGGAGGCAAATTGGACGGTCTGACCTCAGCAACCAGCAAATCACCTTCAGGAAACGAAAAACGTTCAACCGACATGGTTGGTAACGGTAGTATATTGCCGTCAGAACGGATGCCTGCAATCTTCTTAAGCAGGGCATCGTCAACTTTCATACCGGCAATACTGCCATCATCTTTTGCTCCGATAATTAGATAGCCGTTTTTACGGGAGCCGGGCATATCGTTGGCAAACGCACAAATAGCCTCACAGAACTTGTCCATGTTGCCTGTACTGACAGTGCGTTCCACCCGATACGACTCAGTGGATTTCAGCAATTCCAATACCTCCTCTTTAGCTATCATTCGGATTTATAGGTTGTCCATATGCAAATTTACAAAAATAATCGAGATATGAATACCTTGCGTTATATTTCTCCCAGGCAGATATGGCCACCCCCTACCAAGCCAAGCTCTCCTGCTCAGTCCAGCAAATCCGTGTCGCCGTCTTTGCTGCGCTTGACGGCGCGGGTCACGTAGTCGGTGAGATATACCGTGAACAGCGGGAAGATAATCATGCCCGACACGGGCAGTATCACGGCCACTATCTTGCCGGCGGGAGTTACGGGCGAGATGTTGCACCCCACTGTCGACATGTTCATGGCCGACCACCACAGAGCGTTCCAGTAAGAAGTCACCTGCGGATTCACCCCGGCCTCGCGCTGGTAGAATATCAGTGAGCAGAAGTAGCCCACAAGCAGCATTATCGACAGATAGGAGATGAAGAGGCTCGTCACGGCATTGGACGACAGGTAGCTTATCACGATTCCGAATGCGAGGGCGCCGCGTGCCAGAGGAATGAAGCGGATAAAGTAGAGGGCTTCGTGGTTCAGGGGCAGTCCCAGCACGTTGATTATGTTGAGATAAGGAATGGAAAGTATCAGTACGAAGATGTGTCTCCAGAAGAATCGCGAACGGTTGGAGGAGTGGTATATCTCAATGAAGAAATCGGCAATGAACACCATGCACACCCAGAACTGGAATGTCATGTAACGGTGGTCAGTGAGTACATCCGTGCGGTTGAACGTGTCTATTGAAATCCAGATAATGAGGACTATAGAAAGTATGAGGACCAGGGAATCCATGGCCCACATGAAATAATTTCTATGTTTATGCCTTGGAACAGGCTTGTTTGAAACGGCGGCAGACATCGTTCTTGTGATTTAACTTATTTTAATAACGTCTGTCTGCTGCTTTTGTTCGGGATTTATCGGGTTTGGAATGATGTGATGTAGCGCCAGTTTTGCTGCGGTTCGGGATGGTCGGAAATGTTCCGGAAATTTCCCTGAATTCCTGCATGGGCGGCGCCGTCGGCGAAGTGGCAAAGCCCTATGCCGCAGTCCATAAGCGAGTAGCGGTTTGAGGTGGCGCAATAGAAATGGACGGTGTCGCCGTCCGTTGTGGCGCGCCAGGGCTGCGAATTGGTTGAGGATGGCGCCAGGCGCATCATCTCCAGCGGGAATGCCAGTGCCGACGAGGCGGAGAGTGGCGCGCGGAAGCCGTCGGCGTAAAACAGGCTATCGAACGGCTTGCGCATGTGGCTGCCCATCATCGAGGTCATGGCGCGTTCCAGAAAGCGGGCTCGGCCGGGAATGCCCGTCGGACACACGGCGCGGAGACTCTGTCCCGCGGGCCATGAGACATGGCTGTCGAAGGCCGATTTCCGGAAGGTGCCTCCTACCCAGCAGGTGCCCAGTCCGAGGCGCGTGGCTTCCAGCACCACCTGCTCGAAACGGTATCCTGCGCTCAGGGCCGAGTTGTCGTCAGCTCCGGCGGCTATCAGGAAGTATGTTTTTGCTCCGGAAATCATTCCGTAGGTCTCGGGGCGGAATATGCTCCCGGCGTCGATGTCGCGGAGCAGGATGGTCACTTCGCCACCGAAAGGCGAGTGTGTCTCCGCCGCAAAGCGCTCAAGGTGTTCGCGGAGAGAGGGTGAGAGCGGCTCGGGCGCAAAGGTGCGCACGGAGCGGCGGTGCTTTATGGCGGTGATTATATCCATGGTTATCGGAATGAGAGGCGCACGCTTCCTTTCACTCTGTCGCCGGGCTTGAGCTCGCGGTAGTCTTTTACGGCATGCGGCACGAGGAAGCCTTCGTGTCCGCCGTTGGTGTAGTCAGCCACAAGGAAGCGCGTGAATTCGCCGTCCAACCACGGGCGGAGATGCTGCGATCCGTCGCTTTCCACGGTGATTACAGCCGAGGCATCGGCGTTGGTGAGCCGCGCGCGCCGTATATTGCGCTTGGTGGCGCGGAACACGTTGGAACCCACCTCTGTGCGGTCGAGATTCCACGCCCATGTGGGGCGCTCGGACGGCCCGGCGATGCCGCAGAGCGGAATTGTGTCCGTCGAGGCCGTTGCGGTGCCGTCGGTGGCGCCGATATGATTTTCAGGGTAGGTGTTCCAGTAGCCGTCGCGTATCCAGCTCACGGTATTGATGTCGGCGGAGGTGGAGAATACCAATCCCGTCTGGCGCGGGGCTATGGAGTCGTGTACGGCGAAGTCGTAGTCCACCGTCAGAGCGCCGTCCGGGGTGAAACGGTAGGTATAGGTGCCGTCGGCCTGACTGTAGGTGCCACCCACGGTCACTATTACCTCGTCCTTGTTCTGTTCGGCTTTTATCGAAGTAAGTTCCCAGCCATCGCACACGGGGTTATAGGGGAGAATATGGTTCTGCTCGTCACCTGTCATTTTCAGACCGCCCCCTTCGCCGTTGAGCGGAAGAATCATAAGTGTGGGGCCGCCCCCGAGCAATAGATGGTTGCCGGTGGAGGCTGTGATGCTGCCGGTGGCGTTGTCGATGGTGAACGACCGGTCACCTGCTTTGACTGAAATCGGCTCGGAAGGAAGGGTTTTCTTAAGGCTCGGTTTCTCGCGGCGTTTCTTTCCCGAGGCGAGAGCGGGGTATTGGGTGTTGCGGAAGCGGTAGCGGTCTACCTCGAAACCGCGCGACCCAATCACGCTCAGCTCTATTTCTCTGGCATTGCGAGCTTCGGATGGAAGCTCTATCTCTATGTCGCCCTCGGAGCGCGGGGGAAGAGGACGCGTCGCTTCCCCGCACACTTTGTCTACCTCCCAGCGGAGCGTGCATTCCGAGAGGTCGGTGAAAAGGTGACGGTTCTCCACGTGCAGCCGCAGGGTGCGCCCGTCAAATCCGTTTTCGCGCAGCCATATCTTCACGGGGCTGTAGGCTTTCTTCATGCCCCAGTATTCGGGTTTCTCGCGCCGCCAGCCGTCGACGGTGCCCCACGTGCCGTAGCCCACCGGACGTCCGTCGGGAAGGAAAAATGTGTCGTCGATTCCCGACCACACTGCGCCTCCGGCCACTCCCGTGCTGTGATACATGTTGGTCCACATCCGGTCGAGCAGTTCGCCCCACACGTCGCGCAGACCCGGGTCGGTGGCCAGCTCGAGGCGGTTGTAGGCGTTGATATGGCAGTATTCGTCGAACACCACGGGCCGCTGATAGTTGCGGTACTCTTCCGGGCCCGAAGGGCCGGGATAATGGTGGTTGGCTATCTCGAGTTCGCCTTTGTCGGCGTCCGGCCCCCACTGGCTGAACACGCGGGGACGCGATGGGTCGAGCTCGGCAATGGCCTCGGCTGCCTGCCGGAAGTCCTCGTAGTTCACCGATTCGTTGCCGAGCGACCACATAATTACCGAGGGATGCGAGCGGAAGGCATTGACTGTCTCCAGATGCTGGCGCAGGTAAAGGTCGTTCTTTATGGCGGGGTCGGGATTGCTCTGATGGGCCCAGCAGAAGGGCGCTTCCACCTCCACAAACATTCCCAGCTCGTCGGCGGCGTCGAGCAGTGATTCGTCCGGCGGATAATGCGATGTGCGTATGTAGTTCACGTTGGCACGGCGGAACAGCTCCACGTCGTTGCGCCCCGCGTCGGGGTAGGGGGAGCGGCCGCGGTCGGGCGAAACCTCGTGGCGGTTGACGCCGCGCAGCTTCACGGGCACTCCGTTTACCAGCAGTTGGTTGCCTTTCACCTCAATCTCGCGGAAGCCCACGCGGCGCGTAGCCGAGGTGAGTATGCGGCCGTCGCGCGCAAGTTCGCAGGTGAGGGTGTAGAGGCGCGGGTGTTCCGGGTCCCATTTCTTAGGGCCGGGGATGTCGAAAACGGTCTCGAGCGTGCGCTGGTCGTCGCGCGCCACGCCTCCCAGGTCTATGGTGGAATTTGGCAGCTCCACTTCGTTTCCGTTGGAATCGCGCAGAATAAAGTGCAGGCTCAGGCCGTCGGTCCAGCGTGTGGTCTCGTTGGCTACGGTCACCTCGGCGCGGAGGCGCCCTTCGGTGTAGGCCGAGTCGGTAAACGAGGTAGAGGTATGGAACATGGCTATGTTCACCGGCGGGAGCGCCAGCAGGCTTATGTCGCGGGGGATTCCGCCTAACGTATGCGATGCGTAGACAGATGCTGACGATACGGAATCGGCCGCGGTCTCCGACTGTATGCGCATGGCGATGGTGTTGGTGTTACCGAAAGTGATATGTTCCGTGATGTCTGTCTCAAATGGGGTGAATCCGCCCATGTGGATTCCTGTGGGATTGCCGTTGACTATCAGTTCGGCGCCGCTGTACACGCCGTTGCAGCGCAGCTTCACGCGCCGTCCGCTCCACGAGGGCGGAATCTGTATGCGGCGCACATATCCGGCTTTGTCGCCCGGTTTAACTTCCATTCCCTGCATCACCCATTCGCCGGGGACCTGCAGTGTGCTCCAGTCCTTGGTGTTCTCAAGGCCGGTGAAGGTGGAATCAGCTGCCGGTGTCACCCACCATGTGCCGTTGAGCGACAGTCGCGCTCCCCGCATATTGTCGGGCATGGGCGAGAGCCTCGGCGGCCAGAATTTCTGCGCGCGCGCCGACCGTATGGTGGTGGCGGCAGGAGGAGCGGCCCCGAAGGCCGTTCCGGCTACAAGAAAAAGTAGAGTATATATGAGCAGAGTGTGTATATTGCGCGGAATCATATTACAAATTTAGATAAAATTCATGAAAATCTCCAAACCTGACTTTGTAACGGATTTTATTGCGATTTGTTTTCACGATTGGCGGCGGTGGCTTAACTTTGCACTCGCGCACCGGCCCCCGGAGCTTTCTTTTCATCTCCGCCGGGCTGTCGGTCTTACTCATGATACGCAGGAACCTCAGTCATTTAAGCCCTTTACATCTGCTTGCCGCGTCAGTGGCGGCGCTCGCGCTGTGGGCCTGCAGTTCCACCAAGCATGTTCCCGACGGAAGTCTGCTGCTTGACAAGGTGACGATTACAGTCGACGATTCGACCGGCGTTGACCGCGAGAATCTGGTGAATTATCTGCGCCAGACCCCCAATCACAAGGTGCTGGGCTTCTTCAAGCTGCAACTCGCCACCTACAGCCTTTCGGGACGCGACTCCACTCGGTGGTACAACCGCTGGCTGCGCCATCTCGGGCAGCCCCCGGTGATCTACAGCGATGCCATGACGGAGGCCTCGCGCCGCCAGCTGCGCCAGGCCATGATCAACGCCGGCTATATGGGCGCGCAGGTGGAGGTTGACACCGTGGCGCGGCCCGACAAGAAGAAAATGGCGGTGACCTACCGTGTGGTGCCCGGCGCGCGTCACCGCATACGCAATTTCGAGATTGAGCTGGAGGACTCAGCCCTTGCCGCCGTGATAAATCCCGACTCACTGGAGGCCACGCTGGCCGGAGGAACGCCTTTCGACCGCGACGCACTCGACGCTTTCCGCGCCGGAGTGGCGCGCCGCCTGCGCGAGAACGGCTATTATGGTTTCGCCAAGGAATACATCACTTTCATAGCCGATACGGCCGAAAATTCGCTCGACGTCGACCTTATAATGTCGGTGACGCCCCCCCGCACCCTCCGCCGTGAACCGGCCGCGCCGGCAGCCCCCGGCGACACGGCTTCGGCCGCCGCTGACTCGCTTCAGCACCGCCGCTACCGCATAGACCGCGTGATGTTCGTGACCGACGGCGCCATAAATGCCGCTGACGCCGCGCGCCGTCTCCCGCAGGCCGATGCCGATACGGTAGACTATCGCGGCATAGAGGTGGTTTACGGTTCCCCTGACCACTACATAGTGCCGTCGGTGCTCGAGGAGAAGTGCTTCATACGTCCGGGAGAGCTCTACAGCTCCACGGACGTGGACCGCACATACGAGTCGCTCTCGCGCCTCGGAATCATCCGCACCATCAACATAGAGATGGTGCCCAGCGGGCGCGAGGAGGACGGCATGCCGGGGCTGGACGCCTACATATTCCTGTCGCGAAACAAGAAACAGAGCGTGACCCTCGACCTCGAGGGCACTAACTCCGAGGGCGACCTCGGCTTCGGCGTGGGGCTGGCCTACCGCCACCGCAACATGGCCCACCGCAGCAATCTGCTCACCACGAAGTTCCGCATGAACTACGAGAGCCTCTCGGGCAATCTCAACGGCCTGATAAACGACCGCTACACCGAGTATGCCTCCGAGGTGGGATTCACATTCCCCAAGTTCATGTTCCCGTTCCTGTCGCAGGATTTCAAGCGCCGCATCAATGCCTCGACGGAGGTGGCGGCCTCGTTCAACTATCAGGAACGCCCCGAGTACACCCGAATAATCGCCGGCGCGGCGTGGAAATACAAGTGGGCGTCGCCGGGCAATCTCATCCGTCGAAATCTCGACCTGCTTGACATAAATTATGTGTATCTCCCCGAGTCGACAATCGATTTCATCAATCAGATAGCCCCCTCGAACCCGCTGCTGCGCTATAGCTACGAGGATCACTTCATAATGCGCATAGGCTACACGTATTACCGCACCAACAAGCAGATAGCCACCGCCCAGCCGGGTCGCCGCGTGATACAGCCCGCGGTCTATTCGCTGCGTGCGTCGGCCGAGACCGGCGGCAACCTGCTCTATGCCATCTCCTCGCTGTCGGGCCAGAAACGCCACGACGGCGTCTACACGCTCTTCGGCATCCAGTATTCGCAATACGCAAAAACGGAATTCGATTATGCTTTCACCCGCAATTTCACCCAGCGCCACGCTCTGGCGCTTCACCTGGGCCTTGGTCTGGGGGTGCCCTACGGCAATTCGCGCGTGCTGCCCTTCGAGAAGCGTTTCTATGCCGGCGGTGCAAACGGTGTGAGAGGATGGGGCGTGCGCACGCTCGGCCCCGGCTCGTTTGACTCGCGCAATTCCGTCACCGACTTTATCAACCAGTGCGGCGACATCCGCCTGGATCTCTCGGCCGAGTACCGCGCCAAGCTTTTCTGGGTGTTCGAGGGCGCGCTGTTTGTCGATGCCGGCAATATCTGGACCATCCACAATTACGAGAACCAGCCCGGCGGCATGTTCCATTTCGATACTTTCTGGAAGCAGATTGCGCTGGCCTACGGCGTTGGTCTGCGCATGGACTTCACCTATTTCCTATTGCGCTTCGACCTTGGCATGAAGGCCCACAATCCAGCCGCCAATCAGGAACGATGGCCCATTATCCATCCCCGCTGGGGACGCGACGCCACATTTCATTTTTCAGTGGGATATCCTTTCTGAAAGCACTTTCCTCTCTCTCCGATTGTTTATATTTAGAAATTATTCAGACTATGCTCGCAATATTCGATCTCGACGGCACTCTGCTCAACACTATCGCCGACCTGGCCACGGCCACCAATTATGCCCTGCGCACCGCTGGTTTTCCCACGCACGCACCGGAATCCTATCCATTTATGGTGGGTAACGGCGTGACGCGCCTTCTTGAGCGCGCGCTCCCCGAGGCCGAACGCACCCCGGAGAATGTGGAGCTGCTCCGCACCCATTTCAAGGAATATTACGGAACGCATCTTGCCGACAATACGGTGCCTTATCCCGGCATCCCGGAACTTCTGGCGCAGCTGCGCGACCGCGGCGTGAATGTGGCCGTTGCCTCCAACAAATATCAGGCGGCCGTCGACCGTCTGATACGCGATTTCTTCCCAACGGTGGAATGGGCGGCCATTGAAGGTCAGAAGGAAGGCGTGCCGGTGAAGCCCGACCCCTCCATTGTGTTTGAGATTCTTGGAAAATGCCCCACGCCAAAGGATGATGTGATCTACATCGGCGACTCGGGCGTGGACATGGAGACGGCCTACCGCGCCGGAGTGACATCCATCGGCGTCACCTGGGGATTCCGCCCCGAATCCGAACTCCGGGAGTATTACGCCAACCACATAGTCAGCAGCCCTGCCGAAATTCTCCCGCTCCTCCCGCGCCGCAACTGAGTGCTGCCTGAGCGCGCCATTCTGCGTTGCGCTTACGGGAAGGAGAATCAGAGAAATGCTGCTACCTGACGGATGCGCTCGAGTCGGGCAACAAATGAAGAGTCGGATTTCGCTATCTGTTTGTTATAGTCCGATTGTAATTTAAGCCATAGGTCAGCCTCTATGCCAAGGGCCGCCTCCAGCAGAAGTGCGTATTCCGTAGTGACGGCTCTTTTACCGTTCAGCACTTCATTAAGTACGGAGGCAGGCAGTCCTATCTCTGCCGCAAGGGCCTTCTGGGATATTCCACGGAACTCAATCTCATCCTTAATCATCTCTCCGGGATGGATTGCGCTGACGGGAGTCAGATTATTGGCTATCATGTGGGGGGCGACACCTTCAACTTTTACTTCCATGTCCTTCATTTATAATGGTTCGACAATTCTACGACGTTACATATAGTGAGTATAGGCTCTTTCTCATTCAACGTTACCGAGAATTCCACCCGGTATTGGTCATTGACCCTGACCGATGACAGACCTGCCTTATCGCCGGACAGAACCTCATATTGCAGTGAGCGTATTGGCCATAAGGCCTCTATACCGGATGCCGCTTTCAGGAAATTGATTGCTTTCTGATATCGCCTTATTATATCAGGCTGATAGCGGTGCTTCTTGTCCGGACTTCTGCCTTCTTCATACAGAACTTTCAGATATTCATACTCAAAAGTGACTATCATCTCCGTCAGAATTAAAACAGAGCAAAGATAGTGGAAGTTTTGCGAATTCGCAAATTTGAGAATCGCTTTCCGAAATGAGCGCGTGCAACTCCCGGGGAGTTGTACGTAGTCCGGCGCTGAACTATCATGTCGTATATTTGCACGATGAAAGAAATTTGAATAATTTTATCTTCAAA
>CAUBWJ010000053.1 GCA_958439725.1 uncultured Muribaculaceae bacterium | reverse complement strand
ATCCTCAGGGAGAGAAAACATATTTCCCAGAGGGTACATGATGTTGATTGTTTCTCCTTCCCGGGTTTCGAGAAGATGTCTGGTCCCTTCTCCCGCCGACCTTACCAGAAGCCAGAGTTCATTGTTTTCATAATCTACAAAATTCACAGAGATAGGTCTGCGGAGGAACGTCTGTTTACTGTTATCTATTCGTACCTGTACAAATTGTCCTGGTAAAATCTCACCTATTTTTGCGCCGTCTTCAGGGGTAAGCTTCAATAGCCCGTAATTCCCATGTAGCTTTGATATGGACTTGACTTTGAAGTCCCTTAATTCCTTTTTCATATTGTCACGTATCTGTGTTCAAGAGATTAATGCAAATATAGATAAAATGAGCTTTATTTCAAATCAGCAAATTGGGTAATCTAAAAAACGGAACCATTTTCCGTGAGGAAAACAGTCCCGTTTATATTAAGAATGGATTGTGTCTTAACTATAGATTAAATCCAGCGAACGTAAGCGAAGTCCTGACGATGAGCAAGATTGGGATTGAAAGGATAGAGACGGAATCCATAACGGTAAACGCCGGCATCTTTGATTTTCTCATCAAGCTTAAAGGTGATGATGTTTCCATCCTGATTAGAAACCTTGAAGGGTATTACCTGATAAAGGCTTTCCTTTCCATTCTCAATCTTATATGAAACATATTCCAGACCCAGATCACGACCTATACCGTTGGTGTCAATCTTAAACTCAATTTCATAATTCTCACCGGTGGCCGAAGACGAGGGGGTGGTATTTGAGTAGTCGAGAACCTGAATGCCGTCCCATTTTTCAACTACACTTTCCTTCCAGGCTACAATCTCCTTGGCAAGCTTGTTGTTATCGGCTGAAAGAGCGTTGAATCTGCGCGATTCGGGATCATAGAAACGTGCAATGTAATCATCAATCATTCGCTTCATTGTGAAGTGAGGAGCAATGTGGCCGATGGAACCTTTGATATACTGAATCCACTCAGGTGAATAGCCCTTGGAGTTCTTGGCAAAATACAGAGGAATAATCTCGTTTTCGAGCATGCTGTAGATTGTTGCGGCATCAAGCTTGTCCTGCTGCGACTGGTCGGTGTAAGTACGCTTGTCGGTAAGTGCCCAGCCTGCTTTCTCATCAAAACGATATCCTTCGTACCACCATCCGTCAAGTACGGAGAAGTTAAGGACACCATTCATTTCGGCTTTCTCTCCTGATGTACCAGATGCCTCAAGAGGACGAGTCGGTGTATTCAGCCAGATGTCAACGCCAGTAACAAGACGCTTGGCCACTATCATGTTGTAGTCCTCAAGGAATATGATCTTACCGAGGAACTGAGGCATACGCGAAATTTCCATAATACGCTTGATCAGGCCCTGGCCGGCACCGTCGGCGGGATGTGCCTTACCTGAGAATACAAACTGTACGGGGAATTTCTCGTTATTTACAATTCTCGACAGACGCTCAAGATCCGTAAAGAGAAGATGTGCACGCTTATAGGTGGCAAAACGACGTGCGAAACCGATAATAAGAGCGTTAGGATTGATTTTTTCCACAATCTCCATTACGGCTGTGGGATCACCCTGGTTGGCAAGCCATTTTTCTTTGAAATCGCGTTTCACGAAATTGATGAACTTGTTTTTGAGGATCATTCGCATATCCCAGATTGCGGAATCATCCACATCGAAGATACCTTTCCATGCCTTTGGATCGCTCTGATTTTCAAATACCTGACGGCCGAGATGCTCCATATAGAATGCTTTCCATTCCGAGGCTGCCCAGGTAGGCATGTGTACGCCATTTGTCACATATCCAACATGGCTTTCCTCCCAGGAATAGCCCTTCCAGATTCCGGCAAACATCTTCTTTGATACCTCTCCGTGAAGCCAGCTTACGCCATTTGCTTCCTGGCAGGTTTTAAGAGCGAACACGCTCATCGAGAAGCGCTCATTGGTATTGGGATTCTCGCGGCCCATGTTCATGAGATCGCTCCAGTCAATACCCAGTTTGGCAGGATACTCATTCATATATTTATAGAAGAGATCCTCGTCAAAATAATCATGTCCAGCAGGAACAGGAGTATGAACGGTGTAAAGAGAGGAAGCACGCACAAGTTCGAGAGCTGTGTTGAAATCAATATTCTCTTCCTGAACGAAATCAACGAGACGCTGAAGGTTCAGAAGAGCAGCATGGCCCTCATTACAGTGATAAAGCTTCGACTTGATGCCGAGTTTCTTAAGCATAAGTACACCGCCGATACCGAGCATATACTCCTGCTTGATACGGTTTTCCCAGTCACCGCCATAGAGTTTGTGAGTGATGGGGCGGTCAAACTCGCTGTTCATGTCGAAATCTGTGTCCATAAGATACAGATTCATTCTGCCCACGCTTACCTTCCATATATGGCTATAGATTATGCGGCCGGGGAAAGGTACTTCCAGAATCATAGGTTTGCCGTTCTCATCGAGCACCTGCGTGATGGGAAGCTGATTGAAGTTCTGGGGCTCATAGTTGGCAATCTGCTGACCGTCTACAGAGAGAGTCTGGGTGAAATAGCCATAACGGTAAAGGAAGCCGACAGCAGTCATGTCAACGCAACTGTCAGAAGCTTCTTTGATGTAGTCACCGGCCAGAACGCCAAGGCCGCCTGAGTAAATCTTCAGGCAGTTGCACAGGCCATATTCCATTGAGAAGTACGATACAGAAGGAACGTCCTTGCGCATCGGCACTTTCATGTATGCTTTAAAATCATCGTAAACGTTTTTGATGCGGTCCATCATCGCCTCATCTTTCATTATCTCTGAAAGACGCTCGCTTTTAATTCGCTGGAGCATCATCACCGGGTTTTCTCCCGTATTACGCCATAGATCAGGATCTATATCGTGAAACAATGTTTTTGCTTCACTATTCCATACCCACCAGAGATTCTTGGAAAGAATATCAAGGGGTTTAAGCTTCGAGGGCAACTCCGCAACTACAGTTGCATCATGCCAGATTGGAGCATTCGACTGGCTAACTTGGATTTTCATATAGTTTTTTACAGTTAAGTATTATTCAATAATTGATTATTTTTTATCATTGCGCTTCTCGGCATGCTCAAGAGCTACCTCGAATGCATCAATATAATATTTGATAAAATAGGACCATTCAGCTTTGGAGGCGGTGGCCATGGCTGCCGAATGTATTTCTTTCAGAGTGGGAGCGTCGGCGCATGTAAGGAATCTGAGAGCTTCTGCAGTCTGATCCACAACTTCAGAATAATTACCGTCGTTTCTTCCGATTACATTAGCGCCACATTCTTCAAAATCATTTGTGAAATTACGGATTATCCACTGTCCGAATCCACTGAGTGAAGTGGTTACCGTGGGCACTCCGAAAGCCACGCTTTCAAGGGGGGTATACCCCCAGGGTTCGTAATAAGACGGGAATACCGTCGCATCGAAACCGATGAGGAGGTCATAATAGCCCATATTGAAAATTCCGTCGTTACCGTTAAGATAACAGGGAACATCAATAACCATTACACGGGAATCTGCCCCGTTGTAGAATCCAAGACTCTTGATTCTGTTGAAGACCACATCATCCTGAGGGTTATGGATGAAATGGGTGACAATCGGAAGGTTCAACCTGGCGACTACTCCGTCCTTGATATTATGTCTGAGCTCTTTTCGTGGGCCTTCACACCATGACGGCACCATGACGAATGCGAGAACTTTCCTGCAGGGATTGTACCCTTCAAGACGCTTGATGGAATCAAGGAACACATCTATTCCTTTGTTATGATACTCACATCTTCCGGAGGTGCAGACCAGGAAGGTCTCGTCACTGTAATAGTTTCCGGTCAGAGCCGAAGCGGCCTCAAGGAGTTTCTTTCTTGCATACGCCCGAGCTTTGTCAAATTTTGACTTGACGGGAACAAAATCGCTTTCAAAGCCATTCGGCGTTACGACGTCAGGCCGCTTCTCGAGCAGTTGCTCGCACTCAATCGCAGTAACATCGCTTACGGTTGTAAAGCAATCCGCATTATGGGCGGCGGCTTTCTCAAGCGAATGTTTCGACTGCATGTTCAGTTCAGCAGCCATCTGGTCGCCGTTGTAGCCTTTCAGATAGTCATACAGCGGCTTGTTATTGAAACAGATGCTGCGTCCGATACTGGTGGCATGTGTGGTGAAGATTGTGGCAACATAGGGCATTTTCCACTTTGTATACAGCAGACCCATGCCTGTGGTCCATTCATCAAAGTGTGCAATTACCTTTTTATTTTCTCCACCGATGAAATTATATAGGCTTTCTATCACTATACCGGCTGCATGAGAAAAGGCACAAGCCTCATCATAGTCGCCGTAAGCATGAAGTGAATCCACTCCATATCTTTTCCACATCTCACCGTATAATTCGTCTTTGACGGCATAGACCCCGTCAAATTTCACAAGGATGGCTATGGGACGTCCGGGTATATTCCATCGTCCTACCCTTACGCTTATTCCGTAAGGAAATTCAGCCTTATTTTTCCAAACCTTCATCAACGACGGAACTTCGGTGAAGAAGGGTGATTCATTATCCACGGTCCAGACATCAGGACCGATGAATACCAATTTGTCTTTATACATCGACTTAAGCGTATTTGCCTTAGTCGAGAGAACGGTATAAATACCTCCTACTTTGTTGCATACTTCCCAGGAAGTTTCAATCAGTAAGTCAAGCCCTACATTTGATATTTTCATAAATTCTGCAAGGTTTCTATTTTTCGGACGCAAATTTACAAATTTTTTCACAAATCTGAACTTGCCTCATATGACTGGCCACCGTTTTTTTATCAGTCTTCATATACACTCATTTTATATCATTAAGGAATTATACATATTTTTACACATTCTGCAATCATTTCATTACGGATTCAATCGAATTGTAAGATATATGCGCAAATTATTATCATTTGAAAATTAACCCTCTCCAATAATCAAGATTACAATAATGTTTCAACTTTCGGATTCATTTTCCCTGATTTTCCCGTTTATCCATTCTTCACATGCACGATTATTTCACTATTATTTCAATAATTTTTGATTTGAAATAATAATTACATAATTTTGTCGTTGTCATCCATTATGATTCGAAGGCTATTCGTCATATTATTCTTAGTGTTTTTTTCACCGGCAATGGTGGAATGCTTTCCTCATGCTTACGCGGAATATGATAATAATGCCCAGGCAGCAAATTTTCCTGAAGTGAAAGTTTATTCCGACGGAATAGAAATAATAGTCAAGCCCGAAAGTGGCACTTATAACTTCAGAGTCTATTCCATCACCGGTCAGGTTGTTAAACGACTGAAGCTGTCCGAGGGTTCAGAAAGAATAGAGTTGCCGCAAGGGTGTTATATTGTCAAGTGCGAAGCATGGTCTAAGAAAGTAGTGGTTTGTTAAGCCTTACCTTCCGCTTATAGCGGCTTAAGAACAACCCTTACAAATTAGCCCGTATTATCTGGAACGGTTATAAATAATCGTTTTTTCTTATTGCGTTGTCGGTCTTATTTTGCAATTTTGCCGAAAATTTCAAAATTCGAGATTAAACGAGATATGAGATTAGACGAGCTTAAAACCGGCGAGAAAGCCGTGATTCTCAAAATTCTTGGCCATGGAGCTTTCAGAAAGCGTCTGATGGAGATGGGATTCGTCAGAGGAAGAGAAATCGAAGTAGTCCTTTATGCTCCTCTTCTCGATCCCATTAAATATCGTCTGATGGGTTATGACGTTTCCCTAAGAAGATCGGAAGCCCACCTTATTGAAGTTGTCCATATCGATTCCCTCCCTCAATCAACCACCCCCGGAAAAACTGTCAACAATATAGACCATACTTCCGCTACATCCCATACCGAGGCTTACGAATCAAAACGCCATACAATTAATATAGCCCTGATAGGCAACCCTAATTGTGGAAAAACCTCCATGTTTAATGTAGCTGCGGGCGCTCATGAGCACGTAGGTAACTATAGCGGCGTAACAGTTGATGCCAAGGAAGGGACTTTCACATTCCGTGGATATAAATTCAATATAGTGGATTTGCCGGGCACCTATTCTCTCGACGCATATTCCCCGGAAGAGCTATATGTCCGCAGATTTCTTAAAGAAGAAACCCCGGATGTCATGGTCAACGTCGTTGTGGCTTCCAATCTCGAACGCAATCTCTACCTGACCTCCGAACTGATTGATATGGACCGTAAGATGGTGATTGCGCTTAACATGTACGATGAACTTGAGGCTTCCGGCGACAAACTCGACTATAAGTTACTCGGCGAGATGATAGGCGTTCCTGTCGTACCTACTGTTTCTCGTGATGGCCGCGGCCTGGATGCGCTCTTCCAGACGATTATAGACGTATACGAAGACAAAAACACCTCTGTAAGGCATATTCATGTCAATCTCGGAGAAGATATAGAAAAAGGTGTAACGGTATTAAAGGATATGATCAAGGCCGACAATAAAATCGGCCGTCATTTCTCTCCCCGATATATTGCCATAAAACTTCTTCAGGGCGACAAAGAAGCCGAGCGTATGATTCAGGACAGTCCCGGAAGCTCCGATATTATAAAAGAGCGTGATTATCTTGTAAGGCAGATAGAATCCCTTCATGGAGAAGATATAACATCTACTATCGCCGCAGATAAATATGGATTCATAGCAGGCGCCCTCGCTGAAACTTACTCCAGGAACCGGCGGCAGAATGAAAGCAATTCACAAATAATAGATACACTTGTCACAAGCAAGCTTTTCGGGTTCCCGATTTTTCTTCTCATTCTTTTCTTTACTTTTTGGGCCACCTTCGAGTTGGGAGCCTATCCTATGGAATGGATTGAGAAGCTTGTGGACTTTATTGCCGGTCTCGTCTCCAGGTATATGCCTGATGGAATGCTAAAGGACCTTATTGCCGACGGCATTATAGGCGGCGTTGGAGGAGTGATTGTTTTCCTTCCGAATATTCTGATTCTCTATTTCTGTATCTCATTTATGGAAGATTCCGGCTATATGGCAAGAGCAGCCTTCATAATGGACAAACTCATGCATCGTATCGGATTCGGCTGTAACGTTCCGGCTATAATGGCAAGCAGAAGCATAGAGAGCCGAAGCAGCCGCATCATCACCATTCTCATAAATCCGTTCATGTCATGTTCGGCACGTCTCCCGATTTATGTGCTTCTTGTAGGAACCTTTTTTGAGAAACACGCTGCTTTCGTTTTCCTGTGTCTTTATCTTACAGGAATAGTCGTGGCCATGTTCACCGCTAAGATTTTAAGAAGATTCTATTTCAAGGCCGACGAGACCCCTTTTGTAATGGAACTTCCCCCCTACCGTATTCCTACATTCAAGGCTTCGCTCCGCCACATGTGGGGAAAGGGTGAACAATATCTGAAGAAGATGGGCGGAGTTATTCTCGTTGCAAGCATTCTCGTATGGGCTCTGAATTATTTCCCGCATCATGATTCCGCAGGAACCAACGTCGAAGGCAACCCGGCAGCGACAACCTCCGCCATCGATCCTCATACCGATTCATACCTGCAGATGCTTGGCAAAGCCGTAAATCCGGTTATGGAACCGCTCGGCTTCCACTGGAGAGCCACGGTCGCTGCTATTGCGGGAATCCCCGCCAAAGAAATAGTCGTATCTACTCTTGGCGTGCTTTATACCGGCGATGAAGAAATAGACGATGCCTCTCTGTCAGCAAGAATCACGGCCCCCAGTGCGGTTTCAGGAGAACCGGACTTCACAATGGCAAACGCACTTAGCTTCATGGTGTTCATTCTGTTATACTGTCCGTGTATAGCCACCATTACCGCTATTGTCAAGGAAACAGGAAAACTGAAATACGGAATTTTCTCCATCGCGTATAATACGCTTGTAGCATGGATTATCGCATTTGGAGTTTATAGAGTGGCATTGCTGTTCTAAGTATAAATTAATTTCTTCAGTTCAACTCAACAACGGTGATTCCGGCTCCCCCGAACTGGACATGCTCATCGTGAAAGCCCTTCACGCCATTAACGCCTTTCAGATAATCCCTGATATACTGCCGTAGAGCACCGGTTCCGGTCCCGTGCAGAATCCTTACCTGCTCGGCTCCGAACTGAATTGCGTCGTCAATGAAATAAGTCACGGCCTGAACGGCTTCGTCCACACGCATTCCCCTCACATCTATTTCCCGTTTGAAATTAAGCTGACGCTGACGGCTTTCGGCATTTGTTGCCGAGCTCACAAAGGATGTGTCTTTAGCCCCGTTTTTAATCTGGGTATCCGACTTTTTAAGTCGTGAAAGTTTTACGGTAGTCTTCAGCATGCCAAAGTTGACTGAGGCATTTTCTCCATTGATTTCAAGAACTTTTCCCGGCACACCCCCTCCGTCAAGCTTAACGGTATCCCCTACGGCTATGGACTCCTGAATTTTCTTTTCTTTCACCGGACTTTTTTTCTTCTTGGGCGCTTTCCTGAGGAGTTCAGGGTCTCTTTCAGCATCCTTCGCAATAGTATTTTTTTGCCGTTTTAGTTGCTCTCGTGCTTCAAGAGTCTTTTCTTTCTCGGCATTATTCTTTCTTATTTCGTGAATCGTCCGTTCTATCAGCGCATTGGAGCCTTCAATAATCTGAGTGGCCTTTTCTTTAGCATCGGATATTATTTCCCGACGCTGGGCCCTGAGTTTATCGGCATCCTCTTCATAACGCGTTATTGTATCGTCAAGCTTTTTCTCCTTGAGCCGAATTTGTTGCCGCTTGTTTTCCCAGTATCTTTTATCACGGGCGATATCCAGCAGATATTTGTCGAGATTCACATAATCGCTTCCTACTATTGCCTCGGCATTGCTCACTACTTCCTTCGGCAATCCTATTTTTCTCGCTATTTCCAGAGCGAACGAACTTCCGGCATTACCGATTGAGAGTTTGAAAAGAGGCTGCATGAGATGACGGTCATAAAGCATTGAGCCATTCACCAGGCCAGGTGTTTCCTCAGCATAGTGTTTCAGATTCTGGTAATGGGTGGTGATTACTCCCCACATCCCCTTCTCATGGAATTGTTCGAGCACAGCCTGCGCTATGGCTCCTCCTATCTGAGGTTCGGTGCCGGCTCCAAATTCATCTATCAGAACAAGCGATTTGTCGGAACCCTTGGCAAGGATTTCCTTCATATCACGCAAATGGGAGCTGTATGTACTCAGGTCGTCTTCTATACTCTGATTGTCGCCGATCTCCATGAAAATATCACGGAATATCCCGCAGTGGGAATTCTCATGAAGCGGAGGAAGAAGACCGCATTGAAGCATATATTGCACAATCCCCACGGTCTTAAGGCAAGCCGACTTTCCACCGGCATTAGGGCCGGACACTATAAGAATACAGCTCTCCTCTCCCAGTGTAATATATAACGGCACTATCTCTTTCCCCTGCTTTTCAAGAGATTCCTTCAGCACAGGATGACATGCATGATACCACTCCAGTTCAGGCTCCGCATGAATGGAAGGCATACATGCCTCTATCGAACGCGCATAGAGAGCTTTGGCATTGATAAAGTCTATTTCTCCTACCGCACTGTTGCTTCGAGCGATTTCTTCGGTGGATGGTCTTATTTCCGCACAGACCGAAGAGATAATACGCGCTATTTCTCTTCGCTCTTCCATCTGGAGTTCTCTCAGTCGGTTGTTGGCTTCCACCACTTCCGCCGGCTCGATATAGACTGTCTTGCCTGATGCGGACTCGTCATGCACTATTCCTGACAGGCGCCGCTTATT
Source organism: uncultured Muribaculaceae bacterium (assembly GCA_958439725.1). Taxonomy (GTDB): domain Bacteria; phylum Bacteroidota; class Bacteroidia; order Bacteroidales; family Muribaculaceae; genus Paramuribaculum. The sequence goes on along the minus strand of CAUBWJ010000053.1, from coordinate 1,002 downwards.
CATCGGCGCTACGGGAATAACGAGTCTTCCATCACGAACCGAGGGAGATGCGTCGGCGTCAATAATGCCTTCTTTCAGCGCGTTAGTCATAACGCGCCGCATAGCCGCGTTTACCGCACCCGACATGCTGTTTATTTTCCGGCGCAAGTCAGCAAGCTCGGCCGATGCCGAATCTTTGACATTGCCATAACGGTCGAGTACTCTGTCTATGATACGGCAGAGTTCGGGAAATGTCATAATTCCCGATGCAATAGATGCCAATGTTTTTACCCTGCTGTTTCCTGATTCATCCTTGAGCGAAGAGAAGTAAGCATCCAGCTCCTTAATGGATTCAAGCGCCTTCCTTACGGAAAGAAGTTCCGAGGGGGCAATCATACTGCCTCCAAGACTTATGCCTTTTAGTTCCGCCTCTATATCGGCTACGTTTCCAAGCGGAGGGATAGCGTCGCCGGAAATAAGGCCAAGCATCTCGTCAACGGCAGAAAGCTCAAATTTCACCGTGTCGAAATCGGAGGAGAACGTTATATTCTCCACTCTTTCCTTAGCCATATTGGAGTGGCACCGGTCGATTATCTTCGTTTTAATATGAGGGAATCCTATTTTCTGTTCAAAATTTGAAGGAAATATCATAATACTCTGTGCATTCATTCTTTATTGCAAAGGTACTTATAATTCGAGTATAATTCAAATACAAACAACCCCGACATCACAGCCGAGGCTGCCTATTTTTATCTATATATCAGCTATTTTATTCAATCAATATAGCGGTATCAGTTTTAATCTCCTTAACTACCTTTTTTGCTTTTAAAGCTTTTTGTTCAAGCTGAAAAGCTGCCTTCTCTCTTTGATACTCCTGTTTGAGTTCTTCGTATTCCTTACGCATCTCAGCTTCCTCTTCGGCAAGTTCTATACTGTCGCGTTTAAGTTCACGGATTTCCTTTTCTCTCGCTGTCTCTCCGTTGATGCATGAATAAGCACCTGCCACGAAGATGATTGTCAAAA
>CAUBWJ010000052.1 GCA_958439725.1 uncultured Muribaculaceae bacterium | reverse complement strand
TGCTCTTGAACAGGCTTCCTGCAAATTAACAATCGTTATGAAACACCCTCTAAGACTGAACGAGGCTTTATCGGTTGTGACGGGTTGCTCCACACCGGTTCCATCCGGAGGAGTCTGGGAGTTGGAGGTGATGTTGAGATTCTCCCGGTCGAATTTCTTGAGGTCGACAAAATCGCCTGACTCATTGAAGATGATCACAAACAGGTTGTCGATGCCGTTGAGGGCGGTGCCGGGGGTTCGGGAAAGGGCGGGTGTGTAGTTGCGGAAGAGGATTTCGGCCGAAAGGGTTGCCTGGCCTTCGCCGGGGTCGGGGCCGAGACTGAATTTGTCGTCGGAACAGGAGGTTATCGCAATTGCGGCTGTTAAGGAAGTCAGAAGTGCTTTAAGGAAGTTTATTTGCATTTTAGTGTATTTGATTTTAGCGGGAAATGCGGGAGGCGATCCAGCCAATAGGACCGTCTCCCGCGGTTCCTGCATTAGTTTATTCTGTCTGTGGTGGCGACGGCGTCGCTGCCTTGGATGTACTCGGCACCACGCACCGGATGCGTAGGGCGTCGGTCGGCGTACCATTCTTCATAACCATATCCTTGGATATCGGGAAGAAGTCAAAGGTGATATAGTTGAAATCCCATGCCACGCAGTCTTTAGCCTGTCCGTTGCCAAGCACCTCGCCTTCCTTCATCTCATTGCACCAGTAGATGGCTCCGGGGCGCTGGTAGAGATCCCAGAGTATTGGACGCTGCCAAGGTACATCGGTTGTAGTTTCCTGCATATACTGATTTCGGTTGGCATAAATCAGCATGCCCGGGCTAAACGTACCGCTGTAGATTGGATCCTGTTTTCTTCTGCCATATCCGGCAGCCCCTATGGGAAGGAAGAGCTGTGCTCCGGTTTCTTGATTATAAACAAAGCAACCACGCATGCCACGGCCATCTTTATATATTCCAGTATTTTGAATACTATTTGCAGTACCACTCGTTCCGTTGCTAATATATGTTCCATAATAGCTGTATGCGTCTTTTACCGACTCTTGTACTCCTGTGGCGGTGCCATCATACAGGATGCCGAAGCCATATTGAACGTTCGGATCGTTGTAGAGTTCAAGGTAGTCATCCACCGTTGCCACTCTCATGTCTATCCCGTTTAACGACGGTTCGCTTGACCGGGTTTTCATATCCGTGAATTTGGTGACTTCTGCAGGAGTGGTAATGTTGTTCCAGCTCCGACTCCATATTACAGCAGGATTCCCCGTGGAAGTTCCATATGGTTTGTAATTTACAATAAGATTAGCGTTCTTCAGGGCTGTCTGGAACGGGAATTGAATGTTGTTTTCAGGGCGGATAGGTACATCGGTATTGAATCGCTTGAATAATGAGCCTTCATCGCATGGAGAAGTTGCCATTTCAGTACCTGAAGTAAGGTTAAAGCTATACCATTTAGTGGCACCGGATTTATTTACAATTGGAATCGGTGCATAACCCTGGCGAACGAAAATAAGGTGCTCGCAGGTATAGTTATGGTAACGTACTTTGATTATGCCATAGCGAACATCATTGGCTCCAATGGTACCGTCAGGGGCATAGTTGAATATGATGCTCGAACCATTTTCACCAATAATTTTGGTCTTACCGTTCTCTCCCGTGGTTGTTGTGGATTTGTCACCGGAGGTGGTGAGTTTAATCCATGATTCAGAAGAATGAGCACCGTTCCGGTAAGCACCTTCAACCATTACTTCGGCAGACCAAGGACCTATGGAAGTGAAGTCCTGAAATTTACGGTCTTCACCTTCGGTCCACGGGTCAGTGGTGAACTCGGTTTCGAGTCGCATCAGATGCACAAGGAAGTTGTCGGATTCATTATGAGCACGCCATATTCCCTTCGGGTTGACAATTCGACGAACCTGAATTATATTTACGTCCTTTGAATATGATTGATAATTACCTGTTACAGGATTTAGAACGGAGGCGGTGAATCTTACTATCGCACGGCGCTGATATGACACGTAGGGATTATTGCCTGTATATCCTGAGGATTTCACGAGGTTTTTCGCGCGGGTAAAATACGGGATATTGAATATCGTTACATCCTCGTTGTCCGGGTCTTTGGACACGGTGTATTCTCCTGCTCCATCCGTGTTGTATGCGCCGGTGGTGGTCTCGTATTCGCGTTCTCCGCGCTGATTACTCTCCCAATAGTCTTTGTTTATCGCATCGGCCTCACCGGCAGATGCTCCGGGAGCAATATCGGTGGTATGGCCAGTATCACGGAGTGACAGGAAGCCGTTCCACACTTTTTTTGTTTCTTTAGCATTTTTGCCATTATAGTACTGATCAGTCGGTGCATCTTTAAATTCGCCTGTTTTTTCGTCATAAATCACCGGCCACCACCCATTCTCGATAATCTTGGCTTTGAGTTTGGTGCCGGGCTGGATCTTGCCGGTAATCTCGACGGGGATTACGGCGGATTTGTCGTAGAGGTAGGAGATGAAGTAGGGGTTGGGGAGTTTCACTTCGGGGTCGGGCTCGAATTCTATGTGCCAGTCAACGTCGTTGGCCCAGCCGTTGAACTGCAGGGTGAGCTTGTAGTGGTAGTTGCGCTGTGCATCGTAGTTTGTATGCACATCCTTTCCGAGCATGAAGCGGTAGACGATTTTGCCTTTTCCGGGACGCTCGGAATTCGTTGATTTGTAGTAGGCAGTGACTTCGATATAGGAGCCGAATTTCTTCCCGTCTTTATAGTCGGGGTCTTCGGGATTGTTGCTGTCGGGAGAATCTATTTTGCCGTCTTTATTTTCATCCTGAACTTTATCGACGCCTGTGTCCTGCATGTTCTCGTAGAAGAAAAGGGCGTCAGCGTTGTGGGCATGGTCGGAACCGTATTTTTTACCCTTTACGAGTATTGCGGGCCAGGAATCGGTGAAAGAGTTCTCTGTGGGGGCCTCTCCGTCATAGTATTTTATAATTTCTCCATCCTTGATCAGGTCGTCTTCAGCATCGGGGATGTTGGTGAGTCCAAGGGCGCATTCCTTGGGAATGTCCTTTATCCGGACATCCTGCAGGTAAATTGTCACGCCTTCCTTGAGCTTGGTAGCATCGTAGGCCACGGTCACTTTCGAAGCCAGGCGCACCAGCCATGCGTTGAGCGTCATATTGGGGCGGTTGATGGTTACAACCGGGGCGTCAAGACCTTTGGCATTGATTTCGCCGGGCTGTTTGTCCTCAAACCATCCGAACATCTGGTCGTTTGCAGCAATATTTTCTGAGTTCCACTCGAATGCTATGCTTTTCAGTTTTTCCTCGGTAGAAACGTCTTTGTACGACATATCGGCGTTGGCGACAACGTAGATTTTATATTTTCCGTAGTTTAGCTTCGGAAGCTCGAAGTTTACTTTGTCGGTGGGTACGGTAATATCCACGTCCTCGCCATCGTTGGGCTTATCGGAATTGCTCTCGTGAACGAGTTGCTGTGCGGTGAAGCTGCGGCTGTCGATGAGGTGCTCTCCGTTCTGGTCGTAGACAAACACGGAAAGGTTGTCGATTTTGTCGAGAACGTAGCCTGCCGTGCGCGACTCGTCGAGAGCCGTGCCGTAGGACTTGAATGTTGCCGTCACGGCTATGTCGGCCTCGCCCTCGCCGGGATCGCCGGGAAGGTAGAATTTATCGTCGGCACACGATGCCGCTGCGAGGCCCAGAATTGCTGCTGATATGCGGATGAATAGTCGGTTCATAAATATAGAGGAAAATGATTGGCCTTATTATGAAAAACAAATTCTTAACCGTGTTATATCTATGGTTTGATGTCTTTATCGCGGTTGGTCAGTGAGGAGAAATTCAGTGAGTAGAAATAGTTAGGACGGTGGGAGAGAGAATGGGATGGAGAGAGGAGTCAAAGCGGAATCACTGTTTGGGCGTGTCGGTGTCCAGACCGAAGACGGGGTCGAGGGTCACGGTATTGTAGGGCGCCTCGATGGCCTGCCAGGTGATTCCGGCGGGGGTGAAGTGGATGTCGATGTAGAGGTGAGTGTTGCGGGAGATGGCCTGATGCTTCACGCCCCCTTTATCGGTGAATTCGAGGATGTTTGTGGTGAGTGGTTTTGCTGTAAGCCAATCACCGCCGTCGAGCTGTACCTGAACGGTATAGGCTTCGGCGTTTTTGTCCGACAGCGACTCGGGGAAATATATAGGCCCGCGGACAATCAGCTTTTTGTCTGTCTCGGAAGCTCCCGCGGGCTTCTTCATATCCACCGGCGCGAATCCGGCATCGCCGTCGAAGAGAAAGTCCATTATGGAATTCACTTCCGGAGAAGCGAAGGAGGTGATATAGCGCTTGTTGTCGGGAACGGAATTCACCTCGCCTTTGTCCTCATTGCCCCCCACATATTTGCCCGGAGAATATACGGTGGTGTTGGGGAATACATACTCCATCTGACTCAGGCCATTCAGGCGCACCGCAGTGACTTGGACGCCCGAAACATTGTCGGGGTAGTTGGAGAAGTCGAAGCGGAACGTGGCTTTGGCGGCGGCACGGGTCAGGAACAGGTTGGCTTCCTGCACCTGTACGGCTATCTGCCCCGGAGTTCCGGGGGTAGGTGTGGGCGCTCCGGCGTCGGAGAGCTTTTTGATGGTCTGCACGCGGAACATCTCGGTCATGGGCAGCCGTCCGGCCTTGGCGAAGAGTGATTCCTTGGCCACCGTGGCGGCGTCGAAGCCTGCCGTCCAGTTTGCGAGCACCGTGGTGATGTCCGTGTATTCTTTGCCTTTAGTGAAAGTGTCGAGCCATTCGCCGGTGGAGGCATAGCCCTGGATGTCGGCGGGGATGGGAAGAGCGCTCTCGTTGGCAATGAGATATACGTATTTGAGCTCGTTGGACTCTACCGAGAATTCAAGGTTGTCATACAGCGGGCGCATATCGGCATCCATGTGCACCATACGGTTGGCCTCGATGGTCTTGCCGTCGGGGCGCAGTATGATTACGCGCAGGGTGGCTACGGATTCAAAGCCTGTGGTTCCGGGCTCGTATCCGTCTTGGTTGCCGAGGTCGGCGCGTGAGGAAGCCCCGGAGAGGGCCACCTTGAGGCGGAGGGTCACGTCGCCTTTGGTCTCGTCGGGGGCCGGAGAGGGGGCCGGAGAGGGGGCCTCGGAGGAGCAGGCGGCAAGAGCCAGGGCGGCGAGGGTGAGCGCCGCCAGGGCCGAATGTCGCAGAGAGTGGAGAATCATAGGTCAGCGTTGTTGAGTCGCACAATCCAGTCGTTGATAACTATGCGGGTGTCGATCCAGCGGCCGTTGTCAAGGAACAATATCATGTTCCAGCGGCTCTCGCGGTCGAGGAATTCCTGGGAGCCCATGGAGTCGAAGTGGAGGCTCTTGAGCAGCAGGAGATAGTTGACAAGGGGTATGGAAAGGACGGGGCGGCCGTCGGCGACATTGTTGATTACAAGACGGGCGTTGCTGCCGGCGATGAGGCGCGAGGTTGAGAATTCGGCGAATGCGAGAATGGCGTCGTCGCCTTCCTCGGTCTCGCCGGCTCCGGCCTGGCCGGTTGCCCAGGGATGATATGTGATTCCGCCGGCGGTGGGCACCACGGCGTTCTGCCACGAGAGCAGGGTGTTGTTGTCGGTGATCTCGAATGTGAAGTCGGCGGGATCCACGGGGGTGCCGTCGACGTTCTGGAGCAGAATGCGTATGGAGTTGGTGTCCTTCATCATATAGACGGTGCCGGCGGTATAGTCGGTGGCGTCGGGGTCAACGGTGAGGTCGAGGTCACCGAAAAAGAGCGGGTGGAGGTCCTTGCCGGGGTCGGCGTCGATGCAGTCGGCGTTCATTGCCACGGCGAGGTCGCGGAGCTGCGAGCCGGCCACGGGCTGGTCGACGAAATGGAATGTGGGTTTAGAGCATGCCATGCCGCCGTAGGCCACGAAATGGTAGGAGGCTGCGGGGAGGTCGAGGGTCATGCGGTAGTTCTCGTCGGCAAGCACCGATGATGTCTCGGTGCGGGACTCGACGAGGCGTCCCTGTGCGTCGTAGACGAGCAGGGTCAGACAGTCGACCTGCGAGGGGAATGCGTTGGCAAATTCCATGTTGTAATCGTAGACGAAGCGGAGCACCACGCCTTCGGGGCAAGGAGCCAGATCGTCGTTGATCAAGGAACTGCATCCGGTCAGACCCACGAGCGCTGCGGCGCCTATGGCGGCCGATCGTATGGATCTGATTATGTTGCGCTTTAGATTATACATCGGGTTGAGCGGTAATGGTTGGTTGATTGGTTGATGGAATGGCAGGGACGCACCGCGGCACATCCCTGCCCTTCCGGGAATGCTTTAGAATTCTATGCTGTTGACGCGGACGGCCCAGGGTACGATGGCCACATTCACGTCAAGGTAGATTTCATCGGATTCGTCGGGAGTACCGGGAGTGGGGTTGTCGGGGTCGTTGCCGGGGATGCGGGGATGGCCGAGACGCGAGATTTTGTCAACGGAGAGCTTGTAGACATTGTTGCGGACCACGGCGAATTCCATCGGGCCCATCACGCCGGGAATACCGTTGTCGTTGTGACGGTTCCAGTAGTAATAGTAGCAGTAGTAGCCGGGGGTGTCGCCGTCGATTGAGCTCTGATAGATGGTGATTCCGGCAGCGGTAACGGCCTGACGCATGGCTGTGAGGGTAGCGGGGGCGTTGGCCTCGTCACCGAGAGTTGGCGGCACGGGCTTGCCGGCATTGTTCCATGCGGTCCATTTGCCGTCGGGGCTCTCCTGCCATGCTTTGTAGGCGGAGCTTTCGGTCCAGCCTTCGGTTCCGGGAAGCCACTGGCTGTCTACAACATCCTTTTCTTCAGTTTCCGAGATAATGTATTTATTGCCTGCAGGAATGGGGCCGTCGCCGAACACAGCTTTGTAAAGACTGTTCGAGCGGTTTACCTCTGTCTGGCCATTGGCGTTGATGGTCACGGAGGCCTGGATTGCAGCCTGACGGATGTGGGGCCAGGTCATGTAGAGGTGACCGTTGAAATAGTAGAGAATGGGGTCGTCAGTTGAGTTGCCTTTTATGGGCTCATGGTCTCCTTCCTCACCTATCACGCTGAACTTATCGCCGTTGAGGCAACGGGCCACATTTTTCACATAGTCTTTGTCCCATGACTGCCATGTCACGCTTTCGGCCTGAGTTGTGCCGAGCATACGGGCCTTGAATACGATACCGGTGGATATGCCGTTCATCTGCTTGGCAGGGCCGTCGGGAATCGCGTTTTCGGTCACATAGCGCCATACGTGGTACTTGCCGGCTTCAGCTGTGCCGTCGGGGCCTTTATAATTGTCGGTTTTACTGCCACCGAGGACGTCTGACACTTTGTAAACATCCCACTGGCTGGAGGCCATCGTTGCGTTGGCAAATGTGCCGTTGTTATTGAAGAAAGCGAAGTTGAAATAGTCGGAGAAATTGCCGCTGATAGTGTTGCCACCATATTGCTCGGCATAGGGATCGACCACGTAGTTGCCCTGGGCATAAACGCCGGTAGTGGGATCGCGCTGCCAGCCTTTCTCTTTGCCGCAGATTTCGAAGCCGGCGCCGTCAGGCTGACCGTTGTCGCTCACGCGGGGAAGATAATAGAAGCTGTTGCTCATGTTTACGAGCGCCATTTTCTGGAGCTGGACCTTGACAAGAGGATTATCGGTATCAGCCTTACCGTCGGCGTCAGTATAATATAGCACATTGTAGGTGTTGTTGTTGTTCGAACCGTCCTTGAAGTCGAAACGTGCCACCGAGCGCTCAACCTTTACGGCACCGCGAGAAGCAAGATTGTCGACATTCACATCGGTGTTCACGTCGGAGAGGTGGAAAGGTTTGTCAACAGTGTTGAATTTCTCCCAGTCGAGAACCTTGGCGGGAAGCTGACGCGTGGTGAGATCCACATTGTTCATCAGGAACGAGTTGGCGCCCCAGATGCCTATGTTCTCATTAGGCTTGTCGGCGCTGCCCTGAATCACTGTGCAGGTTTGGTTGATCCATTTGGTATCGCCGATGGTTGTGTTGGCGGCGGAGAACATTTCTCTGAGTTCGTTTGTGGGATTGCAGAATACAAACACGTAGACTTCGGGAGCCACGGTATTGTTGTCGCCGAGCGCCTGATAAAATGAGTTAAGATTGGTTTTCTGGATGCGGGCCAGAGCCTTATATTCCTTAGAGGTGGAAGTGGAGGCGCTTGTAAGATAGTTGCTCTGCACTTCGCTGGCGGCTATGAAGCCGAATTCCTTGAAAGTGCCTACGGCATTTTTGGCCGCGAGGACTATGAGGGCCGAGCTTACGGTGTTTTCCTCGTCAGAACCGATTTCGGTGCCTCCGGTGGAAGTGCCGTCATCGGTGGTTTCACTGCGCGAGCCCAGGTTTCCTGTGGGCATCTGGATGTCGAGGGCCATATAGAAGCCTTCGCCTTGTCCTTCGGGGAGCTGATCGGGCGCGTCGGGGCCGATCTTGTCGTCGCTGCATGACCACATAGCCGTGGCAGCAAGCAGACTGAATAAAACTTTCTTAAGGTTTTTCATTTCTGTTATGTGTTGTGATTGATTTATTTGTTTTCGGGTGAGGTGGAGAGACCGGCGTTGAACGCCTCGATTTCGTCGATCTGGGAGATGGCTGCGGGAGCGTCGGCCACTCTCAGGCGCGCAGCCTGCTCGAAGAGCGGACGGGCTGCGGCGTAGTCGCCCTGCAGGGCGGCGAGTATGCCGCGGGCATAGACCGCCTCGGAGCCTTCGCCGGCTTTGGCGAGGTAGCGTGCGGCGTTGTCGTAGGCACCCTGGGCCATGGCGGCATTGGCGGCGTTAAGATTGGCTATCTCGCTGTCGGGATACATGCGCGCGGCGGTCTCGAATATGTAATCATACTCCTTCGAACCACGCTCCACATTCTGCGCGGCCACGAAGAACTCGTTGAGGCTCAGGTTCTGGGGCTTGCTGTAGACCAGCTTGAGAATCTCCTGCGGGTCGTTGTAGGAGCGGATGGTGTAGGCTATGGTGTAGTCGGTGTGGCGCAATGCCGGGTAAACCTCGCGGAGCAGACGGGCGTAGGCTGCGGGATACTGCGACTTGAGGCGCGCGTCGCGCGCGTCGGGAGCCAGAGAGGTGTCGGTGGCGATGGCCAGCAGACCTTCGCGGTCGGCGATGGAGTTGGCGCGGAGCCATACCACGAGGCCTTCCCAGTCCTCAGGCTCGTAGGCCGTTGAGTAGATGGACGAGGGGAAGTCGTAGAGGCCTTCCACATATTTCTTGAGCGATTCGGTGCGGCCCTTGGCCAGGCGCACGTTGTTGTTCCACGGGCCTTCGGGCGAAGCATAGCCCTTGAGGGTGATGCCGCGCACGGTTATGTCCTTGTCCTGACGCACGGAGTCAATGCCGGCGCGTATCTTGGCAAGCTCGCGGGTGTTGGAGCGGTAGTCGGGGTAGATCACTGTCTTGTTCACGGGGAAGTCGACAAACGCGCGTCCCGAGAGCTCGCGGGCCTTGACGGCCTCGGCGGCGGGAGCTATGTAGTTGAAATTGGGCGTGAACACGCGCGGACGGAAGTCGAGCTGACGCAGGGGCACCGTAGTGAGCAGCTGCTCGGCGCCGCAGCATCCGGCGTCGCGGCGCTCGAGGCTTAGGTCGGCGCTCTCCATCCATGAGGCGTAGGGCACGTTGGCCTTGTAGTCTATCCGGCCTCCGCGGTAGAGGGGCGCGGTCTCGTGGCGGCGCTGTGCCTGGAAATAGCGGTTGCGGCCGCCCACCATTATGGAGGGAAGGCGCAGGGTGTCGCCCTGGGGAGTGGTGAGCACGGGGGTGAGCCACGACTCGCGGTTGGTCTTGCGTCCGAGATCGTCGGCGTCGATTGTCATGTCGACGAGCAGACGGTCGGTCGAGCGGTCTACTTTCAGATTGCTGACGCGTGCCTGGTCGGCGATGGCGGCCGATGCGGCCGATGCGCACAGCAGAGCGGCCAGGCATGCTGATATGATGTTTCTTTTCATGATTGCAGAAGGGGCTTGACGTTAGAAGATGTAAACGAGATTCAGGGCAAGCTTCGTGGGGCCCACATAATTGTGGGGACGGCGCGAGTATGCCTTTGTGCCGCATTCGGCGCAGGGATATTTGTCGAAGCGGGTGTAGATCCATCCCACGCCCAGCTCTGCCTCCAGGTTCCAGTGGCGGCCGAGAATCCAAGTGTAGCCATAGGCCACGCCCGCGCCTACAAACCAGCCCTGGTAGCGGTAGTCCTTGAGGTTGCTCAGGTCGGTGCCGAGAAAGTTGAGGCTGCCGAGGTTCACGTTGCCGATATTATACTGGCCACCGAGCAGGTGGGCGCCAACGAAATGTCCGGCGGTGGCGTCGCAAAACCAGTAGCGTGCCTCGGGCTGCACGAGCCAGTGTTTCCATTTGTGATTGTTGATGCTCCAGGCGTTGAGGTTGCCGGAGAGGTCAATTGACCAGCGGGGAGCCACGCGCATCTCGGCACCGAGGTTGACTGTTGCCGTGGCGTCGTAGAGCAGGTTGGTCTTAAGCCCGAACTGCTCTGCCTTAGCCGCCGGGGCCAGGAACAGGGCCGCGGCGGCAAGGATCAGGCTGATAGATAGTTTCATTGTCGTGTTGTATGTTTTTTTGTTATACAGCGGTTCTGACTGTATGGAATCATAGCATTGCGAGGTCTGTCCGCAGAGGCCGGGAGGCCTTGACGGATGGGCGTACATGTGTCTGTCCGCGCCTGTCCCCTGATGTGGTAATGGGGTGGCGTTGAACCGGTTGTCCTTTTGTCAAATAGTGTAATCTCCCGTTGCGGGCCTATGTCGGGGTGCATTCCGGCATGGCGCCGGGGAGGCAGCTATCTGGCCTGAGGTTCGTAAATCAAATGCCCGACTTCTTCGGGCTACTATCCATAACGGCACAAAGATATTTATAATAGATTAAAAAATTACCCCCCCCCGTGTTAAATTTCGTTAACTCATGAACCTTATGAAGTAAGCAAAACTTAAAAATACGAACTATATTAAAAACCAAATAAAATGAGGCAAAAATTACATCCACCTTA
>CAUBWJ010000051.1 GCA_958439725.1 uncultured Muribaculaceae bacterium | reverse complement strand
CTTCTGCCTTTCAAGATGTTGGACTCACTGATTTATGGTTTAGCGGACAGTAATATTTTCAGATATGTTTTCGCACTCATGGGGCGTGCCGGAAGCCGGAGGATCGGAGATATATCGCTGGTAATACGCCATTATCAGCGAGGTGAGCGGAAGGGCTATAATCATTCCTATGATGCCGAGCAGGCTGCCCCAGATTGACAGCGCAAGAAGAATTATGGCCGGATTGAGGCCCATTTCCTTGCCCATTACATGGGGCGTTATCAGATAGTCGCAGATGCATTGGGTGATGACGTAGACGAGTAGGCATTTTCCCATTTCAGGCAGGAACTCCACCGAGCCTCCCAGCGAGTAAATGAATGCGATTATCGCCACGGGGATGAGCGTGACATACTGAAAATAAGGTATCATATAGAGAATGCCCACTATCACGCCCATAGGGATGGCAAGAGGGAGTCCGGCGATGGTGAATCCTATGCAATAGAGCACCATGGCGCAGAGAGCCACCACCCCCTGTCCGCGGAAATAATGATTCATGCTCACTTTCACGTCATTGACAATCTCTATGCCGCGCGCACGGTATCTGTAGGGGAAAATCTGCTTGAATCCGCTCACTATCTGGGGATAGTCGATGAGGATGAAGATAATGTAAATGAGTGTGAGGAACCATTCGAGTGTCTGGAAGAGGACTCCTATCGAGCCTTCGAGAAGGGATGTGCCTTTGTTGATAAGTGTCTCGAAATGAAGACTTTCTATGGTGGAGCGGAGTTGTTCGGGGCTGCAATGTTCCTTTACGAAATCGGTAATTGCCACATAATAAGGGGGCATCTGGCTCTTGCCGCTCTCTATGTCCTGAATTATCGAACTCAGTACCCCGAGATCCTTGACTACGGTGGGGGTGAATGCGTAGAAAAATATCACCAGCACAGCCGAGAATTCAAGAATGGTGAGAAGCGAGGCGATAACTCGTCCTTTGGTGTGGGTCCAGCGCATGTTGAACGTAACCATAGGTTCAAGAAGGTAGGCTATGAAGCAGGCCACGAAGAATGGCAGCAGCACATCGCTCAACTGAGATATCAGAAGCCAAAGGATTGCGGTGATGGCCAGCCCGATAATCAGATGCATAATGCGGTCGGTAGTCCAGTATTTTTTGTTGACTGACATTGGTGTTGAAACGGCTTTTCAATAAAAACGTTATCGCGGGCTGCATGGTTTGACGGCGTTTCTGTAATTTTGCAACCGATATGGGTAAGCTCTATTTTTTCAACCCCGACAACGATCTGGCACTCGCCGCAGGCAACGGCGAACGCTATACCCCTCCGGCGGCCGCATTGGATTTGCGGCGCGCGGGAGCTCTGCTGCCATTATGGTGGTGCGGTGATGGCGACGAGGTGCTTGTGGAGACTGATGAAGCGGTAGAGGCTGCCGATATACTGAAATCGGCTTTCGGTCTGAGTGGAACAGCTGTCCGGAAAAGCGAGGCGCCCAGCTGTGCGTTGCCCTGGGGCTGGAGCCCTCTTTCGGCAAGACTGATGTGCGAGGCCGGAGCTGCCGGGGTGCCGACGCCGGATGAAATAGAACGGCTGCGCATGCTCTCGCACCGGCGAACATCGATGCCGCTTGCGCGCGCAATGGGTGCGGCCGAGAGGATAGTAGCACGCGAGTGTTTCAGCGAGGCGGAGGCAGAGGCGGCTATTGCGGCTGTCGGAGGCGATGCGGTCATAAAGCAGCCCTGGTCGAGCAGCGGGCGCGGAGTCATGGCCACGCGCTCCATGCGTGCTGACGCGTTGCGCCGCGCAATAGCGGGCACCATACGCCGTCAGGGTAGCATAATGGTGGAGCCCAGGCTTGAGCGTGAGGCCGATTTCGCCGCGCTGTTCGTGAGCGACGGCCGCAGGGTGAAGTTTGAGGGTGCGAGTGTGTTTGCCACATTGCCTTCAGGCGTTTATGCAGGAAACATAGTTGACAGCGGCGACCGGCTCATGGAGCGGATTCCAGTAGATATCTCCGCTGCAATAGCTGGAGCCGAAAAATATCTTACAGAGGCGGTAGCCCCGCATTACCGGGGATATATGGGGATAGATATGCTTGCTTACCGCGAGGGAGGGCGGCTGATGCTTGACCCGTGTGTAGAGCTGAATCTGCGCATGACCATGGGCGTGGCTGCAATGCTTCTCGCGCGCCGCGGCCTCCGTGGCGTGCTGAGGGTAAAGCCGTCGGGGCCATCCGCAGACGAAATAAACCTCTCCCCGCTTCCGGGGGCAAGATTCTCTGTTGTAGTCAGTGACGGGGTGGTACCTGCCTGAACATGGTGTAGAGCAGATGCAGGGGCAGACCCATGACATTGTAGAAACTGCCGCGGATTCCCTTGACACCTATGCAGCCTATCCATTCCTGAATGCCGTAGGCTCCGGCCTTGTCGAAGGGGCGGAAACGGTCAACGTATGTGTCAATCTCGAAGTCGGTGAGATGAGCGAAATCCACCTCTGTAGATGCTGATTCGGTGACGGAACCGCCATCCCATGCTACGGTGACACCGGTCACCACGGTGTGGGAACGCCCTGACAGCTCGTGGAGCATCCTGCGCGCGTCGTCAGGGCCGGTGGGCTTGCCGAGAATTTCGCCACGGCATATCACAATTGTATCCGATGTGACGACAACCTTGCCCGACATGCCGTAAGTACGGGCGTAGGCACGGCTTTTCAGCTGCGAGAGGTATGCGGGTACCTGGTGGGGAGAAAGGTCGGCAGGATATGTTTCCTCCACGTCGCGGGGCACTTCCACGTCAAATTCCACACCGAGCATCCCCAGCAGCTCGCGCCGACGCGGAGAGCCGCTTGCAAGAATGAGCCGGTAGCCGTTGAGCGAGGGGACAAGACCTGTTACCATCCGAAAGCTTTTTCAGTGGTCATCCAATGGTCCTGCGCGCGCAGTATCTGCTCGAGAAGGTCGCGGGCCACGCCATAGCCTCCGTTGCAGGGGGATACGTAGCGGCAGTGCTGGAGAATGTCGATGGCGCTGTCGGCGGGGGCCACGCTCAGGCCCACGCACTGCATGGGCTCGAAATCGGGCACGTCGTCGCCCACGAAGGCAACCTCGTCGGGGGTGAGGCCGTGACGAGCCATCCAGTCGGTGAGCACTTCCACCTTGCGCGACGCGCCCTGATGGATCTCCTTGATGCCGAGCGCGCTGTAACGGGCCGCCACGCCGCGGCTGGTGGCGCCGGTGATTATGGCTATTTCCAATCCGCATTTCACGGCAAGCTGCAGGGCATAGCCATCCTTGATGTTGACCATGCGGAGAGGCTCGCCCTCCGGGGATGTGGGGATGGTGGAGGGGGAGAGGACTCCGTCCACATCGAACGCCACTCCTTTTATCTTCTTGAGGTCGTAGTTGATGCTGCTCATTTCTTATTGTAATGATTGATAATGGCTTCGGATACTTCGCCGTAGAGCTTTGACTCGGGAGTGTCGCCCAACAGCTTTTTGTGGGTCTCGATAACTCCGCGGTCGCCGCGCCGGGCGGGGCCGGTCTGGTTTCCCTCGGGGCCTTCTTCCATGGCTTTGCGCAGTGTTTCTTTCAGCAACGGATGCAGGACGGAGAGGTCGAGGCCGGGATGCTCACGCAGAATATTGTCGGCAACGGTCCAGAAGTAATTGGTGAAATTGCATGCGAACACGGCGGCAACGTGCATTTTACGCCGGAGATCGCTGTCGGCTTCATGGACAATGGGGGATATGGCGAGGGCGAGACGGCGCGCCGTTGCAAGTCCGGCCGCAGAATCAGCCTCGATGAACACGGGCAGTTCCCGCAGATTTACCTGGACGCCCTTTGAAAAGGTCTGTAGCGGATACAGCACGCCGTAACCTCCTCCGGCGGGAGCGAGCGCGGCAGCGGGCACGCTTCCGGAGGTATGAAGCCAAAGAGCGGAAGCGGGGAATAGTCCGGCGGCTTCGAGTGCCACGGAGGCCACGCGGTCGTCCTTGACGGCTATCAGATAGACGTCGGCGTCGCGCGGGAGGGAGGCTATCTCAGTTACGGCCTGCGGGCGCGGTGAGAGCGAATCGGCCAGAGCCGCGGCATGGCCGGGCGTGGGACTGCAGATAGCCGTCAGCTCTATGTCAGGCGTAGAGGTGAAGGCCGGAGCGAGTGCCCAGGCCACGTTGCCCGAGCCTATGATACAGATTCGGAGCGGACGCATCAGACTTCAGAGTTGTTCCAGCTTCCGATGTGTACCTTCTCCCAGAGAAGTTTCGAGGGATCGACGGGCTTGCGCTCCTCGTCCTTATGACCGAAGGTGACGATACAGAGCACGGAGATGGTGTCGGGGATTCCGAGAAGCTGCTGCACGTATTCTTCGGAGGGGAGGCCGTCGGCGGTGAAACGACCGCGCACCTGCACCCAGCAGGAGCCGAGACCGAGGTCCTCGGCCTGGAGCTGCATGAAAGCTGCGGCTATGGACGCGTCCTCCACCCAGGGATCGGAGAGGGTGGAATCGGCGCAGACCACAACTGCGAGGCGGCAACGCTCGACCGGCATGGCACCGGCGGGTTTGCACTGGGCGAGGCGCTGGAGCATGGATTTCTCGTCGACGCATACAAACTGCCAGGGGCGGCTGTTCTTGGAGGTGGGAGCCAGGAGGGCAGCCTCGAGAATGAGTTTCACGTCGGAGGCGTCGATGGTCTGGTCGGTATATTTGCGGATGCTGTGGCGGCGCAGGGCCAGCGAATGGAAGTGGGACATGGGGATATGAAGTTTAGTATGGTTTCGGTGAGAGGGTTTCGGATTATGGAGCAAATGTAGTAAAAAATAAAACTATTCGGGAGGGGAGATTGTTATTTTTGCGAAAGCGTGGAGACGGAAGTGGTTTCGCCTCCGCTGCCAAGTCTAAGCCTAAATCACAAAACATAATTTTATTATGAGCCAGTTTACAGATATTATCAATGAAAAGAAACCCACGCTGGTGGATTTCTATGCCACATGGTGCGGCCCGTGCAAGATGCAGGGCCCTATTATCGAAGAAGTGAAGGCCGCAGTAGGCGACGAGGCCAATGTGCTCAAAATCGATGTTGACCGCAATCCTGAACTGGCAGCCCAGTATCGCATACAGTCAGTGCCCACGCTTATCATTTTCCGCAGTGGCGAGGCCGTGTGGCGCGCGCCTGGTCTGCATCAGAAGGCCGACCTTGTTGACGAGATACGCAAGCATATAGCCACGAAGAGTGACGAACAATAAAATACAGCTATAGCAAAAGTGAGGCTGCCTGCCGCCGCAACATCATGCGGCAAAGCAGGCAGCCTTTTTATTGTGCGGGATTGAACCGGCGCAGGGTTACATGAAGCAGAGTATCAGACCCTGGGCGGCCACCACTCGCATGAACATGGTGAGAGGATAGACGGTGGAGTATGCTACTGCGGGCGCGTCGCTGCCGGTGCTTCCGTTGGCATAGGCGAGGGCCGGCGGATCGGTGTAGCCGCCGGAGAAGAGACCCATGATGGTGAGGAAGTTGATACGGTAGACGCCGCGTGCTATGCAACCTACGACTATAAGCGGAACGAAGGTGATGATGAAGCCCCAGATTACCCACCACATACCGGTGTAGTTGAACACGGTCTCGGCGAATCCGGCTCCGGAAGAGATTCCCACGGAGGCGAGGAACAGTGTGATGCCGAGCTCGCGCATGAGCAAGGATGCGGAGGATGAAGTGTAGGTTACGAGCTTGAATTTGTAGCCGAAGCGGCTCAGGAGGATTGCCACAACGAGGGGACCGCCGGCCAGACCGAGTTTCATTCCGAAGCCCACGTTGATGGAGCCTACGATGATACCGAACATGATGCCGATGAAGATGGTGATGAGGTTGGGCTCGTTGAGACGGCGCATGGAGTTGCCGAGCTTGTTGGCGAGACGGTCGATGTCGTTGATGTCGCCCACCACGGTGATGCGGTCGCCCATCTGGAGGCGAAGGTTGGGCGAAGCGAGGAGGTCGACACCGGCGCGGTTTACGCGGGTGGCGTTGAGCTGATAGCCGGCATGGAGACGCAGGGCGCCGAGAGCCACACCGTTGTATTCGCTCTTGGTGATTACGATTCGGCGGGATACCACCTGGCTGGGAGTGCATTCGTCCCAGTCGACCTCGCATTCAGGACCGATGAGCATCTCGAAGCGCTCGGTGTCCTTGGCAGAGATTACGACATAGAGCTTGTCGCCGGTATGAACAACTGTCTTGGAGACGGGAATCACGATTTTTCCGTCCTTGTCCATGAGTCGGGAAATCACGAAGTCGAACTGCACAATGTCGAGAATCTGACGAAGAGTCTTGCCGTCGAGCAGGGGGTTGGTGACTTCGATAGAAACCATGTCGGGTTTTTTCATGGAGTTCTCGGCCTCGGTTTCTATGGCCTTGATCTCATCGGCGGTCTTGATACGGAACAGGGCCTTGATGAGGAACATCGCACCGATGATGCCGCACACGCCGAGGGGATAGGCGGCGGCGTAGCCCATAGCCATTGTGTTGATGGCTTCGGTTGTTCCGGCAGCCTGCTGTGCGGCCGCAAGACCGGGAGTGTTGGTGACGGCACCGGACATGACGCCCACGAGGGCCTCGATGGAGGTGCTGCCTCCCTGCACATAGTAAATTATCAGCACTATCGCCACATTGAGCAGAATGCCGAGGACGGCCAGCATGTTGAGCCTTACGCCACCTTCCTTGAATGACGAGAAGAAGCCCGGGCCGACCTGGATACCGATTGAGAAGATAAAGAGTATCAGACCGAATTCCCTGACGAACTTCAGCACTTCGGGGTTGACAATGTAGCCGAAATGACCCATGAGGATGCCCACGAACAGCACGAATGTGACGCCGAGCGAAACACCGCCAATCTTGAGCTTACCGAGGAACACACCGGCCGCAATGACAAACGAGTAGAGCACGAGCGTGCTCGCCAGCGATTCGTTGCCGGGGCCGAGCAGACTCGTTAACCATGAAAAGTCCATTGCTTTACAGAAATAAGTTAAATAATATTGGCTATTCTTGAAAGTGCAAATTTACACCTTTTTTCCGAATACCCGGACAGCCCGCTAAATAAAATTTAACAGGAACCGGTGCAACGGAGATTTCATGGGAGAGTTAACGGTCGGTGATGTGGTTGCTTACCTTGAGATTGGTTATTTTGCTGCGGAAGTGGCCGGCGTTGCGAAGCGGGAATACCAGAGTGCGCACCTGGGCCATCTTGTTTTTGCCTCCGTTGTAGCTCACCCAGCGTTCGTTCATGTCGTCGACGAGGCGCCCGTCGACATAGAGGGTTACCGTGCGGTTTGTGCCTTGAATTCTCACATGGTGACGTTCCTGAGGAAGAACGTTGAAGCGGAAACTGTTGAGGTAGCCCTCACGGCTGTAGCCCATGTTGCCGGTGATGGGGTCGCTGAGCCACAGGGTTGCTTCGGGGGTCTGGAAAAGGACGGTGCCTTTGTCTTCGGTAGCACCCTCGATGTCGAATTCAACGGTGTAGTCGTAACCGATTTCCTCCACCGGCAATGTGGAGCCGGGAGCTACTTCCGCGAGTTCAAGCACGGTTGTGGGGGTGTCGCCAAACCGGCCGAGATAATTGACGCCCGGGGCCTCGCCGAGTGAGGGCGCGGCTTTTTCAAAATCGTCGTAGGTGAGGCTTACGTCCGCACCGTTCCATGTCTTTGTGGCCATGACCGGAAGGGAGTGCATGACGCGGTGGTGAATGTCGCGCACGGTTATGCCGTTGCCGGGATGGTCGTTCCAGACGGCAAACATACCACCTTTGAGCTGGGGATGGCGCTCCTCGACTTTTACTCCGTTGATATTGGCGGGTGTCCACTCGTCGTAGAGCTTGCGGTTGTTGAGATAGTCGTAGTAATATCCGGCTTTAGGCACAATATAAATCCAGCCGTCGGGGATGGAGACAACTTCGTATCCTAAATCAATCATGTCGAGCGGCTTGGCATAGTCGTTGCTCCACAGATACATTTCCACGCCTTCGGTTTCGACAGGTGTGTGGCCTTTTGCATGGCTGAGCGAGCCCCATATAAGAGGCTTTTTGCCGTACTTTTTCACAGTTTTGATATAGCGGTCGGTGAAAGCGCGGAATTTCTCCATGGTAAGGCTGTCGCCCTGATATTCGTCGGTGCCGATGTGGAAACGGGGGCTTGTGAAGACGGGGTTGTCGCCTCCGAGATATTCGTCAAGAAGGGTGTCGAGCATGCGGTAGGTGGCGGGACTGTCAAGGTCGAGGTGGTCGCGGTCGTTGCGGCCGTCGGCGCTGGCGGTTTCGGGCATGTAGCGGGTAAATGCCAGGCAATGTGCGGGGACGTCGATCTCACTTATGATGTCGACGCCGCGTGAGGCAGCGTATTTCTGGAACGCGCGGTATTCGTCTTTGCCGTAGGAGCCGTCACGGGCCGTCAGTCCCGGGAAACTCTCACATTCCATGCGGAAGGCGGCTTGGGTTTTGTCCCAGTCGTCATCGAAGTAATATTTGAAACCGTTGTCGTTGAGATGCACGTGGAGACGGTTCATTTTGTAATAAGCCATGTCGTCAACGAGCTTATAGAGGTAGTCGAGCGGGATGTACTTGCGCCCGGCATCAATCATGAAACCGCGCACCGGGTAATCGGGCATGTCTGTCGCGGTGCCTACCGGGAGCTGCTCAGACTGCCTCAGGAGCTGCAGAAGGGTCTGGGTGCCCCAGATTAAGCCTTCTTTTTGCGGCGCTGAGATTTCCACTTTCTTGTTTATGTCGAGGCGGTAGCCTTCGGCGCCGAGACGCTTGTCGGGTTTAAGTGTGAGGGCAATCTCGCCTTTCGAGGCTTTTCCGAGGCGGATTTCAGGAGCGGTGCCTGTGAGGGCTTTGTATTGTGTGGCGAACGTTTCGGCTATCGGCGCGAGAACGGTGTCGGAATATACCACTACGGGCGATTGCGGAAGTGTGAGAGTGCCTATTCCGCCTTTCCATTGGCGGAGTTCGGGGGCGGTAAACGGTTTGGGGTTTAGGGAGCGGGCAGGGGGGATGGCATCGGCTAATGGCGCCAGTAAAAATGCCGCTACAGCTATGGCGAGATGTAAAAGACTGTGGTTCATGGGAAATTCTGGATTTGAATGGTGATGAATGATATTGCATGCGGAAGCCAGACGGCAACGCTTTACAAATTTAGGCAAATATTTTTATCGGGAAGGGTTGGCGTGGAGAAGTTCTATGGGTTGGATTGCGGGGGACGCTCAGGATGACGGGTAATTCTTATAAATCTTATAAGGTCTTATAATAGCTGTATGGGAGGTGGGGAGTTAGGGGAAGTGAAGGAGATTTGATTTTTTAGGTAGAGAGGTTAAGGGGAAGGGGTGTTTCCGATTTGAGTGGTAGATTTGCTGGGGGAAAGCATTGGCGCTTGTTGTGATTCTGAGCATAATTAATTATTTTAGCGATGTAATGTCAGATAGAATTAGATTACGGCAGCAATGGAACAGCTCAATAAATTACTTGCAGATATCAGAGAGATAGGTTACCGAACTTATGATGCTACTATCTTTGACATGATAGGGAATGGCGAGAAGGAGACTGTGCATTCGGCTATGATAGGCTTTTTAATCAATCCAAATGCATATGAGGCCGGTGCATATTGTCTGGAAAAGTTATTGGAAAAGTTGGCCGCTGATAAATTAGCCGCTGATAAATTAGCCGCATTCAATCAAGAGGCTGTAAGCAAAGTGGTCTTGGAATATGATCTGGGTCCGGTTGTCATAAATGAACATCCAACCGGGGGACGGATTGATGTTTACCTTGAGGATGCTTCCGGATGTGTGCTGGTGATAGAAAATAAAATATATGCAAGTGACCAGAAATGCCAGCTGCTTCGCTACCATAATACGCTTGACGATCGCAATCAACCCCATATCCTTGTTTATCTTACTCTATTCGGCAACAGCCCGTCTGGTTACAGTCTTGGCACAGATAACCAAGAGGTAAAATCCACGTTATCCTCTGATGATGTGATTACACTTTCTTACGGTCAGATTAATGACTGGCTTGCTGCTATCAAAGATAGGTGCAGTCCATCTATCTCATATAATATTGAACAGTATCAGGATTTAATAAATAAACTTATTATGAAGGAAACTGTAATAAACACTATTCTGACATCCGGAGATAACTATTTATCCGCTGTAAAAATAGCTGAAAATATAGAAAATTGCCGCATGGAATTAAAAAGGAGGTTTATGCAGGATCTCAGGCAGGAGCTTTCTTCAGATTATGAGACAAAAGATATTTCTCACGGAAAACTTGTGGGTATAGAGATTGAACTTGAACCTAATTTAACGATTAAGGTTTTGATAGACTGGAGACTTTATGTTTCATGTGAGAAACCGGAGCACTTTGGGGTTAAACTTAATCATGGCACATGGGATTATATCGGAAGTAACGATGATTATAATTTTCATGATGGAACTTCAAAAGTAAAGGAGTATCTCTCTGCCGGTAAGGAAGGAAATCCGGTCATTAAAGAGGTGGCGACAATTCTGAAATCCAAGTTCCAAAATAACAATAGATAAAAATCAAATTTATTTAACTAAACGAATCGGCAGGAGAAATTTTGCCGATTTTTTCGATTTGTTTTTAATCGGAAATGGTATTGCCGATTGAGTGGATATCTTTGCAGTATAAAAAGAAAAGCAAATGGAATCTAATTTATCTTTAGTGCAACCGGAGGTTATAATCTCGCATATCTGGTCAACGCGGTCTAAGGCGAGATTGGCGGTCATGCAACAATCTTTGGACGCGCTTTTGAAGGAACTCGGAAATCCTAAAATTGTTCCAAATGACCGTCAGATCATTTCTAAGCTGATAGAAGGCCGCGCGCGTTGGTTCTCAATGTGGTGTAATGGATATGCAGTATCTATAGCTGGAAAATATTCGGATCTCAATTTTGCAGACCTGGTATTTATTGTGGGATTGGCATATAACGTTCCCACAGATATAGAGCATAGGTATACTGAAAATCTGATAAAAAAGTATTTTAGACGAAAGAAAGCAGGTAATTATGTGCCCACATTGTTGTACCCTGAAGTTAGCCGACAGACTCATGGATTATTAGTATATCGCGAACAGGCTGAAAAAATGATAATGAACATTACAGATATGAGTCATGATAAGGCAAAGGCACTGATTAGAAATCTTCGTATTGGAGATTACGACGCACATCATTACGGTGATACTTTTATTTCTTTAGGTGTAACAAAAGGATTACCGATGGGGGAAGTA
>CAUBWJ010000050.1 GCA_958439725.1 uncultured Muribaculaceae bacterium | reverse complement strand
ATAATTAAATCAATGCGTTACGCGCAATCCATCACCCCAAATGTCCACCCTGCCTAAACTCATCCATCTCATCAATCGCGTCCTGCATAGTCTCTCCCCGACTACCCACCTGGAAGCCTTCAGGCATGTTGTCGAAAGCTTCCTGCTCTTCGTCCTGAACTTCCCGGATAGTGTCAATTACCTCATTGAGCTGAGAGGCCGCATCAAGAAGTCTTTCTCTTATGTTTCGATTCATAATTGCAAATATATATTTTTTATTTGTCTTGAATGAACAAACTGATAAATGTTTGGAAGATTGTTGAAGATTGTTGTTACTCAGTGATTCCGGTAAGAACTAGTATAATTTGTATATATCAAAAGGATGCCATACCTTTGAGGGACTATTTAATATATAATTCCGACATTAAGAAGAGAGTTAAGTAAGCGTCAGACTGCTACAGATGATACGATATTTAATGACAACAATAGCGCTACTTATCTCCATCATTTCCATGGAGGTAAAGGCTTACGATATCATCGTGTCTGACTCTGCCACACATATTCCTCTGCCGAATGCTTCGATTTACGATAAAGACGGTATGCCCGTAGCCGTCAGCAACAGCAACGGCGCTCTGCCCCGGATTTCCGAGAGCCGCTATCCTATAACCGTGAGATATTTAGGATTTAATGAACGGACGGTATTGTTCGGAAGCGCTGACACCATTTTTCTTTCTGAAAATGTGTCGGAACTGCCTGAAGTCGTTATTGAATCGCGCAGACAACGTATGCTCCATATATTGGCTTACGTCCGTGAATACTCCTCATTGTCCACATATACCGACACGGTTTTTCTTTTTAGAGAAAAGATGGTGGATTATATGCTACCGGATGAAAAGAGAATAAAATTCAAAGGATGGACATCACCGAGGGTATTGACGAGTAAGTCGTATTACAGATTCACGAACCAGAACGGACTTGACAGCGTCAGCGATGTGAGCCAGCATCATTTCTCGTGGTCCGACTGGATAGGCATCCCGCCTAAAGCAGCGCTGCCACAGCGAATAAAAGCATCTGAAATTGCGGCTGACACTTTGTTTGGCAAATACAGCCCTGCTGAAACATGGACCCGCATCAATGATTCAATCCGGATTGACATTGATGTGCTGGCTGACACCCTCAGCCGTAAATGGGTGCCTGATTTTGCAGGATTTTTCAGAAAGAATCTCGACTATGAGAAATTCAAACTGAACTTCGATTACAGCAATATAGCCGGCGATACCGTGTCGGCACTGGATCTTGACAGGTACTCGTTTTCTGTAGACTCAAGGGGCCGCGGACGTGATATGTTCCAGTTCAATAGAATCAATGACCCCGTCTTTGTAAGCACCCATGCCGATGTTTATGTTCTGGATAAAGAATATATCTCGGTAAAGGAAGCCAGGAAATGGGAAAGAAGAAACTTTGCCACAGATGAAATCGGAATATACGAACCCATGGAGGCTCCGGCCTTGGCGCCCTCTGTCGAGGCTCTGATTGCGCGAGTCAATCTCCTTAATAAAGATGAGATAAGACTGAACTTCACGCCTGACCATAACTTGATGAGCAACAATAACAGCCGACAGAATTTCAAAATAGGTCGCCGTGCACTGTTTCTCCTGAAACAGCTCACCGGAATCACCCTCTACAAGTCCCATAAAAACTTCAACACCAACTGGAAACGCTTCAGCCAGGACCGACTGAAAAAGAACCGTCAGAAACATAAAGGAGAATAACTCTCCCCTACCGTTCCGCTAGCTTTCTGGAGCTACACAGAAGTATTATTGCAAGCTATCCTCAATTGTGCACGGTCAGCATGTAGCCGAAACCGCGTTGATTGATGATGGTGATGGAGGAATCCTGCCGGAGGGCTCGGCGGAGCTTATGAATGTAGCCGTGGAGCGAATTGCGGTTGCTTGGTTCGTCACGCTGCCATACGGTTATCATAAGCTCGGAAGCATCAACTGTTTTCCCGATATTTGCGGCCAGGCGTTCGAGAATCCTGGCCTCGAAGTGGGAGAGTTCTGTACTTCGTTCTCCTATTGAGAGAGTCTGGGTAGTGACGTTGAAAACATACTGCCCGATTAAGAGTTTCACATCCTCGCCCCGATGCATGCCATAGCGATTAAGCAACGCCCTTATTCTTACAATGAGTTCGCGCAAGTCAAATGGTTTTCTGAGATAATCGTTGGCTCCTATCGCAAATCCTTCCTCCACATCATCAATGGTGCTTTTGGCCGTAAGGAAAAGCAGTGGGACTGCGGGTGACAACCGTCTTATCTCCTTAGCCATAGAGAAACCGTCCATTTTAGGCATCATGACGTCGGCCACAACAATATCGGCGCCTTCGGCCTTGAATTTCTCAAGGCCCTCCAGGCCGTCAGCCGCAGTGACCACTTCATATCCCTGCCCGCGCAGCGTGTCGGCCACAATCAATGTGAGGTCTGATTCGTCCTCGACAAGCAGTATCTTAGCGTTCATCGTTACTGAATTTAATGGTGAATATCGAGCCTTCACCTTCCCTGCTGCTCACGGATATGGCCCAACCCATTTTGTCGATTATGCTTTTCACATAATAGAGACCGATACCGTATCCGCGGATATCCTGTCGGTTGCCGTGTGGCACCCGATAAAACTTATTGAAGATATAAGGAATTGACCGGGCAGCAATGCCAATTCCCCGGTCGGCTACCGAAATCGCCTTGTCATCTCCGGCAATTGTAATTGCCACATTGTCGCCGGTCATCGGCTTGCCGCTTGCATCGCAAGAATATTTGATTGCGTTGTCAATCAGATTGTTCAATACGTTTGTGAAATGAGCCTTATCCGCCGTTATATTGACCTTGTCGTCAACCCTCACATCTATTTTTATGTTCTTATCTCCTCTCATTCGCTGCAATGCGGCGATTTCCTC
The DNA here is from genome assembly GCA_958439725.1 of uncultured Muribaculaceae bacterium. Classification (GTDB taxonomy): domain Bacteria; phylum Bacteroidota; class Bacteroidia; order Bacteroidales; family Muribaculaceae; genus Paramuribaculum. Next base: position 10,120 of record CAUBWJ010000050.1, on the reverse strand, counting down.
TACAAACTGACGCAATTGTATCGGCTCCGGCTTCAGTTGCATCGTCTTACGGCGTTCCATGCTCATAGCCAGGATATTTTCCACAAGTTCGCCAAGTCGCTTCAGTTGCTTATTGGCGATTCTCAAATATTTCTCTTTCTTTTCCGCATCATTCGCCGTATCATAATTCAGGAGGGCATCATTGGCTGAATATGCTATCGCAATCGGTGTTTTCAGCTCATGCGTCATGTTGCTTACAAAATCATCTTTCATCTCCTCGAGGGTGCGTAGCCGCGACACGGTGCGGAACAGATAGAGGAACGCCATGGCAAATGCAGTGATGAGCAGAAATGTGGTTATTATCACTCCGGCCATTTCCGAAATGATATGGCGGGTGAGAGGCGTGATATACGCACGATAGGTATATCCCGATACCGGATTATATCGATAGAGGAAGCTGTCATGGCGCGCCGGAATTTCATTGGAATTCTTCACCACCACTGTCCCGAGAGAATCCACCACTTCGGTTAACACGAAATCCGGGTAGATGTATCGGTCGTTCAGACGTTTTGCCAGTACGCTGTCCATCACATTCAGATTAGCCGGCACATAATTGTCAACAATATTGTGAAACTGCTGTCCTACTGCATCAATAAATCTGTTTTTGAATGACGAGCTGCCGTTTACCTCATATCCCTGGGTTTCTACTGTTCCATCCGGATGACGGGTGGTTGCCACCATATCACCGTTGGAATCCTGATAAACCGAGGTCTCGCCGTGAGGAGTCCCGTAACTGTCCCCATCATTTCGCTCAAGCGGCTCCTGGCGTGATGGCTGAGCTCTTTCGGCCCGGACCCAAAGTTCATCCAGATCGGCGTCGGCCAATGCTGTCATCACATCTCGCTCCACGCTGGCCCTTATTGAATTGTACAGGCTTATGAGATAACAGACATTGCAACCGAAAATTACCGCAATGACAATTATAAATGATGCCGATATGGACTTGAAATGTTTCATATGGCGAATTTACAGAAAATCCGTCTCCTGCCAGTTTATACTTTCACGATTTAAGACTAAATAAGACTCCGGTTAAGGCTAAATAAGGTTGGCGATGGGTTTCGCGAATATAAAGGATGGTAATTTCGCATCAGACAATCGTCGCAAGGCGCTTTGGCCCGATATAAACAAAACTATACAGCTATGAAGAAAGCAATGTTTTTCATCACAATTCTATGTTCACTTTCGGCTTATGCCCAGGTGGAAAATGAAGATACAATTTCCGTGAAGCAGCTCAATGAAGTCGTGGTAAAGGGAGAAAAGCCCCAGATTATCGGAAAGGAAGGCATTATGGTGGTTGACCTTCCTACGATAGTCAGGGACAAACCGGTGACTAATATACTTGAGGCCCTTGGTTATCTCCCGGGCGTTACAGACAACAACGGCTTGTTAGGCCTGACGGGAGCATCAGACGTGACCATCATTCTAAACGGCGAACCCACGAATATGCCGTTGCAGAACCTTTATCAGTTGCTTTACACCACACCCATCGACCGCTTGAAAAGCATTGAGGTCATGTATTCCGCTCCCGCCAAGTATCATGTAAGCGGAGCCGTAATCAATGTTGTGCTGAAAACGCCTAAGCCGCTCGACGGGCTGCAGGGACAAGTGAGAGCCGGATACAATCAGGCTCATTACGGTTCGTTTGGAAGCGTCGTTGCGGCTACGTATGCAGTCCATGACTGGACCTTCGATCTGAATTATGGATTGTCAAGAACCAAATCATGGAACCATGAGGAAACCCTCTCAAATCATCTTCTCAACGGGCTGCGTATCCCTATTGAAGATAATATGCGGCGCGACACCAGAAACTGGAGCAACACCATTTTCGCATCCGCGTCTTATAAAACGTTCAAACTGACTTACAACGGTCAGATTATTTCAAGCCAGAAAAGCCGCAGCCATTCATCGGGCACACTTGGCAGTTTCACAAATGAGTATAAAATGCTGTCGCCTGTCAACTATCAAAACATAGCGTTGCGATACTCCGCTCCGTTCGGCATGTCCGTTGGCGGCGACTATACCCTCTATTCCGAAAACCGTTCGCAATCGCTGTTCAAGGGCGCGGATTATCTGCTTGGCTCCGACAACCGTCAGCGAATCAACCGCTATCACGCCTGCATCGACCGGGAGCGCGACATTGACAAATGGCGGCTGAATTACGGAGCGGAATATCAGCACTCTGCCGATAATAGTTCTCAGCTATATGCCTCATCCACGAAGCCGGATTTCGACGACACGTACCGCGAGGATGTGGCCAGTTTATATATCGGCACCCAACGCTCATTCGACTGGGGGCTATCATTCAACGCCTCGGCCAAAGGCGAATATTACCACAGCAAATATCAGCACAACTGGAATTTCATTCCACAATTCGGAGCCACTTACGTCGGCTCGCCGAAAAGCATCTTCCAGCTGAACCTCAGTACCCGACGCATCTATCCCTCTTATTGGGAACTGCATGGAGCCACAAGCCACATCAACCAATATTCCTCAGTCATAGGCAATCCCGCGCTACAACCCTATATTCAATATGATACCCAGTTCAGCTATATTCTGAGGCAAAAATATATCGCCACACTCTACGTCCAGTATGGCGACCGGGCCACAGTGCAACTCCCCTACCAGTCGCCCGACGATCTCAGTCTCATCTACCAGACAATCAATACGAACTATAAACAGACTGCAGGTCTGAATCTGTATGCATCCTTTGGCGCGGATTGTTTCTGGAATGCGACAACCACTGCAAATTTCTTCAGACAGCGCGAAAAAGCCGACAGATTCCATGATATCGCATTCGACAATAGCAAATGGATTTTCTACGGTTCGCTTACCAATTCTTTCAAATTCAGCCATAACTGCCCTGTATCATTGTCGATTGACTTCACTTATATATCCCCGTCTGTGCAGGGAATAGCGGATCTGTCAGCCATCTGGAGATTTGATGCAGGCGTCAAATGGCAATTTGGCAAGAAACGTAGCTGTGAACTGGTGCTGAAAGCCGACGATATCTTCAACCGGTGGTCACCGACCATGACGATTGACCATGCCGATCAGGATTACCGGATGAAAGTGAGAGACATGACCCGCAACCTCAAACTCACCTTCGTCTGGCGTTTCAACGGCTTCAAACCCAAAGACACCGACATTGACACCTCCCGCTTCGGCACGGGCCGCTAATCTATTATATGCCCAGAAATATTGACAACCATACGATTTTACCATAGAAATATGGCCGGGAGTTTTATGGGCTGGGGTGGGTATATCTGAGTCGGTAAGAGTTGAGGGAAAGGCCGTTATAGAACTTTATCGCGGCCATTAGAGAGGGATTTTATGAGGCATTTAGGTTAGCCATGCAAATAAAAAACAAAAATCATTAGTCATTATCCGGAAAAAACCTTACCTTTGCAACGCAAAACCCAAAAACCTCCAGTATAGAGGCTGTCACATAACATTTGGAGTGGTGCTCGAGTGGCTGAAGAGGCACGCCTGGAAAGCGTGTAGTCGCCAAAAGCGGCTCGCGAGTTCGAATCTCGCCCACTCCGCACAGAAAATAGCTGACTGATAGAGACCTAACCCACCTCATCTCTCAGCTATTTTCGCATCTATATCCCCTCCCACCCAGCGCCTCAGCACCCACTTTCCCTAAGTATGAAAATAGTCGCCTCGCGAGGTGCGGAGCGACTATCTCAGATTTCTTATGGATTGGGCTGTTAGTTTATCTCTTAAATATGCCGCAGAAATCAAGTATAACCTTGTTATCGCTCCATGGAAGGGATTTGAATGGTTTGTGGGCGGTAAGGAATACTACGATATCGGCTTTATCGTACGCTTCTTTATAATCTGTGAGTTTGAAGACGTTATGGGAGGCTACATTAGGCTCTACGACCATAATATTGGCATTGTTGCAACTTTGCATAACACGGCTTACAATTTGTTTTGCCGGTGACTCGCGAAGGTCGTCGATATCGGGCTTAAAGGCGAGACCCATCATTGCCACCACAGGCTTACGATGATTTTTGAGCTCGAATTCAAGCATTGCATTCTTGACTTTCTCTGCGCACCAGAAAGCTTTATAGTTATTTATTTCACGGGCAGCCGCAATAAGTTTCGATTCAGCGGGAAAATCGGCAGTTATGAAATAGGGGTCTACGGCAATACAATGTCCTCCTACCCCACATCCAGGCTGAAGGATATTGACACGAGGATGCTTATTGGCAAGATTTATGAGATCCCATACATTAATTCCGGCCTTGTCGCAAATCAGCGACAGTTCGTTGGCGAAAGCAATTTGGACGTCGCGGCTTGAGTTTTCAGTGAGCTTACACATTTCGGCAGTACGGGCATTTGTGGGATGAAGCGTGCCCTGTACAAACTGGCTGTAAAACTCCTGAGCTTTCTTAGTGGATGCCTCATCGAGGCCGCCGATAACTCGGTCGTTATGAACGAGTTCATAAATGACGTTCCCGGGAAGGACACGCTCCGGACAATAGGCAATATGTATTTTGCCTTTAAGTTCGGGACGCTCGCTGAATATGATCTCAGCCATTTTTTCCGTTGTACCTACAGGAGAGGTTGATTCAATTACATAGAGGTCTCCATCTTTAAGCAATGGAATAACAGCGCGTGTGGCAGCTTCGACATAGCTCACGTCAGGTTCATGATTGCCTTTGAAGGGAGTAGGTACTACCATAAAATAAGCGTCGGCAACTTCCGGAGTTGTCGACGCGTGAAGCTTTCCTGATTTAACTACTTCCTGAAGCATTTCCTCCATTCCGGGCTCTATAATATGAAGGTGCCCCGCATTGGTTTGCTCTACTACAGAAGGATTTATATCGACACCTACTATGTCGACACCATGTTTGGCTGCGATAATAGCAGTCGGGAGCCCGATGTAACCCAGGCCCATGAAACAAGCTTTCATGTTAAAAATTTATGTGGTTATTTGAATGTGTCAACTATACGCCGGCAGGCGAGTCCGTCGCCGTAGGGATTCACGGCCTTTGACATTTCGTCATAATGTTTTTCATCGTCGAGGAGAGAGGAGACTTCTGATACTATCTTGTCGTAGTCGGTGCCTACAAGGCGGACGGTTCCTGCAGAGAGAGCTTCGGGGCGCTCGGTGGTGTCGCGCATCACAAGCACCGGTTTACCGAGGCCGGGGGCCTCTTCCTGGATGCCGCCGCTGTCGGTGAGCACAATCGATGATTTTTCCATCAGGAAGACGAATGAGAGATACTCAAGAGGCTCGATGAAGAACATATTGCCCAGTCCCGAAAGATCTTCTCCGAATACTTCATGGATGGGCTTGCGCACGTTGGGATTCAAGTGCATGGGATAGACAAAGTCGACTTCGGGGTATTTCTCGGTTAGAGCCTTGATGGCCCGGCACATTGATATGAAGCCGTCACCGAAGTTCTCGCGACGGTGGCCCGTGATGAGAACGAGCTTGCGCCCGTTATTGAGCCGATTAACATCATAGCCGGCTTTCAGGAGCTCGGCGCTGAGGTCGGCCTGCAGTTCGGAAGATGACTTGATTTTGTCAACAACCCAGTAAAGAGCATCAATCACCGTGTTGCCGGTCACGGTTATTTTGGCATCGTCAACGCCTTCGGCGAGCAGATTGTCGCGGCTCAGGGGCGTGGGCGCAAAATCGTATGTGGCTATGCGCCCGGTTACCTGGCGGTTCATCTCTTCGGGCCACGGAGAGTAGATGTTGTGGGTTCGCAGACCGGCCTCCACGTGACCTACCGGTATCTGCTGATAGAAGGCAGCCAATGCCGCGGCGGTAGAGGTCGTGGTGTCGCCATGCACCAAGACAACGTCAGGCTTCGACTCGGCGAGAACATCGCGCATGCCGGTGAGCACACGGGCGGTGACGTCATAGAGGTCCTGTCCCTGCTTCATGATATTGAGGTCGTAGTCAGGCTTGATATCAAAGATATCTAGCACCTGGTCAAGCATCTGGCGGTGCTGTCCCGTAACGCAGACTATTGTTTCAAACTCTTGGGGATGTTTCTGGAACTCCTTGACAAGCGGAGCCATTTTTATCGCTTCGGGACGTGTGCCGAAGACAAGCATTATTTTTTTCATATACTCGAATAATTACTATTTGCCTGATGCCTGATGAAGTACATTAAGCATCTTTTCAGCGAGATTTTTTCGGTCAAAATCTATTGCCAACCTTTTGCATCCATCCTTGAATGCCTTCTGATTTTCCGGATGCGTAATTATCTTTAGTTTGGCGATAAAATCTCCTTCATTTTCCGGCTCAAAGCAAATTCCGGCATTATAATGCTCCACAATTTCTCTTGCTTCCCCTTCCACACCCATAAGAATAGGAACTTCCATGGCCGCGTTTTCAAAAATTTTAGAAGGAATAACAGTAGTAAATAAATCTGATTTACGGAGATTAATCAGACATACATCAAGAATCGAAATATAGTTTTTCACTTCGGCCTTCGGCACACTGTCAAGCATCGTGACATTATCGCAGTTCAAGTCCTCCTTAAGCTTCAACAGTTTTTCTTTCTCAGCCCCGTTACCTATAAACAAGAAATGATACTCAGGATTAGTATCTTTCAGTTTTGATGCCGTCTGAATGATAAAATCGAGTTTATGGGCCATCCCATGAGTGCCAATATACCCGACTACTGTTTTTCCATCAAGTTTTAACTTTGAAGTTAATTCGGAATCTTTAGGTTGAGGAACGAATAACGACCTATCCACTCCATTCTTTACCACAGCAATTTTTTTGGAGGGTATTCCACGCTCAATCAATTTTTCCCGGAAAGAATCCGTGACAACCACAATTTTTTTCGCCGATTTATAACAACGTTTTTCCTGCCATTCAAAATGCCGGATGAAAGCATTGTCCTTCATTGCTCCCACCGTCTTAATACTTTCAGGCCATAGATCGCGTACTTCCATAACCCACGGTGTTCGCTTCCAAAACGAAAGTGCCCTACCACTCAAAGCCGTAAAAAACTGAGGTGAAGTTGCCACAATTAAATCACTCTTTACGAATAATCCTGCAAAAAACGAGCTTACTGAATAGCTGATAAAATCCAATGTCCTTTTCAGAAAACCTTTATTTGCCACGATGTAGCTCCATACGCGGATTACCCTAATGCCCTCAATCCGTTCCTCCTGCCAAAATTTGTTCTTATATCCCGGATAGACCTTGCCTTGAGGAAAATTCGGAGCACATGTTATTACAGTTACTTCGTCTCCATTTTTCGCCCATTCCCGACAATGGTCGAATGTGCGTGATGCCGGAGCATTGACTTCAGGAGGAAAATTGTCGGTCAGAAATAGAATCTTCATGGTTTATCCCTTTATTATTGCGAGAATCCTTGTTATAAAAAAAATAGAATTGTATTTAGGAAATGCAGAAAAGTATATGTTCAAGTAAATGGATATAAGAGAACTTTTTCGTTTGATCCTGTCACAAAACGGTTCTTTCCGACGACTGGCGGAATTAGGGCGCAGACGTCTATAATAGATAGCGTCTGATGATGCCGGTACAATGGCTTTTATCATGTCTGAAATAGTAGCCATGAAGAGTGCATCTTCCCCGATTCTTACTTTAGCGTTAAAACGCCTTTTACCAATCAATGCTGTGGGAATCAGCTTGCAACAACTTGAAGAAAGGAAACTACGACGGCTGACAAGACTCTTTTTTTCAGAATTATCGACGGCAAACGTATAAGCTCTGGAAATATAGTCTCGACCGAATTTGTTATTAATATCAAAGGTTCTTACATCACTGCATGCAATTGTCCCTATCGGACTACTTTCCGCACATTCAAGTAGTGATTCAAGATAATGAGGTGAAACATAGTCATCATCATCTATGAATGCTACGTAAGAAGAAGTGACAGAATCAAGAGCTAGATTCCGGGCATTGGAAACACCTTTTTCGGGAGTATATATTAACTCGGTCTGACAGGATAGACTATCTAGCCATTCTTCAATAAGTGAATAATATGGTTCTTTATCACCGTTCAGTACAATAAGAACTTTGAAAAGATCTTTGTCAAGAGTCTGATTTTTCAAGGATTTCAAACAATCCAAGAGATATTCCCCGGGGTTATATGTGGGAATAATTACTGTAACTGTCGAGTACATGCCAAAGTTGAATTATCCGTTTCTTTTATTGGAGATAATTCTGTTTTTTGAAATAACTTACTGAATATTATTATAATGAAAAATAATGCCAAGTAACGGGCTCCAGAATAATCAGCACGATACAAAGACGACAGTGCTACATGTATTAGAAAAAGACGGGAGACAATTTTTTGTTTCTTGGAAACATGTTTAAATGAATTCCAAAACTTAACCATTAATATTATAAAACATATTACTCCTAAAATTCCTTCTTCATAAAGTAAATCAGCATAAATATTATTGGAAGTCGTAAACAATGCTTCGTTTGGATTTGACTCAAGTAAAAATTTAGAACTACCTGGACCATATCCTAAGAAAAGTGATACTATATCAAATTCACGCCATTTTGAAATGGGATATATTATCATTGCGGTACGGCTTGTCTGGCTCGGATCAAACCCTTCCTGAAGTTCTTTTCGAGACTGAATAATCTGAGTTCCCAATTCAATTATTTCGGGAAATACCAAAATCAAGATTAACGAAATAACAATAATGCCACATAGCAATTTAATTCGGTTACTCCTTGACGAAAATAAAAAATATATAGATATAAGTATTATTGATTCCGAGTACCCTCCAAATGAGAGGGAAAACAATAGTACTATACTCAATAAAATAACTAATTTATTACGTTTTAAATAAAATAAAATCAGAATCGCATCAATCAGAAACGGAACCAAGTAACTGGGTTCATCAGCTATAGATGTAACCCTATTTATTCCAAGAGCTCTCGCAGAATACAAATCTCCTCTTGTCTCTATTGTTGGGACCCATATATGAAATATACTTCCGAAAATCTGCCAAACACCAAATATTCCTAAAACCCAAATTATACCCCAACAAAATATCATCAAATATTTAACTAGGTTTTCATGTGTACTTCTCATCAGTATTTGATCTCCATAGAGTAATAGAATATAAAAAAGAAATACATGTAAACTTCTGAAAATAAAGGTGGTCTTAATATAATTATTATATTCTGGAACATTAATTATTGGAATTAGAGCAAAACTCCAAACAAAAGATATCAAAAAAGGCAAATAAAATAGTAAAGAAATCAATCTTACCTGTTTGTCTATAATCAAATTATTCCATTTTATGAATGGAAGTGCCATAAAAACACATCCAAATAATATAATCCAATCTAATTTACCAAAGAGGATGGTACACACACTTAAAGAAGCTGTGAAAAGGAAAAATAATAGAGAAAAATCAGGTTTTAAACTAATCGACATTTCTTATTTACTCATCTACATGAATTCGAGTAGAATCTAATAACTTCTTGATTTTTACCACTAATTTTGAAGGTAATAATTGTTTGAGTTTATGTGAGAAACGCGAACGAATTAACGAAATTCTCCATGGCATTTGTAATTTCCAATTATGCTCTATCCCCCATATTCGGAATTTTTCATTCATTGATTCAGTCAGATTATCAGTTGAGGTTCCTTCCGCACAATTAAAAACCGAAACTATTTCAGGAATATATTGAAAAGAAGCATTTCTTTCAAAGTACCCAAGATAAAAAAAATTATAATCCGCTGCAATTCGATATTTCAAATCATACGGATATCTAAGCTGAAAATCTCTACGTATGAACGAAGATTGATGACAAAATGGTGGTTTAGTTCTCATTTCAGACAAAAGCAATGGTTTTCTTAACAGAAAATGAGATTTAAATTTAAAAAATGTATCACCATAAGCAATATCCACTCCATTTTGTAAGTACCTAAGAACCATAGATATAGCTTCATTAGAGGCAAATTTATCCCCTGAATTCATGAAATTGATGTAATCTCCTGTAACACGAGCAATGCCTTTGTTCATGGCGTCGTAAATACCTTTATCCGGTTCGCTTATCCAATAGGCAAGGCGGTTAGCATATTTTTTGATTATATCTACGGTACCATCAGTC
>CAUBWJ010000049.1 GCA_958439725.1 uncultured Muribaculaceae bacterium | reverse complement strand
TAGAGCACTTCCTTGGTAAGGAAGAGGTCGCGGGTTCAAATCCCGCCATCGGCTCCAGTAATTATCATTGACGACGGCCCCGATAGTGCACTGCCCTATCGTGGCGTCGTGATTAAAGAGACATTATCTAACAAACAAATAATAGCAAAATTATGGCTAAAGAGAAATTCGAAAGAACCAAACCGCATGTCAACATCGGTACGATTGGCCACGTTGACCACGGCAAAACCACCCTTACCGCCGCTATCACCACCGTGCTTGCAAAGGCCGGTCTCTCAGAGGTGAAGTCATTCGACCAGATCGACAACGCTCCCGAGGAAAAAGAGCGCGGTATAACCATCAACACCGCCCACGTAGAATACGAGACCAAGAACCGTCACTACGCTCACGTAGACTGCCCCGGACACGCTGACTACGTTAAGAACATGGTAACCGGTGCTGCTCAGATGGACGGCGCTATCATCGTGGTTGCTGCAACTGACGGCCCGATGCCCCAGACCCGCGAGCACATCCTTCTCGCCCGTCAGGTGAACGTTCCCCGTATCGTTGTGTTCCTGAACAAGTGCGACATGGTTGATGACGAGGAAATGTTCGAACTCGTTGAGATGGAAATGCGTGATCTTCTTTCGAGCTACGACTATGATGGCGACAACACCCCCATCATCCGTGGTTCAGCTCTCGGCGCCCTCAATGGCGAGCCCCAGTGGGAAGAGAAAGTTCTCGAGCTCATGGACGCTGTTGACAACTGGATTCCTCTGCCTCCCCGCGATATCGACAAACCCTTCCTTATGCCTGTTGAGGACGTGTTCTCAATCACCGGCCGCGGTACCGTTGCTACCGGCCGTATCGAGACCGGCGTCGTAAAAGTAGGTGACGAGGTTCAGATCATGGGTCTTGGTGCAGACATGAAGTCGGTAGTAACCGGCGTAGAAATGTTCCGCAAGCTCCTCGATCAGGGCGAAGCCGGCGACAACGTAGGTCTGCTTCTCCGCGGTATCGACAAGAAGGACATCAAGCGTGGTATGGTAATCTGCCATCCCGGTGTTGTTAAGCCCCACGACAAGTTCAAAGCTTCCGTATATATCCTCAAGAAAGAGGAAGGTGGCCGTCACACTCCGTTCCACAACCACTACCGTCCCCAGTTCTACATCCGTACACTTGACGTAACCGGTGAGATCACTCTCCCCGAAGGTGTAGAGATGGTAATGCCCGGTGACCACGTAGAAATCACCGTAAGCCTCATCAACCCCGTGGCTTGCGACAAGGGTCTGCGTTTCGCTATCCGCGAAGGTGGCCGCACCGTTGGTTCGGGTCAGATCACCGAGATTCTCGAGTAATACCCTCCATTAACGGAATGTAATTCCGGCCTAAGGGCCGAAATCATACAAATCCCAAACATAAACCGGCGCCGAAGCCTGTGGCGCAATCGAATAGATTACACGGCGCCGGTTTATTTTCACATACAGGACTAGCTCAGTCGGTAGAGCACTGGTCTCCAAAACCAGGTGTCGGGAGTTCGAGCCTCTCGTCCTGTGCCAAGAAAACGAACAATGAAGAAATTAAAATTACTTACGGATATCGAGGAGTCTTACACCGAGCTACGGTATAAGACTTCGTGGCCTACAAAAACACAGCTGATCAAAAGTGCGATTATCGTAATGATTGCTTCCATTATTATCGCTTTGATAATCCTCTGCATGGATCAGGTAGTGGAAAGGCTTATGCGTTTCATTTATAGCCTGGGTCAGTAATCACTCTTTTCCCATCAAAGTAAAAGTCTGCATCAATGGCTGAAGAAAAAGAAGAAGTAAAGAAGGCATGGTACGTTCTGCGTGCCATTTCCGGTAAGGAAGCCAAGGTAAAGGAGCTTCTGGATGCCCAGATACGCAACACCGACCTCGGCAAATACGTCTTCCAGGTCCTGATACCGACGGAAAAGGTGCTTACGGTGCGCGGCGGCAAGAAGGTTGTCAAAGAAAAGAATCTTTACAGCGGCTACGTATTCATTGAGGCTATTCTCTGCGGCGAAGTTATCTATGAGCTCCGCAATACCACCAATGTGATAGATTTCCTGCGCGGACGCGGCAAGGACGCCCGTCCCGAGGCACTGCGCGAAAGCGAGGTGCAGCGAATGCTCGGCATGGCCGACGAACTCGTCGACATCACCGAGGATGCAGGCAACACCTATCTGGTGGGCGATACGGTGAAGGTCACCTTCGGTGCTTTCAACGGATTCACGGGCGAGATAGAGGAAGTAGACCGCGAGAAAAAGAAACTCAAAGTCATGGTCAAGATTTTCGGGCGCAAGACTCCGCTCGAACTCGAGAACACGCAGGTAGAGCGAGTGTGATTCACCCCTCGGCTTCTTTCAGAGCCGGGAGTGCGCGCGCCGTTAACGGGGGTTACGACCCGCCAGGGCGAAAGCGGCTTTCCGGACGGAAGAGGAACGGGAAGTGGACCATAACGCGCACATTCAACACCAATATCTAAAATTAAGATTAAAATGGCTAAAGAAATTGCTGGACAAATCAAATTGCAGATTAAGGGTGGAGCAGCAAACCCCTCGCCCCCAGTAGGCCCCGCGCTGGGCTCCAAGGGCATCAACATCATGGAGTTTTGCAAGCAGTTCAATGCCCGTACCCAGGACAAAGCCGGCAAAGTTCTTCCTGTAGTAATCACCTACTACACCGACAAGAGCTTTGACTTCGTTGTCAAGACGCCTCCCGTAGCCATCCAGCTTCTTGAAGCAACCAAGCTCAAGAGCGGCTCGGCCCAGCCTAACCGTAACAAGGTAGGCGAGGTGACCTGGGATCAGGTAAAGACCATAGCAGAGGACAAAATGCCCGATCTGAACTGCTTCACCGTAGAATCAGCAATGCGTATGGTTGCCGGAACAGCCAGAAGTATGGGTATCACCGTCAAAGGTACATTCCCCGAAACCACAAAATAACTTCAATTGAGACATTATGAGTAAACTTACAAAAAATGCGAAGTTGGCTTTATCGAAGATTGAAGCAGGGAAGGCCTACTCTCTCGCTGAAGCGGCTGAAAAGGTAAAGGAAATCACCTATACCAAATTCGATGCTTCGCTTGATATCGACGTTCGCCTCGGCGTAGATCCCCGTAAAGCTAACCAGATGGTCCGCGGCGTTGTGACGCTGCCCCACGGAACCGGCAAGACTGTAAAAGTACTTGTGCTCTGCAACCCCGATGCCGAAGCTGTCGCAAAGGCCGCCGGAGCCGACTATGTAGGTCTCGACGAATATATCGAAAAGATCAAAGGCGGCTGGACCGACGTCGACATCATCATCACCCAGCCCGCCATCATGGGTAAGATCGGTGCTCTGGGCCGTATCCTCGGTCCCCGCGGCCTGATGCCTAACCCCAAGAGCGGCACAGTGACCAACGACGTTGCAAAAGCCGTAGAGGAAGTTAAGAAGGGCAAGATTGACTTCAAGGTTGACAAGAACGGTATCGTTCACTCGTCCATAGGCAAGGTGAGCTTCACTCCCGAGCAGATGAAAGAGAACGCACGTGAATTCGTCAACACCCTCATCAAGCTCAAACCCGCTACAGCCAAGGGCACCTATATAAAGAGCATTTATCTTTCGAGCACGATGAGCCCCGGCGTAAAAGTCGACTCTAAGACCATCGATGACTAACAGCATTAAACTAAGAGCATCATGAGAAAGGAAGATAAATCCGTTATTATAGATAAAATCACCGAAATCCTCAAGGAGTATCCCAATTTCTACCTTGTGGAGACCGCAGGCCTCAACGCCGAGAAGACAAGCGCTCTTCGCCGTGCCTGCGCCAAAGCCGACGTGAAGCTGATTGTCGTTAAGAACACTCTTCTCCACAAGGCTCTCGAAAACCTCGAAGGTGATTACAGCGAACTCTATCCCGCTATGGCCGGTCCCACATCCCTGATGTGCACACAGGTTGCCAACGCTCCTGCAAAGCTTATCAAGGACTTCGTGAAAAAGGACGATACGCTCCCCGCGCTCAAGGCCGCATACGTTGAAGAAACCATCTATGTAGGCGCCGACCAGCTCGACACCCTTGCCACTATCAAGAGCAAGAACGAACTCATCGCCGATGTTGTGGCTCTCCTTCAGTCGCCCGCCAAGAATGTTGTTTCCGCTCTCACCAGCGGCGGCACCAAGCTCCATGGCATCCTTGAGACCCTCTCCAAGAAAGAAGCATAAACATCATCTCTATCACATCTCCTCAAATTAAATCATTCAAGTCAATAATCAATAAACAAATACTAAAATGGCAGATTTAAAAGCTTTTGCAGAACAATTAGTTAACCTCTCGGTAAAGGAAGTAAACGAACTTGCTCAGATCCTTAAGGACGAATATGGTATCGAACCCGCCGCTGCCGCTGTAGCAGTAGCCGCCGGTCCCGCCGCAGGCGCTCCCGCCGCTGAAGAAAAAACTTCGTTCGACGTAGTTCTCAAGTCAGCTGGCGCAAGCAAGCTCAACGTCGTTAAGGTTGTTAAGGCTCAGACCGGTCTTGGTCTGAAGGAAGCCAAGGAACTCGTTGACGGCGCACCCAGCGTAGTCAAGGAAGGTCTTGCCAAGGCTGAAGCCGAAGGCCTCAAGAAAGAGCTCGAGGAAGCTGGCGCAGAAGTTGAACTTAAATAATAACGCCTGTTAATCAGGTATATAGGTTAAGTGTGGCCGAAAGGCACGCACTTAACCTTTTTGTGTTATCATTTAAATTCAATTCCTTTTCTCCCACATAATTAGTCTTTTTAGATGTCAGTCAACACAGTTAAACCCCGTGTCAATTTTACGTCGGTAAAGAACCCTCTCCCGCATCCCGACTTTCTCGAGGTCCAGCTGAAGTCATTCCGCGATTTCCTTCAGCTCGATACCCCTCCCGAAAAAAGAAATAATGAGGGCCTCTATAAGGTTTTTGCCGAGAATTTTCCTATAGCCGATACCCGCAACAACTTCGTGCTGGAGTTTCTCGACTATTATATCGACCCGCCCCGCTACACTATCGAAGAGTGTCTGGAGCGCGGCCTCACATATAGCGTGCCTCTCAAAGCCAAACTCAAACTCTATTGCACCGACCCTGACCACGAGGACTTTGCAACAGTAATACAGGATGTTTATCTCGGCCCGATTCCTTACATGACCGAGAAAGGCACCTTCGTCATAAACGGAGCCGAGCGCGTAGTCGTCTCGCAGCTTCACCGTTCACCCGGCGTGTTCTTCGGACAGAGCACCCACGCCAACGGCACCAAGCTCTATTCGGCCCGAATCATCCCATTCCGTGGCTCATGGATAGAATTTGCCACTGACATCAACAATGTCATGTATGCCTACATCGACCGAAAGAAGAAATTGCCCGTGACCACGCTGTTGCGAGCCATCGGTCTGGAAAGCGACAAGGACATTATAGAAATCTTCGGTCTGGCCGAGGAGATAAAGGTCACTAAGGAGAACCTCAAGAAGGCAGTGGGCCGCAAGCTCGCCGCCCGTCTCATCAAGACGTGGGTTGAGGACTTCGTTGACGAGGACACCGGCGAGGTGATGAGCCTCGACCGCACCGAGGTGATCATCGACCGCGAGACAGAGCTTACCGAAGACCACATCCAGGAGATTCTTGACTCTGGCGCGCAGACCATCCTCCTGCACAAGGAAGACGCCAACACCAGCGACTACTCCATCATTTTCAAGACACTCGAGAAAGATACCTCCAACACCGAGAAGGAGGCAATCCAATACATATACAGGCAGCTCCGCAACGCCGAGCCGCCGGATGACGCCTCGGCACGCGAGGTGATCACCAACCTCTTCTTCTCCGAGAAGCGCTACGACCTCGGAGAGGTGGGCCGCTATCGTATTAACAAGAAGCTCGGCCTCACCACATCGATGGACGTGAAAGTGCTCACACGCGAGGACATCATAGCCATCATCAAATATCTGATAGAGCTCATCAACTCCAACACCGACGTCGACGATATCGACCACCTGAGCAACCGCCGCGTGCGCACCGTGGGAGAGCAGCTCTACAATCAGTTCACCGTGGGTCTGGCCCGCATGTCGAGAACCATCCGCGAGCGCATGAACGTGCGCGACAACGAGGTGTTCACCCCCATCGACCTCATCAACGCCAAGACCATCTCGTCGGTAATCAACACATTCTTCGGCACCAACGCGCTGTCGCAGTTCATGGACCAGACCAACCCTCTGGCCGAGATGACCCACAAGCGCCGTATGAGCGCCCTGGGCCCCGGCGGTCTTACCCGCGAGCGCGCAGGCTTCGAGGTGCGCGACGTACACTATACCCATTACGGCCGTCTCTGCCCGATCGAGACTCCTGAAGGCCCGAACATCGGTCTTATATCCAGCCTCTGTATCTATGCCAAGATCAACGACCTCGGCTTCATAGAGACTCCCTACCGCAAGGTTGAGAACAGCAAGGTGAACCTCAACAACGACGAGGTTGTCTACCTCACCGCCGAGGTTGAGGAAGGCAAGGTGATAGCCCAGGGCAACGCGCCTCTGAACGACGACGGCACATTCCGCCGCGATCGCGTGAAGGCCCGTCTGGACGCCGACTTCCCCATCGTTCCGCCGGATCAGGTGGAGCTCATGGACGTGGCTCCCTCGCAGATTGCCTCAATAGCCGCATCGCTCATCCCCTTCCTGGAGCACGACGACGCAAACCGTGCCCTCATGGGATCGAACATGATGCGCCAGGCCGTGCCTCTGATGCGCAGCGAGTCGCCTATCGTGGGAACCGGTCTCGAAGGCCAGCTCATCCGCGACTCCCGCACCCAGATCACTGCTGAAGGCGACGGTGTGATAGAATTCGTTGACGCCACCGTGATCCGCATCCGTTACGACCGCACCGAAGAGGAGGAATTCGTGGCATTCGACGACGCCGTGAAGGAATACAACATACCCAAGTGGCGCAAGACCAACCAGAGCACCACAATCGACCTCCGTCCCATCTGCGAGAAGGGACAGCGCGTGACCAAAGGCACCATCCTCACCGAAGGCTACTCGACCGAGAACGGCGAGCTCGCGCTCGGACGCAACCTCAAGGTGGCATTCATGCCCTGGAAAGGTTACAACTATGAGGACGCCATCGTGCTCAACGAGCGCATGGTACGCGAGGATATCCTCACCTCTGTACACGTCGACGAGTATTCGCTCGAGGTTCGCGAGACCAAGCGCGGCATGGAGGAACTCACAAGCGACATCCCCAACGTGAGCGAGGACGCCACCAAGGACCTCGACGAGCGCGGAATCATCCGTGTGGGCGCACATGTGATTCCCGGTGACATAATGATAGGCAAAATCACCCCGAAAGGTGAGAGCGACCCCACACCGGAGGAGAAGCTTCTCCGCGCCATCTTCGGCGACAAGGCAGGCGACGTGAAGGATGCCTCGCTCAAGGCATCTCCTTCGCTCAAGGGTGTGGTGATAGGCACCAACCTCTTCTCGCGTGCCGCCAAGAAAAAGAAATCCAAGAGCGCCAACGCCGTGCTTCCCAAGCTCGACGAGGAATACGAAGAAAAGCAGGACGCCCTGAAGGCCGTGCTCGTGGACAAGCTCATGACCCTTACCTCCGGCAAGGAGAGTGAGGGAGTGAAGGACTTCCTTGGCAACGACGTAGTGCCCAAAGGCGTGCAGTTCACCGCTGGAACCCTCACCTCAATTGAATACGACACCATCAACCTGAGCAAGTGGACCGCCGACGAGCACACCAACGAGCTCATCCGCGCCACCATCATCAACTATCTGCGCAAGAGCAAAGGCATCGAGGCCGAGCTTCGCCGCAAGAAGTTCGATATCTCGATAGGCGACGAGCTCCCCTCGGGAATCATGCAGATCGCCAAAGTCTATGTGGCCAAGAAACGCAAGATTTCTGTGGGCGACAAGATGGCAGGACGTCACGGAAACAAGGGTATCGTTTCGCGCATCGTGCGCCAGGAGGACATGCCCTTCCTCGCCGACGGCACTCCCGTTGATATCGTGCTCAACCCTCTGGGTGTGCCTTCGCGTATGAACCTGGGCCAGATTTTCGAGACCGTGCTCGGATGGGCAGGCCGCGAGCTGGGCGAGAAATTCGCAACCCCCATCTTCGACGGCGCCACCCTCGACGACCTCAACAACTGGACCGACAAGGCCGGCCTTCCCCGCTACGGCAAGACCTACCTCTACGACGGCGGCACCGGCGAGCGCTTCGATCAGCCGGCCACCGTGGGCGTGATCTACATGCTTAAGCTCGGCCACATGGTAGAGGACAAGATGCATGCCCGTTCCATCGGCCCGTACTCGCTCATCACCCAGCAGCCTCTGGGCGGTAAGGCACAGTTCGGCGGCCAGCGCTTCGGCGAGATGGAGGTGTGGGCGCTCGAGGCATTCGGCGCATCCCACGTTCTCCAGGAAATCCTCACCATCAAGAGCGACGATGTGACAGGCCGTTCGAAAGCCTATGAAGCAATCGTGAAAGGCGACCCGATGCCCGTTCCCGGCATCCCCGAATCGCTCAACGTGCTTCTGCATGAGCTTCGCGGACTCGGCCTCAGCATTAATCTCGAACAGTAATCTCTCTTTCAATTTTTTCAAAAACCCTCCATAATGGCTTTTAGAAAAGAAAACTCCATAAAATCCGGCTTCTCCAAAATCACCATCGGCCTGGCATCGCCCGAGGAAATCCTCGAGATGTCGAGCGGCGAGGTGCTGAAGCCCGAAACCATCAACTACCGCACCTACAAGCCCGAGCGCGACGGCCTGTTCTGCGAGCGCATTTTCGGTCCCGTGAAGGACTACGAGTGCCACTGCGGAAAGTACAAGCGCATACGCTACAAGGGCATCACCTGCGACCGTTGCGGCGTGGACGTCACCGAGAAGAAGGTGCGCCGCGAGCGCATGGGACATATCAATCTCGTGGTGCCTGTGGCCCACATCTGGTATTTCCGTTCGCTCCCCAACAAGATAGGCTATCTGCTGGGTCTTCCCTCGAAGAAGCTCGACGCCGTGATATATTACGAGAAATATATCGTGATACAGCCCGGAGCCGCCGAGAACGTGCAGCGCATGGACCTGCTCACCGAGGAGGAATACTTCGAGGTTATCGACAAGCTTCCCAAGGAAAACCAGCTCCTGCCCGACGACGACCCCAACAAGTTTATAGCCAAGATGGGCGCAGAGGCCATCTACGACCTTCTCAAGGACCTGGATCTCGACTCTCTGTCGTATCAGCTCCGCGACCAGGCCGACAAGGACGGCTCGCAGCAGCGCAAGACCGAGGCCCTGAAGCGCCTTCAGGTGGTTGAGTCGTTCCGCGCCTCGCGCGAGCGCAACAAACCTGAATGGATGATACTCAAGGCCGTGCCGGTGATTCCGCCGGAACTGCGCCCGCTCGTTCCGCTTGACGGCGGCCGTTTCGCCACCAGCGACCTCAACGACCTCTACCGCCGCGTGATTATCCGCAACAACCGTCTGAAACGACTCATAGAAATCAAGGCTCCCGAAGTGATTCTCCGCAACGAGAAGCGCATGCTCCAGGAAGCCGTGGACTCGCTGCTTGACAACTCCCGCAAGTCGTCGGCCGTGAAGTCAGAGGCCAACCGTCCGCTCAAATCGCTCTCCGACTCGCTCAAGGGCAAGCAGGGCCGTTTCCGTCAGAACCTTCTCGGTAAGCGTGTGGACTACTCCGCACGTTCGGTAATCGTGGTAGGTCCCGAACTTAAAATGCATGAATGCGGTCTGCCCAAAAACATGGCGGCCGAACTCTATAAGCCTTTCGTAATCCGCAAGCTCCTGGAGCGCGGCATCGTCAAGACCGTGAAATCGGCCAAAAAGATCGTTGACCGCAAGGAGCCCGTGGTATGGGACATCCTGGAGTACGTGATGAAAGGCCATCCCGTGCTGCTCAACCGAGCCCCGACACTTCACCGTCTCGGTATCCAGGCATTCCAGCCCAAGATGATAGAAGGAAAGGCAATCCAGCTTCACCCGCTCGCATGTACGGCGTTCAACGCCGACTTCGACGGTGACCAGATGGCCGTTCACCTTCCTCTTGGCAACGAGGCCGTGCTCGAGGCCCAGATGCTCATGCTCGGCGCACACAACATCCTCAACCCCGCCAACGGATCGCCTATCACCGTTCCCTCGCAGGACATGGTGCTCGGTCTCTACTACATCACCAAGCTCCGCAAGGGCGACAAGGGCGAAGGCCTGAAATTCTACGGCCCCGAAGAGGCCCAGATTGCCTACAACGAGGGCCGCGTGACGCTTCATGCTCCCGTTTCGGTGATGGTCAAGGACGTTGACGAGAACGGTAACCCCATAGAGCACCTCGTGGAGAACACCTCCGTGGGCCGCGTGCTGGTCAACCAGTATGTGCCCGAAGAGATTGGCTACGTCAACGAGATTCTTTCCAAGAAATCGCTCCGCAACATCATCTCCAAGGTTATCAAGAAATGCGGTATCCCGCGTTCGGCACAGTTCCTCGACGACATCAAGAACCTCGGATATTACATGGCCTTCAAGGGCGGTATCTCCTTCAACCTGGGCGACGTTATCATCCCCAAGGAAAAAGAGGAATACGTGCGCGAAGGCTACGAGCAGGTGCAGGAAGTGCTCAACAACTACGCCATGGGCTTCATAACCAACAACGAGCGCTACAACCAGATAATCGACATCTGGACACACGTGAACGCCCGTCTGGCCGACACGCTCATGAAGCAGATTTCAGCCGACCAGCAGGGCTTCAACCCTGTGTTCATGATGCTTGACTCGGGTGCCCGTGGTTCAAAGGACCAGATCCGTCAGCTTTCCGGTATGCGCGGCCTTATGGCCAAGCCTCAGAAGAGCGGCGCCGAAGGAGGTCAGATTATCGAGAACCCTATTCTCGCCAACTTCAAGGAGGGTCTGAGCGTGCTCGAATACTTCATCTCCACCCACGGTGCCCGCAAGGGTCTTGCCGACACCGCGCTCAAGACAGCCGACGCCGGTTATCTTACCCGTCGTCTGGTCGACGTGGCCCACGACGTAATCATCAACGAAGAGGACTGCGGAACCCTGCGCGGACTCGTCTGCAAGGAAATCAAGAACAACGACGAAGTTGTGGCATCGCTCGGAGAGCGCATACTCGGCCGCGTTTCAGTCCATGATATCGTTGACCCCGTGAGCGGCGAAATCATCGTTGCCGCCGGCGAGGAAATCAACGACGCTGCCGCCGACCGCATCGACAAGTCGCCTATCGAGTCGGTTGAAATCCGCTCGGTGCTCACCTGCGAGAGCAAGAAGGGCGTATGCGCCAAGTGCTACGGCCGCAACCTTGCCAACAACCGCCTTGTTCAGAAAGGCGAGGCTGTGGGCGTGATTGCAGCCCAGTCAATCGGCGAGCCCGGTACACAGCTTACCCTCCGTACATTCCACGTGGGTGGTGTGGCATCCAACATCGCCGCCGTCAACTCAATCGTGTCGCGTTACGACGGTATCCTCGAAATCGACGAGCTCCGTACCGTGACCACCGATGAAGTCGACGCCAAGGGCCGCAAGGTAGAGGTTGTCATCGGCCGTCTGGCTGAAATGCGTATCCTCGATCCCAACACCCGCATGATGCTCACAAACGCCAACATCGTTTACGGCTCGAAGCTCTATTTCAGCAGCGGCGACACCGTGAAGAAAGGCGACCTCATCTGCGACTGGGATCCCTTCAACGCCGTAATCGTCAGCGAGGCCGGCGGTAAGGTAAACTATGTGAACCTGATTGAAAACGTAACCTACCGCGTGGATTCCGACGAACAGACAGGTCTGCGCGAGAAGATCATAATCGAGAGCAAGGACAAGACCAAAGCTCCCGAAGCCCAGATTGTCGACGAGGCAGGCGAGGTTATAAAGACCTACGCACTCCCTGTGGGAGCACACCTCATGGTCGACGAAGGCACGGCCCTCAAGCCCGGCGATATCTTCGTGAAGATACCGCGCGCTTCAGGCAACGCCGGCGACATCACCGGCGGTCTGCCCCGCGTCACCGAGCTGTTCGAGGCCCGCAACCCGAGCAACCCCGCCATCGTTGCCGAAATTGACGGCGAGGTCAACCTGGGCAAGGTGAAGCGAGGCAACCGCGAGATTACCGTTACTTCGCGTCTGGGCGAGGTGAAGAAATATCTCGTTCCGCTGTCGAAGCAGATTCTCGTTCAGGAAAACGACTACGTTCGTGCCGGCACTCCGTTGAGCGACGGCGCCATCACTCCCGCCGACATCCTCAACATCATGGGCCCGACGGCGGTGCAGGAATACATTGTCAACGAGGTTCAGGACGTTTACCGTATGCAGGGCGTGAAAATCAACGACAAGCACTTCGAGGTAATCGTGCGCCAGATGATGCGTAAAGTCAACATCATCGATCCGGGCGACACCATATTCCTCGAGCAGCAGATTGTTGACAAACGCGCCTTCATGGACGAGAACGACCGCATCTGGGGCAAGAAAGTGGTTACCGACGCCGGCGACAGCGAGAACGTGCAGCCCGGCCAGATAATCACCGCCCGTAAGCTCCGCGACGAGAACTCGGCTCTGAAACGCCGCGACCTCCGTCCCATCCAGGTGCGCGACGCAATGCCCGCAACTTCCGAGCAGATACTTCAGGGTATCACCCGCGCCGCTCTCCAGACCACCAGCTTCATGTCGGCCGCTTCGTTCCAGGAGACCACCAAGGTGCTCAACGAGGCCGCTATCAACGGCAAGACCGACACGCTCGAGGGCATGAAGGAGAACGTAATCTGCGGACACCTGATTCCCGCCGGTACCGGTCTGCGCGAATACGACCGTCTGGTTGTAGGCTCGAAGGACGATATCGAGGGCCTGTTTGAGGAAGCAGCCGTAATCGACTCGCACTCCGACAACGACTGATACACGCTTCCGTTGGTGCCAACCGGTTCCACCAGCTGATTGACACTACGCGACATAAAGAAATAGAGAGGACGCATCGAGGTCATACGACTGATGTGTCCTCTCTATGTTTTTAAGACCCCGTTCCCCAATATTTGTTAACGCTGGGGTCGCATATCTCTGAGTGATTT
>CAUBWJ010000048.1 GCA_958439725.1 uncultured Muribaculaceae bacterium | reverse complement strand
CAGTTCAAAAAACAGAGGCTGCGCCGTAAAACCTTAATTACGACACAGCCTCATAACTAAACCGTGGTTAAATATAACCGTTATTTCTTCAGCGAGGCGGCTTCCGAGGCAAGGCGCGAAGCTGTGGTCTCAGTGCATGGAACCAGCGGCAGACGCAGTTCATTTGCACCATAGCCAAGAATCGAAAGCAGGCACTTGATTCCCGCCGGATTGCCGTCGACACTCAGAAGGGGATAGAAAGCCGAGAGGCGTTTGTTGTGACGGCGAGCAAGCTCCATGTCGCCGTTGAGGGCAGCGTGGACCATTTCAGAAAACTCAGCGGGAAGCGCATTGGCTATCACCGAAATCACACCGTTGCCACCGGCCGATACCATACCCAGCGTAAGGGCATCATCACCCGAAAGCACCACGAAATCCTCGCCCTCGGCGCCCGCTATAATCTGCTGAGCCTGCCCCAGATTGCCTGACGCCTCCTTAACAGCAATGATATTGGGATGCGATGCAAGGCGCAGAGCCGTGGCAGGAGCCATGTTTGTGCCCGTACGCCCGGGAACATTATAGAGAATCACCGGCACCGGCGAAGCGTCGGCCACTGCTGTAAAATGCCTGTAAAGGCCTTCCTGGGAAGGCTTATTATAATAAGGTGTCACCGAAAGGATGGCGCAGAAGTCCGATAGATCGTCGGTCTTGAGCTGGTCAACGAGAGCGCGGGTATTATATCCGCCGAGTCCGAGCACCAGAGGCACACGTCCGCCGACCCTTTCCACTATGTAGCGTCTTACTTCGCGACGCTCGTCCTCACTGAGCGTAGGCGACTCGGACGTAGTGCCGAGAGCCACAATATAATCCACGCCTGAGGCTATCTGGAAGTCGATAAGGCGTCCAAGTGTATCGTAATCTATTGATTTATCGGGAAGGAAAGGGGTAACCAATGCAACGCCTACTCCTTTTAGTTTCTCTGTCAGTGACATATTTAAGCGGTTTGTTTCGCAAAATTAAAAAATAATGATGCTTATCGCAAAAAATTAATACGTGTTTCATAATACTTATTTCATAAAAAATGTTGACAAGGGGATGTCACCGATTGTCAACATTTTTTATGAAACAGGTTCCTGTATGAAAAGCGACTCTTAGTCCTTAATTTCTAACTTGCAGGTGGTGCGGATATCGGCCGATGAGCTTCCGGCCATAAGGGTGAAAGTTCCGGGTTCGACAGTCAGTTTGTTTTCGCGGTCAAGCAGAGCGAAAGCCGATGGGTCGAGACGGAATTCAACCCTCCGGGTCTCTCCCGGCTCGAGCGATATGCGCTCAAAACCGCGAAGCACTTTTTCGTATGTGATCACCGAGCTGAAATCATCGCGCACATAAAGCTGCACCACCTCGTCACCGCGACGCTTACCGGTGTTGGTGACATCGACCGAAACCGTCACGGTTCCGTCCGCCGGTATGGTGTCGCTGCTGAGTTTCATGTCGGAATATTTGAAATCGGTATAGCTCAGTCCGTATCCGAAAGGATAAAGCACATGGGCCACTCTCACGTCACCGTCGGAATCAGAACCGGGCTTCATGGGAAAAGCCAGAGGAATCTGGCCCACGCTCTTGGGGAAAGTAACAGCCAGCTTGCCGCCGGGATTGTAATCGCCCCAAAGGACTTCGGCCACGGCCTGTCCCAGATATTCGCCGGGGAACCACGCATGAATTATAGCGGGCACATATTTCTGAGCCCAGTTGATGGTAGCCGCACGGCCGTCGACCATCACAAGCACCACTGGACACCCTGTGGCATGAACTGCTCTCAGCAGCTTTTCCTGACGGCCGGATAGGTCGAGCGAGGTGCGCGACCGTCCTTCCCTGACGGTGAGTTCGTTGCCGCCGAGCACCATAATGGCAACGTCGGAGTTGCGGGCAAGCTCCACGGCCTCGTCAATCATGGCCTGTTCCATGCTGTCAAGCTCCACATCATAAAGCTCGCTTTCCGGAAAATAGCGGTCGCGAATGTCGCATCCTTTCGCATACTTCACCTCGGCATCGGGAAGGAATGCCTTGATTCCCTCGTAAACCGTGGTGATGGGAGGATTGGCAGGCCCGTAACGGCACACAAGATTTCGCTTTTCATTGGCGTTGGGGCCTATCACAGCCACGCGTTTGAGTTTTTTGGACAGCGGAAGCATATTGCTGTCATTTTTCAGGAGCACCACCGATTCCAGTGCTGCGCGCTTCGACACGGCGCGGTGTTCGGCGGAATGAACGGTGCTGTCTACAATCTCCGGATTTCCGGTATAGGGATTGTCGAACAGACCGAGCATGAACTTCACGCGAAGCACATCGGCCACGCGGCTGTCAATGGTCTCTTCCGATACCTGTCCGCGCTTTATGGCCTCGCGGAGCGGCAAAATAAACTTATCAGGATAGGTGAAATTGGTGCGCACGTTCAGGCCGGCGTTAACGGCCTGTCCCGCCGCATCGGCTTCGTCGGTGGCAACACGGTGCTTGGTATAGAGATATTCCACAGCCTCGCTGTCTGACACCACATAGCCCTTGAAGCCCCAGCGGTCACGCAACAAGTCGGTGAGGAAATAACTGCTTCCGGTCACAGGTATGCCGTCATAATCATTATATGAACTCATTACCCCGAGTGCCCCGCCCTCCACAAAAGCCTTGCGAAACGGCTCGAGATAGAGTGTGTGCATCTCCCGCGGAGCCACATGCGGGTCGGTACGGGTAGCTCCGTCGCGGCCGCCCACAGGCACACTGTATACGCCGAAATGCTTGGGAGAGGAAACAAGTCCGCGTTTCTGCAGCCCCTGGACCATCTGCTTGCCAAGTTCGCCCACCAGATAAGGGTCCTCGCCGTAGGTCTCCACAGCGCGTCCCCACCGTGGATCCTGAGCAATGTCGAGAATCGGCGAATATATATTTGTGTAGCCCAAAGCCAAAGCCTCTTCAGCCGTAACGCGCGCTATTTCCGCTATCAGGTCGCGGTCCCAGGTAGCGCCCTGGCCACACTGGGCCGGGAACATGGTGGCGCGGTCGTGATTCAGGCCGCGTATGCCTTCATTTGTGAAATCCACGGGGATTCCCAGA
This sequence comes from uncultured Muribaculaceae bacterium, assembly GCA_958439725.1. Lineage (GTDB taxonomy): Bacteria > Bacteroidota > Bacteroidia > Bacteroidales > Muribaculaceae > Paramuribaculum. The sequence goes on along the minus strand of CAUBWJ010000048.1, from coordinate 10,427 downwards.
CGGGTCTCCTCCACAAACCAGCGCTGTATGCGGCGGCGGTTATCGATGCTGTGACGGTAAGGATATGAGAGCGCCGACCCGAACGAACCGAGGCCATTGCCCTGCTCGTCTATATTGGCTATGCCGTCCTTCCATATCTCGGTTTTCCAGCGTGCCACGGGCACCGAATCTTCAAGCACGCGTCCCGATCCATACAGCGTGGCGAGCTGGCAGGTTTTCTCATCCATTGTCATCTGCGCCAGCAGATTGTCAATCCTTGCCTGCAGCGGCGCCGACGGGTCTTCATAAACATCCTTTACACCGTTTTTATTGAAATCTATCCATCCCTGGTGATAGATGGATTTTTTAGCCGACGTGCCCGGCGGCATCAGCACAAGAGCGGCAATCACCGCCGAAAAAACTTTGATTCTCATGGCTAAGCTGTTATCTCTAATAATGTGAAGAATATGATACAAAGATAGCGATTTTATTCTGTTATCCGTTAGTATCGGAGAACCGTTATTTTTCCTTGTTCGGTTGCTGAAACAGAAGTAAATGCCTATCTTCGCAGAAGTATAACCAGTCAAAACATAGTTTCATCACCATGAACAACTTCATCAGTAAGATACTTCTTGCAGCGGCTCCGATAATACTCGCGTCTGCCGCTCCGGCTTCTGCTGCCAAACCCGCACAGGACTATACCAAGGGAAACGCCCTGTGGTTCGACACGCCAAATCCAAGCGACCGCGGCGTGGCCATCTGGAACATCGACAACGGACATGCCGAATCAGCCAACCCCGATACCATCTGGGAACGCTGCTCGTTTCCGATAGGCAACGGCTCGTTTGGCGGCAACGTGATAGGCTCCGTGGCCCGCGAGCGAGTGGTGCTCAACGAAAAATCACTGTGGAAAGGCGGCCCGGCAGCCGGTCTGAAAGACTACTGGAACATGAACCGTCAGGTGCCCGACTCAGTGCTCTCAAAGGTACGCACGCTGTTGGAACAGGGACGCAACGCCGAGGCAGGAACCATAGTAAGCGAGAACTACAGAGGCAACGTGCCCTATACCCCCGATCTCTTCGGAACATTCACCGTACTTGGCGAAGCTTACGTGACCACCGGTATTCCTGATGACGCCGTAACAGACTACCGGCGTATCCTCAACCTTGACAATTCTCTTGCCGTGGTAGAGTTCAATCACAAAGGCTCCAGATATCAGCGACGCTACTTCACCTCCTATCCCGACAGCGTGATGGTGTGGCGCTTTACCTCAAGCTCCGCCCCGCAGACTCTCGTGTTTTCCTTCGCCACTCCGCAGGAACTCAAAGCTACAGATGCGGCTAAAGGCGGTCTGCTTTATACCGGAACAATCGACAACAACGGCATGAAATGGGCTCTCCGCGTAATGGCCCGCACAGCCGACCGCCGCGGAACCGTCAATGCTGACCCGGCGGCAGGAACAATCACTGTCACTGGTTCGCGCGACGTGGAGTTCATACTCGCAGCCGATACCGATTACCGTATGAACTTCAATCCCGACACCACTGACCCCAAGACATATACCGGCGGCGACCCGGTGAGAATCGTAAACAGCGAGATTGATGCCGCTGCCGCGATGCCCTATGCCAAGCTCTACGACCGTCATCTGGCCGACTACAAGGCTCTGTATGACCGCGTGGATCTGGAAATCAATCCCGGGCAGACATTCCCCAATCTCCCCACTCCTCAGCGACTTGCCAACTACCGCAACGGCGTCCTTGACCACGATCTGGAGCGCATACACTTCCAGTATGGCCGCTACCTACTCATTAGCTCCTCGCGCCCCGGCAATCTTCCGGCTCATCTTCAGGGCCTGTGGCACAACAACGTGTATGGCCCGTGGAAAATGGACTATCACAACAACATCAACGTGCAGATGAACTACTGGCCCGCGACATCAACCAATCTGATGGAATGCTTCGAGCCATACACCGACTACATACGCAGCCTTGTGAAACCCGGCGAAGCCACCGCCCGCGACTATTACGGCGCCCGCGGCTGGACCGCAGCCATTTCGGCCAATCCGTTCGGATTCACCGCTCCGCTCAACAGCACCGACATGAGCTGGAACTACAACCCATCGGCCGGCCCGTGGCTCGCCACACAGATATGGGAATACTACGACTATACCCGCGACCGTAAATGGCTGCGCGATATTGGCTACCCCATCATCAAGGCCAGTGCAAACTTCGCCGCCGACCTTCTCACGCTCAGCGACGGCGAGTATACCGTTTCACCCTCCTATTCTCCCGAACACGGCGGATGCGACCGCGGCACCACCTATGCCAACGCCGTGACACGCGAGATTCTTACCGACGCAATCAAGGCGGCCCGCATTCTCGACACCGACCCGCAATCTGTGAAAGAATGGGAAGAAAAACTTGCCCGCATACGCCCATATAAAATCGGAAAACACGGCCAGCTTCAGGAATGGTATGAGGACATCGACAACCCGAACGACCACCATCGCCACACCAACCATCTCTTCGGTCTCCATCCCGGCTCGACCATCGACCCTCTGCACAACCCTGAACTTGCGGAAGCCTGCAAGACCACTCTGCGCCAACGCGGCGACGAGGCAACCGGATGGAGCATGGGCTGGAAACTCAACCACTGGGCACGCCTGCACGACGGCGACCATGCCTACACCCTGTTCCAGAATCTGCTGAAAGAAGGCACAACGAATAACCTCTGGGACATCCATCCCCCGTTCCAGATCGACGGTAACTTCGGAGGCACTGCCGGCGTGGCCGAACTCTTCCTCCAGAGCCATACCGGCCCGCTGCAGCTGCTCCCCGCCCTCCCCTCGGCATGGACCGACGGCCATATCCACGGGCTGCGCGCGCGCGGAAACTTCACGGTGGATATAGACTATGCCGGAGGTAAGCTTGCAAAAGCCGTCATAACCTCCGGAAGCGGCGAACCCTGCGAAGTAATTTATCAGGGACAGACAATAGACTTCCCCACCCGTGCAGGAGGCCGTTACACCGTGACTCTTACCCCGACCGGAACCCTGAATGTAGAGTAACTCTCTGCTGTCACCCACTGCCAGACCGAAACCTTACCAATGAACATAAAAACTTCTATTGCCGCGGCAGCACTCCTGCTGTGCCCCGCGGCCTTATTCCCCTCCAATCCCTATCTCCCTCTCTGGGAGCATATCCCAGACGGCGAACCATATCTTTTTGATGACCCCGACGCGCCCGGCAAAAAGAGAGTCTACATCTACGGCTCCCACGACATTATCCGCACGCATTACTGCGGAAAGAATCTCGTGGTGTGGTCAGCTCCGGCCGACTCGCTCAACGCATGGCGCTACGACGGAGTGATTTTCGAGAGCAAGACCGATGCCGCCGGACGCAATCTGCATCCCGACGGCTCGGGCGACCTGCTTTACGCTCCCGACGTGGCCGAACGTCGCTTGCCCGACGGCCGAAAGGAATACTACCTCTACCCCAACAATCAGAACGGAGGCAGAAACGGCATGGTTGCCGTTAGCTCACGCCCCGACGGGCCATTCAGAGTGATAAACTGGAGTAAGGACAATCCGGCACAGGCTGAGGGCGCTCTCGGTTTCGACCCTGCCGTACTCATAGACGATGACGGACGTGTATATGGCTACTGGGGATTCGAGACATCCTACGGCGCCGAACTCGACCCGGCGACAATGGCCACCGTAAAAGAAGGCACTACGATAGTGAAAGACCTGATTCCGGGCCACCGCCAGGAAGGCGACGGGCGATTCTACGAAGCCTCCTCCATCCGAAAAATCAAGGACAAGTATGTGCTCGTCTACAGCCGCATAACCGCCGACGGCGAATTCGGCCTTCCGGCTTCAAACTACACGCTTGCCTATGCCTACAGTGACAATCCTTTGGGCCCGTTCAAATACGGCGGCACGATTATAGATGCACGCGGGCGCGACACCGACGCCGACGGAAACTCCATAGTGACGGCCACTCCCAACGGAAACACCCACGGCGGCATAGTGGAAATCAACGGCCAGTGGTGGGTATTCTATCACCGCCAGTCGGGCGCTGACGAATTCGCTCGTCAGGCAATGGCCGCGCCCATAGATGTGAAAGTCACCCCGGGGCCGGGGGGAGCCGTGAGGATAAGCGAGGCGGAATATACTTCCGAAGGGTTCGAGACTGCCGGTCTTGATCCGCTCCGTAGATATCCAGCGGCAATAGCATGTCATTTCACGGGCCCCACGCCGGCCGTGCAGGAATATCCTCGTGTCAATTACTCGGGGCCGTATTTCCACCCGGTGTACACCGACACCATCCCGTCAGGCGACCCCTATGCGGTGCGGGAGAATATGAATCCCGTGGTAAACAATACCGCAGGCTCCGTGCTGGGTTACAAGTATTTCAATTTCGACAAGCTCAACGGCAAGGACGACATAAAGCTATCTCTGGATATGATTCCCGGCAAGACCGGCGGCACTATCTCGGTCTATACCTCGGCTCCGTGGAAAGGAAACCCGAAGCCGGAAGGAACGCTGAGACTGGCCGCCAATATGCCTGCGGAGAAAACCACAGTGTCGATTCCGCTTGCTGAGATTGGGCGCCTTTCAGGCAAGCACCCGCTTTATCTGACATTCGATTCTCCGGTTCCGTCCGAATCCCTGTGCACAATCCTGTATCTGCAGTTCGAGGAATAAACGTTCATACATACAGAAATGCGACATGGAGTCTGCCGCTCGGCAGACTCCATGTCTTCTATGGTTAACTAAGATTGTATTAACTCCTATGTATCTCAGCGTTTTTTATACACCCACGCATCCGGATAACGGCTGCTGAACGCGGCATCTGAAGCCGGAGCCGCGGCCTCCACGAAAGAGGCGCCGCTATGGGCATATACGCGGCACCGGCGCTCGCCCTTCACTATCTTCAGCTGGCTGTCGCCGCGCTCCGCGATAAAACGGGCCGCATCGCGTTCGTTGCCGAAGGAAGCCACTATCAGATAATAGCCCGCACCGTCTTCCGCAACGGCGGCAGGAACGGTGGCCATTGACGAGGCCGAATCAGGGCGCACGATATAAAGCTCCCTGCCCTCGTCGGCCATGGGGATGTACCGCGGTTTCTCCACGGTTATTTTCGGGGCTGAAATAGAGGCGAAATCGGCGTGACGGTTCACAAGGATGGGAGTGGATGCGGTCAGAGCCACACCGATTACCACCGCAGCTGCCGCCGTATATTTCAACGCTCGGACCACAAAAGGCTCCCGGCGGCGTACCGCACGCGAGGCGAAATCGACCTCGAGCACCTTGGCGGCGCTCTCGCGCACTGCTGCCTCGCTCAGCGCTACAGAAGGAAATGCGGCATACATGGCGTTGGCCGCACTCACCGACGGCGGAGCGGGAACAAATTCCAGCGCTCCTGACTCCAGACGTGCGAGAGTTCCGATGCGGGGAAAGTTCACCGGCATTCCGGCGTCCATGCGCCGGAGCATGGCCTCCACCTCACGACTCACCTCGGCGGCGGCGGCATCGTAGCCGCAACCGGTGGCGCGCGCTATGGAGCCGGCAAGCAGACCGTCGTCATGGGAAAGCTCGGCATTAAAGCCCGTAAGACGCCTGGGAGGCAGCATTATAGTGCCGTCAGGCTCGATACGCGCCGATTCATACCGGGCGAGGAACGCCCCGATACCGGGAAGCACCACGCAGTCGTGGCGCATTATCAGATATTGCAGGTGGTCTGTGATCATTTTCTACAAAAATAACAATTTAGCTTCATTAAGTCAAACCGGTAAATGTTAAAATTACGATGTAACTGGTTATGAAGCATCTACAGTTTATCAAACATTCCTTCCAGTTCTTCGCCCGAAATCACATGGATCACGGCAAGACCGTCGGGCGTGTAATTGGGTGTGGGAAGTTTCAGAAGCTCGCTCAGAAGATTCTCGCGTTCGGCGCCTGACAGACGGCGTCCGCGCCTTATGGCCGCGCTTCGGGCCATGGAGAGGGCGATGCGGTCGGAGAGGCCGTCGGTGTCCACGCTTCCGCTGTCGGCGGCATCGTCAAGAATCCTGCTGAGAGCCTCTACGGGATTCACATTGTCAATCACCGACGGCACGCCGGTGATGTTCCAGCAGTCGGTGCCGGCCGCCTCAAGCACGAAGCCCATCTCCGCAAGGCTCGGCATCATCTCGGAGAGGAGTATGCCCTGTGCGCGGTCAAGCCGCAGCATCTCGGGAAACATGAGGCTCTGAGGTGTCATGTCGCCGTTGCGCAGCATGGCGGCATACCGTTCGTAAAGCACCTTCACATGGGCGCGGTGCTGGTCTATGACCATCACGCCCGAAATGCAGGGCGCAAGTATGTAGGCACCTTTGGCCTGGATGCTCTCGGTGTCCTCGGCGCCACGGGCATCGGCCTGCGAATCGAACGGAAGGGCGTCTGCGCCCGACGGTTCGCTGTTCATGCGGCTACCCGAAATGCCTGAGGGCACGACCGTGGTGTCCGGCTCCGTGCCCATGAAGCCTTCGTAGAGCTTGTCCCAGTCGCGCAGGGCCTCGTTTCGGCGGTGCTCGGCGCTCAGACGCGAGGCAAACGAGGGCTGGCCGGCCTCAAACCGTCCGCTCTCCTGCCCTTCAGGAGCGTCGGAGCTTTCGGCAAACGGATTATAGCCGGGGTCCACCGTCACATGATGGGATGCGTCGGCATTGGGGTCAAACACCGGAATATCCGGAATTTCCTCCGCGTCGAAATCTATGCCCGGCATGGCGTTGAAACGCCCCAGGGCCTCCTTCACGGCCGCTGTGAGAATCTGCCATATCGCAGCCTCGTTCTCAAACTTTATCTCGTTTTTGGTAGGATGGATATTGACATCTATCGTGGCGGGGTCAACGGTGAAATTCAGGAAATAATTTGGCTGAAGCTCCGCCGGAAGAAGCTGCTCATAGCATGTCATCACCGCCTTGTGGAAATAGGGATGGCGCATGTGGCGCCCGTTGACGGTAAGGAACTGCAGGGCGTTGCGGCGCCGCGCCCCCTCGGGCCGTCCCACAAAGCCGTCGATGCTGACAAGCGATGTCGACGTCTGCACCGGGATAAGCTGCCGTTCGAGCCCTTTGCCGAACAGGTCGCATATACGGCGCTTGAGCGGCGCGGCCATTATCTGATGAACCACGGAGTCGTTGTTGATAAGTGTGAGGTCAAGATCCGGATTCACCAGCGCAAGCCGCTCGAACTCCCTCACAATGCCGCTCATCTCCACCGCATCCTTCTTCAGGAACTTGCGCCGGGCCGGGACGTTGTAAAAGAGGTTCTTCACCATCATGTTGCTTCCGGGCACGGTGGCTTCGGGAGTCTGACTCTCGACCGCCGATCCGTTTATTATCAGACGCGTGCCAATTTCGGCGCCGCGCTGCATGGTGCGGAGGTCAATCTGGGCCACAGCGGCTATCGAGGCGAGAGCCTCCCCGCGGAAACCCATGGTGTGAAGCGAAAACAGGTCGGCAGCCTGCGAAATCTTGCTTGTGGCGTGACGTTCAAACGCCAGACGGGCATCCGTGTCGCTCATTCCGCAGCCGTCGTCAACCACCTGAATCAGAGTCCGTCCGGCATCCTTCACAATCACCTGGATAGACTTGGCTCCGGCGTCGACAGCGTTCTCAAACAGCTCCTTGACCACCGAAGCGGGGCGCTGAATCACCTCGCCGGCGGCTATCTGGTTTGCTACCGAGTCAGGAAGAAGTTTGATTATATCACTCATAAACAGGATTATGCATTTAAGTTCGCGTCTCACCCACAGGATGAAAACGCTTATGCAAAATTAAGCTATCGGCCCGACGCGACAAAATGGTGTTATCAACACAATGTCAAAACTATGTTGATAACTTGTTAATAACTTTATTTGGCAATCAGAGTAACTTTCCATCACATTACTTTCATAACAGGAAATAATGGTTTATATTTGAGAGCACCTCCACAAAACCAAACATTTTCTCTCCGCCCTGTTCCATTGCACCAGACCGCATCAAAATAAGTCCAAACCAAACCAAAATGAACAAAACAAATTCAATTATCATCACTGCAATGGCTGTAATCCTCTCTTCATGCCATACAGAATCGAAATTAGCCGTATCCACCACGCAGCCATTCACATCCCAGCGCAGGATGCTGAACCCTATAGCTCCTCCGGGACTCTTTATAGCCGACCCTGAAGTAAGGCAGATGCCTGACGGACGGGTTTACGTATATGGGTCGCGCGACGAACCCGGCAATGCCTGGTGCTCAAATTCGTATGACATTCTTTCTTCATCCGACCTTGTAGACTGGCAGGTTGAGCAAATTTCATTCGCCACTAAAGGCGTGGGAAAACAGACCGATTACACCGATGCCGTACTCTACGCCCCCGACTGCATTCACCACGATGGGAAATACTACCTTTATTACTGCCTTGAAGGCAATGATCCGAAAGGAGATGAAGGCGTGGCTGTTGCCGACTCTCCGTATGGGCCGTTTTACGATGGCCGGAGAATAGAAGGTATCAAGGGAATCGACCCTTCCGTATTTATTGACGATGACGGACAACCTTACCTGTATTGGGGGCAGGCATACGCCAAGGGTGCCAGGCTCAGTAAAGATATGTTGTCAATTGAAGGCGAAATACACGACAGCCTACTGACCTACGAGGACCATTTTTTCAACGAAGGCAGTTCGGTGCGAAAAAGAAACGGCATATACTACTTCGTGTACGGAAGCCACTCACAGCACGGCCATTCCAACTGCGCCACGCTTGACTACGCTACTTCAAACTCTCCGTTAGGGCCATTCACCTATCGCGGAGTAATAATCGACAACTGGGGAAGCGGTCGTAATCTCGTGAACAACCACGGCTGCATCACGGAAATCAACGGAAATTGGTATATAGCCTATCACAGGCCCACGCACGGAAACGCAAACATGCGCAAAGCATGCCTGGAACCCATAACCTTCAACCCCGACGGAACAATCAACCAGGTAGAGATGACAACCCAGGGCATCGGCGGTCCTATCCACCCTACCTATAGAATGGATGCTTCACGTGCATGCCTTATGAATGGCAATGTGATGGTGGCGGTAAGGCGCCCGCCTCACGACATTCCGGTTGAATATCTGGCATCAATCCGCGACGGAGACTATGCCTATTGGAAGTACTATAACTTTACCGATGCCGATATCAACACTTTCACGTGCAAGACATGGGACAAAAACCGGGCGGCCCGTATCGAATTACGCCTTGACCACCCGGATGGCGAATTAATAGGTGTATGCGACCTTAAACCAATGCAAGGCCAAACAGCCTATTCAATACATCAAGCCCACATCAAGCCCACAACCGGCATTCATGCCCTCGTAATGGTATTCCGCGCCCTCGACGAGGCATCCCCCGACCAGGACCTCCTAAACCTCGAATGGTTCACCTTCACCAAGCAATAATTGCCTGATTATTGTATGGGAAATTGAATCAAGGCGCCACGTGGACATCGCGCGATACCGACCTGACCTTACCGTCACCGGATACCATATCAACTACCAGACGATAGTTTCCGGGCTTTTCAGGAGCTGAAACTGTACGTTGCAACACCGGAGGCATGTCAGTAAGTCCGGGAGGCCAGCACCGTAGTCCTTTGGCGGCTTTAGGCGGCTTGGAACCGAGGAGTTTTGTCTTGATTAAAATTGCCCCATATAAGTTGTTCGAAGTATACATCAGAGCTTCTGCCGGCGTCAACTGTTCTATTGACTCCACCTGCATTGTCGGCATATCGAATATATATTGACAATCCTTTATGTCCATCAGCACACCGTCAACAACGATAGGGAGCTGTGCGCTTATCGATGGTAATGTAGAGGGTAGACGGGTGGATTGAACTATGTAGTAGGGAAGGTTTTCCGTTCCGTTTTCCGGCTCGTTATCGTCGTCCATAACAAGGAGTACCCGGGCAAAGGCTAAGGCTCGCCGCATTTACAAGGGGAGACACTCTTTTCTGGCAGCTTACGCAGCCAGTTTTACAGACAGCGCCCCTCCGGGGCTCCCCTGGGAGGGTCTCAAGGGGAAGAGGCCCTCTTTTGGCAGCTTACGCAGCCAGTATTACAGACAGCGCTCCTCCGGAGCTCCCGGAGTGCATAAGAACGCGGATATCTCTATCGATGTTAAATAAGCCAAGGCGTGAAGCGCAGGATGCGCGATTTCTGTACAACCGGCTGCGTCAGCTGCCGGAATAGCAGATATCTCTACTCCATTCTGCGAGGCAAGCTTCGGATGAATGCGCGCCTCGCCACCGCGTCAGCCTGGGGATGGCAAGAGGCGCAGGAACAGCAGAACTGACACTGACCTTAGAGCTTGTTTAATAATAAATGTTAACGACAGGGCTGTCAGTCGTCGAGCAGATTTTCGTTTGTGATGAGGGAGTTATGG
>CAUBWJ010000047.1 GCA_958439725.1 uncultured Muribaculaceae bacterium | reverse complement strand
GCAAGCCCTCCACCCCCATGTAGGGCTGCTCCCCGGAGCAGCCGCCCCGCCAGTCGATACCCGGCTCAGCCCTCAGAGGAGGGTGCCCCCCAACGGAGCGCCGGAGGCGCGATGTCTGTACAACCCACTGCGCAAGCTGTGGGAGGCAGAGCATCTCCGACCACCCACGCGAGGCAAGCTGCGGAGCATGCGCGCCTCGCCCCACGGCGCAAGCCTGGGAACCAACACGAAACTAACAATCAATATCATACTCAATTTTTTTAATCAATTTTTATGAAAAAAATCAATTATTATCTCGGCACATTGGCTCTTGCAGCAATGACCCTCGCGTCCTGCTCAAGCGACGAGCCGATGAAAGGTCAGGAGCCTGAAAAGGTCCTCACAGACCAGACGCAGTATCTTGCAGTCTCCATCTGCAATCCTGTATCGATGGGTCGTGCTGACTTTGAGGATGGAACAGCCCAAGAAAGCGAAGTCAAAGAACTCCTTTTCGTGTTTTATGACGGCTCAGGTAACACTACTGCCACGATGAAGAGTTTTCCTTTTACTCCTCCTAACAGCAATGATAACACATGGAAACCTGTAGGCGGCAATGTAACCAAAATATGGACATCGGTAGTTCCCGTAGAATTGACTCAAGGCCAGGAAGTGCCATCTTACGTGATGTGTTTCGTCAATCCCATGAATACCGCCGGACTCTCTACAATGACACTCAAAGAGGTGGAACAGCTTACACGCACCAGAATAAAAAGCGCTGATAATTATTTCACCATGTGTAACTCCTCTTACTATGGTAAAAATCCAATCAGTGGCGAGAATAATGTACGCATGATGGCAACACCCATCAAATTCGGTCTATACAAAGAATTATCCGCCGCTCAGGAGGCTCTTAATGCAACTGTCGGACCAAATGAAGATCCTAAAGTTCTTGACATCTACGTAGAGCGCCAGGCCGCCAAAATCGGTCTTACACTTGCTCCAGGAACTATAGAACCGTATGCCGTAAACGTGATGAACGCTGACGGTACCTCAACTAACGGAACCATCACATTCACACCCGAGCGTTGGCGCCCCAATGCAATTGACGAGGAAACTTTCGTTTGCAAGGCTTTCGCTACCGGTGAGAAGGGAGCTACATTGGATCCTACAACTCCGGCATCCTATGATGATATATGTGAAGCTTTCGAGAACACAGGTATGGCAATGGGCCTTACAAATACAGTTCCATGGAATGACCCTGACAACTTCCGTAGTTATTGGGCATGCTCTCCTTCTTACTTTAAAAGTAATTATCCCAGAGTATCGGACAATATAACCGATGTAGAAAACTGGAATACTACAGCATATCCCTATGCACTTCGTTATTTTACTTATAGTCAGATTGTGAACGGTATCCCGACAGGCACTGATGCTGCACCTGCCGACCCGGGCATAACCTGGGATGCCACCAATGGTTTTGCTCTGGATGATCCAAATAAAAACGGCTACTTCTACTCACGCGAAACAACCGCGGCCATTTTCAACATTAACGCACCCGATATCAATAACAAAGCTGTGGTAGCGTCCGCAGTTATCGTTGGCAGATATCATCTTAACAATGGAACAACCGATTCCGATTTCTACCTTTATGGAAAGACCCAGAGCAACGTCAATGGAGCGGTCAAGAGCATAGACAACTATTACGGAACAGAAGCTTTGGTTAAAGATGCTATGATAGCAAACCAGTCCGTCCTTTTCACCAATCAAAATGGCACCGGTCTGGTAAAAGATGCTGCCTTATTTAAAGTGGATCACCCCTCACAAGCTGTCCGCACAGATGAAGACGGCACAAAAGAAAACGTTCCCGGTCGTCTCGTGACACTCCAGCTTACAGGAGTTCCCACCGGTGCCGCAGTTTATTTCTATTCCGATGAGAAAAGAGATTTCGTACCTGTGGATGAAGATAACATCAATGAAGCCAACAGACTCCTCTGGAAGTCGGTATCAACTGCTTCCAAGTTCAAAGGAGGACTCGCTTTCTTCTCAATTCCTATCCGTCACCTCGGATATGACCTTAATGCAGAAGGAGTCAACCTTACCGAAGACGGAGCCAATGCCAACGTTTATAACTGGCAGAATGTGCGTCGCGGTGACTTCGGTGTAGTTCGCAACCATGTCTATACTCTCAATGTAAACAGGATAACCGGTCTTGGAGTAGGTCTTAGAGAAGAGACTCAGCCCATCGTTCCCCCGATGGATCCTGACAACTACTATATCGCCGCCCGCCTCAACATCCTTGCCTGGCGCGTGGTTCCTGCTCAGGGCGTTGATCTCTAATCCCAAACTGAAAATCCAGTTCTCTTAATTATCTGAAAGGCGGGGCGCGGCCCCGCGGCTTCGCCCCGCCTTCATTTTTTTCTCAACCAAGCTCTCCTTCTCTTTCAATCTCTCCCCACACAATCAATCATCAAAAAAGCCGACGGCTTTTTTCACCTAATTTGAATACAATGAGAAGCTGACGCTTCCAAAGCATAGCTTCCACCACATATACCACCCGCAAGGAAATAATAAACAAATCATATATCCGCAAAAATGATACGAAACAAAATGCGTAAAGCCTCACGGACACTCACGGCTGCCGTGGTGGCCGTCGCCGCGGCTGCCATGAGCGCCTGCTCGTCGATGATCAACGATGACCTGCGCCCCTGCACCGCCCGCTATCTCGTGCCGATCACATTTACCAAGAACATTCTCGATGCCGACGCCTTCGCCTCGCAGGTGACGGGCGTGACGCTCTACGTGTTTGACGCCAACGGCCAGCTGGCCCTGCGCAAGACCGAGAGCGGAGCGGCCCTCTCGAAGCCCGGCTACATGATGGAGGTTGACCTTCCGGCCGGAACATACTCGATGCTCGCATGGTGTACGGGCGACGCCGCCGACGCCCATCCCACGGCGTTCGCCATAGGGGGCGGAGAGCGCCCCGCGTCGGTGAGGGAACTCGGAGCCACGCTGCCCCTGCAGGGCACGGCCCCGGCGCTGTACAGCGACAAGGACATCGTGCCGCTGTTCTACGGCACGGCGAACGGCGCTGTGTGCCGTCCGGGCGATGACGGCGACGTGGTGCTTCCCGCCGTCGACCTGATGAAGGACACCAACGTGCTGCAGATCGTGCTGCAGAACGCCGACACCCAGGCCGAGATGGACCCGCAGGAATTCCGCGTGGAAGTTACAGGCTCGAACTCCGAGATGAACTATATGAACGACGTTATCGGCACGACGGCCTTCACCTATCTGCCCTGGAGCGTGCAGAGCCTCATCACGGAGAATGAGGCCGGCCGCGCCGACGGAGCCACAGGCGTAAAATCGGGCATGATGACCGAGACCACCATGGGCCGCCTGATGCTCGACCGCAAGCCCCGCCTGAAAGTGGTGCGCACCACCGACGACGTCACTATCATCGACCTCAACCTGCTGCAGTATCTCTGCATGGTCAAGGGCCACTATCAGGGCCACTGGAACGACCAGGAATATCTGGACCGCATGGACCAGCACACCATAGCGTTTTTCATCGACGCCAACCGCACATGGTACACCGCCATGGGCATCAACATCAACGGCTGGCGCATCGTGCCCCCGCAGGACCAAGATCTTTAATCACCAACGGCTAAAGCAGACATACGCACCATGAGCATACAACAAATCCACAGGCTCCTGCGCGGCACGGCTTCAGCCGCCGCACTGCTCGCCCTCGCCCTACTGGCGCAGGGCTGCGTGGCCGACAACGACGACGACTGCCCCGAGCCTCCGGCTCCGGAAAACAACATCACCCTGCAGTTTATGGTGGTGACTCCATCACCGGCCGGCCGCAGCGCCGTATCAAGAGCCGACAATTGCGACGCCGACGAACAGGGCTCCGCCGCCGAGAACTATATAAACACGGCCGACATGCAGTTCTTCTTGTTCGACGCCGACCGCAAGCTTCTGCGCACCTTCAGGCCCGAAATCACGTCGAAAGATGATGAGCGCTATACATGGTATGAGCTGAAAGCCATGTTCAACGAGCCGTATTTCGACGCCGCCGTGAAGTCAGGTCAGGAAAATGTGTCGTTCTACATTCTCGTGACCGCCAACACCTCAGGCCTCGGAGGCCAGTATTTCGGCGTTGTCCCCGGCGTGACGACCATCGACCAGATGGCCCAGCAGCTCCGCACGTTCAACTGCCCGCCACGTTTGAGTCAGGATGGAAGCCCGTTTTATGAATGGACCCCGACCATAAACCAGGATAAATTAATTCCCATGAGCGGACTGCAGCAGTTCACCGTCAGCACGGCTCGCCTTGTTACATCGACCTACGAAGATCCGGTTGACCTCGACAAAGAGTATAGCAAGGATATTCCAATGCTCCGCGCCATGGCAAAAATTGAGGTGATTGATCATCTGGAATTTGCCGATGGAGAGGCGTATGACCCAATCATGTCACGAATGAGGATTGAGAAAGTGGAGCTGTGCGGATTCAACTCCACCGGAACAATCCTGCCGTGGATGGGTACCGCCTCCGGAATCAACCAGCCTCAATGGACCGATGTGTCAAAAAACGTGACTATGCCAACTATTCCGGACGGCAATCCATATATTGTACCGAACCCCTTCTCAGAAACCGGATATCTGCCTTATACTGATTATAGTAGGCTTATCTCATTTTACGGCACTGAACGAGCTATAGTAAATAATCCAGTGATCGGCCCCGAAGGTTTCCCGATTTTCACAGCCTATGTTCCCGAATATTCCCTCGCCGCAATAGGTAATAGTGAAAAGCCTTATATAGTGGTAACTCTTACAAACTCGCAAGGAGAGGAATATGAAGGAGCTATAAAGCAGCTCAAACTCGTGAGCTATCTGAACGGAGTTCCGCAGGACAACCAGCCAATCGAGGAAATGCTTCGCAACCACATATACCGCTATCAGGTGAACAGCGCGGATAATCCCGAGAACATAATATCGGTGGGTTACACCGTCTGCCCCTGGTACACTCCCACAGTCGATATACCATCATTTGATTAAACCGACAGCCAACGATGAAAATATACAGAAAACACAGAATATCACTCCTGACAGGCGCCGTGGCCATGCTCATGGGCACCACAGGATGTAGCGATGACCTCGACACCGGCTTCGGTGTGAATGAGGTGGAGGGCCGCGACACCAAGATTTCGCTCTGCGTATCGGCCCCCGAAATGCCGCGGCTCGAATCGCGCGCCGACATGGCCGACAAGGATGCTTACAACGTGGAGTCGCTCTGGGTCGGCATCTACAATTCCAGTTCGGGCAAGAGCACGCTTCTGGATGACAATAGCACAACCAACAACGGTCTTTTCCTCGTAAACGGCGAGCATGGATTTCAGACCTCACAGGATAACCATGTGCTGCATCCGCTGACTGACATCGCCACCAAATCTGGCCGCAGCTATATAGTGGCCGTGGCCAATCCTGACATGAACACAGGCTACAAAATGGACGCGAACGGCACCCTGGGCGAGGAGGAATCGCTTCTGACGCTGCTTCAGGGAGCTTCGACCTGGGAGGAGTTCAAATCCATAGTTATAAGCCGTCCGCTGCGTGAGAACGGCGCCGCCGACATATTCATGCCAAACGCCACTATCAATCCTCTGGTGATGAGCGGCATTTATTCGGAAGAGCGCCTCAACCACCCCGGGGACTATGACTGGAGCCAGGTTAAGCCGGTTTACATCGGCGTAAACTCCGCCGGTGTGACGCTGCCCGGCGCCATACACCTGCGCCGCCCCTACTCGCAGATTAAATTCGATATCCAGCGCGCAGAAAACACTGATATCGTGGATTTCGAGGTGGAATCCTACGTTGTCCACAACGTTCCCACCTACGGATGGCTGTTTGAGCGCAAACAGGCCGAGAACCCCGCCGGCAAGCCATGGGAATATGCCAACGCGGGCGACCCGATGGAGCTTGACGTGACCAAGAACACCAACTACCGCAACTCTCTCACCTACACGAGCGCCGACATCGAAGGAAGCAACAACCACTTCACGTTTGACTTCTGGCAGATGGAAAACAAACGCACGGGCATTATTGAACTTGGAAACGCCACTAATGCCGAGAATTACCAGAAGCGTGACGTGGAGTATAAAGACGGCGGCAAGAATACCGGCGTGTACACCAGTCTCTGCCCCAAGGAGACCCCACAGGTTGCCACTCTCAACAACTTCGCCGGATATGTTGAAATCAACGCCAAGCTTACTTACAAGAATCCTGCGGGTAATCCGAACAACCCCACGATTCCCGACCAGACATTCCCCACAATCAACAGCCGAGAGGTGTATGCCAAATATATTGTCCATCTGGGCTATATAGGCGGCAATGCCAACGATTTCAACTCGCTGCGCAACTCGATCTACACCTATCTTGTAAAGATCAAGAGCGCGACCGAGATAATTGTGGAGGCCTTCACCAATAACGAGAATCAGCCCGGAGCCGAAGGAACCGTGATTGACGTTACTAACCAGATGTTCAATCTCGACGCCCACTATGCGGCTTTCAATATCGAATTGACCGCAGAAAATCTGAGAGACTTCAGTTTCTCGATTGTTGCCGGCGACCATCGCTTCTCCGTAGATAAAGCTGGGAACGATACTGGTAGTACTAAAATACCCACGTCGACAACCGATGCCGATTATCAATATTATTCATGGATAGAGATGATGCCGACAAACAGCACGGATGCAAACGTTCTTGCTGCATATCCCGGCATAGGAAGCCCCAAACTATATAAGCTGAATGATATCCGCAAAAATTATAAAGAGGATGGCACAGGGCTGACAGCTGGATACTACACCGTATTCGTCAACGAGTATACCTACGAGGGCGAAACGACAGGTGCAGTCGGTAATCAGACCGGGAAAAATTGGCTCACCTATGTGAACCAGCCTAACCGCATGGCATATCTGAACGTAGCCCAGGCCACCTCGAATGACGGTCTCAGCAGATACTTCCGCTCGAAATACGCCGTATCGCAGCGCTCGATCCAGACATATTACAACACAGCCGACAACCCAGAGAATGCCATAGGCGTAGAACACATCAACGAGACTTTCGGCATGGACATGCGCTGGCCTACTACCGGCGTGGCTCTTGCGGACGGGACTGATGATTATCCTTACGTGCCTAATACAACTATAGCGGATGGCGGGGAGTTATCGCCCGACAACGGTCGATATAACGTATGGATTGCATCGGGCGGTGGGAATATTATCACCGGTGCAAGTCAGAGCTGGACAACAGCCGGTGCCTGGACCACTTACGTGCAGTGCGGTAACGCCAACAACGGTACCACCGGAGTAGCCAATGCCGTAAAAAGAATTGATAACGATAATCAGCGTGTCCCCAATAATGAAAAGCTCCCGAAAACCTGGCCTGTACCGATGCCGGTGCTTCTGAGTGCCGGGGATTTCTCGGGCGCCACGCAGTCAGCAACAGCAAGCATCAATATCTATGATCCTCAGACGGACGTAGACGAAGCCCAGGTGATTCACGCAATGCATGCCTGCATGAACCGAAATCGCGACCTTAACGGTAACGGCGTGATTGATGCCAACGAACTTCGGTGGTACCTTCCCGCCTCCGGTAAATACGCCCGTGTGATTATGGGCCGAAACGCTCTTTCTACCCCCATCATGGACTATGACAATAATACTGAGTTGAACTACGCTCCAAGTTCCGGAAACAACGGCAGGCTAAGCCTTGCCACAAGCGATGGAAAAACCGTATGGGCTGTGGAAGGAATGTCAATGAGTAATTTCGGACAATATCATGTTCCTTCATGGAGTGTCAGATGTATACGCAATCTTGGCGTTAACCTCTCTGAGGTTACATCAGACCCGACGGATGACCCCGTTGATCCGGCCTACAGTGTGCAAAAAGGGACTGGTGATTATAGTACGGGCGCAGTTGTAAAGAACAGGCACTATTACGGCACATCTCTGCGTGACTATTCCGAAGATCCCCTGCCGCTACACAAGACCAACAGCCCGTATAATAAAATCGGACGATATGGCTTTGAAGTGGCACTCCGCGGTAACGCGGTAACAAATGGTGCTTTGGTGCAACAGTCGACGGAAGCCACCGCTTCTTATACCTCGGCGAATGGCACCACGGCGGATGGAGATCCTTCTCCAACGAGCTATACTTCATATATTAATAATGCGACTTCCTGCGCGGATCTGAACGATAACTCCGGTAGACGAGGTTGGCGAGCTCCCAATCAGAAAGAGCTGATTATCATGCGTCGTGAAGGCTTGCTCCGATTTCCGAATGACTATTCTTATTATCAAGGTTGTACAATAGAATTTTATCAAAACTCATCTCCATTTGATTCAAATAACAGTGATATAACCAATAATAAGACGACTCAGAATCCTAATGGTTATCAAGGGCACCGTATCTGTACCGTCAGATTTAATGCCGCAACAGCAAACTGGTGGAATACCTGTACACTTGTTCGCTGTGTGCGTGACCTCACTGCCGCCGAAGCCGGCATGACTTACAACCAGATCAGACAGTACAAACAGCCGTAACCGTAGCCCGATGAGTGACAGACGGAAAAAGCTATTGAATGCCGCACTGCCGGCACTGCTTGGGGCAGTGCTGGCAGCGGCTTTGCTGTGCGGGGGCTGCGCGGGGAGGTCGGACGGGTCGGACAAGTCGGACTGGTCGGACGTGTCGGTAAAGTCCGTAAAGTCGGTAGAGTCGGAAGGGTCTGAGTCCTCAGAGGCTTCGGGGCTTTCGGAAGGGCCATTCACGCTGCCGCTGCCGGCCGTTCCGGCCGTGATCACGGAGCCGCGCGACCGCGCCGACTACATTATGGAGCATTTCTTCGACGAAATGCCGTTTGCCGACCGCGGCCTGAGCCTCGACACCGCCGTGGTGGAGCAGAATATGGCCAATTTCCTCAGTCTGACGGCCGAAGGCTCCGCGGAAGGCCTCCGGAAAGCTGCCTCGGGGCTGGCCGACCGCTGGGGCGAGGCAGGGCCGGAAGTGACGGCGCTCTGGACGGCGACGGTGGAGAAATACCTGTATCACCCCGACTCGCCCATGCACTCGGAGGACGCCTTCATAGCCATGGCCCGCGCCATAACCGGCTCCGAGGCCATCCCCCCGGAGCTGAAGATGCGCACGGCCCACCTGCTGCAGCTCTCGCTGCGCAACCGCCCCGGAGAGCGCCCGGCCGACTTCCGCTTCACCGCGCCCGACGGCCGCGCGCACACCCTCCGCGGCGCCCTCAACCCCTCGGGCCCGACGCTGCTGCTGCTCTATGACCCGGACTGCCCCTCGTGTGCCGAGACCCTCGCCGCGCTCCGCTCGATGCCTGAGCTTTCAGAGGCCGTGGGCGCCGGGCGCCTGAAAGTGGTGGCAGTGTATCCCGGCGAGGACGCCGAGGCGTGGCGCAGGCATCTCTCGGCCCTTGATCCGGCGTGGACCGTAGGCATGGCCTCGCGTGAGCTCGAAGAGCAGGAGCTCTACGACCTATACGTGATGCCCGTGATGCACCTGATAGGCGCCGACGGCCGCATCTCGGCCAAGGACATCCGCCTTCCACAGCTCCAGAACCTTCTTTAAAGCCTTAAAGCGCGGGCGCAGAGGCGCCGCCGAAGGGGATCGGGCACTTCTACTCCCGTGAGGCCACGGACTTGCGGCCCGGGGTTCGTAGAACTATCCTAACACCGAACCTTTAGATCGCCACTGCCGTGAGGCAGTCTATGAGAATCAACACACATACCCATCCCGCCCTCCCCCGGCGCGTGCCCCCGCGGCCCGCGCTTTTCTTTTGCGCGCTCCCCCGCCCCGATTGGAACGCGCCTTCGGGCAGGGCAACGCAGAGCCGCGCGGAACGGCAGATGGGGGCGCGGGAACTTTTAATTTTAATTCCGGCGTAGCTCTGCTGGTCTGCGTAGTTCTGCGGAATTTGTCAGGCGGGATGGGAACGGGAACGCAGAGCCGCGCGGGAACGGCAGAGGGACGCGGGAACTTTTAATTTTAATTCCTGCGGGGTTCTGCTGGTCTGCGTAGTTCTGCGGAATTTGTCAGGCGGGATGGGAACGGGAACGCAGAGCCGCGCGGGAACGGCAGAGGGACGCGGGAACTTTTAATTTTAATTCCTGCGGGGTTCTGCTGGTCTGCGTAGTTCTGCGGAATTTGTCAGGCGGGATGGGAACGGGAACGCAGAGCCGCGCAGGAACGGCAGAGGGGACGCGGGAACTTTTAGTAAGCATGGGAACCTGACATACAGCTCATGCTAACGCGGGGGCAGCGAGGCGCGCATGCTCCGCAGCTTGCCTCGCTTTTGAAGTGGTGTATTGCTTGTCGGCAGCTTACGCAGCCAGTTGTACAGAAATCGCCCCTCCGGGGCTTTTCGCCTGTTACAACATACTTTGAAGAAGTATAACCCCGGCTTTTCAAACTATCGGCCTAAAAATTCCTTCCGGATAATTTTTAACACTTCAACCTGTTTTTCACATTGACCCGTTGCTCTGCCTTTCTGCGGGGCTCTGCGTAAGCTTCGAGGTGCGAGATGGAGAGGGGGAAAAATTAAGGCGACGGTAATGCTTCACGCAGTCCGCCGCCTTTAAGTTATGGAAATTGTGTATTAATTAAGAGTTCCGTTTCCTCGTCATACTTTTCAGTGTTGTCGGACGGAGGCGAGAACTGAAAATATTGATTTTACTATTTATATATTAGGCGTATTGGAAGTGCGTCCGAAGACGTAGCGTTTCCAAGTACCTCTCCATCAGTAAAGTCTCCAAGACTGCCGGAGTCGTACGGATTAAACACAAGATTGAAGTAGTTTATATCCCATGATGCAATTCTTCTTTTTTTCGGTGTATTCCATACCGGAGTCTCAGTTCTCCTTACGGGCTGCTTAAACCAATAGAGGGCACCTGCCGATCGATAGAGATTGTAGGTTATAGGACGGTTCATATTGCCGTTTCCTGAAAGAGCACCTCTGGCACCGCTATATGTAATTGCACCAACGCCGGGATCAGCCAAGTTATCTACACCGGAAAGCGCAAATGTGGAACGGGCGCGACGGCCTTGCCCCACATATCCGAGGGGGAAAATAATCTGATTTCCGTTTGAACGGTTATAGACTACGCATGCCCGTATTCCATTTGCGCTTTCAACGCCTGAATTATTTTCGTCAATATAACCATAGGCGGTCTCTTTGGTCGTAGCCATTTCTGTAGCTCCGTCGCCATACACCACACCATAGCCGAAATCACAATTATTCTGCAGTGCAATAAAATCATCGTAAGTAGGAATAGTGAGGTCTCCCTTTATTTTGGTATTATTGACTGGAGTCCATGTATCTGCCCATGAGCGGTCAAATCGGGACGTGCTGGAATCATATATAGTCCAGGCAAAACCTCCGAAACTGCCCCATGTGGTATTTCGGTTGTCCACTGTATTGTTACTGTTTACATAAGCTGTGGAAATATCCCGGTTGGTAACAGATTGCAGCCAGCCGTATGCTTTGCTATTTGATTCGCGGATGGCATAGGCATAATTTAGACGCTTGAAATATGAGCCTATTGAAAGCGGACTTTTCGTGACGGCAACGTTTACATTTGTAGGAGACGCCGGACTGCTTCCAGAGCCACTTGGTGAGGTGGCATAAGCATTATAGTTGCTCCATTTCTTTCCTCCGAGAGTCACAGGAGCATCGTAGCCTTGACGTACGAAAATAAGATGCTTGCATGTATAGTCGTGGTATTCCACTTCTATTATGCCACAACGCGTGGTTCCTTCGGCTATTGCGCTTGTTGGCTGGTAAGTGAATTCCATATGAGATCCCGTGGATCCGTCCACGTGGCTTCCGACACCTGTAACGCTTTTACCGTCTTTAGTCAGTTTTATAAGTCCATCAGGGTCTACCAGAATGGTGGCTCTCCAAGCGCCTTCCGACGGGAATGTGGTGAAAGTGGTGGCATCAGCTGTCTCGAGACGCATCAACTTCACATTGAACTCTTCTGTACTTGAAGCTTTCCGCCATATCGCTTTTGGATTTACAATTCGGCGCACTTGAAGAATAGGAACATCCTTATATTTTATTTCTTCGTTGTTATCATCTTTGAATGTTACCTGCGAATTTGTTGTCTTATCCCAAAGAGTAAAGCGAACTATAGCTCTGCGCATGTAGCTGGCGTAAGGATTATTCGCAGTGAAATCAGTTGACGGAATCATCTGTTTTGCACGGGTATACATGGGAACGGAGACCGACAGGGATTTATCGGAGTTTACTTTCACATTGTAGGTCCCGTTGTCGGCCGATCCCGAGACCGGTAATCCTGTTCCCGGGGTCAGAGGATACTCTCCAAATGCACGCTTATTGTCATCATAATAACTTTTGAGCGTGGATGCGGCGTCACTGTCGCGATAATCCTTATCGGGATATAGAATGACCTTATTCGGATCGGTGCGACGCACCGAGAGGAAGCCAACAAAATTCTGGCCCTTACTGTATGGATTCGTGGGGGTATCATAGGTAGGTTTATTCCATGCGAATCCATTGATATTATTCCAGGCACCAACCCATTGCGCGGGAACATTGCCGGGCTGTGAGGGGTCGTATGGAGCCCAGTTGTTTTCTTTTATTTCTGATTTAAGTATATAATTCTGTGCGTCGCTGCTATTGCCGGTAACTATTCTTATCGGCATGTGCATCTCCTGATTGTATAGATAGGATATATAGTAGATTTCGGGCACATGAATCGAGGGCGTGGGTTCGTCGTAGTCTATGTGCCAGTCGGGTTCGTTGGCCCAGCCGCGGAAGCAGAGGGTGAGTTTGAAGTGGTGGTTGCGCTGGGCATTGTAGTCGTAGGTGGTGTTTTTGCCGAGCATGAAGCGGTAGCGTATCGGGCCGCTCGAGGGGCGTTCGGGATTGGCGCTTACATAATAGGCCTCTACCTCCACATAAGTGCCGTAAGGAACTTTGTCTTTCCAGTCCACATATCCGGGGTTGCCGCCGGGACGGTTGTGGTCGGGCAGAAACTCGTTATCGGCCATTTCATCCGGATCCATTGTCTTATTGTATTCCTCACGATCGGGGCTGTCCTTGAAGTCTCCCTGATTGTTTTCGTAGAAGAACAGGGCTTCTGCTGTGGCCGAATGGTCGGTGCCGAACAGCGGCCCACCGGGAGTGCCTTTCTGCAATCTGAGCCATCCGTTGCGGTCGTTGGCCGACCCTTCGGTGTAATATGTCACCGTGCCGCCGGTCTCTATTAGTTCATCTTTTTTGGTCGGTTTGTTTGACTCTCCCAGAGGGCATTCTTTGGCAATGTCGTGGATTGTTACCTGCTTTATGTAGATTGTCACGCCTTCGTAGAGGCCGGTAGGGTCGTAGCCCACGGTCACTTTCGACCCGAGCCGTCGCATCCATCCGCTTAGATTCAGTCCCTGACGGTTTATGGTGATGGTCTGGGCGTCGAAAGTGTTGACGGGAAGCTTGTCGGCTGTGCCGAGGTCAAACACGCCGAACATCTGGTCGTTATCGGCTATGGTTGTCGGGTTCCATTCCACAGCCACGGCTTTCAATGCTGTTTCGTTATCACAGCTTGCGCGCAGACGGGTCTCGTAATCACCGCGTATGTTGGCAGCGCCGTAAATACGGTATTTTCCGTATGGAAGATTAAGAGGGTGTTTCATAACAACCGTTAAGAATCCCCATCAAAAAGCCTCTGCTAAAG
>CAUBWJ010000046.1 GCA_958439725.1 uncultured Muribaculaceae bacterium | reverse complement strand
TCCTCGCCCTTTTCTAAGGGGTGACTGCATCAGCGTGTCCGCTGAATAGTTACGCCCAGGGCAGACGCATCTTAAATAAACTTAACGGGTGTTGACCAATATAAAGTGGTTGACAGCCGTTAATCTTATATGACAAACACCAACTCTCCCATAGATTTCTTTTCATCCATCAGCGATCCCCGTGTGGAACGCACACAGAAACACAGCCTTGACTCAGTCCTGTTCATATCGCTATGCGCAGTCATCTGCGGAGCGGAGGGATGGAATGAGATCGAGGACTACGGCAACGCAAAGATAGACTGGCTCAAGAAGTTCCTCCACCTGCCTAACGGCATTCCGTCACATGATACTTTCAACCGGGTAATCAGCATGTTAGACCCGAAAGAGTTGAACGATTCTTTTATCGCATGGACTAAAAGCATAGCTGAATTGACAGACGGCGAGGTGATTGCCATAGACGGCAAATGTATGCGTGGGAGCAGCGATGAGGGTACCGGCACATACACCCATCTTGTCAGCGCATGGGCATCGGCGAACAATCTGTTGCTCGCACAGGAAAAGGTCGCCGGAAAGAGCAACGAGATTACTGCGATCCCCCGGCTGCTGCGCATTCTGGAGCTGAAAAACTGCATAGTCACAATCGACGCGATGGGCTGTCAGAGAGAGATTGCCAGGACAATCATAGAGCGCGGAGCCGACTATATCCTTGCGTTGAAAGGGAATCAGCCAGAAATGCTTGACCGTGTCAGCAGTTCTTTCACATATATTAAGCCGTCATCGGAGCACACCATGGAGGGCAAAGCCCACGGGCGCGAGGAAATAAGAGTCTGTTCGGTCATAACCAATCTGGACAACATCATCGGCAAGGACAGATGGCCCGGCCTTAAAAGCATCGTGAGAATAGAATCCCGCACCCGCGATGTCAAGTCAGGACAGATTCATAAAGAAACCAGATATTATCTGTCGAGCCTTGAAGTTGATGCTCAATACATTAATCATTCCATAAGAACGCACTGGAGCGTGGAGAATCAGCTACACTGGACTTTGGATGTCGCTTTCGGCGATGATGCCTCGCGTAAGCAAAAGGATAATGCGGCTCAAAATTTTTCTCTGCTCAACCGTATCGGATTGAATATTATCAAGAACGCTAAAGTGTCAGCAATGGGTGTCAAAGGACATCGGAAGAAAGCCGGATGGGACAATGACTATCTGCTTTACGCCTTAAAAAGTTTTGATGTTGTAAAAAATTAAGATGCGTCAGCCCTGTTGTCTTCAATACCTGCCATTGTTTCATTCCGCAAAGTTAACTATCTTTGGCCGTGTTTTAACAACCGACTTTTTACACTGACCCATTTAAATCCTTAAATACCTGATAACTGAAATGGAAAAACTAAGACGATTCATTACGCTTTTGGCTCTGACAGTGGCTGTGGCCGTAGGGGCTCAGGATGGAGGCTATCCTGCCAATTATGCCCGCGCGCCGCGCTTTAAGGCTTTGCTTGTTTATTCTGACACATCCGAGCCTGCGCATGTGGAGTTCGCTCGCGACGCAATGGACTTTTTCAGCCGCCTTACCGTCGGTGACGGCTGGATTCTCGAAACTTCAAATACTTTTGCGGGTTATACTTTCGACAGACTGAAAGAATACAGTGTACTCATCGTAATCAATATCTCTCCGGCTCCCGGAGCCGAGCGCGAGGCTTTTGAGAAGTATATGGAAAATGGTGGTGGCTGGCTCGGATTTCATGCCGCAGGCTATAACGACCGTTCCACTCAGTGGCCTTGGTTTAACAAGTTCCTGGGCTGCGGTAGTTTCTATTGCAACAACTGGCCTCCGCAACCGGTGTTACTGACTCTCGATAATACCGATAGTGACATCACCCGTAATCTTCCGGCCGAGTTTGTTGCGCCCGAGAGCGAGTGGTATCAGTTCAACCCTTCTCCGCGTGATAATAAGGATGTTGAGATCATAGCATCGATTTCTCCGAAAAACTATCCGCTTGGAATCAAGGACGTTGTCCGTTTCGGAGATTTCCCCATAGCCTGGCGCAACAAAAAATACCGCATGATATATCTTAACTACGGCCACGGCGACCGTGAATTCAGTGATGCTACTCAGAATCTTATGACTCTCAACGCCTTCAGATACGTTGTAAGTCAGGCCCCTAATGGTAATCCCTTTGAGAAATGAAAATAATGAAAAAGACCATGGTTTTAGCCCTTGCCGCAATATGCGCTATCGGCTCTGTTAAGGCTGACGTGCCTGTATATCTTGACGATTCCCAGCCGATAGAGGCGAGGGTCAGCGATGCACTCTCCAGAATGACAGTGGCGGAGAAGATTGCGATAATCCATGCTCAGAGCAAGTTCAGCTCCCCGGGTGTGCAGCGTCTGGGCATTCCGGGAGTGTGGTGTACCGACGGCCCTCACGGCATACGCCCTGATGTTCTTTGGGATGAATGGGATCAGGCCGGAGCCACAAACGATTCCTGTGTGGCGTTTCCCGCTCTTACCTGTCTCGCTGCAACGTGGAATCCCGAGATGTCCTACCTCTATGGCAAGTCAATAGGCGAAGAGGCGAGATACAGAAATAAAAATGTGCTCCTCGGCCCCGGTGTGAATATCAACCGCACGCCCCTCAACGGACGCAATTTCGAGTATATGGGCGAGGATCCTTATCTGGCAGCGCGTATGGTTGTGCCTTATGTCAAAGGCGTGCAGGAGAATGGTGTGGCCGCATGTGTGAAACATTACGCTCTCAATAATCAGGAAACCGACCGTGCATCCGTGAATGTGCTGGTTGACGACCGCACTCTCCATGAGATTTATCTTCCGGCATTTAAGGCAGCCATTACCGAAGGCGGTGCATGGGCCATCATGCCCGGATACAACAAGGTAAGCGGTGAGCACGCATGTGAGAATCCGGTGCTGTTGAAAGATATCCTGAAGCGCGACTGGCGTTTTGACGGCGTGGCCATCAGCGACTGGGGCGCCGTGCATAATACGGAAAAGGTAGCGAGCAATGGCCTTGATATGGAATTCGGGTCGTGGACCAACGGACTGAACTGGGGTGCGAGCAACGCCTACGATAATTACTATCTTGCCAAACCATACGAGAAGCTGATTCTTGAAGGCAAAATGGATATGGCAGGCCTTGATGACAAGGCGGCGAGAGTGCTCCGCCTTATCATGCGCACCGAGATGAACCGCAATCGTCCCTATGGCTCGCTCAATAGCGATGAACATTATGCGGCAGCCCGCAAAATAGGCGGGGAGGGCATAGTGCTGCTCAAGAATCAGGGTAAGCTGCTTCCTGTGGCGCCGTCGGTCAGGAAAATACTGGTTGTAGGCGAGAACGCAATCAAAATGATGACGGTCGGTGGCGGTTCTTCCTCGCTAAAAGTTCAGCGCGAGATTCTGCCTCTCGACGGCATCAGTGCCAAAGCTGCCGGGCGAGGAATCGACGTGGCTTATGAGCGCGGATATGTGGGCGACGTGACCGGAGAATACAATGGAGTCACCACCGGACAGAATCTGAAGGATGAGCGCACTCCCGAGCAGCTGATCGCCGCAGCTGTAAAGGCCGCCAAGGATGCGGATATGGTGATTTTCATCGGCGGACTTAACAAGGCCGACCATCAGGATGCCGAGTCAACCGATCGCGAGACTTTCGCTCTGCCTTATGACCAGAATCAGGTGATAGAAGCGCTGTATGCTGCCAATCCGGCGCTGGTAGTGATTACCCTCACCGGCAATGCCTACGCTATGCCCTGGGTTGATAAAGTTCCCGCGATAGTGCAGGGATGGTATATCGGCTCGGAGGCCGGCAATGCCATTGCTGATGTCCTGTTTGGCGACGTGAATCCGTCAGGCAAGTTGCCTATGACCTTTGCCAAAGCTCTTGCCGACTATGCCCCGCATGCCGCCGCCGATTCCACTATGTATCCCGGAGTGAATGGTGATGTGGCATATAAGGAGGGAATCAATGTGGGTTATCGCCATATCGACAGACTTAAACCGAATAGGGTCAATTTCCCGTTTGGTCACGGACTTAGCTATACCGATTTCAGGTTAGGAACGCCGGAGCTCACTGAAAAGGATGGAAAATATACCGTTAAGGTGCCGGTGACCAATATCGGTGCGGTTGCCGGAGCGGAAGTAGTCCAGCTCTACGTTCGTGATGTGAAGAGTGGTGTTGAGCGTCCCGTGAAGGAGTTAAAGGCATTCAGCAAAGTTAACGTCAAACCCGGCGCAACCGAAAACGCGGTCATGATCCTTGACCGTAATGCGTTTGCATTTTTCAATCCCGCAACCGGCAAATGGACCGTAGAACCGGGTAAATTTGAAATTCTGATCGGTACCTCTGCACAAAATATAGCAGCCAAAATCCCCCTCTCGATAAATCAGCCTCAGCAGTGGGCCGACTCTGAATTCTGAAACGCATATCTCTCGGATTTATCCCGGAAAATTTTGCTAATTTTGCCAGAGTTTCCATGTGGGGTTGTTTCGAAACTGCGAAAAGTAAGGCTGCTCCATGGAGCAGCCGAATTCAATGCGTTTATTCTCAGGGATGCACGAGCGTGCATCCCTACAGTTTAGACGGTGATTTGATTTTTGCAACACCTTCACATAAGAAACATAAGTCATATAATCCTCCATTAAAAATGCGATTTAGCCAACTTGACATAAAGGGTCTCTGGCTCATTGAGCCGAAGCGGTTCGGCGACGAACGTGGATATTTTGCCGAGACGTTTCGCCGCGCCGAGTTTGAGGAAGCAACCGGTGCCAACGGCGACTTTATCCAGGATAATGAATCCGTAAGCCGCTATGGTGTGGTGCGCGGACTTCATTTCCAGCGCGGTGAATTCTGGCAGGCAAAGATTGTGAGGGTGTCGCGCGGCGCGGTGCTTGATGTGGCCGTTGACCTTCGTGCCGGCTCGCCGACTTTCGGCCGCTATGCCGCCGTTGAGCTGACGGCCGACAACGGGCTGCAGCTTTACATTCCCCGCGGATTCGCCCACGGGTTCGCCGTGCTCAGTTCCGAAGCGCAGTTCCAGTATAAGGTTGACAATGTGTATACGCCGTCGGCCGAATGCACCCTGAGTTTCAATGACCCTTCCGTTGGTGTGGACTGGCGTATCCCGGTTGCCGACATGACGCTTTCGCCCAAGGACATGCGTGGCCTTTCGCTCGATGAAATCACTCCTTATAACCTGTAAGAATATGGATAAAGACGAACTCCGCAAACATAAAGAAGAGATAATAGGGCTGCTGAAATCAACCGGCCTTGAGGAAATGGATGATTTTATAGCCGAACTCGAAAACACCGGCTATTTCACAGCCCCCGCATCTATGAACGGCCACATGTGTTATGAGGGCGGCCTGATGATTCATTCGCTAAACGTTTACTATGCGGCGCGCGAGCTGAAGGCTACTTTCAGCAAGATGCGTCCCGATGTGTTCGAGCGTATTTCCGACGCCAGCATTATCATTGCCACTCTGCTTCACGACATGTGCAAGTCCAATCTCTATTATAAGAAACGCAACGCCGCCTACGAACTCGGTCAAAGCCAGTATGGCAGTGACCAGGGCACGCTCCCCGTTGGCCACGGCGAGAAGTCGGTGATAATGCTGCTGCAGATGGGCCTCGGCCTGACTGATGCCGAGATATGCGCCATCCGTTGGCACATGGGCGCGTGGAGTGTCAATCCCACCGACGGTGAATCGAAAGGCGATTTCCGCCGCGCGGCCGATCTCTATCCGCTCGTGAGTCTGGTGCAGCTCGCCGATTCGGTGGCCGCCTCCATTCTCGAGCGCAAATACACTACGATCAACTGATTATTTGCCGTACTCCCTGCGCATGCGGTCTATCCAGTCCAGTTCCATACGGTAATAGTCAGGTTTCGGCCCGTTTCTGAACTGATGGTCGAAAAACGCCTGCCACCGTTTCTTGTAAAGGTCGCGGATTATTCCGCCCCATTCGCGATGGGAGTATTCATGCAGGCCGGCCACATTGGCGGCTGCCGAGTCTCCCCATACGGTTATGAGGAGGGCTGCATTGTCAACATTCTGTAGCTTCTGGGTAGGATTGGAAGCTGCATTGGCGGCATGGCGTAGCCAGGTGTCCGCGCGGGTATCATTTCTTTGCGACAGCAATGAGTCCTGACGGTCAATTAGAGCCAGAAATTCCTCCGACAGTTTTTCTGCCTGTTTTGTAAGCCCTCTTCTCTTCAGATCCGACATAGCTATGAGCATACGGTTGGCCTCGTCGGCATTTGCCTGACGCACCACGTCGGCATAGTCATATTCGAAGTTG
The DNA here is from genome assembly GCA_958439725.1 of uncultured Muribaculaceae bacterium. Classification (GTDB taxonomy): domain Bacteria; phylum Bacteroidota; class Bacteroidia; order Bacteroidales; family Muribaculaceae; genus Paramuribaculum. The sequence goes on along the minus strand of CAUBWJ010000046.1, from coordinate 7,965 downwards.
TTTCCCGTTCCCTGGCCTTTCATCAGCGACGCGGCACGCCCGGTGAGGGAGTGAGAATAGAAAAGTTTCGAGGAGCCCCAGGTCGACACACTCTTGAGATCCCACGTCGGCCTCGCGCATATTACCGATTCGACAGTGCCCTGACCGCGATAGTCGGTGGGGGCGTTGTAGACGGTTGCATACAGGTTGTCCCAGGCACTCACCAGTGAGTCAGAAGGCTCTTTGCCGTATCGGGCATGCAGATAGTTTCTGAGCCATGCATGCAGTTCCGGCTTGGAATCCATCCATGGAAGTTCATAAAGCAGCTCATACATCACCGGATTGTTCTCAATTCCCTCGGGAGTGGCGCCTACACCTTTGAGCGAGGACGCAAATCGTGAGTCACGGGCCTTGAAGAAACCGTCGGTGAGTTGGTCCATGCGTCCGTGAAGTCCAACATTGCCTCCGAAATTCAGAAGCATGCAGTAAATCCAGTCGTGGCCTTTGAAGCCGTCCGGACGGTATGTCTCGGACAATTCGTCGCCCCACATGGGAGTTTTCTCGGCATTGAGGTCAAGAACCGCCATTGAGCCGTGAGGAAGTGTGTCGAGCATCTCCACGCGCGGATTGATATGCCATCCCTGGATAACCCATACGGCTTCGGGCGATACTTTTTTCATCTGCTCCATAATCTTTACTCCGGCTTTCGCAAGGTCAACTCCTTCTGTTGACCCGCCCTCATGAAAAGGATCCATGCTGTAAAAGCGCGCTTTGCCATAGAGACGTTCGAGTTCATCATAATAGATGGAAGCGAGACGATCGAACGAAGGATCGTCTGGTTGCTGGAAGGCGGGACGCGGGAATTCGCACCAGCGGCCCGGATCGGCTATGTCAAGACCGAGTTTCTTTCCGGCCGTGCGCGGCACCATGCCGGAATAGCCGGGGAGCACGGGCGATATGCCCAGCGACTTCATGCGCGCTATTATGGCCTTGTTCAGTTTGGCTTGCTGCTCGATCCATTGGTCAGTCATCGGGCCGCCCCAGCCTTCAAGATTGTTCATCAGCCACCAGGCTGTGAAAGCGGGGCCGGGAAGGAATTCCTTTATCTCGTCCGATGAATAGCCGAGACGGCGCAACACATTGCTCCACACGGCTTCGGAGCCTACTATGTCCAGGGGCATGTTGATGCCGTGCAGCGCCATCCAGTCAATCTCTTTCATCCACCGGTCTTCATCCCAGAATGGCATCGAATATGAGAATGTGCAATAGTTGAGATAGTAGCGGTAAGGAAGGTCTGTCTTTCCGCGCAACACCGAGTCGGGCATCGGAAGCACCTCTGGCAGCGGCTGCGTCAGGTTGTTCCATGATATATGGATGCGGGCCACGTCCTTCAGATAGCGGTTAAGCCCCACCGCCTGCGATACGGCGTTGTTGCCGTTGATCATCACCGTGTCTCCGCAGGGTACCACTTCATAGAAGTCCACGGGCGATTCCTTTGTTGTAAAGAAAATGCGGTTCTTTGCCGTGCCTTCGGTCACGCGCCATGCGAGCGAGTCGATAGCCGAAGTTGTATATCCGAAGCTTGCGAGCGGAGCCGCCGACAATGCCAGGGCCACGAGCCTGTTGCGTAGTTTCATTATATCTGAGATTTAAGGTTATCTGTGATTGCCTGTTTGCAATAATTGCCTATTGCAAATATAGGTATAATTTGCGGAATAAAGCATTATGGGTAAATTTGCAATCGAAATAAAAGGAACTACAGATATGGCGAAAAGAAGCAACATTGAGCTAATAATGATAAGTATAACGGGAGCTGACCAGCCGGGTGTCACGGCGGCGCTCTCGGAAATCATAGCCTCGCACGACGCGCAGATTCTCGACATCGGCCAGGCCGACATCCATCATAACCTCAGTCTGGGAATGCTGATAAAGACCGAGAGTTCGCGTTCGGGTGACATCCTGAAGGATCTTCTTTTCAAGGGCTACGAGCTTAATGTGAGAGTGAAGTTCTCGCCTGTAGAACCCGAGGATTACGACCGCTGGGTTAAATCCCAGGGCAAGAACCGTTGGATAATAACTCTTCTGGGCCGTTCCATCGCGTCGCGCCATATCGCTGCCGTCAGCAAGGTGATTGCGGACCAGAAGCTTAATATCGACGGCATCCAGCGTCTTACCGGCCGCATTCCGCTCGACGAGACAGAGGAGCCGTTGCGCAAGGCGTGCGTGGAGTTCTCGGTGCGCGGCAATCCCGCCGACCGTGATGCCATGCAGAGCAGTTTCATGAAAATTGCTGCCGGGGGCGACATCGATATTTCCCTTCAGGAGGACAATATGTTCCGCCGCTGCCGCCGTCTGGTGTGCTTCGATATGGATTCCACGCTGATTGGCACAGAGGTTATCGACGAGCTTGCCGACCGTGCCGGTGTGGGTGAGGAGGTGCGCCGTATCACCGAGCAGGCCATGCGTGGAGAGATTGATTTCCGCGAGAGTTTCACACGGCGTGTGGCCCTGCTAAAGGGTCTTGACGAGAGCGTGATGCGCGAGATTGCCGAGAATCTGCCCATAACCGAGGGCGTTGACCGCATGATGACGGTGCTTAAGCGCACAGGCTATAAGACGGCCATACTTTCAGGCGGTTTCACTTACTTCGGCAACTATCTTAAACAGCGTTTCGGATTCGACTATGTGTATGCCAACGACCTCGAGATTGTCGACGGCAAGCTTACCGGAAGGTATCTCGGCGAGATTGTCGACGGGCGCCGCAAGCAGGAACTGCTCCGCCTCATAGCCCAGGTGGAAAATCTGGATATGCGCCAGACCATCGCCGTGGGCGACGGCGCCAACGACCTCCCCATGCTTTCGGCCGCAGGCCTCGGAATCGCGTTCCATGCCAAGCCCAAGGTAAAGGCCAATGCCGGTCAGAGTCTGTCGACGATAGGCCTCGACGGCATACTCTATTTCATCGGATTCAAGGATTCCTTTATTGGTTGAGCTTGGCCTTGAGGTAGCGTCCGGTATAGCTTTCGGGGCAGGCTGCAATCTGTTCTGGGGTGCCGCATGCCACGAGGTTGCCTCCCGCTTCGCCGCCCTCAGGACCTATGTCGATAACGTGGTCGGCACATTTCACCACATCCAGATTGTGCTCGATTATCACCACGGTATGCCCTTTTTCAATCAGCCGGTCGAATGAATCCATCAGGGTCTTTATATCGTTGAAATGCAGGCCGGTGGTGGGCTCGTCGAATATGAACATGGTGGGCATCTGCTTTTCGAGCGAAAGATAGTAGGCGAGCTTCACGCGCTGGTTTTCTCCGCCTGAAAGGGTGGATGAACTCTGGCCGAGTTTCACATAACCCAGACCCACGTCCTGAAGCGGGCGCAGCCGTCGCACTATGCGCTGCTCAGCCGCTCCGGTGCCCTCTGCCGAGAAGAATTCCACGGCTTCATTCACGGTCATGTCCAGCACGTCGCTGATGTTTTTCCCGCGGTAAAGAATGTCGAGCACGTCGCGTTTATAGCGTTTGCCGTGGCAGGCCTCGCAGGGAATGGTGATGTCGGCCATGAACTGCATCTCGATTGTTATCGTGCCCTCGCCTTTGCATTCCTCGCAGCGTCCGCCTTCGGCATTGAACGAGAAGTAGCCGGGGCCGAATCCCATCTGTTTGGCCCCCTGCTGCGCAGCGAAGAGCTGGCGTATTTCGTCGAAGGCTTTCAGATAAGTGGCCGGATTGGAGCGTGTGGAGCGGCCTATGGGATTCTGGTCGACGAACTCCACGGCTTTTATGCGCTGCAGATCGCCGCCAAGGCCGTTGAACAGGCCGGGCGCGTCGCATGGGTCGCCAAGATGTCTCACAAGCGCACGATACAGAATATCGCGCACCAGTGTGGATTTTCCCGAACCGCTCACGCCGGTAACCACCGTCATCACTCCGAGCGGAAATTTCACGTCGATGTTTTTCAGATTGTGCTCGCGCGCGCCGCGCACCTCTATCGAGTCGCGCCACGGTCTCCTTGTCGAAGGTACCGGAATGGTAAGGTCGCCGCGCAGATATGATGCAGTATAGCTGCCGGTGGCCTTGTCTATTTCGGAAACGGGCCCGTTGTAGACAATCTTGCCGCCGTGGCGTCCGGCCTCGGGGCCTACGTCTATCAGATGGTCGGCCGAACGCATTATCTCCTCGTCATGTTCCACCACCACCACAGTGTTGCCTATCGACTGCAGCTTGCGCAGAACGCTTATCAGCCGGTCGGTGTCGCGGGTGTGCAGTCCTATGCTGGGCTCGTCGAGAATGTAAAGCGATCCCACGAGTGAGCTGCCCAGCGAGGTGGCCAGGTTTATTCTCTGGCTTTCTCCGCCGGAGAGGGTGGATGACAGTCGGTCGAGCGTAAGGTAGCCGAGACCCACATCGCAGAGGAATGTGAGTCGGCTTATTATTTCAGGGAGAAGCCGGCGCGAGATCATGCGCTCACGCTCGGTAAGCTCTATATTGACGAAAAAGTCGCGCAGACGTTCCACCGGCATGGTCACGAGGTCGGCGATGGTCTGTCCGGCCACGCGCACATACAGTGCCTCGGGTCTCAGTCGCGAACCGTGACAGTCGGGGCACACGGTCTTGCCCCGGTAGCGGGCAAGCATCACGCGGTATTGTATCTTGTAGAGATTCTCCTCGACCATCCGGAAGAAACCGTCGATGCCTTCGAAACCATGACCGCCGTGCCACAGAAAATCTTTCTGGGCCTGTGTGAGTTCGGCGTAGGGGCGGTGGATGGGAAAATCTGCCGCAGATGCCGCGCGGATGCACATCTGCTTCCATTCGCTCATTTTCTCGCCGCGCCAGCACACCACGGCATCCTCATACACTGATTTGGCGGGGTCGGGCACCACCAGACGTTCGTCTATTCCCATGGTCTTACCGAAGCCCTCGCAGCGCGGACACGCCCCATAAGGATTGTTGAAGTTGAACATCTGGTCGGAAGGCTCCATGAAGGTCATTCCGTCGGCCTCAAAGCGTGTGGAGAACTCTTCGCGTTGTGGTTTGTCGCCGCCGTCCCACACATACAGCGTGAGGCATCCGTTGCCTTCGAAGAGTGCTGTCTCGGCCGAATCGGCCATACGGCTCACTTCATCTGGGTCGGCAGATGCCGCCATGCGGTCGATCAGGAGCATATAGCGGTCGGCCACGGTCTCGTCTACCTTGTCTCCGGCAAGAATGTCGGCTATGGAAATGAAGTTGCCGTCGGCGTCTATCAGTCGCGAGTAACCTCCTTTCAGGTAGACGTCGAGCTGTGTGGCGGCTTTGCGCCCCTCAGGTATATGGATTGGCGCGGCAATCGCCAGGCGCGTGCCGGGAGAGAGGGCGGATGCCGCTTCAATAATGTCGTTGACGGAGTGCTTTTTCACTTCCTCGCCGCTCACCGGCGATATGGTGCGCCCGATGCGCGCGAAAAGCAGTCGCAGATAGTCGTATATTTCGGTCGAGGTGCCCACGGTGCTTCGCGGATTGCGTGTGCTCACCTTCTGCTCTATGGCTATGGCCGGGGGAAGTCCTTTTATGAAGTCGCACTCCGGTTTGGCCATCTTGCCCATGAACTGGCGGGCGTAGGCGCTGAGGCTTTCCACGTAGCGCCGCTGTCCCTCGGCGTAAAGTGTGTCGAAAGCAAGTGATGATTTGCCCGAGCCGGACAGGCCGGTGATTACCACCAGTTCGCCGCGCGGAATCTCCACGTCGATGCCCTTGAGGTTGTTGACGCGGGCACCTTTTATGATTATGTTGTCGTCAGGTTTCTGCATAGCCCGCAAAGATACGAAAAAAGCTCCGTATGGCCTTGCGGGTCAAGCATACTCTAACCATATTTATCAATAATTATCAATCTGCCGGGAGAGGAGAGCTGTTAGTCTTCAAGCTCACTGCGTATCTCACGTATCATGCGGCGCGTGCGCAGGTTATTGATGATGCCTATTGTTGCTCCGGCACACAGTCCTGCGCAACCGCCGGCAAACATCCAGATGTCGGTTACGGCGAAACTATGCAGCAAGACCGCGAGCAGAGGAATGCCGGTTATGCATCCGATTATAATGTGGAGGGTGCGCAGCCGCTGAAGCCGGGCTATGTTGTCGAGCAGCTCGGCCGATGTAAGCGATCCGAAATCAAGAGCCTCAACCCTGCGTTTCTGGAGGCCAAGCATTATCGCCATGATGAGAAAGAATCCGGCCAGGCATAGTCCTGTTGTCACAGATGTCCCCACTTCCTTCATTATAGGCACACTGATACCGACCCAGACGATTGCAATTGCGAACAGCCGTGTGTAGTAACGCAGAAGCTTGTCGCGCCTTGATGAAATGCGGCGGTATTTAGTTTCGGCATTGCGGAACGGAGGGGGTGTCTCTATTTCATTCCACGTGTTTCGGAGCTGGTCGAGGAGGGCCTGGGTATTATCCTCGTGGGGTATGTCTTGGTTGCGGATATCCATAGTCAGTATGATTTCAGAGGTGAGTGTTCGTTTTTTTCGGGGTTGGCGGCCGCCAGACGCTGGCGCAGGCGGTGCAGTCGCGAGGCTACGTTATTTCGGCTTATGCCGGTTACCTCGGATATTTCCTCGTATGACTGCCCGTCGAGCCACATCATCACCAGCGCGCGGTCGGCGCGGTCCAGTGCTGATATGAGTCTGTACATAAGTTTGATTTTATGCATGCGGTCATCGGGAATATATGGTAGTTCCCGTCCTATATCATCGATGCTCACACGCCCTGCGCTGTGACGCCCCGAGCGGCGGAAGTCGGTGATGCAGGAGTTTATCGCCACGCGGTAAAGCCACGTAGACAGACGGCAGCGGTTGGAGAATGATTCAAGCCCCTCCCACACGTTGGCGAGCACCTCCTGATAGAGATCCTTCAGGTGGTCATCGTCCGACGCATAACCACGGCATACCTTGTAGATAAGGTTGCAGTGCTCTGCGAGAATGGTGTTGAACAAATCTGTTTTTTCTTGCCGTGTCATTTCGTGTTGGCGTATACTTTTGTGGCAGCCTGTTGTTAATCGGCTACAGCTATGTGACGCGCCGGATGCCGAAAAATTGCATCCCTGCCGATAAAAATTTGCACTGTCCGTCGCATCACCCTCTGAAATCCTGGTTTAATGAACCCTATTCGCCAAGGGCTTTGGCTATGCTTTCAATGGTCATGCCATCGGCCGTGGTGCCGAACCATATCCACTTTCTGTCATTGAATTCGAGCACTTCAGCACGCCGTTTCATCTCGTCGATGAACGACTGGCTGAACACCTCCATCAGTGGTGTGTTGCGCGGTTCGTTGTCGAGGGGGTGCAGGAAAAGGAAACCGTCGAAATTGTCGGCGTATGTTCCGGCGCGGTGGTCGTATTTAATCTCATACATCCCGTCGTAAGGCTCGTAGCCCAAGGGGGAGCCTTTGAGTGTGAAGCCTACGGGCCGGTTGCCGTTGAGCTCGAAGGCTCGGTCGAAAATTCCGCCGCGAGGCTTCGAGGGGTGACGCCCGGAGTTGTCGGTGGATATGTTGTGCTGCATCACTGAGAATACATTGTCGTCGCCCAGTCGCTGCGCAAGCTGCGCTCCGGCTGTCAGCGCGGGAGTCATGCCGCGGGGTGTCGACGCAGAGCCTGGAATGTCGGTTTTGGAGGCGTGGCCGCATCCTACCAGAAACAGGCTGTGGCGAGGATCGGCAGAAGCGGACAGATACTGTTCTATCACATCGGCCATGTGGGTGTTGCGGTCTTCCTTCTCTTCTGTATCGGCCATGGTTTTAATCCTGGAGTAGGGTATCTGATAGTCGGCGAGCACCACTTTTATTTTCTTTGACGGTGCAAGAGAGTGGTTTAGACTCCACAGGTCGCACAGAAAATCGAATTCACCGCGGTCCCACCATCCGTTGGGCTGCTCGTCGCGGAAAATATCAAGTCGTATATTTGCACGATGAAAGAAATTTGAATAATTTTATCTTCAAATATCAGG
>CAUBWJ010000045.1 GCA_958439725.1 uncultured Muribaculaceae bacterium | reverse complement strand
TATTTGAAGATAAAATTATTCAAATTTCTTTCATCGTGCAAATATACGACATGACCGTTCATTGACCGCTGACTGATGTCCTGGAAGGGCACATATATATGCTTCCCGTCGTGATAGTTGCCGAGGCGCGTTATATGCGTATTGCCCTTGGTGGTGGTCAGGTCGAACGCCCCCTGAAAACGGGAACATGTGAAACTGAAATTAAAATTTGTGCGCGGGCTTCGTCCTTTGCCGAAAAGATTCCCTATCTTGGCCGTGTATCCGACGCTTACAGCCATAAAGTTGAGGTAAGCGCCTATATCGGTATAGAACTGAGAGCGTATGTTAAGCCTGTCGTCGAATGAATACATCAGCATATAGGATTCAAACCAGTTGTAGTTCTTGGCCATCACCTTCCAGTTCTTACCCGTACCGGCCACATATTCCGGATCATAGCTGTTGAACACACGGTCGCCCCAGTCGTAGACTTTTACCAGGAAACGCGGAAAAGCGGGATAATTGACCCTCGGGTCATTGATATGGAATCCGTTTGCAATAAGTTGCCGCCACCAGGGTATTCCGGCAAATTCAACAGACCGGCAGTCTTGCTCCGTGCTGTCAGTCGCCATCACATTTTCCACCGGCACCGCGCATTCCGGACTCTGAGCATAAATACAGTCGGCGGGTATAATCATGGCCGCAAAAGCCACGATTATACCCGTCAGAGATATTTTAATGCGGAATTTCACACCGCTAATTTAATACATCGGTTTGAAAGGAGGTGAAACTCTAAGCCGCGAATTTGCCTCGCCCACGGCATCGGCCATCTTTGTATTGTCAATCTTCATTATCGGAGCGCCTTTGCTCAGGTTACACTTTTTGAGGTCAATATAATAAACCCCGAGTGCTGTCACGCTGTCGAAATAATACAGCCGGTCGCGAAGATTTGCATAGGTACGCCACTGGGTTGAAGACACATTGGGATCTCCGTCAACCGTATAGTGGAACGGAACCGATACGTTCATGAGAATGCTCCGGGTTATCGAAACGCCGAGAGCTGCTTCACCGGTATGCTCCACATTATTGTCGAAAAATGAAGCGCGCACAAAACGGTCGGGGCTCTTTACCGTGCCGGGCAGCATGTCGGCACCTCCGATTTTCTTCCAGTAATCGTTGATGGCCGTCATCTGGGGATAGGGAGGGTCATTGGTCAGCACGTAAAGACTGTCGCCTTCATATATGTCTATCTTCCCGTGATTGAATTCGAGAATCGCTGTCTTGCCGAACCTGTCGGTAATCCCCCAGTGGAGAGCCGAAACCGTTCCGCCGTCGAACGTCGCACCGCTTATGCTGAATGATGTCGAGCGAATCATTTTCACCACCTGATCCGTAGTCTCGTTAAGGTCCAGCATCCAGGCAACGAACACGGCCAGCGACATAGGAGGATTTTTCTCTGTCCGTTCATTATTATACACCGTCCCCTTGCAGAACAGACCGTTAACCACCAGCCCTTTCTCATTCATGCCTTCGGTTATTCCGCCATCGTAGCTCACGGCATAAACCGCCCCGTATTTCGACGTCCAGCTGAAAGCCCCGGGAAGATCATGGCTCTTCTTGGTGATGCCGGCAGGATAAACATAAAGATTCGTGGGTATGGGCGTCTTCCAGTCAAGCGAACGTCCTACAATATAAAGAGCGCTGTCGCCGGGATACACCACCCTTGAACAGGCAATGCTCCGAGGCGCCACGAGTGACATTGCCAGACCCGCTAAAGCCATGGCTGATATAACAATACGATTCATGATGTTTCTGAAAATTTAGACGTTAAATGGACATTTATCATATATAAAAAACAACGCCGTCATGTTCCTTTATGTTCGCTAATATGTATATTTGCAAAAAAACTCAAATCAATTCAAGCAATGGAACAAAACTGGAAAACGACACTGAGCAACAATCTCAACCTTCTGGGGCATCGTAACTGGATTGTAGTCACGGATATGGCATATCCCCTGCAGTCAAATCCGGGCGTAACCACACTTTTCGCAAACGAGGATTTCGCCAAAGTAGTGGAACGCACCCTGAGAATGATTGAAGAAGCCCCTCACATACGTGCCCACATATATGTAGACGAGGAACAGCACGCAATGTCCGACCGTCTTTGCGAAGGCTGGAGCGCATATCAGCGCTCTCTCGCCGACGCCGTTGGCAACAACGAGATAAACTATCTTCCTCATGAAGAACTGATACACCGCCTCGACACCGTTAGCTCCACCTTCAACGCCATCATCATCAAAACCCCGCTCACCATCCCCTACACCTCCGTATTCCTCGAACTCGACTGCGCCTACTGGGACGCCTCCCGCGAAAAAGAAATCCGCAAGTAACAGCAAAAGTCCCACAGCTTTAGCGACTGTTCGACATAAATGTTAACGGCTCTTATCATATCAGGACAGGGGGCCGTACATATTTATCCTTTTTAGTATTATTACGAGGCTGTGTCAAAAATAGGCGCAGCCTCTTTTTTATAACCTGTTGAAAAACATAAAACAAAGCCCTGACTTTCACAAGCCGGGGCTTTGTCATGTCAAAAAGTTTTTGTAACTTAGTGACAAATAACAAATTAAATGTCTACAAAGTTACATACAAAATCTTACAGTAACAACGACAGACTGTTTTTTCTGCTGACTCCGAACGAAGATATAGCGGAAAACGATCCTGTTCGTGTTGTTGACGCCGTTGTTGAGGGACTCGACCTCAAGGATTTCAAAAAACTGTACCGTGAGCGTGGCCGCTGTCCATACCATCCGAAGATGATGCTCAAGATTATCCTGTACGCCTACATGAACAACATTTACTCATGCAGGAAGATAGAGCGGCGGGTGCAACGCGACATCCACTATATATGGCTGGCAGCGCAGGAGCGTCCCGACTTCATAACCATCAACCGTTTCCGCAACCGGGTTAAAAACGAGATAAACAACATCTTCACGCAAGTAGTTCTTCTGTTGGCAGAGCGTGGCTTCATCACCCTTGATGTAGAATACATCGACGGGACAAAAATAGAATCCAAAGCGAACAAATACACATTCGTATGGCGTAAGACCGTTGAGAAGAACCGCGCAAAATTACAGGAGAAAATACGTGTTCTTCTACAACAGATCGATGATGCGATAGCACAGGACAAAGCAGCGGAAACCGAAGCTGTCGACTTCACGCCCGAGACATTGACCTCGCTTATCGGAGAACTTAAAGGCACATTGGCATCCGAACCTGAGCCGACGGACAAAGAGCAGAAGAAAGTCCGCCGTGAGCAGAAGAAACGTATAAAGGAACTGGAGAAACACCGGGACAAACTTGAAGAATATGACAATCGCCTTGAACAAATCGGCGAGCGTAACTCCATGTCAAAGACCGACCCCGATGCCACGTTCATGCGCATGAAAGAGGACGCTATGAACAACGGTCAGACCAAGCCGGGATATAACCTCCAGCTCAGTGCCGAAAACCAGTTCATCACCGACTTCTCCCTGTTCCCCAATCCAACCGACACTCTGACGCTGATACCGTTCTTCAACTCCTTCCTTGACCGCTACGGACATCTGCCGACAATCGCCGTTGCCGACTCCGGCTATGGCTCGGAAGAGAACTATCGCTTCATGGACGAGGCCGGCATGGAGGCATACGTCAAATACAACCGATTCCATCTGGAACAGCGTCCGCGCTACAAACCTAATCCATTCCATCACGACAACTTCCACTACAATGCTGCAGAAGATTATTACGTCTGCCCGATGGGGCAGCATATGACACGCATTGGCACATCCCACACAAAGACTGCAAGCGGCTACCGCAGCGAAAGCGCCCGCTACCGCGCACAGAACTGCAAAGGCTGCCCGCTGCGGTGCCTGTGCTACAAAGCCAAAGGCGACCGACGCACCATCGAGGTAAATCACCGTCTCAACGAATATAAACGAAAAGCCCGTGAACTACTGACATCGGAAGAAGGACTCAGACACCGGGGACGACGCTGTATCGAGCCGGAAGCCGTTTTCGGACAGATGAAGTTCAACATGGCATACCGGCGCTTCCGCCACTTCGGCAAAGACAAGGTCTCAATGGACTTTGCTTTCTTCGCTATTGCCTTTAACCTGAAGAAAATGTGCTCAAAGATAGAGAAACAGACCAAAAACGGGGGAAATACGCCCCTTTTTGGCCTGTTAATGCCTATATCTCGAATTTTGCATCTTGAGAATCGGATATTTTGGAAAAATCCTCAAAAATCAGTCGCCTGAAAATATCAAAGCCTCAGCCCGGCAAAAAGAGAGGCTGCGCCGTAAACCTTAATTACGACACAGCCCCATAATATATAAAAATTAAACTTACTTCACTTCCTTGAATCTAACCATATCTGATTACCAGAATTTTAGTATTGCATGGTACAAATATGAGCATTTAAGTTCATAGGAATGACAGCGGTTACTTTGTCGTTTTTGAGTCTCATCTTGTTTCTTCCCATTCCTTTTTAACTCGCTCGACTTCAGCTATCAGCTGCTGCTCTGTGGGAAGATAGAGTTGATATTTAGATGCAACAATCGTGTTGTTGTCCGACGGAAGGGTCATCTTAACCAATGTGTCATTTTTGGCAGTGCATAGTAATATACCGATTGTGGGATTCTCCTCCGGTAATTTCTCAGTACGGTCGTAGTAATTGACGTACATCTGCAATTGTCCCAGATCCTGATGAGTTACCTCGCCTGTCTTTAACTCAAAAATCACGAACCGGCGAGCAAGACGGTTGTAAAAGACTAAGTCAATGAAAAACTCATCATCTTCGAGTAATATCCTTTTTTGCCTGGCGACGAAAGTAAAACCATTGCCCAGTTCAAGTATAAATTCCTGAAGGTGATTGATTAATTCTGTTTCAAGATCACTTTCGTAGTAATGTGCCTTCTTTTCCAAACCAAGGAATTCCAAAACCATAGGATCCTTGACAATTTCCTGCGGTTTTTCAGGCTTCTTCTCTTTCCTTGCCATGGCAAGAACCGATTCCTTGTCGTTGCTGAGAAGCAACCGCTCATAGAGCATTGAATTAATCTGACGTTGCATCTGACGTGCAGTCCAACTATTACTTGCCGCTTCAAGCTCGTAATATTCGCGCTTGTCTTTGTCAGAGATTGCTATAAGTAACTTATATTGACTCCAGTTGAATTGCGTCCGCAGTGTGGACGCAATTGGAAATTCAATATAAAATTGTCTTGCACGTTCCAATTGGCGCTGTCCAAAACCACTTCCGTATTCGGGTTCTATCTCCTGGGCAAGATTCTTTATAAGACCTTTGCCATACTCCGCACGCGCACTCCCGCCTTGTTCTTCTTCGACAATGCGTCATCCTATTTGCCAGTACATCTGTACGCGACAGAAATCGACAGAACGCACAGCATTTGTCCTTGCCGATTCAATAATTAAATGAATTTCAGATATTAAATTCTTCATGGGTTTATGGTGACTGGTGGTCAATTACTTTGCAAGCTACAATTGATAGCTTATAATCTTTTGGAGGTAATGGATATCTTGCCCGACCCATTGGGTGCGGCAATAATTATCAGCAACGGCTTATGTCCACTTGCCCCCATTGCGAAGCCTGTTTAAGGTTTCTTCAACTCTTGCGCGAGCCTCATGCGTAGCAGCTTCAATCCCGGCAGCCACACGCTCGGCAGCCAGACGGGTGCTTTCGCGGGCATCCTCGGCAACCTCACGCATAATCTGAGCCATACGCTCGTCGCCCGGCTCCTCCATCGACGTGAGTCGATAACTATTCATCTGCTCTTCCGACATAGTATAATCTTTTATAATTCAACACCAAAGTTACGAAAAAGTCCATAAGTTCTCAGCTATTATTCCATTATTATCATTTTCATATTCAAGAAAGTTTTTCAATCTGTCGGGAAAAACAGCAATCTTCTCTGGACGAAATCACAAGAAAAAAGCGAAGAGGACGCACCGATATTATGATACATCCTCTTGCAATATAGTAATGGATATGCCAACTGAAATATCCAGCTGTTAAGATCGAAATAGCCTAAGCAGAGATCAGAAATTGAACTGCTCGAGTGTGAGGGTGGCTACTTTCTCTATTTCGGGGACGAGGCGCTGGAAATGGGAGGAAGCCATGTGGGCTTTGAGCGAGGCTTCGTCTTTCCAGGTCTCATAGATCATCAGGCGGTCAGTGTTGGTGAGCGAACCCAGAAGATCGTATTCCACGCATCCTTCGTCATGGAGAGAGAGTTCAACGAGTTCTTTTGCCAGTGTGATTGCCTTCCGGCGATTTTCTTCAGTTTCGGCGATAAGGCTGCAGTTAAGTCGTATCATAGTCGCAGTAATTTTTGAATTTTAGTCTTAGAAAAAAAGACACGCATCCTTTGGGATGACCCGGGACGCGTGTCTTCTGAATTGCTATATGTCTATTTCACTATATCTTCTATAGCTTACTTGACCTCTTCGAAATCAACGTCAACGGGACCGTCGGAGTTTCCGCCCTGCTGCTGAGGACCGCTCTGCTGCTGGGCGCCGGCCTGCTGCTGGGCCTGTGCCTGGGCATTGAGGATATCCTGCTGCGCGGCGCCGAACGAAGTCTCGATAGCCTTGATAGCGGCATCGATACCGGCGATATCCTGAGCCTTGTGGGCTTCCTTGAGCTGGGTAAGAGCTGTTTCGATAGGAGCTTTCTTGTCGGCGGGAATCTTGTCGCCGAGCTCGCTGAGCTGCTTCTCGGTCTGGAAGATTATGGCGTCGGCCTGGTTGAGCTTGTCTACGCGCTCTTTTTCCTTGGCGTCGGCAGCGGCATTGGCGGCAGCTTCGTCCTTCATGCGCTGGATTTCAGCGTCGGTAAGACCGCTTGAAGCCTCGATTCGGATGCTCTGTTCTTTGCCTGTGGCTTTATCCTTGGCAGAAACATTGAGAATACCATTGGCGTCAATCTCGAAGGTAACCTCGATCTGAGGTATGCCGCGGGGTGCGGGAGCTATTCCGTCGAGATGGAACTTGCCGAGGGTCTTGTCGTCTTTTGCCATGGGACGCTCGCCCTGAAGAACGTGGATTTCAACCGAAGGCTGATTGTCGACAGCGGTTGAGAATGTCTCGCTCTTGCGGGTAGGAATAGTAGTGTTGGCCTCGATAAGTTTAGTCATCACGCCACCGAGAGTTTCGATACCTACCGACAGAGGAACCACGTCAAGCAGAAGGACGTCCTTCACGTCGCCTGCAAGCACACCGCCCTGGATGGCAGCGCCTACAGCCACAACCTCGTCAGGATTTACACCCTTTGAAGGTGCTTTGCCGAAGAACTTCTGGACAATCTCCTGAACGGCGGGAATACGGGTCGAACCGCCCACGAGAATCACCTCGTCGATATCGCTCGGTTTCAGACCGGCATCCTTGAGTGCCTGCTCGCATGGAGGAATGGTGGCCTGGATGAGTTTGTCGGCCAGCTGCTCGAATTTAGCGCGGGTAAGGGTCTTTACAAGGTGCTTTGGAATACCGTTTACCGGCATGATATACGGAAGGTTGATTTCGGTGGAAGTGGTGCTTGAAAGCTCGATTTTTGCTTTTTCAGCAGCTTCCTTCAGACGCTGGAGAGCCATAGGATCCTTACGCAGGTCTATGCCCTCTTCTTTCTGGAACTCATCGGCCAGCCAGTCGATGATCACGTGGTCGAAGTCATCACCGCCGAGGTGGGTATCGCCGTTGGTCGACTTAACTTCAAACACGCCTCCGCCAAGTTCGAGGATGGAGATATCGAATGTACCGCCACCGAGGTCAAACACGGCAATCTTCTGATCCTTGTTGGCTTTGTCAAGACCATAGGCAAGAGCGGCTGCCGTAGGCTCGTTTACAATTCGTTTAACGGTAAGGCCGGCAATCTCGCCGGCTTCCTTCGTGGCCTGACGCTGCGAATCGTTGAAGTAAGCAGGAACGGTAATCACAGCTTCGGTAACGGACTGTCCGAGATAATCCTCGGCAGTCTTCTTCATCTTCTGAAGAATCATGGCAGAAATTTCCTGCGGGGTATATTCGCGGCCGTCAATGTCGACGCGCGGCATATCGTTGGTGCCGCACACTACCTTGTAAGGCACGCGTTTGATTTCATCGGCAACCTGCTGGCAGTTCTCGCCCATGAAGCGTTTGATGGAGTAGATGGTACGTTTAGGATTCGTGATGGCCTGACGTTTGGCAGGGTCACCCACTTTGCGCTCGCCGCCGTCTACAAACGCTACGATAGACGGTGTGGTGTTGCGGCCCTCGCTGTTAGGTATCACAACGGGGTCTTTTCCTTCAAGAACGGCTACACACGAGTTGGTGGTGCCAAGGTCAATGCCTATTATTTTTCCCATAATTAAAATGATTTATGTTGTTTCTGAATTTCGGTTGATTAAAAAGTTGACTGCGGAACCGTCCGGACTTTGCTGCCCTTTCGGTTTCGTCACTAATAAAAACAAATTTTATGCCAAAAAGGTTGAAGCGGACTGATTAAGTTTATTTTCAAGCGGTTATTTATTTTTCAGGGCGGCAGAAAGGGTGACAGCACTGACATAACGGGTATGACACTGTGTCAGCAACTATTTTTTGATATATTTCATGTTTTTATATTATTATGGAGAAAAAACGGTCAAAAAGAGTCGCAAACCCCGAAAAAACATTAAATTTGCGAAAAAATACGGCCCTCTGTGCCGGTAATTTTGCTATATCTAAATCAAAATCATATTAAAAATGGACATTTCACACATTGAACATGTAGGCATCGCCGTTACGAGCCTCGACGAAGCTATTCCTTTCTACGAGAATATGCTTGGTTTCAAATGCTTTGCAATCGAAGAAGTTCCCGACCAGAAAGTCCGCACAGCTTTCTTCAAAGTAGGTCAGACCAAGATTGAGCTCCTCGAAGCCACCGCTCCCGAGAGCGCCATCGCCAAGTTCATTGCCAACAACGGCGGTCGCGGAGGCATCCAGCACATAGCTTTTGCTGTTGAAGACGGTGTGGCCAACGCCCTTGCAGAAGTTGAGGAAAAAGGCGGCCGCGTAATCGAAAAAGCTCCCCGCAAGGGTGCCGAAGGTCTGAATATAGCCTTCCTTCATCCCAAGACAAGTGCCGGCACTCTCGTTGAACTTTGCGAGGACCCCAACAAATAATCCGAATATTTAAACCAGATATTTGCGGGATGACGGACACCACACTATCGTTGCTGCCGCCTCCCGCATTTCATTTATAAAGAAAACTGAAATGAGCAATCAGCTTGAAAAAGTACAGGAACTCATAGCCCTTCGCAATGAGGCTCGCCTCGGTGGCGGCGAAAAAGCCATCCAGAAACAGCATGAACGCGGCAAATACACCGCACGCGAACGCATTGCCCAGCTCCTCGACGAAGGTTCGTTTGAGGAAATCGACATGTTTGTACGTCACCGCTGCTACAACTTCGGCCAGGAGAAGAAAAGCTTCCTCGGCGACGGCGTTGTGACCGGCTACGGCACAATCGACGGACGTCTGGTATATGTCTTCGCTCAGGATTTCACCGTTTTCGGTGGTTCGCTCAGCGAGACCATGGCCCTCAAAATATGCAAAATCATGGATATGGCCATGAAGATGGGCGCCCCGGTTATCGGCCTTAACGACTCGGGAGGCGCACGTATCCAGGAAGGCATCAACGCCCTTGCCGGCTATGCCGAGATTTTCCAGCGCAATATCCTCGCATCAGGTGTTATTCCCCAGATTTCTGCTATTCTCGGTCCCTGCGCCGGCGGCGCCGTTTACTCTCCTGCCCTCACCGACTTCACCATCATGACCAAAGGAATCTCCTATATGTTCCTTACCGGCCCGAAGGTTGTGAAGACCGTTACAGGCGAAGATGTAACCCAGGATGCCCTCGGCGGTGCCGAAGTTCACTCCACAAAGAGCGGTGTGGCCCACTTCGCTACTGAAGACGGAGAGGAAACCCTCAAGACCATACGCAAACTCTTCAGCTACATTCCCCAGAACAACCTCGAAGAGCCCCCGCTGGTGGAATGCACCGACCCCATCGACCGCCTCGAAGACTCGCTCAACGACATCATTCCCGACTCGGCCAACCGTCCCTACGACATGTACGAGGTTATCGGAGCAATAGTTGACAACGGCGAATTCCTGGAAGTGCAGCGCAACTATGCCAAGAATATCATCGTAGGTTTCGCCCGCTTCAACGGACAGGCCGTAGGCATCGTGGCCAATCAGCCCAAGTTCCTTGCAGGCGTTCTTGACAGCAACGCCTCACGCAAAGGCGCCCGCTTCGTGCGCTTCTGCGACGCTTTCAATATTCCTCTGGTCACTCTGGTTGACGTTCCCGGATTCCTTCCCGGAACCGGTCAGGAATACAACGGCGTGATTCTCCATGGCGCCAAGCTTCTTTACGCCTACGGAGAGGCTACCGTACCCAAAGTCACCGTCACACTCCGCAAGAGCTACGGCGGCAGCCACATCGTGATGAGCTGCAAGCAGCTCAGAGGCGACATGAACTACGCCTGGCCTACCGCCGAGATCGCCGTTATGGGTGGTGCCGGTGCCGTGGAGGTTCTTTACGCCAAGGAAGCAAAGGCATCCGAAGACCCGCAGGCTGTGCTGAAAGAAAAAGAAGAGGAATACAACAAACTCTTCTGCAACCCCTACAATGCCGCCCGCTACGGATACATCGACGACGTTATCGAGCCCCGCAACACCCGTTTCCGCATTATCCGCGCTCTCCAGCAGCTCGCCACCAAGAAGCTTACAAATCCTGCCAAGAAGCACGGCAATATTCCTCTGTAATAATAGGCGGATTTTTCAACACCAACAAAATTAACCAACAGCAGAGAATATGAAGAAAACTATATTGCTCGCTATCCTGGCTGTCTGTGCCATGAGTGTCTCGGCCCAGGGGCGTCGGAGTCTGCGCATCAACGAAGTGATGGTGCAGAACGACAGCAACTACATGGACGATTATGGCCGTCGATCAGGATGGATAGAGCTCTTCAACACAAACCACGCTCCCCTCAACATCTCGAGCGTGTTCATCACCAACAATCCTGCAACACTCAATCCCGACCTCAGCGTGAAGGAACGCAAGGCGATGATGTATGCAGTGCCTCTGGGCGATGTCCTCACCAAAATGCCCAAACGCCAGCACGTGGTTTTCTGGGCCGACGGACGTCCCACCCTCGGCACCTTCCACACCAACTTTGTTCTGGAGCCCGGAACTGAAAACTGGATTGGCGTGTTCGACGCCGACGGCCGCACCCTCATTGACTCCGTGACCGTTCCTGCCTTCCTCGCCGGAAACCAGTCGTATGCCCGCAAAGCCGACGGCGTTAACCTTGCCGACGGCAAGGAACTCGGCGCCGCAGCCTGGGAAATCCGCGACGACTCGCCCGGCAAACCCGTCACCCCGAGTTCGGCCAACAGAATCCGCGAGACAAACGATAAAATCGAGATGTTCTCGGAAATAGACCGAAACGGATTCGCTATGGCTATTATGGCTATGGGTATTGTATTTGCGGCCCTGCTGCTGCTTTGCCTGTGCTTCTCGGCCATAAGCCGCATCGGAGCTGCAGCCTCCTCTCGCAATAAAGCCAAGACCCACGGAATGAGCGCCAAGGAACTCACCCGTGAAGAGCGCAACGACTCAGGCGAGACTATCGCCGCCATAGCCATGGCTCTTCACGAGCACCTTGATGCCCACGACCGTGAGAACACCGTGCTGACCATCAATAAAGTGAAACGCGCTTACTCGCCGTGGAACTCCAAAATCTACAACATGCGTCATCTCCCCAACCAGTAATAACCAATCCTAACGAATCTACAAATGAAAGAATACAAATATAAAATCAATGGCAACAGCTACAAAGTAGCCATTGGCGATATCGACAACAATATCGCACAGGTTGAAGTCAACGGCATCCCCTATAAGGTAGAGCTTGACAGCGCCAAAAAACCTGTGACCATCGTTAACGCTCCCCGCCCCTCCGCTGCACCCCGCACCGAATCCGGCGCTAAGGTAATCAGCAAGCCCGCGGCAGCCGCCGGCCCCGGCCGCAAAGTCGTCGCTCCCCTCCCCGGCACTGTTCTCTCGGTGAATGTATCGGTGGGCGACGTAGTCAAAGCCGCCGACACGGTTCTCGTGCTCGAAGCCATGAAGATGGAAAACGCCATCCATGCAGGCTACGACGGCAAGATTACCTCTATTGCCGTAAAAGCCGGCGATGCTGTTCTTGAGGGTGCAACTCTCGTAACAATAGAATAAAATCCGGAAAGAGCGGCGCGCCCGCTATGATGCGCCGCGCCCTGCCACCATTGTCAAACTAAAGAAAACTTACTATTCAACATGGACATTAGTTTTGGTGATTTCATGATGCAGAATCTTACAGAATTCTGGCATCTCACCGGATTTTACAACGCCACATTCAAGCATTTCGTGATGCTTGCCGTGGGTCTGTTCTTCATCTGGCTCGCCATCAAAAAGGACTTCGAACCGATGTTGCTCGTGCCCATCGGCTTCGGCATGCTCATTGGCAATATCCCCTTCAACACCGAGGCCGGTCTTGAGATAGGCATCTATGAAGAAGGATCTGTGCTCAATATTCTCTACAACGGCGTAAGCGCCGGATGGTATCCGCCGCTTATATTCCTTGGCATTGGCGCCATGACCGACTTCTCGGCCCTGATAGCCAACCCCAAGCTCATGCTCATAGGCGCAGCTGCCCAGTTCGGTATCTTCGGAGCCTATATGGTAGCGCTGCTTCTCGGTTTCGCGCCCGACCAGGCCGGTGCCATCGCCATTATCGGCGGTGCCGACGGTCCCACGGCTATATTCCTTTCCTCAAAACTTGCGCCTAACCTTATGGGTGCAATCGCCGTTTCCGCCTACTCCTACATGGCTCTGGTGCCCGTGATTCAGCCGCCTATCATGCGCCTGCTCACCACCAAGAAAGAGCGCGTGATAAAAATGCGTCCCGCCCGCGCCGTGTCGCAGAACGAGAAAATCATCTTCCCCATCGTGGGCCTGCTTCTCACCTGCTTCGTGGTTCCTTCCGGCATTCCTCTGCTGGGTATGCTCTTCTTCGGCAACCTGCTCCGTGAATGCGGCGTAACCACCCGTCTGGCCAAGACCGCAAGCAACGCCCTCACCGACATCGTCACCATCCTTCTTGGCATGACCGTCGGTGCCTCGACCCAGGCTTCCGAATTCCTCACCACCGAGACCATCGGCATCTTTGCCCTCGGCTTCATGGCATTCATCATAGCCTCGACTTCGGGCGTACTGTTCGTGAAACTCTTCAACCTCTTCTTGCCCCACGACAAAAAAATCAACCCCCTCATCGGCAACGCCGGAGTTTCCGCCGTGCCAATGTCGGCCCGTATATCCAATAACCTCGGCCTCGAATACGACCCCTCCAACTACCTGCTCATGCATGCTATGGGTCCCAACGTAGCCGGCGTTATCGGCTCGGCAGTGGCTGCAGGTGTCCTCCTCGGATTCCTCGCCTGATCCTGACGCAACCCGGCGCGGTCATGCCCTGCCGCATAACCACTTGAAACAACGGCGGAGCCTCTCGAACAAATCGCAGGCTCCGCCCTTGTTTTTTCACTTCGGAATTTTAGGAATACAGGAAACCATATCAGGACACGACTTGTTGTAAATTTAGATTGTTGTTAAAGTAAAGTTATGTGCCCTGGCGGTTCAACGATTATAGCTCAGCAACATCCTCTCTCTCCATAGTAAAGCTAAAAAATACGCTATCCGACCTTGCCGGAAGCCCTGAGGGAAACCACCCTCGCAACGCGCATTCATAAGATCAGTTACCGCAATGATTACAGAAAAGACTATCAACTCATTATATAAAATGTTCAGCAAAAGGCCTGAATCGCCCGATTGCCTTGACATTGCCATCCTTTTTGAAAATCTCATGGGAGTTCACGACATATACGTCGACGACTTCGGCAACCTTATAATCGAATCCCTCCCCCCCGACTCCCCATTTCATAAACTCTCCCTGAGCCGTATCAACGGAATTGTCGACTTTGAAGAATGGGTAGCTATAGTTCTCAATGCATCAATAATCTTCCTCGACAAGAGGACATCCAAAGTGCAGATTCACATCAAAAAAGCCAAAACCTCCATCCTCGATAAAATCTTCCACCATCCATCCCCGGAAATCTGATTCCCTCATTCAGGCAATCACCCCTCTTTCTTTACCACCGGTTCAAACTACTGAACTGCCGCAATATCATTTCTGAAAGCTAGTTTGAAGTCCATTTCCTCCCTACCTCAACTCATTCCCGGATAATTTGCGATTCGACAAAGCTCTCCAAATTCTCTTTCCGTCTTCTCCATCCTTTTAGCGAAACCGCAAATTCAGCAAAACCGCAAAAAAATTTGCACAAGTCAGAAAGAACCACTACCTTTGTCATCGCTTTAAGGCACCAGCCAAAAAAGCCGGTCCCATAGCTCAGTTGGTTAGAGCACCTGACTCATAATCAGGGAGTCCTAGGT
>CAUBWJ010000044.1 GCA_958439725.1 uncultured Muribaculaceae bacterium | reverse complement strand
TGCTCTTGAACAGGCTTCCTGCAAATTAACAATCGTTATGAAACACCCTCTAAGAAAACAGCATTGGCGTGCATCCCTACAATTTGGCCGGTAATTTGATTTCTGCAACCCCTTCACATCCCTTCATGGCCCATGATAGCGCTTTCCCGTCGATAAGGATATCGACGCTCCATGCGTTTTGGAAGCCCCGGAGGGGCGGCTTCTGTAAAACTGGCTGCGTAAGCTGCCAGAAAAGAGTGTCTTCCGAGTAAATGCGGCGAGCCTGGGAATGGCGACGCCGCATAAACGCGCCAGCATGGGCTGCCCGCGTCCTTCCGCGCATACTGCGCTTCTCACCAAAAAACGATAGGGATATTGACGGCTCCACGGACTGTGCGTGGGCGGCAATATCCCTATCGGTGTAAAGGTTGTGACGGAGATTTACATGTGGGCGGCTACGGCTGCGGAGATTATTTTCTGCAGGCGTTCCATCTCTTCGCCGGGGAGGGTTTTCTTGTTGTGGAAATCCATGTCGGCCTCGGTGGTGATGGGAATTAGGTGGATGTGGGCGTGGGGCACTTCCAGGCCTATCACGGCCTCGCCGATGCGCTTGCAGGGCACGGCCTGACGCAGACCCAGCGCCACTTTCTTGGCAAAGAGTTCGAGTCCGGTGTATTCCTCGTCGGAGAGGTCGAAGAGGTAGCTCACCTCATGTTTGGGCACCACCAGCGTATGGCCGGGAGCCACGGGATTTACGTCGAGAAAAGCTATGAAGCGGTCGTCTTCAGCAATCTTGTAGCAGGGAATCTCGCCTGCGATTATGCGTGAGAAAATTGAGGGCATGGCTGTGTGTGATCAGAATGATATTTCCACTATTTCAAACTTCATGAGTCCGGCGGGAACCTTGATTTCCACTATCTCGCCGAGCTTGTGGCCGAGGAGGCCCTGGGCGATGGGGGTCGACGAACCGATTTTCTTGTCGCGGAGATTGGCCTCGCTGTCGGCCACGATGGTGTATTCCATCTGCATTCCGTTCTGGATGTTCTTTATCTTCACGCGGTTGAGTATCTGCACCTCCTCGTTGTTGAGGTTGCTTTCGTCGATTATGCGGCAGCTTGCCACGAGGTCTTTCAGCTGTGAAATCTTCATTTCCAGCAGGCCCTGTGCTTCCTTGGCTGCGTCGTATTCCGAGTTTTCTGAAAGGTCGCCCTTGTCGCGGGCCTCGGCTATGGCACGCGATATTTCGGGACGCTTCACTGATTCGAGATAGGCTATTTCTTCCATTTTTTTCTTATAGCCCTCTTTTGTCATGTAAGTGATTGGCATGATATTTAAGTTTTGATGATTACTAAAAAAATTAGGACTCCCGCCCTCGGATTATGCAAGGGGGAGACCTGGTGAGGTTCCGGCTATGTGGTGCTGACGTGCCGGATTGTCGTTTATGCGCTTACAAAGATAGGGCAAAAGTTGCAATCCTGCAATTATTTCGGGTGAAAAACGTCAGCGTGCGGTCACGGCCAGACGGCCGGCCGACGATACCGAAGAGTGTCCCGAAGTGTCTGTGATGCGGGCGCGGTATATGTAGATGCCGCGCTCCACGCGATGGCCTCCGTTGTCGCGCAGGTCCCATATCATGGGCGACGATCCGGCCGCGTCGGCGCGCCCGGAATTCCGGGCCGTCCAGAGACGGCGCCCGTGCATGTCAAACACCTCCATCTCCACGTCGAGAATCGCGTCGGGACGGTCGTGGCGGATATAGAACCGCGCCTGGGTGGAGGCCGGGTTAGTGTCGGTGTATACCTCCGAAATCCGGGGCCCCGCGTTCTCGCTCACGTGGAACCGCAGTGTGGCCGTGGCCTCGTTGCCGGCGGTGTCATACACTCTCAGCTCCAGTGTGTGGCTGCCCGTGGTGAGCCGGGGGAGGGGATAGGCTATGGTTCCGGCGGCGCCTTCGGTCACGGCCTGCGGAGAATAATATGAGCTGAGGTCGGGAAGCGTGCGGGCGTCGTCGAGCCGCAGGGTCATTGTCGAGCCGATTCCGGCGGTGGAGAGGTTGATGGCTGTGTCGTCGGTCACGCGGGCCAGAAGCACCGGCTCGGGGTTGACCGTCTGGCCGTCGGTGAAGCCACGGTGGTTGAGCACGGCATATTCTATCACCGGCGGCACAGTGTCGGGAAGCGCCGAGAGGTCGGTTCCCGATACGTAAATGTCGCGGTGGCATGCGGCGGCGCGGGCGCCCGTGCGGTCGTAGGCGGCGATGTTGAGTGTTGCGGGCCGCATATTGTCGGCGATATTTGCCGGAATATGCATCCGCAGGGTGAAACGGCTGCCGGTAACTGTGTCAAGCGCCACCGTGAGGCGGTCGCCATGCTCGTCGAAGGTCACGCGTCGGCCTTCCGTGCCGGCGGCGGGGCGCCCCAGTGTCACCGTAGAGCGGTCGGAGTCGTAGAGCGTTGCTTCGGCCGTGCCGTTGAAGTCAGGGAGTATGGAGCCGGAAGGGTCGGTGACAGTGCATTTAATCTCTGCCGTCTGCAGCCCCGTGACCACAGGCTGCGTGCCCGGGTCCACGGGTGTTCCGTTTATTTCGTCCACCGTTATGCGGCAGTCGGGCATCACTGTGTGCATCGAAGGGTCGCCCAGCAGCACATATCTGGAGCGGCCTTCCGCTGCGGGGGATGTTTCGGCGATATGGTTCTTGGCAAGCCGGAGCGTCTCGCCCAGGGAGAGAAACCGGCCGTCGTCGCCGCGGGCGAAGGCAAAGCGCCCCAGGGCGTCGTTCATCAGCGCGTTGTCGCCTATGAAAGTGCGCCGTGTGGCCGAGATTGCGGCGATGGCTCCGCCGTCGGGCTTCAATGCAATCCGTTCGGCTCCGGAAGGCTCGCTGCCGTCCCATCGCAGGAAAGAACAGGTCACGGCGCAGAGCACCGGAAGCCTGCGCAGATAGAGCGATGGGATGTCGGAGGTGGTAAGGAGCTTCTCGGCTGTGAAATAATCCTCTGTGCCGTGGCCCGTGTAGTGCCACCACATCACTCCTTCGTCAAGCAGCCGGTACATGCGGCGGCGCCCTTCGGTGCACACTCCGCCGTCGAGTTCGAAAGCATCCACATACACCTTCTCCATCAGCGCGGGATGGCCGTTGGCATCCACACGGGCGCAGAATGTCTCGGCCTGGTCGGCGTGCGCGCCGTTGTCACCGTTGTCGGCCACCACCATCACGCGGTTGCGCCACTGTCCCTCGGCCGATGAGTTTTCGTAGTCATAAAGTTTGTCCACGTAGGCCTTGAGTTCGGCTGTGGAGCGCGCGGGGATGCGGCCCACGGCTATGCTCAGGCGGTCGTTGCGCGCGTCCGCGCCCGAGCCGTCGTCGAGCATTGCCAGAATATCGTCGGAAGTGTATGAACGCTCTTCGGCAAGGGCTTCGTCGGTCTGCCAGGTGGGGAGTGTGAGGGCATGTTCGCGCCCGGAGAGCGTAAGCCCTCGGTTGTCGGCTGTGGCACGTCCCAGAAGCAGTGCATAGCGCAGCGGGCGTCCTGATTTCATGCCCCGGTCATATACCATCTTCAGATAGCGCCGCAGGGCGTTGACCGATCTGGCTCCCGAAGAGAACTCGTTATAAATCAGGTCGGCGCTTACGGTGGTTACGCTGAGTTTCTCCTTCCCCTCGCTCCTGAGGCGCGCTATCCTTTCGGCCTCACCCTTCCATGCGTCAACGGTTATTATCACCATGTCGGGTGGTGCGGCCGAGGAATCGTGAAGGTCCTGATTGGCTACGGTGGCCACAAGCCTCGGGCAGGGCATCGTCATCCCTTCAGTCCATGCGGCGTAGGAGCGCTGTCCTGTGGCGGAATTTGTCCACAGGGCAGCCGTGCCCTCGCGGGCGATGTTCATTTCGCTCACGGCGAGAGGGTCGGTTACGTCCCATACGTGGGTCAGCTCCCCGGCTCCTTCCAGGCGCCCTTCCGGTTGCAGGAGGGTGAAAAGGAGGGGCTTGCCCGATTCAAGCGCCAGACGGCGCGTGTAGTTCACTTCCGCGAAGTCGAGTCTCGCGGCCTGAATGGTCGCGGAGCGGTGCAGGCTGTAGGTGAGTTCAAGACGGTCGGTGATACCGTCGGCCGGAATAAGGAATGAAGCCGTGGCTGCGCTGCCGGCGTGGTATTCGGCCACGGCCGGCAGCTGAAGAGGTGAGCCGAGGGGTGAACCTCCTGCGGAAATTTCAAGGGTGGAAGCTCCGGCCGAACGCACGGCAAACGAAGTGCGGAGCCTTACGGGAGTGCCGTCGGCTCTGCCGGGAAGGTCGATGCTTATTTTCTGCTCCGGGCGCAGCCGGAAATCCTCGCCGTAGACGTTGTGGCCCATTTCGCCCATAGGGGCCTCCTCCAGCTCATGGAGCGCGGGGCAGAGAAAATCAGTGGCGGGAGCGGCCGTGCAGCCCGGTGCGCCCGCTGTGGCAGGCGTGGCGCCGTCTCGCTCTCCGGCGGTGATGAAATAATATCCGGCGGAGGTGAAGGGGTTGCGCACGCGCCTGAAAACGGCCCCCTGCATCTCCCATCCCACCGGCCCGGTGGCATAGAAATAGATGCCCCGCGGAGTGCGGAGTGCGGGAACTTCCGGAAGGTCGTCGGTGTAGGTCTGGGCCGAGAGCAGGTCGGGGATGCGGGCGGCGCCGTAACCGTGGATTCTTACGCGGGCCGGGTCGGAAAATCCCCACGAACGGAGTGTCGAGGCGGGTATGAAATGCATTCCCGAAGCCTCCACGCTTATTTTTGACCACGAGCCTTCGGCGAGCACCGAGTGGGTGGCGTAGGTGTCGGGAGGCAGTGCGAGGGCGCATGGCGAGGCGCACGCCAAGACGGCCGCCATGACGAGCAGGCGGCGTTTCAGACGGTCTATGATCTTTTCAGCGGTCACTGCCTGAGGGGATATGCTCTGAAAGAAAACGTATTCCGGCCCGTTTTTATTGCATCAGCTGCGGGTGCGACGCCACCCATGTGTTCCACGCCGTGGTGTCGCCCCGGAATATATTCATGTCTATGTAGCGCAGAGGGTCGCCTATGCGTCCGCGGTGGCTGTATTGCCAGAAAGTCCAGGGAATGGAACGGTCAATCTCGCTGAAGGAGCAGAGCCACAGCGGATAGCGGTCGAAGCGTCCGCGCACGAACCGGTAGTAGCCGTCCTTGTTGGTGTAGAGCATCACGCTCATGCCGGCGTCGTCGAGGGCGGCAAGCATGGTCTCG
Source organism: uncultured Muribaculaceae bacterium (assembly GCA_958439725.1). GTDB lineage: Bacteria > Bacteroidota > Bacteroidia > Bacteroidales > Muribaculaceae > Paramuribaculum. The sequence continues at coordinate 9,411 of CAUBWJ010000044.1, read as the reverse complement.
AGGCGCGACACCACTGCCGAGGTCGCAACGTTGGGGTTGCCCCACTCCTCAAGGTCGATTACCAGGGGCATGTCCAGGCGGCGTCCGCGCACGCTGTGAAGAAGATTCAGGGCCTGCATCCGTCCGTCGGCGTCGAAGCGGAAGAAATGATACACTCCCACCTTCAGGCCCGCTTCCCGGGCGCGTCTGATATTGTCGATGAAAGCCGCATCCTTGAAGTCGCTTCCTTCCGAAGCTTTCATAATCACAAATCGGAACCCCAATGAGGCGGCACGGCCGAAGTCCACGCTGCCGTTGTGGGAGGAAATGTCGATTCCGCGCACCGGGAACTCCGTAAGGTCGCCTTCCTCTACCGGCTTTGGCGACAAAGCCTTATAAATGGGACGGGCAAAAAAAACGAGCGCTGCGACCGCCGCCGCAACGCACCCCGCTATGCCGAGCTTGGTGGTCCTTTTCATGTTTTCATTACAAAAATAGTAAAAAAGGGGGTTCCGCATCCCTGCGGTATGGAAAAAATGGTTAAATTTGCTAATCTAACTACCATCCCGCAATGCGAAATTTTATAAGAAGAATCCTGCCGCTGATTCTTGCTATGACGGTCTCGATGCAGCTTCAGGCCATGACTCCCGAAAAGCGCCAGCATATCACAGACAGCCTCAACGCCATTCTGCCCCGTCTGGACAATGCCAACGACAGTCTCGACGTGCTCTACGACCTTGTGGACGTGGCTGACTACAAAACACGCTCCGACGCGGCCCTGCGCGCATATCAGGTGTCGCGCCGCACCGACAACATCGCCGCCCGCGGCGATCTACTGCGCCGTATCTCCAACTTCAACCTGAGCAATGACACCATGCAGGCCCTCGCCCTCGAAGAAGCCGCGCGGCTCCCGGAAGGAAACATCCGCTCCGAGACCGAACTGTTCATAAAGACGCAGCGCATCACCGGACGTGCCCGCTACACTACCGGCGCCGAGCGTCAGCGCAGCCTCATAAATCTCATTTCCAATTATAGGAAAATGTTTCACGAGGAGGTGAACTCTACAGGCGAAAGACGTTTTTACGAACGCCTGGAGAAGCTCTATGCCCTGTGCATCTACATGAGCCTCTCCACCCGCAGCCATCTGCTTGTGGATTATGTGGACAGTCTCGGACGCGAAATCGAGAAACTCCCCAAGGAAATGCAGAGCATAAGGAATCTGTATTATACCAGCGCTGCTATCGCATATACCAACAGTGAGGTCCACGACAAAGCTGTGTGGGCCGACAAGATGCTTCTGGCAATAATGGACCAGCTCGAGGCCTCGAACCATTCAAGAGGACGGGAGTTTTCCGACTATAACCTTTCGCGTTACAACTCCTACCGCAGGATTCTGAGCAATTACCCGGCTCTTACCGACAGAGAGGTCGATTATTATTACGACAAAATAAAGGAGATTGCCCGTGAGTATCCGGATGCGGAATCTGATTTCAACAGCCTGCGCCGTCCCACCATCTACTATCTCATGGCCAAGAAACGTTATGCCGAGGTGCTCCCGATTCTGAAAGTGGCTATAGAGGAAAAAAAGCACGAGCCTTTCCGCCGCCGCTTCACCGCATTCATAGTGGAGGCCGCGCAGGCCACCGGCGACCAGCAGTCGTTGCTCAAGGCTTCCCTGGATTACAATAAAATCCTTGAGGACTTCATCAGCACGCGCGCCGACGAGAATCTCAGCGAGCTCCAGGTGGTCTACCACGTGAGCTCACTGCTCGACGAGAATGAGGATCTTCGTGTCAACTCACGCGACTTCGAAGTCTCGCGCCAGAAACGTTCTCTGATTGTTCTGATGGTGCTGGGCGCCATACTGGTGGTGCTCCTGATTGTGGCTGTGGTGTTCTATATGCGCAGCAAAAGGCTTGCGGTCAATCTGGGCAAGTCAAACGAGACGCTCAAGAACGAGCGCGACACTCTCCGGCGAACCCAGGACGAACTGATCAAGGCACGCGACCGCGCGCGTCAGGCCGACCGCCACAAGACCGACTTCATAAACAACATGAGCCACGAAGTGTCGGTGCCGCTCAACACCATCGTGGAGTATTCCCAGCTGATTGTGGAGAATGTCGACGAGGACAAGCGCGCCTACCTCGAACGCTTCGCCCAGGCCATCGATGTGAGCGCCGACCTTCTGCGTACGCTCATAAACGACGTGCTCGACATCTCGTCACTCGATAATACCCAGCTCAGTGTGGTGAAACATCCCGTAGGCGTCAATCTGCTTTGCGAGACGGCCATGGCTACTCGCAGCCTCTATGCCAAGGAGGGTGTGGACATGGTGTTTGACAATGCCGGAAGCAAGGAGACGGTAATCATAACCGACCGTCGGCGCGTGGAGCAGGTGCTTATAAATCTGCTCTCCAATGCCTCGAAGTTCACTGAAGAAGGTGTCATTCATCTTGGCTACCATATCAATCAGCCTGAACACCTCGTCACCTTCTACGTTTCAGATACCGGAATAGGCATTCCCGAGGAGAAGCGCGAGGTGATTTTCGAGCGCTTCGTGAAGCTCAACCGCTTTTCGCAGGGCAACGGACTGGGTCTGGCCATCTGCCGCATGATCGCGAAGCTTCTCGGCGGACGCATCTGGGTGGACGGTACCTATCCCGGGCCCGGCACAAGAGTATGCTTCGAGATCCCCACAGACTGATCTTTCCTTAACGAAAAACCACGAGATAATTATCCCGAATGAAAAATTACGTAGTATCGGCCAGAAAGTACCGTCCGTCGACGTTTGCGAGTGTGGTTGGGCAGAAAGCCCTCACAACCACGCTGAAAAACGCCGTGGCCACAAACCGTCTGGCCCATTCTTATCTGTTTTGCGGCTCTCGCGGCGTAGGCAAGACCTCCTGCGCCCGAATTTTTGCAAAAACGATAAATTGCTCCAACATAACTCCCGACGGGGAGGCCTGCAACGAATGTGAGTCGTGCCGTGCCTTCAACCGCGGCACCTCGATGAACATAATCGAGCTTGACGCCGCCTCCAACAACGGCGTCAACGATATCCGCAACCTTGTGGAACAGGTGCAGGTTCCCCCTTCGCTCGGACGCTACCGCGTGTTTATAGTCGATGAGGTCCACATGCTGTCGTCGTCGGCTTTCAACGCTTTCCTGAAGACACTGGAGGAGCCGCCGTCGTATGTGGTGTTCATTCTCGCTACAACCGAGAAGCACAAGATTATTCCCACAATTCTCTCGCGCTGCCAGATTTACGATTTCCACCGCATCACCATCCGTGATATGGTTGACCATCTCACCTACGTGGCTTCGCAGGAGGGAATAACCGTTGAACCGGCCGCACTGAACGTGATAGCCCGCAACGCCGACGGAGCTATGCGCGACGCCCTGTCCATCTTCGATCAGGTGGTGGCCTCGTCCGGTGGCAATGTGACGTATCAGGCGACTATCGACGCTCTCAACGTGCTCGATTCGAGCTATTACAACCGTCTTCTCGACGAATTTCTTGCCGGAAACGTTCTCAACACCTGGCTTATCTATAAGGAAATCCGCGACAACGGTTTCGATTCGCTTTTCTTCATAAACGGTCTCGGGGCCTATCTCCGCGACCTCACCGTGGCGCGCGACCCGTCTACGCTCTCCCTCCTGGATGCCGGCGACGACGTGCGCAAGGCCATGGCCGAGAAAGCGGCCAAATGTACCCCCGAATTCCTGTTCAGGGCCATGAACCTCTGCAACGAGGCCGACCTGAATTACAGGCAGGCGTCCAACAAACAGTTCCTCATAGAGCTCACGCTCGCCAAACTGTGCCAATTACTCAGCCCCTCCCCCAGTAAAAGCGGCGACGGAGAGGGGCGGTTGAAACCTATCGCCGCATCCGGCGCCACAGCCGGAAACAAGCCACAACAACAGCCCCAGGCTCCGCGCTCCGCTCCCGCCTCCGCCACACCGGCGGTAGCCGCTGCTCCGCGGGCTGCCGCAGGCGCCACACCGGCTCCCGTTCAGCCACCGCGAACCGCTCCGGCTCCACGCGCTGCCGCCCCTGTTATGGGCGGAAGCCGCCCGCAGCCCATGGCTGTGAAGGGTGCCATGTCCTTTTCCATAAAGAATGCACGCAGTGCCTCCTCCCATCCCGATGTGGCAGCCGAAGCTCCGGCAGGAAACTACGGCGCTCCGCTGCGCGACACCCCGGTTGACCCGGCGGAACTGGCCAAGGTGTGGAGCGGATACGCACGTGACCACCGCTCCGAGACAATACTCTCGCAGACCATGCGCATGTCACGTCCCCAGACCGGCGAGAAGCCCGAGAAGTTCACCGTAACCGTGCAGAATATCAAGCAGAAGGAAATTCTGGAGGCTCATCGCGCAGCGATTCTCGACGCTTTGAAGGATGCGCTGAAAAACGACAGCGTGTGGTTTGACGTTGATATAAACGAGGGGGAAGGCCCGCGCCATACCCTCAGCGACCACGACCTTCTCGAGGAACTCAAGAAGCAGAATCCCCATCTGGTGGAACTTATAAAGACTTTCAAACTCCGACTATAAACTCCGAATCGTATAACAGCCATGAGACTTTTGCCGTCAAGAATCATCGCCTCGCTTCTGGTAGCCACGGCCGTATGTGCCGTAGCCGCAGGATGCCACAGGCTTTCCGAGAAAGCCAGACAGATGCCGGGCCACTATTATATCAACGAAATCTCGCAGGACCAGCCCCTGCTGGAACTGAACGATGACGCCACATGCACCGTGCGCGCGATCAAGCCGGGCATTCTCACATACGCTGTGGCAGGCCGCTGGGACGTGGTCGACGACAGTCTGGTGATAGATGTCGAACCGGTGCTGACCGAACTCCAGGGCGATTCCTCTCTTATAGGCGACATCCCCCGGCGGCTTGCACGCCGCGTGCAGGAATTCACCGGCACGTCGCTGACTCTGCGCCACGAGGGCAGCGACTACGTTTATCTGCGCCGCATCCCCCGTTCCGATAACGATTGATTAAAAAGCTCTTATAATTAGATACACTATGAAAATATCATTGATGGCGGCGTTGGCCGCTATATGTCTCGCCTTCGGTGGCTGCGCCGGCTCCTCTGATATAGAAAGCCAGATACGCGAGGCTGAAATGGCTACCGCCAACGGCGACATGACCGCCGCGCGCAGCGTGGCCTCCCACATTGTGGGCAACGAGAACCTTTCCGACATGCCCGCCAGCCAGCTTGCGCGCCTGTCGATAGTCTATATGCAGCTTGCCGATACCGACAGTACCGATATACAGTCAAATGTGTCGACGGCCGCCGGCCTCTACCGTCGTGCCTACGAGACCAATGCCGATTCCGCGGCATCTTATTACGGCACCCTCCCTCCCGACAAGCTCCCTTACGCACGCCTGCTTTCTATTCTGGTGGGGAATATCGACAATCCGTACGATATGGCGTCGGATACTCTCAGTTATGGCGATACCGTGCAGTATCCTGACCCGGATTCATTCCGCGAACGTCTGTTTGACGAAGAACCGATGCGATGATGGAAAAGAATCCCTGGCAAAACAGCCTCGCCGCTTTCCTTGAGGCCAATCCCGACCTCCCCGCCGGGCCCGATACTCCGGAACCCGCTCCGGAAGAGACCAGGCGCTTCACCGGCCGTATCACAGTGGCCATCGAGCGCAAAGGGCGTGCGGGCAAGACCGTGACGCGTATTTCAGGCTTTGAGGGCGACGGCGATCTCGCGACGCTTGCCGCCGACCTAAAGCGTTCGCTCGGAACCGGAGGCTCCACCGAGGGCGACGCCGCCATCATACTGCAAGGCGACCGCCGCGCCGACGCCACCCGCTGGCTTATTGCCAACGGCTACAAGGCCCGCAGCGTATGACCGGTATTTACTCTGAACACCCCACCGTATGCTCGATATAATCAAGGCTTCCGCAGGCTCAGGCAAGACCTATCAGCTTACTTACGATTACATTAAGCTCCTCCTGTCCGAAAAGGACAAGAACACGGGGCGCAACCGTCTGCGGCGCGACATCTCAAAAGCCCACCGCTCGATTCTGGCCATTACCTTTACCAACAAGGCCACCGACGAGATGAAGGCCCGCATTCTCCATGAACTTGCCGTACTGGCTTCAATGGTGAGGGGCTGGAAAAAGGGAAGCCCCTATATGGGCGAGCTCGAGAAGGAACTCGGCGCCACGCGCCCTCAGATAGCCCGTGCCGCCGGAGAAGCCCTGAGGCGTCTGCTCTTCGACTTCGATTTCTTTCAGGTGAGCACCATCGACTCTTTCTTCCAGATGGTGCTCCGCACTTTCGCGCGCGAGGCCAACCTTACCGGCAATTATGAGATAGCCCTCGAGAGCGGCGAGGCGGTGGAGTGGGCCGTGGGTGAGTTTCTTGACTCACTCCGCACCGACCCGACATCGCGCCGCACTCACGACAACATCAACTGGATAACGGAATATCTCCTCGACCGCCTGGGTCAGGGAATGGCCGTGAATCTTTTCAACCGTTCGTCGGCTCTCTTCGGCTCTCTGGTGAGCTTCATGAAGCGTATAAGCAACGAGACTTATATGCTCAACAAGAAAGAGATGGACCGTTTCTTCGGTGACCGCTCCAATATGCAGAACCTTGTGGCTTTCCTGCGCAGGGAGATTGACGCGGCCCGGAAGATAATTCCCCGCGAGGGACAGGCCGCGCTCGATCTGATTGACCGATGCGAGGGCATGGAGGGTTTCAGTCCCGGGCGCAATACCCGCGGAATGTTCGCGCTGGCTGCCGGCGGCACCGACAATCTCAAAAAACTTACCGAAAGCAAGACGCTGATAAACGGCGTGGCGGACGCTTCCACTCTGTTCAACAAGAAGCATACGGACGAAGCCTCGCTCCGGGAACTGGGCGAGCGATGCGCAGTGATATACGATGCGGTGAAACGCCTGGTGCTTTACCGGTCGATGAACGACAACGCTTTCTATCTCGGCATCATTTCTGAAATCGAGAGATACATAGAGAAATACCGCAAGGAGACCAACACGCTGCTGCTGTCGGATACCAATACGCTTCTCAACACAATAATGGAGGGCTCGGACACACCGTTTGTCTACGAACGCATAGGCATCTGGCTGCGCCATTTCCTTATCGACGAGTTTCAGGACACGTCAAGGATGCAGTGGGAGAACCTGCGGCCTCTCATCTCGCAGGGAATGAGCGAGGGCAACGACAGCCTGATTATCGGCGACGAGAAGCAGTGCATATACCGTTTCCGAAATTCCGACCCTACGCTGCTGCAAAGCTCCGTCACGGAGGAGTTCAAGCCGTTTGTTGACCAGGCGGCGATAGATTCCGCAAAAAACACCAACTGGCGCAGCTCGGCCGAGGTGGTCAGGTTCAACAACGCCCTGTTCGATCCCGCCTCAAGCGCCCTCACGGGAGCATTCCGGGATATCTATCAGAAAGCGCGTCAGGAGGTGGCCAGGAAAAACCGGCAGGGATATGTGTGTGTGACGGCCGTGCGCGGAAACATGCAGAAAGGGCGCAAGGACCTTCAGGAACGCTGCCTGGAGATAATGGCAACCAACATCCGCCGTGAGATCCACGCCGGTTACCGGCCATGCGACATTGCCGTTCTGACCCGCTTCAACGCCACGGCGCAGAATGTGATAGATTATATCTCGTGTCTTTTCGCCGGTTCTGACGACCCGCTGCTGAGAAACGTCAGGATAGTGTCGGACGATGCGCTGGCGCTTGGAAAGTCGCCGGCGGTGCGGTTCATAGTGAGCGTGCTCCGCTTCTGCGCCATGCCCCCCGAGCCGCCCCTTTCCGAAAGGGAGACCGACGGGAAAACGCCCCGGATCACACGCCGCGACATCCTCATGCTCATCAACCGCTACGAGTATAATGTGAACGGAAACATGCTGCCGGCCGAAGCTCTGGAGGACGCCATGGCCAATTTCACCGTCATGCCCGATATTACCGAGAGTTTCGACAGTACGGCCGCGTATAGTCTGCAGTCGCTCGTGGAGCAGATCACACGTCTGCTTTCCGAAGAGCGGCGGCGCGACGAGGCCATGTTCATCTCGGCCTTCCAGGACCTCGTGGCGGATTACTGCGAGTCAAACGACCCCGACATACACAGCTTCCTGCAGTGGTGGGACTCGGCAGGATGCGGCTCAAAGGTGTCGGCTCCGGCCGACGAGAACGCCATAAGGGTGATGACGGCCCACAAGTCGAAGGGCTTGGAATTCCGCTGTGTGCATGTGCCCGATGCCGCGTGGGATTTCGTGAAGTTCAAGGACCTGGAATGGTTCGACACCTCCGGCCTCGGCGCGGAGATTCCGTGTTCGCTCCCCCCGGTCTATCCCTTCGTGCCGAAGTCATGGATGTCACTGACTCCGCTGAAGGAGCGTTATGAGGCGCGTGTGGCCGAACAGACGCTCGACGAGCTGAATGTGCTCTACGTGACGCTGACGCGTGCCGTCGACGAGCTTATAGTGAGCTATCCGGCCCCGTCGAAGCCACGCAAGGAGATTTCGACCACGGGCGATTTCCTCGACGCCTCGCGCACCGCTCTGATGAAAGCTGGCGTGGAGTTCAGCGACGTGCAGGTGGAGATAGACCGTGAGCTTTTCCCGTTGGATGACGACAGCGCTTCGAGCGACGACGGCGAAATGGACGTGAAGATCGGTATCGAATACAGTTCCTTCACCGTGGGCCATGCGCTGCAGCATGCTCTGGAAAGCGAGGAAGAGGCACGCAAGACCCTCGAGCCTGAGCGGTATTTCAGGATGCCTCCGTATTATTCCCTGCCGCGTACCGACCTCTGGAAGCAGCTGCGGATAGAGACACCGGGCGAGACGGTAGAGGAGATGCTTCAGCGCACGTCGGAGGTTCCGGTGGAATCATCCCGGCCCGACTCGGATAAAGATAAAGGTGAATTGGAGGCCGTCATGGCCCGCATGCTGCGCACGGTCTTTACCTCCGGTCAGCTTGGAAAATCGGCGTGCAGGCTTGTGGCGTCAGGGGCCGTAGATAAGGCTATGGCCGACGAGGCTGTGGAGCGTCTGCGCCGCCAGATTGAGTCGGACGGCCTTATACGCAGCTGGTTCGAGGGGTATGACCATTGCCGTCCCTATGCCGTTTACACCGTGGAGTATCACGACGCAATGCGCCGCCTTCCGGGCGTAAGAATTGTGTGGCATACTGACGGGGAGGTGGATGCCGTGCTCTGTTCCCCGGAGGCGGACGCCTCTCCGACGGCTGACGGCTTCGGCTTCCCCCTTAAAGCCGTGCGCCGCTTCCTCGCCACGCAGGGCCACGACAAAGTGCGCTGCTTTGTGTGGAACCTCGCCACGGGCACAGTCATCCCTCTCCGGTGAGATTTTAAGAGGGTGTTTCATAACAACCGTTAAGAATCCCCATCAAAAAGCCTCTGCTA
>CAUBWJ010000043.1 GCA_958439725.1 uncultured Muribaculaceae bacterium | reverse complement strand
CATCTGCACGACGCTTGACCGCCCCAGCGTTAACAAATATTGGGGAACGGGGTCTAAGTTTTTCAGTAAGGGAGTTTGCCGAATGCCGGGAAATGTGTAAATTTGCACCTGAAAATTCCGGAGGATAAATTCCGGAATTGATAGTGGACAAATTTGGCTGCTTGCAACCACTCCAAAAAATGCTAAAACCGCAAAGCCCCGTTTACTTGCGATATTTCCGCCGCCTATGGCGCGTTGCCGGTCCCGGTTTTGGCATCTATGCTCCTCCTGAGGAGTCAACAGAGTCGAAGCCGGTTCATTTTTTATTGTCCGCTGTCAGCGATAGAATGTAAACAACAAAAATATCTACAGATATGGACAAGACAAAAAATTATCTCTTTACATCGGAATCGGTGTCGGAAGGACATCCCGACAAGGTGGCCGACCAGATTTCCGATGCAATACTTGATGAATTCCTGGCTCAGGATCCCGATTCGAAGGTGGCATGCGAAACGCTCGTAACCACCGGTCATGTGACGGTGGCCGGCGAGGTGAAAAGCTCGGCCTATGTTGACCTGATGGAGACGGTGCGCCGTGTGATTTCAGATATAGGCTACAACCGCAGCGAACTGAAATTCGAGGCGGAATCGTGCGGAGTGCTCTCGGCCCTGCACGAGCAGAGCGCCGACATAAACCGCGGCGTGGAGCGCGCCACGAAAGAGGAGCAGGGAGCAGGCGACCAGGGCATGATGTTCGGCTACGCATGCAACGAGACCGAGAACTACATGCCTCTGCCCATAGAGCTGAGCCATCTTCTCCTTACCGAACTCGCAGCGCTGCGCCGCTCGGAGGACGCCATGACATACATTGACATCCACGGCAAGAAAAGAACCTATCTGCGTCCCGATGCCAAAAGCCAGGTGACGGTGGAATATACTCCCGACGGACAGCCCGTGAGAGTGCACACCATAGTGATTTCGACACAGCACGACGAATTTGTGAAGCCCATCGCCGGCATGAAGACTCAGCGTCAGGCCGACGAGGAGATGCTCCGCCGCATAAAGGATGATGTGGTCAGCGAGCTTTTACCGCGCGTTAAGGCCAAGCTCCCCGAGAGCGTGGCCGCCATGATTGACCACAAGACCATAATCCATGTGAATCCCACCGGAAAATTCGTGATAGGAGGCCCTCACGGCGATACAGGACTTACCGGACGCAAGATAATAGTGGATACCTACGGAGGGCGCGGAGCCCACGGAGGCGGCGCGTTCTCGGGCAAAGACCCCTCGAAGGTTGACCGCTCGGCAGCCTACGCCGCACGCCACATAGCCAAGAATCTCGTGGCTGCGGGAGTGACCGACGAGGCCCTGGTGCAGGTGGCCTACGCCATAGGCATAGCACGCCCCGTGAGCCTTTATGTCAACACCTTCGGCAAAGCGCATGTTGACATGACCGATGCCGAGATCTCCGACAAAGTCTCGGAACTCGTGGATATGACGCCCCACGCCATAGAGGAGCGTCTGAAACTGCGCACCCCGATGTATCGCGAGACCGCATCCTACGGCCACATGGGCCGCAAGCCCGTCACCGTAAGGAAGAGCTTCGCCTCCAAGGACTGCCCGGTGCGCGAGATGGAGGTGCGCCTCTTTACATGGGAGGAGCTCGACCTCGTAGACAAGTTCCGCAAAGCCTTCGGCATCAAATAGACCGTTTTATGCCAAAATGAGGCCGCGCAGGCGGTAAAATTTTGTATGAACGGGAAAAAGCCTTATCTTTGTGCGATGTTCGCGCCTGAGTGTTCAGGCGCGGACAATCATAACCCGTGATTACACAGAAAATACAAAAATCATAGTAATTATAAATGGCAACATTACAGAAAATCAGAAGCAAATCAGTGCTTGTGCTCATCATTATCGGAGCCGGCCTCCTGGCTTTCGTGATTGGTGACTTCTTTACATCGGGCCGCACTCTGTTCGGCACCGGCTCCACAATTGCGAAAGTCGACGGAACCTCAATAGACGTTCAGGAGTTCCAGCGCAACGTAGAGCAGGCCGCCCAGCAGGCCCAGGCTTCGGGCCGCAAGGTCGACTATCCCTCGCTCCAGCAGCAGGTGCTCAGCAACATGGTGGGTCAGGTTCTTTTCAAGAACGAATTCGATAAACTCGGTCTTACCGTTACCGACAGCGAGCTCAGCAACGCAATGCTCGGCACCGGCGCTCCCGTGATCGACCGCATGGTCCAGCAGCAGGTAGGCGTTCCTTCGGCATCGCAGCTCCACGACATGGCATTCAACCCCGCAAAATACGGCGTCGACGAACAGATGGCCGTTCAGCTGCGCAGCTACTGGATGTCGCTCGAGCAGCAGACCGAGCAGATGCTCCTCAACCAGAAATTCCAGACACTTTTCCTCGGCACTCTCGTGGCAAACGAACTCGATGCCAAGCAGCTCTACGATGAGAATCTTGCAACAAGCCACGTGGCATTCGCCCGCAAGTCGTTCAGCTCTCTTCCCGACAACGACGAGCGCTTCGCCGTGACTCCCCAGGAGCTCGAGCAGCAGTGGCAGAAAAACAAGCAGGACTACGCTCTTTCGGAGCCCGTGCGCATGGTAAGCTATATAAACGTGGAAATCACTCCCTCGCAGGCTGATGTGACCGCCGCCGAGCAGCGCGTGGAAAATGCCATCGCCGCCCTCAATGAGAAGGCCGACCTCGAAGGCATAGCTGACTACACCGATTTCGTGGCCGACCGCCGCACCATCGCCTCGCAGAGCATTGCCGACGAACGTATCAAGCAGTTTGCCGACAGCGCCGCCGCCGGCCGCGCAGCCCTCGTGAGCCGCGTAGGCAACGACTTCACCCTCGCAAAAGTGTTCGGACGCACCAACCAGACTGACTCCGTGCTCGTGGACATAGTGAACGTTCAGGGCAGCAAGGAAGCCATGGACTCTGTGATGACCGCCATGAACAACGGCACCAAGCTCAATGATATGGGCACTCTTACCGCCGTGGCCAACGGCAACGACAGCATCTGGCTTTCGCTTCTCGATCCCCAGGTGGCACAGTTCAAGGACCGTCTCTCATCTGCGGCTCTCGGCACTGTTGTAGTGGCCGACACCGCTGCTACGGCCACCCAGAACACCCTGATCCGTGTGCGCAACCGCCGTGCTCCGGTTTCGGTTGTTGACCTCGCAGTGGTTTCGTTCAGCGTAGAGCCTTCCGTGACCACCGTCAACGCTCTTCAGGACAAGCTTCAGAAATACGTTGCCGAGCATAAGACAGCAGCCGCTTTCGCCGACAGCGCCGCCGCCGCAGGCTATCAGGCCATCCCCGCACGAGTTTCCGACTCAACACCGCTCCTCAACGGCATTCCCGACACCCGCAACGTGGTTGCCTGGGCGCTTGACGCCAAGAAAGGCACCGTGAGCGGTATCTTCGGCAACGAGCAGACCGGCCGCTTCGTGGCTGCCGCCCTCGACGACGTCTACAAAGACTTTACTCCCGTCAGCGATCCTCAGGTGAAGGCAATTCTTACCGCCGAGGTCCGCAATAACAAGAAAGCCGAGTTCCTCATCAGCGAGTATGCCGGCAAAGGCAAGACCGTTGCTGAATATGCCAAGGCTATGGGCGTGGATGTTGACTCCGCAACCGTGAACTTCGGTCAGATCAATATCTTCAACCCCGGCTTCGCCGGAGCTGAGGTGGCAGGCGTGGTTTCCGTTACACCCAAAGGCAAGACCGTCGGCCCGATGAAGGGCAACACCGGTGTGCTTGTGGTAGAGGTTACCGATGTTGACACCGAAGGCCGTCCCTACGAGTTCCGCGAGGCTTCAATGCAGTATGCCCGCACACTCGGCCCGCAGAGCCTCGCCCAGAACATCACCGCTGTGCTCCTCGGCAACAAGAAAGTGCAGAACAATATCTATAAGTTCTTCCGCGAGTAATATGCCGCGGCCTTGAGCTTACAGATTCTATAAAGTAAAATATCACGGTTCCCGGCGCTGGCCTCTCTGGAGGTTCGTGCGGCGGGAACCGCGGTTTTTCAGCAGACACGCATCGCTCATTCCGATGCATCATGGGCCGTATGGCGCTATGCTGAGGAAATAAAGTCAAGTATAGTACAAAATCCTTAAATCCGAATATATTATGCAATCCATCAGGGAACTTTACCGAATAGGCACCGGCCCTTCAAGCTCACACACCATGGGTCCGCGCAAGGCGGCAACCATTTTTCTTGAACGTAATCCCGGCGCCGCCCGCTTCGAGGTGACGCTTTACGGCAGTCTGGCCGCAACGGGCCGCGGCCACCTTACCGACGTGGCTATCGAGGACACTCTAAAGCCGTCGGCTCCCGTGGAGATAATCTGGGAGCCCCAGACATTCCTTCCGTTCCATCCCAACGGCATGCGGTTCCGCGCTTTCGATGCCGACGGCAACGTGGCCGACGACTGGACGGTGTTCAGCGTAGGCGGCGGAGCATTGGCCGAGGAAGGGAAGAAAGGTGCGGTGACGTCGGAGGAAGTATATCCTCTCAACACGCTCAGTGAGATTCTCGCATGGTGTCAGGAAAATGGCCGCAGTTTCTGGGAGTATGTGGAAATCTGCGAAGGCCCCGAGATATGGGATTATCTTTCGAAGGTGTGGAAAACAATGCGTGGCGCCGTTGAGCGCGGTATCGACCGCGAGGGTGTCCTTCCGGGCCCACTCAAGTTGCCGCGCCGCGCAGTGACCTATCTGGTGCGCGCGCAGGGCTACAAGAGCAACCTACAGTCGCGCGGCCTCGTGTTTGCCTATGCTCTCGCGGTGAGCGAGGAAAACGCTTCGGGCGGCGAGATAGTCACCGCTCCCACTTGCGGTTCGTGCGGAGTTCTGCCGGCCGTTCTCTACCATCTGCAGAAGAGCCGCGATTTCTCCGAGGCACGCATACTCCGCGCGCTTGCTACTGCCGGCCTCATAGGCAATGTGGTGAAGCAGAATGCTTCGATATCAGGCGCCGAGGTAGGATGCCAGGGCGAGGTAGGCGTGGCGTGCGCCATGGCTGCCGCCGCTGCCAATCAGCTTTTCGGCGGCTCTCCGGCCCAGATAGAATATGCTGCGGAAATGGGTCTGGAACACCATCTCGGAATGACGTGCGACCCGGTTTGCGGCCTGGTGCAGATACCGTGCATAGAACGCAACGCCTACGCCGCCGCACGCGCTCTGGACGCCAACCTGTATTCGGCGTTTACCGACGGTGCCCATCGCGTGTCGTTCGACCGCGTGGTCGAGGCCATGAAGCAGACCGGCCACGACCTTCCCTCAATTTACAAGGAGACCGGCGAAGGCGGTCTTGCCCGCGACTGGACCACCTCGGAAACCCGCAAGTAACGCCGCTTTCGGCATCGTTAGAACCGGCTTAAAAAATTTCCCCGGAAGCCTTACCAGAAGGCTCCCGGGGCTTTTAATACCATTATGAAAAAATTCTTTTGCTCGCGGCCTTCACAGGCGGCGTTTATCTTGTGATAATTATTCGCCTGCCTGAGCTTTTGCGCGGGCAAGGAATTTCTCAATGTTGATCTGGGTTGCAGCCTGATACTCGGGATAATCGGAAAGTATCTGCTGGTAGAGTTCAGCTTCGGCAGTGTAATTTTTAAGTTCGCGCTGCACGGTAGCCTCCTTCATGAGGAAGAGGGGAGTGTACATTGGGTTCTTGTCGGAAATCTTCACGGCCTGTTTGTAGCAGTCGATAGCTTCTTCGTAGTTCTTGAGGTTAACGTAGCAGTCGCCTTCAAGAGCTTTGGCTGAAGCGCCGATTATGTCCTCGGAGTGTTTGTACTGGCTTGCATAATCGAGGGCTTTCTGCCATTCGCCTTTCTGATAGAGAAGAATTGCGGCGTTGAGCTTGGCGCGGTTGCCGGCGTCGTAACCGTAATCGTCGGCAATCTGCTCATACTGCATCAGGGCTATGGAGTCGTTGCCCATGGCGAGCTCGATGTCGGCCTGGCCTATGGCGTCGTTGGCGGCCTGTATGCCGGGACGGCGTATTGCGTAGACATATACCAGAATAGCGCAGGCTACAACTGCCAGAGCTATAGTTGCCCACATGATGATTTTCTGGTTGTTCTGCACTTTCTGCTCGACGGACGACAGCGAGTCGTTTATATCGTCGATTTTAGTGTGGATCTCTTCGGGTTTGTTCTTTGCCATTTTTGTATGTGCGGTTCGTTATATATTTCTGATTGGTTATCACGTAGTTTTTTTACGAAATGCAAAATTAATAGTAATTCCCCGATTTTGAAAATTTTCCGCCTAATTTTCCCTGCAAGAAGCGTAAAAGCAGGGTTACGCTGTAACCATCTTTAGGTCGAAGAACATTATGCGGCTCCTCAAAGCGTCATTATCTGATATCCCAAAAGCTTCTTTCTCGCTTTGTTCGGTCTTGTATAATGGCTTGAATCCGTTTTTCAGATAATAATGTATTGTAGAATCTGTATTGTAAGCGTCAACCAGCATATAGCGACAGGCAGCCTTATTATTTTCATCTATAAACCAATATTTCAGAGCGTCCATCAGTTGAGTGCCGACGTTCTGTCCATGTCCCTGGAATGCCTTATTTACGCCGAGACGCCCAATCAGGACCGCCGGATAACTCCGATGGCGTTTTTGCTGAGGAATCTTTCGCTGCAGAGCGTTTCGCGACGGGTTGTCAAGCGTGTAAGTCTTTATGCCGTCGTATGACAGAGTGGCTATCGCCACAATTTCACGCTGATTATTTCTGTTTATCCAGCAATATGTTTTGCCCAGAAGTTCTTCCTCGTACAGAAACACATCATGGCTGAAAAATCGTCGAGATCCTCATCCCCGCATGAAAAAAGGTCACAGTAATCTGCAACCTCTTTTGTATAAGGCACCATAAAAGTGCTGTCAACGAAATTGTATTCTGTCATTTTATTCTTTGTGGGGAGGGAATATGATGTTCTTTGCGCTATCCAACATGGTGGTGAGCACTCTGCGCTGTGATTCCGAAAGTTTTGGCGTTGGCAATTTGCCATTGCGCTCCGCTTCTTCGGTGAAGATTCTTGCATCCTCACCCCATAGTTCGGGGGATGTCTTGATTGTCATTGCCATAATTAGGTCTTTTTATTTAGATTACAAATATACAACAAATTACTTACATTTTCAGCCTGATGGATTGATAATAATTGTCTTCAGCCTGTTACCACAGTTACCACAGGTAAATCCAGCTGCCGGAGGGAAAGTCAGGATATGATGAACCAACAAAATTAATTATATTTGCACGCCCTTGCCGGGCGCTCTCATTTTTAGGTTATCCGGGTCTCGTTTCAAATGCCGGTCAGCCCCGATATTCTATTAACACTAATAAGGAAACGCGAATGTATTACGTCTCAAAACGGATAGAGGTGTCGGGGTCCCATCGCCTCAATCTCTCATACGAAAGCAAGTGTTGCAATACTCACGGCCACAACTGGATTATCACCGTCTATTGCAAAGCCCGCGAGCTCAATGCCGACGGAATGGTGTGCGATTTCAAACATATCAAAGATAGAATCCATTCGGTTCTTGACCACAAGCATCTCAACGATGTGCTGCCGTTCAACCCCACTGCCGAGAATATAGCCCGATGGGTCACCGAACAGATTCCCGAATGCTATAAAGCCATGGTTCAGGAGTCGGAGGGCAACATCGCCGTCTATGTAGATGATAATGCCGCGGAGGGGGATATATGAGGGTAAACGAAATCTTCTATTCATTGCAGGGAGAGGGGCGGTTCACGGGCACTCCTGCTGTTTTCCTGCGCCTCTCGGGATGCAATCTCAAATGCCCGTTCTGCGATACAAGCCATGAGGCTGGGGTGGAGATGGAACCCGATGAGATCATCGGGGAGATTCTGAAATATCCTTCGAGGCATATCGTAATCACCGGCGGTGAACCGTCTCTTCAACTCGACCGGGATTTTGTGGAGCGCCTGCATCAGCATGGCTATTTTGTGCAGGCAGAGACAAACGGCGTTAAGAGGCTTCCTGATAATGTGGACTGGATTACCTGCTCCCCGAAATATAAGCCTATAATCTACGACGAGGTGCAGGAAATAAAATACGTTTATGAAGGCAGGGAATCCGAGGAGAAGATTCTCAGCCTCTTCCGTTCAGTCAGGGCCGAGGTGTATTATCTCCAGCCGTGTGATGTCGGAAATCCCCGACGAAACGCGGAAATTCTCGCCGGGTGTATCAATTTCATCAAGGTCCATCCCGAATGGAAGCTCTCGCTCCAGATCCACAAAATACTCAATATAAGGTAATTTCCGGCAATCAGATTCTGTGGGTTCCGGATGCAGGAAGCTCATGGTAAAATTATCCATTGATATAGCGGTTTTTCTATTTCATAGGAGTCTTGCGGTTAGTAAATTTGCAGAAAAATAAAATATGGGAAAAACGGTTCTATTCTTAATCTTCTGGCTGACGTGCGGCATCGTGTCGGCGCGCCCGGTGAAGTCAGATAAGGTTGAAATATTTGTGGCTGTTGAAGGCAATGACAAGGCAGCCGGAAGTGAGGCGAAACCGGTTGCCACGCTTAATCGTGCGTTTGAGCTTGCTGCCGATGAGTGCGGCAAGCGGCCCGTGACGGTTTATCTCCGCGCGGGTAATCACAGGCTGACTTCTCCCTTGGAAATCGGGCCGCGCTATTCCGGGACTGAGGAATGCCCCGTGACAGTTACCTCTTATCCCGGCGAGAAGGCGGAGATAAGTTCGTGTGCGGTGATTGAGTGCAATTGGACCGACAGCGGCAACGGCATCATAGTCACGGACGTTCCGGATGCCGCGGGGCTGCTGTTCGACAGGTTGTTTGTCAACGGCGTTTCCGAGCCGATGACCCGTTACCCCGACCGCAATCCGGAGGTGGCTATCTTCGAAGGATATGCGCCCGATGCTATCGCGCCTGAGCGTGTGGCCCGCTGGAAAAATCCTGCGGGGGGATATGTCCACGCCATGCATTCCTCGGAGTGGGGTGGCTACCAGTACACAATCGAGGGCAAGAATCCCGACGGCACGCTGAAACTCGGTGCCGGATTCCAGAACAACCGCATGGCCGGAATGCACCCCCGTTACCGTATGGTCGAGAACATATTCGAGGAGCTTGACGCTCCCGGCGAATGGTATTTCGACCGGAATGCATCGCGTCTGTACTATATGCCCCGCGAGGGGGAAGACATGTCGCGGGCGCTCGTAGAAACCCCGCAGGCCGAGTCGCTGATAATTCTCCGCGGCGAGAAGAACAACCCGGTGAGATATGTGGCTATCACAAATCTCGAACTCGACGGCACGGTGAGGACATTTCTGAAAACCTCCGAGCCTCTGCTGCGCAGCGACTGGAAGATATATCGCGGAGGCGCGGTGATGTTCGAGAACACTGAGAACTGCTCGCTCACCGATTGCCATATACGCGACATAGGCGGCAACGCCGTGTTTTTCTCCGGCTATAACCGCCATGATTCTGTGAGGCGTAACCATATAGAGCGTATCGGTGCGAGCGCGGTGTGCTTCGTCGGCCGTCCCGAGTCAGTGCGTTCCCCTTTGTTTGAATACAACGAGAGGCAGCCGTGGATCTCCATAGACAAGACTTCCGGCCCGTGCGGCGACGACTATCCTGCCTTCTGCGACGTTACCGACAACCTTATCCACTCAATCGGCGAGGTGGAGAAACAGGGCGCAGGCATACAGATTTCGATGTCGAGCGACATAACCGTGTGCCACAATAGTATTTACCGCCTTCCGCGAGCCGGCATCAACATCAGCGAGGGAACATGGGGCGGCCACGTGATAGAATGGAACGATGTGTTCGAGACCGTGCGTGAGACAGGCGACCACGGTTCTTTCAACTCGTGGGGCCGCGACCGCTTCTGGCACCCCGACCGCAGTGCGATGGATAGCCTGATGGCCGCGCACCCCGACGCTTGGCGTCTGGATGCCGTTCGTCCCACAGTGATACGCAACAACCGCTGGCGTTGCGACCACGGCTGGGATATAGACCTTGACGACGGTTCGTCCAATTACCATATTTACAATAATCTCTGCCTCAATGGCGGCTTGAAGCTCCGCGAGGGTTTCGGACGCCGGGTGGAGAACAATGTGATTGTCAACAACAGTTTCCATCCCCATGTGTGGTTCCGCGGCAGCGGCGACGAGTTTACTCATAATATAGTTGTCGAGCCTTATCAGCCCATAGGCATAACAGACTGGGGTGAAAGGGTTGACAGTAACTTCTTCGCATCGGAAGCCGGACTGGAGGCCGCACGCGCCAACGGCACCGACTTGCATTCCATCGCCGGTGATCCTATGTTCGTCAACCCGGCTACGGGCGATTATCGCGTGAAGCCCGGCTCGAAGGCGCTTGCCGTAGGTTTCGTGAATTTTCCCATGGATAGTTTCGGAGTGATGCATGAACCTCTGCGCTCCCTTGCCTCCGGGCCACAGCTTCCGGAATATCATCGGCCCGGACAGTCAGCCGATGTGGACGACGGACAGCCGTTTCTGTGGAATGGCGTGAGATTCAAGAGCATCACAACCGAAGGAGAGCGCTCTGCAACCGGAATAGCATCGGTGAGCGGCGTGCTTGTGACCGCCACCAGCAATCATTACATCGATCTCCGTCCCAACGATGTGATACTTGAATTTGACAACACTGTTGTGAAAAATACAGCCGATCTGCGTAAACTTATCGACGAGGCGACCTCCGACCGGGTGCCGGTAGTGCGCTTCCGCAATCAGAAAGCCGAAACCATCACCGTCGATTGCCCGAAAAACTGACGGCGCGAGGTTGTCATTATATGGAGAGCTTCAGCTGGGGCACTATTGCATCTATCATGGACTTGGAAACTTCACATTCCCTTGCTATGAGTGGCCAGCGTGAAGACACTTCGGTGATGCGGTCGATTATTTCAGCGGCCTCCTTTATATTGTTGCGTTTCGCAAATTCCAAAAGATCTTGGCGGGTTATGTCGTCAAATTTCCCGTTTATTGACATCTGGTGCTGTGCTGTCCATCCACCCTTCGGATTATAGGCAAATCCCATGTCGTATGCCGGCGAAAGAGTCCATTTCCCTTGTCTGTCCATAAGGAAGGATATGTTTTTTGTGTGGTCATCCTGATTGCGGATTACAACATTGAATACCATACGACGAAACATTTCCTGCGCCTGTGAGTATGGCAGTCTCAATGCCCTCATCACGTTGAACGCCTGCTCGTAAGAGTATGAACGGGGATTACGATAATCATAGTGCGCTATGCCGCAGAGTGTCTGCATGTGAATTTTCTCACCATTCTGACGGTCAAAACGCTTGGTGAGAAAATGGGCGCGTCCATTCTCTTCTATCAGACTGCAATCCGACATTTCTATGCCGCATTCCTTTACAAGCCGATAGAAAGAGTATTCCAGTCGGCCGAAATTCTGCGTTTCCCTGAATCCGGCTTCAGCTGTTACACCGTCGAGTTTTATCAGATAATAGTCAAAGCCTTCCGGAGCTTCAATCTGTCCTGAACGAACTTCCCCGGTCGATGGATTGTAGGCTATGATGGCTTTCGCCCTCTGTCCTCCGGCAGATGTGCCAAGGCGCACTATTTCGGCTATTGCCGCCTTCTTGTCCTCTTCAAGATTAGCTCCGAATTCTTCCTTTTCCGACAGTGCCTCACTTGCCACTTCAACAAGGGAATCAAGTTCTATTCTTACATCGGGACCATAGGGCGCATCCATGGCCGGTTCAAATTCCAACGCTCCCATACAGCGTTTACCGAGGAAACATAACGTCTCCACAGTGTTACCGCTGCTACGCCCGGTCAGCGCAAGCCAGCGGTCGAACAATGCTCGTCCGTAAGTATCGGGCAATGAATCAGCAAGCATACCGGGAAGTCCCTTGAACGTCTCACGACCTATGTCGGAGAATGAATACACCCTTCCCTGACGCACAGGCATCAGAAGCGGCGAGGGTTCAAGACCTTTGCCGATGAAGCTGTCGGCATACTCGAAATGTGCCAGCTGGCGGTTGCTGTCCCATCGGAATGTACCGACGGGTTGACCATACAGGTTTACTCTTGCTATATCTACCATTCTGATTCCTCGGTATTAGGTTGTGTGTTGGTCTTGTTATTGCCGCTTGCGCGTTTGCGCTGCTTCTTCTTCCTTGCTTCGACAAACTCGAAATATTCATTGGGACTCATCTCATCTTCCTTAATGAGTGACGAGAACACATCCAGTTCGCCCAGAACGCGAAGCACACGCATCAGGGAATCGAAATAGCTTATATCACCTTTTTCGATTTTCTTTAATGTCGTCAGAGAGACCTGTGCCTGTTCTGCGAGCGACGCCTGAGTGAAGTTCTGTCGGAGTCGCAGACGTCTTATTTTTTGTCCCATCCGACGGCGTATTTCACCGTCAGGCAACATATAGATATTCTCTTCCATAGTCGTATTTACGTCTGTTATACTGCAAATATAGTAATAATAGCTTTAACTGCGACTATTATGCTCTAAATATTTCTTCCTCGCAGACGCCGCAGAATTCGCGACAGTATCTTCCGGGTAAACGGTTTGCTGGCACGGCGGTTGCGCGGGTCTGTTTTGATTTTGCAGAGCCGCGGGAGTTTTGTAACTTTGCGGAGCTATATTGTAATACAAGCTCAAAGAGTTATGAATATATCATATAATTGGCTCAGACAGTATATTGACTGCAAGCTTACCCCCTCTGAACTCGCCGGGGCGCTGACCTCGATAGGTCTCGAGACCGGTACGGTGGAGGAAGTAGAGAGCATAAAAGGAGGCCTTAAGGGACTCGTTATAGGTAAGGTACTTACGTGTGTGGAGCATCCCGACAGTGACCACCTTCATGTGACAACCGTTGACCTCGGACAGGGCGAACCGGTGCAGATTGTGTGCGGCGCCCCCAATGTGGCCGCCGGCCAGACCGTTGTCGTGGCAACGATAGGCACCACCCTGTATGACGGCGACAAGGAATTCAAGATAAAGAAATCTAAGATGCGCGGTGTGGAGTCACTGGGTATGATCTGCGCCGAGGATGAAATAGGCGTTGGCACTTCCCACGACGGCATTATCGTGATAGAGGAGGACATAAAGCCCGGAACACCCGCGGCCGATTATTTCGGCCTGACTTCCGACTATGTGCTGGAGGTAGACCTCACTCCCAACCGCATTGACGCCGCCTCCCACTTCGGTGTGGCGCGCGACCTCAGCGCCTGGATGGCATGCCATGCAGAGCCCGCGCAGCTGAAGCGCCCGGATGTGGAGTCTTTCCATGTTGACAATCCCGCGGGCGACGCCATAAAGGTGCAGGTTGACAACTACGAGGCCGCTCCCCGTTACTGCGGCATCACAATCCGCGGCGTGAAGGTGGCCGAAAGCCCCGAATGGCTCAAAAAGAATCTTACGGCCATAGGTCTGCACCCCATCAACAATATCGTGGACATAACCAACTATATACTCCACGGCATAGGTCAGCCTCTCCACTGCTTCGACCTCAACACCATAGACGGAGGCCGGATAGTGGTCCGCAACTGCCCGGAAGGCACTCCGTTCGTGACTCTTGACGGCGTGGAGCGCAAGCTATCCGCGGCCGACCTCATGATATGCTCGGCCACCAAGCCTCTTTGCATAGCCGGTGTGTTCGGCGGCCTTGATTCGGGAGTGACCGAGCAGACCACCGACGTGTTCATTGAGAGCGCCTACTTCAACCCCACGAGTGTGCGCCGCACCGCACGCCGTCATGGCCTGAGCACTGATGCCTCGTTCCGCTACGAGCGCGGCACCGACCCCAATCTGCCCCTGTATGCCCTCAAGCTCGCCACTATCCTGATAAAGGAACTGGCCGGCGGCGAGGTGTGCGGCGAGCCGGTTGACATCTATCCGCATCCTGTGGAGCCGTTCAAGGTCGAGCTGAGCTACAGCTATATGAACGGACTCATTGGTAAAGAGATACCCCGCGAGACTGTGGATTCCATTCTGCGCTCACTCGAAATAGAGATTGCCGGACGTCCCGCTGACGATGTGATGGATCTGCGCGTGCCCACCTACCGTGTGGACGTGACCCGTCCCTGCGACGTTGTGGAGGATGTGCTCCGCATCTACGGCTATAACAACGTGGAGATTTCAACCACCGTACACTCCTCGCTCTCCTACGAGAGCCGCGCCGATGCCGACAACGCCCTTCGCAACCTCATTTCCGAACAGCTCACCGCCACCGGATTCAATGAGATAATGAACAACTCGCTCACGGCCGAAAGCTACTATGCCGACAATGCGCGCTGGAGCGCCGACCGCTGCGTGCGCCTGCTCAATCCGCTCAGCTCCGACCTGAGCGTGATGCGTCAGACGCTTCTCTATGGCGGTCTGGAATCGATAGCCTACAATATCAACCGCCGTTCGGCCAATCTCAAGTTCTACGAGTTCGGCAACGTCTACAGCCGCAAGCCCGGTGTGGAATCCACCGCCGAGGCGCCGCTTGCTCCCTTTGTGGAGGGCTCGCGTCTGGCCCTGTGGCTCACCGGCGACATGCGTCAGGCCGGTTGGGCGCATCCCGCCGAGGAAGCCACCGTGTTCGACCTCAAGGCGATCGTGGCCAATATATTCCTGCGCATGGGCATCAATCCCGCCGAGATAAAGCTGACTGCCGCCACCGCCGACGCTCCTTTCAGCGCCTCGCTCAAGGTCGCAGGCCGTTCGGGCAATACCATAGGCGAGATGGGTATAGTGGATAAGGCCACCCTTGCCGCTTTCGATATAAAACAGACCGTATGCTACGCTGAATTCGACTGGCAGACGCTCGTGCAGATAGCCTCACGCCACAAGACGAGCTACCGTCAGCTGCCGCGCACCATGGCCGTGAAACGCGACCTGGCGCTGCTTGTGGACACCTCCGTGACCATGCAGCAGATTGAGAATGCCGTGCGCGAGGCCGACCGCAAGCTTCTCCGCTCCGTAAGCCTCTTCGACGTCTACGAGGGCGACAAGCTCCCGGCAGGTAAGAAATCCTACGCCATCACAATGACTCTGCAGGACGACGAGCGCACGCTTAACGACAAGCAGATCGACGCCGTGATGAAGAAAATAGTAAGCTCGCTCGCCGCCAAGACCGGCGCGACGCTCCGTTAATGAAAATCAATAACAATAAATCAATAAACAACACACTACTTCACAATGGGAAGAGCATTTGAATACCGCAAAGCCCGCAAGCTCAAACGCTGGGGCAACA
>CAUBWJ010000042.1 GCA_958439725.1 uncultured Muribaculaceae bacterium | reverse complement strand
AACTTGTCGCTACCTATCTTGAAATCGCCTACAGCCTGCGGTACGAAAGTGTATTCCACCGTCATGGTGCCGGTAACATTCTGGCCGTTTATCTGGGCCTTGATATCGCTTTTGGGTGTATACTGTTCGAATTCGGATGGGAAATCGATTACCGGTTCTTTGATATATTTAATATTGCCGGTGCCGCTGATAGTATATATCAACGTGGCAGGATCGTTGGTACGGAATGAATTCCCGACCAGACGACTGTCAATTTTAAATTCGCCGACTGCTCCGTTGAACCCTTCAGGCTGGGGGGAGGGAAGAGGCTTGATATCTATAGAAGCGCTGTTTGAGCTGACCTGAATCTGGCGTTCCTGAGGATTCTGTACGGTAAAGAATCCCATGTTGACATTATCATACTGCACCACCTTGATATCATAATTTCCCGAATTGATGGTGAGGCGTCCTGATTTCTGAGGGAATATTATACATTTCTTCAGCAACGCGGTCATATAGCGCTGTCCTCTGTATTCTTCAACCTGATTCAGGGAAGGCTGGAGATTCATCTCTTCAATAAGGAAACCGTCGAAGCTGGGTTGCTTAGTGGGGAAGAATGAGGATATAGAGTATTTGGTATAAAGCTTGATGGTGCATTCAATAGCTTCCTGTTCGTAAGCAGTAGGCTTTGAGAGGATAATTCTTACAAACACATCATTGGATGATACATTCTTATCAGCAGACTGGGAAGAAATATCATCTATATCCACATGCTGATTGTTCCCGGAGGGAGAACCAGCAGCGCTACCTCCCGCGGGAGCGGGGCCGATGACTATCTGGGTAGGGCGTGTTGATAGATGCTTGCCATCTGCCACAATAGTCGCTTCGCCTATGGTATATGTGCCTTCTTTGTCGGCACGATAGTAATATGTATAGTCAATGGTCGAACTTGATGTCATCTGACCATTGATCACCGAATAGCTCTGGCTTGTGGAGGTTGAGGGTCCGTACAGGAGCGTGCATCCATTAATCTGAGGTACCTTAAGACTTGTGCCCTGGGCATCGCGCAGACGGAATGTAACGGCAAATTTGCTTCCGGCCGCTACTCTTCCAGGTGCGTTAACCGAGAAGGATGGAGCCGCATAGACCGAAATAAAACAGACGGTCAATAAAAAGGCAAGTGCCGTAAAACGATTTATATTTGCTCTCATAAACTGAAGAAGTTGTGGCGTTTAGGAATCTATTATAAAACAGACATAAGAGAAGTAGGAAAAGGAACATTACCAGGGTTTAGTGACATGCTTTCGGGCACCCTCTGCATTTTTGCGCTGCTGAGCCTCGACTCTTCTGCGCGTGGCAGCTTCTTCGTTCTCCATTGCCTTCAGAATCTTATCGGCATTGGATTGGCTGATGCTTTGCTGCTGTTGGCGATCCTGTTTCTTATCTTTATCCTGTTGCTGCTGTTGCTGATCCTGTTGGTCCTGCTGGTCTTGTTTGTTCTTATCAGGATTCTTTTGCTGGTCCTGTTGTTTTTGATCCTGATTCTGCTGGTCCTGGTTCTGGTCCTGATTCTTATCTTTGTTCTGATCCTGTTCTTTCTTTTTGAGCTGAGCAAGACGGAGGTTTTCTCTCGTAAGGTCATTATCGGGATTCTTGCGGAGAGAATTTTTGTACATTTCGATGCTTTGGGCATAATCTTCCTGATTGAAGCTCATATTTCCCAGATTATAGTACGCTTTTTCGGAGATAGATATATCTCTGGCATTTTTTGCCAGCCCTGACAGTAAAGCCTGGGCTTCCTGCATGGGATTGTTCCCGGCATTAGGGTCGGCGGATCCGGCCTGACGTATGAGTGCTGCTGCAAGGTTGTAAGCCGCGGTCTCACTGCCAGGAGCCACTTCAAGGGCTTTGCGATAGAGGACTTCAGCCTCGGCAAAGCGTTTGTCGCGATATAGTTTATTGCCTTCCACTATGAAGTTTCGTTCCTGCTTCACAGTCATGACTTCCATGGCATCTTCTTTAGCAGGTTTGTCGGCCGCCATTCCTGGAAAAACAGAGGCGAGAAACAATGAGGTGGCTATTAAGAAATATCGGGTCATTTTTTGTGGGATTTTGAGAAGAAAGTAAATTTCGTGAGCCATTCGATTTTGGCATAGGGAAGAAGCATGTCAATGAGAAGCAGACATAATGCTATCACAATTGCAACGGGGAATAGTTCGGATGCGGCTGATGGCGCGGCAGAACGTTTGAATTCTGTTTTCGATAGCCTGTCAAGCTGGTCGGAAAGCTGATCCACAACATTTCTGTCACCCCCCCACACGTAAATACCATTGCCAGTCTTTGCTATTTCGTCGGCAAGCTGTTCATTCAGCGCTGTTTTTACCTGATTACCTTCGTAATCAGTCATAAACTCGGTGCCGGTTGCATTAACAGGAATCGGATTGCCTTTCACAGTGCCAAGGCCAATCACATCAACCTGGATGCCGGCATCGGCCGCACGCTTGGCTTCTTCCATAGCGTTGTCTTCAAAATTCTCTGCATCGGTAATGAGAATAATGGCCTTCTGGAAGTCGCTGTCGGGGGTGAAGGAATTAATGGCCATGTTCAGCGCTGCTCCGATTGCAGTACCCTGGGTAGGAACGGCATCGGTATTGAGATTGTTGATGAACATTTTAGCCGAAATGAAATCGGAAGTGATAGGAAGCTGGGTATAGGCATCCCCGGCAAAAACTATCAGTCCAACTTTGTCATTTCCAAGTTTATCGAGGAGCTTTTCAAGAATGAATTTTGCTCTCTGGAGGCGGCTTATTCCCTTGGGGTCATCCGTAGAAGATGCAAGCATGGAGTTGGAAAGGTCAAAACAAATCATCACTTCAATGCCTGCAGATGTCTCTTCTTCCTTAGCCCCGAAATCTGAATTAGTGGCATAAGGACGCGCGATTGCAATTATTATGAATACAACCGCAAGTAATTCAATAATTATTTTGACTCCCGGCATGTATCTGGACGCGTCGGGCATCAGATTTTGGATGATATTTAATTTACCGAATTTTTTAAGCTTGCGTCTGCGTGCGGACCGCCCGAGAAAGTACAGGCCTGCTATGACTGGTACAATCAGGAGAAGATACAGCAGCTGAGGATTCGCAAAATTTATCATGATGTTGTCTTATCTAAGAATCTGGAATGGGAATAATCGAGGCAATGGAATTAGGGTAGGGTCCTGAGAATGGTCTGCCTGCACACAAGCTCTACAACTATGAGCAGCAATGCAAGAACAGCCCAAGGCAAATAATTGTCTTCGGTATGAGAGAAATTCCTTACGTCAAGCTCTGTTTTTTCGAGTTTGTCAATCTCTTCAAACACCTGAGCAAGGACATTATTATCTGTCGCACGGAAATATTTACCTCCCGTCAGGGACGCTATCTGTTTGAGTGTTGCCTCATCAATGACGACGGGCATATTCACGAATGACATTCTTCCGAATTCATCTTCAGCCGGGTATGGTGCCATCCCGTTGCGTCCGATGCCTATGGTATAAACCTTGATTCCAAGTTGCCGTGCTATTTCAGCCGCTGTCAGAGGCGCTACGTTACCGGTATTATTGGAACCGTCGGTAAGAAGAATGATACTTTTGGATTTGGCATGGCCTTCCTTGATTCTGTTGATGGAGGTGGCAAGTCCGTCTCCTATCGCCGTATTGTCCTGCAGCATTCCCATTCTTACGTCGTGAATATAATTCACGAGCATGGAGCGGTCGGTAGTCATAGGAACAGCGGTAAAACTTTCGCCGGCAAAAATCACAAGTCCTATATTGTCCGTCTCACGACCGGCAACAAATTTCGACGCCACATTCTTTGCAGCTTCAAAACGGTCCGGCTTGAAATCACGGGCAAGCATACTTGTGGAAATATCGAGCGCGAGCACAATATCTGTTCCCTCAGTACGGGAGGTACTCCAGTTGTCGCGAGTCTGCGGCCGGGCAAGAATCACGATGAGGGCTGCGATGCAGAGCAAGCGCAGAGCGAACATGGCATGCAGAAGTATCTCTTTGACGCTTATCGGAAGCTTGGCGAACTGAGCCGTGGTAGACAGCGACATCGACGGAAAGTCGGTGCGGTGTCTCCATATATACCAGCCTATATAAGGCAGGAGCAAAAGCAGTAGCCAGAGATATGACGGATGGGCAAAAATCATGTCGATTTATTTTTTTTCTTCTTTTTTCTTAGTTGTGTTAGCTGCAGGTTTTCCGGTGTTATCCTCAGAAGTTTCTTCTTCCGGTGCAATTTCCACCGGCTTGGTGTCTTCCACAAACTGCATAGCATCCCGGAATGCACGTTCGTTATCCTCAGGCATCGGCCTTACTTTGGCGAACTTAACAAAATCGGAGATTTCAAGAATTTTAGCCATATATGCTTCGCTGGGACGGGTCTCCTGATTCTTGCGGACAGCCGCACGAATTTCAGTCGAGGTCATTTCCATAGCATTAATGCCGAAACGCCGGTGAAGATAAACACGCAGAATATCGGTAAGTCTTGTATAGTACTCCTTGACCTGACCGCGCTCGCAAAGATGCTCGTCGTGGAGAGCCTCAAGCGACTTGACAGCAACTTCGTAGGGCGGTTCCGGTTTCTTCTTGGAAATGAGCGGAAGGTTTCCTTTGCGCAGCCACTTCATGTAAACGAACACGCAAACAGCCAGGAGTATTAACGCGAGAAGAATCCATATTCCGTAATCAGAGAACCAGTCCGGGAAATAATCAAGAAAATGTCGGTTGACGTCGGCCACGTCCGCGTAGTCGTGTACCGTAACCATGCTGTCTACGGGCACCGGGAGTACTTTGAGAACCGGAGTGTTTGAAAAAACAGTCTCGCCCTCCTGTAGATAGATAACCGGAGGAAGAGTGTACATTCCAGAGTCGAAGGCCTGAATGATTATATCCTGATTCAGCTGTTTCCGTCCGTTGCCAAGATCCGTAATGACAGGATCGCCCAAAGATGCAACTTCCACATCATTCCAAAGTGAATCTGCGGTCAAAATCCCTCCGGTTTCTGTGAGCGGGCCTACTATCTCAACGTGTAACGGGGTCTGTTTTCCCATAAGGATGTACACGGAGTCAAGCTGCACTTTAGCTGTGAATCTCGAAGGAGCGGCATTGACCGTCAGGAACATTACCACGCAAAAACAGAAAGCTAATATATGTTTGAAGTATTGTTTCATATTCATCTTCTAAGCACACGTTTCTTAAATAATCCCATCAGAGCTTTCACAAAGTCCTCGGATGTATCAATCGCAGCAATATCAACCCTACATTTAGAGACGGTTTCCATTAAAGTCTGCTGACGTTCGTACCACCATTTCCCATAAGCTTTTCTGACTTTAGAGGAAGAAGTGTTAATCCAGCGAACTGCTCCGGTCTCAAGGTCAGAGACCTGAACCAGACCTATGTCAGGAATCTGGGTGTCTCTCTTGTCGTAAACCTGAATACAAATCACATCATGCCGGTTGGATGCTACCGACATTGCGGTGGAGTATTCGTGCTCGTCAATAAAATCAGAGATAAGGAAGGTGGTACATCTTTTCTTGAGGGCATCAGTGAAATATCTGAGTGCTACTGAAATATCAGTTCCTTTACTTTCCGGTTTGAAATCAAGGAGCTGACTGATGATGAAAAGTATGTGCTTCCTGCCTTTCTTGGGAGGAATAAATTTTTCAATCTTGTCGGAAAAGAAAATAACTCCTATTTTATCATTGTTCTGAATGGCGGAAAACGCGATTGTGGCTGCAACTTCTGCTATGACTTCACGCTTCTCGTCGCCGTCTGCGCCAAACATCCGGCTGTTGGAAACATCGACAAGAAGCATGACAGTGAGCTCGCGCTCTTCTTCATAAACCTTTACGTAGGGATGGTTATGACGGGCTGTCACATTCCAGTCGATATCGCGCACGTCGTCGCCGTACTGATATTCGCGTACTTCCGAGAAAGTCATACCTCGACCTTTGAACGCCGTATGGTATTCACCCGCGAATATATTCTGCGACAGTCCGCGCGTCTTTATTTCGATTTTACGAACTTTTTTAAGAAGTTCACTTGCTTCCATACTGATAGTTTAGTTGCAGCAATCAATAATGAGTCTCAAAGATTATATTCTTCCGAATAATCAAGGTACCTGAACCTTGTCAAGTATTTCTGAGATTACTTCGTCGGCAGTGATATTGTTGGCCTCAGCCTCGTATGACAGACCAATTCTATGACGAAGCACATCATGGCAAACAGCGCGTACGTCTTCAGGAATGACATATCCACGCTGACGCAGGAAAGCGTAGGCGCGGGCGGCACGGGCGAGGCCGATAGATGCACGGGGAGACGCTCCGAAAGAAATGATATTCTCAAGATTTTTAAGGTCATATTCGGCAGGCTGACGGGTAGCGAATACGATATCCACAATATATCTTTCGATTTTCTCGTCGAGATAAATGCGCTCAACAACTTTCTGAGCATCAAGAATCTCTTCAGGACGAAGGAGTGCATGAATCTCGCGTTTTACCGGAGAGATATTCTGTCGGATGATGATTTTCTCTTCATCCTTGGACGGGTAACCAATCACAACCTTGAGCAGGAAACGGTCTACCTGGGCTTCGGGCAGCGGATAGGTGCCTTCTTGTTCTATAGGGTTCTGGGTGGCCATTACCAGGAAGGGCTCGTCAAGCTTGAACGTACGCTCTCCAATGGTAACCTGTCGCTCCTGCATGGCTTCAAGTAATGCTGACTGCACCTTGGCAGGAGCACGGTTAATTTCATCTGCCAACACGAAGTTTGCGAAAATAGGGCCTTTCTTTATCTGGAACTGTTCTTTCTGAACGCTGTAGACCATTGTGCCTATTACATCGGCAGGAAGGAGGTCGGGAGTAAACTGAATACGGCTGAATTTTGCATCTATAACTTGAGCCAGAGTCTTTATTGCCAAAGTCTTGGCAAGACCGGGAACGCCTTCAAGGAGCACATG
Organism: uncultured Muribaculaceae bacterium; assembly: GCA_958439725.1. Classification (GTDB taxonomy): domain Bacteria; phylum Bacteroidota; class Bacteroidia; order Bacteroidales; family Muribaculaceae; genus Paramuribaculum. Next base: position 8,299 of record CAUBWJ010000042.1, on the reverse strand, counting down.
TCCGTTTGCAAGAAGTGCAATAAGAAGAGAATCCACAAGATGTTTCTGACCAACAATCGCTTGGTCCATTCCCTGGGTAATCAGGGCTACGAAATTGTTTTTGCTGGCTACGAGATCATTGAGCTCCCGTATGTTGACAGGTTCGTTCATAATTTATTATGCGGTTTGAAATATTCTATGTTTTTGATTACAATAATAATCCTTATTATAATAATGCGTCTGACAAATAATTGTTGCGATTGTAACACACAAAATTAATTAATCAAACACCTTCAAATGTAAAAACCGATGTTAAAATTATATATTATTCGTTTATGTGATTAAAAGGCCGCAACAGTTAAAACTCTGTTGCGACCAGTAATAATAAGTATTAAATCAGTTACAACCGATTATACGGTAGTCGAAAAATACATAGCGTAGCCGAAGAGAATCAGAGCACCAATAAGAAGGCCGACTATTAGCCCCCAGAAAAAGCCGGATTTGAACCGTGAGTTTTCTTCGTTGTGGTCGCTATCTCTGTGGCGAGGACGCTCCTCTTCTATTCCAGCCTCTTCCTCCGGCCATTCCGGGACTTCAAGCGCTGGCCTGGAGGAAGCAGGGATGGGTGGAGTAGGTGCAGTGGAAGTTTCGGCTACAGGAACCGCCACTTTTGGGTCCTCGACAGCTTCAGACTTTTGGGAAGTATGCCTGCCGTCGGAAACAGGACTGGTTTCGATAGGCTCATTTGTCAAAGAAATAATCTGGGGTTGCTCTTCTTCCTCCTTAACAATGAGAGGAGTGACAGGCTCAGCACCGGATTCCTTCTCTGAAATTTTCTCTGCAAGAACTGAGCCCCAGCCTGTATTATCTTTAACGGGTTCCTGCACGGGGATTTTTTCAGTTTCCTGAGTTTGGGCGGATTGTATCTCAACTTTTAAGGTTGAATCTGTGTTATCAGCGGTGCTTTCCTGAATTCCAACCTGGTTCAAATCGGCTTCGCTTACAGAATCAGACAAACGTTCAGGCTCAAACATGGAAAATGGCGCATTGAGCTCCTCGGCAAGTTCCGCATCAGGAATAAAGGCTACGGGTTCTAATGGGTTCACATCGGGAGAAAAAGTGCCAAGTCCGTTGATAGTTACGGATTTGCCCTCCTTTAACACTTCTGCAATAAATGAAAAGATACTTTTTATTGCCCCTTGAGCGTCGGAAACCTCGATATTGACTCTGGATGCAACTTGTTCAGACAGTGATTTTATAGGTATTTTCTCGTTCATCCCAAAAGTTTTTTACGGAGTAACACACTGGAACGGAATAGCAAAGATATTTCGGGCGGAAGTAGAGTTCTGGCGCCGGACTTGTCCACCACTATACGTTCATCAGATTTCTGTGGTTGGAAAGTTCCGAAACCGGGAATCGCCACGGCATCCATGCGCCGACAATTGTCGGCGATACATTCAGCAACGGTTTTAACCATGAGGCCCGTTACAGAAGGGGATACGCCCTCTTTCTCGGCGAGAAGGTTTATCAGTTCATCCTGAGTCATTATATCGGAGATAAGTTTTTAAGGAGTGATATTAATAGTTGCGGGCGAAAATCACACGCTGAGCCGACGGCTTGCCAGTGACCATACATTTGCCCGGTGTCTTATCGCCATCCAATGGAATACAGCGGATAGTAGCCTTTGTCTCTTCTTTGATTTTCTCCTCTGTCTCGGGGGTACCATCCCAATGAGCGAGTATGAAACCACCTTTTTCAATCTCTTCCTTAAATTCCTCGTAGGTGTCTACAGTGCGGGTCATTGAGTCGCGGAAGGTCAATGCCTTACGGTATATATTGCTTTGGATTTCTTCAAGGAGTTCGGGAATGTATTCGGCTATTGTGTCGAGATGATGTTCGGATTTCTCGAGAGTGTCACGACGCATTACCTCCACTGTGTTGTTCTGGATGTCACGCGGGCCGATAGCGAGCCTTACGGGGACACCTTTGAGCTCATAATCGGCAAATTTGAATCCGGGACGACGGTTTTCCGCATCATCGTATTTCACGCTGATGCCGCCTGCCTGAAGTTTGGTTACTATGGGATCTACAGCTTTGCTGATTTCAGCAAGCTGCTCGGAATTCTTATAGATAGGGACTATGACCACCTGGATAGGAGCGAGGTGAGGGGGAAGCACAAGACCGTTATCGTCGGAATGAGTCATTATGAGGGCGCCCATCAGACGAGTGGAGACACCCCATGAGTTAGCCCAGACATATTCAGGCTGATTGTCCTTGTTGACAAATGTAACATCAAAGGCCTTTGCGAAATTCTGGCCGAGATTATGGGAGGTGCCGGACTGGAGGGCTTTACCATCCTGCATCATAGCCTCGATAGTGTATGTGTTAAGAGCACCTGCAAATCTTTCGTTTGCTGATTTGACACCCTTTATTACAGGCATTGCCATGTATTTCTCGGCAAAATCAGCATAGAGATTTATCATCTGGACTGTGCGCTGTTCAGACTCCTCGGCCGTAGCGTGCGCACAATGGCCTTCCTGCCAGAGGAATTCGGCTGTTCGTAAGAACATTCTGGTGCGCATCTCCCAACGGACCACATTTGCCCACTGATTACAAAGCAACGGAAGGTCACGATAACTGTGAATCCAGTTTTTATATGTACCCCAAATAATGGTTTCAGATGTAGGCCGGACTATAAGCTCTTCTTCAAGTTTTGCATCGGGGTCTACAATTACACCATTTCCATTCGGGTCATTTTTAAGACGATAGTGGGTAACGACGGCACACTCTTTTGCAAAGCCTTCAACGTGTTCGGCTTCGCGACATAAAAATGATTTAGGAATAAAGAGCGGGAAATAAGCATTCTGCACGCCGGTCTCTTTAAACATACGGTCAAGCTGCTGCTGCATCTTTTCCCAGATTGCATATCCATAGGGTTTAATTACCATACAACCTCTGACTGCCGACTGCTCGGCAAGATCGGCTTTAACCACGAGGTCATTGTACCATTGAGAATAATTGTCGGCACGTTTCGTAAGGTCTTTAAGTTCCTTTGCCATTTTTAGTTATGATATGATTATTATATTTGATTTATTATATTATTCAGAAAAGGGCGTGACGCGAGGCTTTTTCAATCATTTCGGGCCCGGGGACGAAATAGAGTTCAAGTCGCCGGTTCTTGGATCGGTTTTTTCTTGTGTCGTTTGGCAAAACGGGTTCCGAAGATGCCATGGAGAAGGGGATAACAATTAAATCTTCCGGCAAATGCCCGGCATCCATTCTATCCATAAGCCAATCATATACGGAATTTAAACGATTTCTTGAAAGGAATTCCCGGTAATACTCGGAACCAGTGTCATCAGTATGCAAAGCGATCACAAGTTTCCACATGTATGGGTCGGCCAATATTTTTTCAAGGCCTGCGAGAAGAGGGCCGGAAGTAGAATAAAGCAATGTGTCATTGGGCAGAAACAGCTCGTCGGTAGGAATTGTTATTACCATGACTTCTCCTTCCCTCATTAAATCAACCGTATAACGGGATTTCAGAGAATTGGCTATCTTCTTCACATAGCGTGTAATGAGAAGATGATTTTCGCGGGGGACTTCCGGAGTGGCAATGTTTGGCTCAAAATCCATATCCATGAACGTAGCTTCATCATAGTGTGAGTATGCTTCATGCTCTTGCGCGACAGAGATGGGGACCGAAAACATCGTTCCGATCAGCATGCATATCGCTATGATTATGGCTCTGTTCATATGTCGCGTGGTGGCTATGGCTTCCAAATTTAACGATTAATCCAAGAGAGAGTTTTCATAATCAAGTTCGGCCTCTACAAGAACAGGGATGTCCTCGGGCGCGATATTTGCCCCCTTGTCCTTACGAATCATTCTGTTGGCATAATCGACAATGTCGGTAACCGATACTTCAGTTTCGTCTTCATCCAGGTCAATTTCAAGAAGACCGTTTATCTCATAATAATCCCAGATTATATCAACGAGATTCAGCAAATCGTCATCGCTATATCCTTGAGCTTTGCCCTCAGGAAGCGAGGCGCGCATAGTCTTTATAGCTTCGTTTTCATCAAATTCTTTCATAATGCGTAATTGGATATAAAGCTATATTTTTTCAAAGCGACAGGATGCCATCAGGAATATCCATGGTCAGAATCTTGTCGGTGGTGTCTACTTCTGTTATTAAGTCATCGGCGGCAGGGAGGTAGAACTCTTTATCCTCGCTTCTTACGGGTTGAATTTTCAGAAGCAGATTAGCCGTTGAGTCATCAAAATCAACCACGCTGCCAAGTATTTCTCCGGATTGGTCTTTAAGGGTGAACCCAATCAAATCTGAAAGATAAATTCCGAGTTCGTCTTCATTATCATCTTCGGGATTCTGGCGCTGAAAATCTTCCATAAGCGCGAAAACAGACTTTCCGGAGAAATCCTTAGCCTCAATGTCGGAATTCACATCTTCCAGAGTGACGAGAACGGAATGGCTGGACTTAGGACGGACACATTTCACATAAAAAGGCACGTATATACCGTCAATGTCAATAATTAGGCATTTAAGTTTCTGCAAATCGATATCGTAATCAATTTGCGCACTGATTTCACCTTTGATACCATGAGGTTTAACAAACGTGCCGATTTCTTTTATTTCATCCGAACTAATCATCTTAAATTCTGACAGCGGGAGGATTGATGTATGAGAAACTATTTCTTTTTCTTTTTTTTCTTTCCGGAGGGTTGTGGTGCTATCTTATATTCCCGAAGCGGCATCGAGGCGGCGTCAATAAGAATCGAGCCATGCGACATTTCCGCCAGATCAGCAAAAACTTTTGCATCCTCCACGTCATTATTGAGAGCCAGGAGCGACTTTTTCATCTGGTTGGCTATGAGTTTTACCAATTCGAGTCGTTCTTCTCCATCTTCCATCGATGAAGCGGTCTCGATTAGGCGGGGGAGCACAGCGCCATAATGCCTGTAACGTATCATGTTCTTGCCATATCCTACCGGATCAGGTGCGGACTGGAGGTTGTCAGGCCGGATAACCTCATAAGGCCAGTCAATATCCAGCTGGAAATCTGACATTATGGCAAGATGGTCCCACAGACGACGCTCGTATCCCTCTTCTTTTTTGATTTCGGGAATCAGGGTGGCCATCGTAGAGATTATTTCGCGCGCACAAGCATTTCTTTCCTCGCGGTCCTCAATGGTAAGACAGTAGTCAACCATCCTTTGAATATTTCGGCCGTATGCAGAAAGCGTCAATGGCTTTTGACGGGTATTATATGTGAGCATATCCTATATTTTTTTCAAAGATACGCCTTTTTTCGCAAAGAGCAAAAGCTCTGTTGAACATACCATTCGCCGTTTAACATTTTTAAGATAAGAGGATGGTGCGCAGTGAAGTGTGTTTGAGATGAGATTGAATTTAAAATATTGGAACCGGGCTGATAGTGAAATTCAGCCCGGTTCCAGTGATAATGTAGCGTGTAATGCTTCTCGAAAAGTCAGAATCACATATTCATGCCACCGTCAACCTGAATAACCTGTCCGGTCACGTAGCTTGACATATCGCTGGCAAGGAAAGTCGTTACATTGGCAATATCCTCAACTTTGCCTCCACGGCGAAGAGGTATTTTCTTAGTCCATTCTTCACGAACTTCTTCAGGGAGAGCGGCAGTCATTGCAGTCTCAATGAAACCGGGTGCGATAGCATTGGCTCGGATTCCACGTGAGCCAACTTCCTGAGCTATACTCTTGGCCAACGCGATAAGGCCGGCTTTGGATGCGGCGTAATTGGACTGACCTGCGTTTCCATGCACGCCAACCACAGATGCCATATTTATTATGCTGCCGGAACGCTGGCGAAGCATGATGGGGAGGACGGCATTGATGAAATTGAAAGCGCTCTTGAGATTGACGTTTATAACGGCATCCCACTGCTGCTCGGTCATTCTCATCATGAGGCCGTCCTTTGTGATACCGGCATTATTTACAAGAATGTCTATCGATCCGAAGTCTTCCTTCACTTTTGCAACGACTTCTTTTGTCTGATTGAAATCAGCGGCATTAGAAGCGTATCCCTTGGCTTTAACGCCGAAAGCTTCAATCTCTTTTTCGGTTTCTTTGCCATTTTCATCAATGACAAGGTCGGTAAATGCCACATTGGCTCCTTCAGAGGCGAATTTGAGAGCCAGGGCTTTTCCGATACCGCGGGCCGCACCTGTGATAAGGGCGGTTTTTCCTTCAAGTAACTTCATATTATTAAGTTTAATCGTTAGATGGTTTTCTTTTTACTCTTAATCCGGTTATGATAAAATCAATCATATTTTCACATATTACATCGGGATTCTCTCCTAAGGACTCAAAGGAACCATTGGTCTGAAGATAGTCAGAGGCCTGAAATGCAAGCGCATGCAACCAGGGGAGTTTCTCGGCCTGAGATGGATCGAAGGCCCCAACCTTGACTCCTTGCTGCAACATGGAAGAGAAGAGGGCCCGTTCTTTAATCAGGGCAAGCTGGTTTATACGGATGTTCCTCCGGTGGTCGCGTGTAAACAGCATGTGAGCTTTGCTCTCTACCCGGGGGATGGATTGATTGAATATCTTGAACCTTAAACGGAGATATACGCGAAGCTTTTCTTCCGGGTCTAAATCGGATACCACTATTTCCTGCAGGCGACTGATTATAGCGTCGCTTTGTTTCTCTACCACGGCGTTCAAAATCTCCTTCTTGTTTTTGAAGTAGGTATAGATTGTGCGGCGCCCTTTGTCGGAGGCGGCCGCTATATCGTTCATAGTGGTATTTTCCACACCTTTATAAACGAAAAGCTGTCTGGCAACTTCGATTAATTTGTCGCGGGTTTTACTTACCATAGTAGTTGCTCCGGAAGTCCCGGGAAATGTTTCGGGCGCGAAGTTACTAAAAATATTGCTAAAATGGACAGATTTTAAGAAATGGGGGTTATGAAAAGATTTTACACAGTGTTTCTTATCGGGAGCATTAGTGATGCATCTTAGCTGTTTTAATATTTATTGGGTTGGCGGATTCAGAGCGAGGCATTAAATTCGCACTCAATTTTTATTTATCATGTCAAAATACCATCTCAAGACAATATACTTATCTATCCTATGCTTTGGCTGCTCTTTTGCGGCCCCGTGTCAATATATAAACCGTCTGGAATCTGCCAATTTCGATACTGATAAAACTTCAATTTATATTGAAGACCTCAAAACAGGCGAGGTAGTCCTCGACCTTAACGGCGAACTTTCACTTATGCCGGCAAGCGTCATGAAAATTATAACCGCCGCATCCGTTCTTTCCAGTATTGATCCGTCCACCAAGTTCAAAACCAGAGTTACAACACAAGGCAAGGTCGCCAATGGGGTGCTTGATGGTGATATAATTATCCATGCCTGCGGGGATCCCACTGTTGAGTCTGCTTTTTTCCCGTCTACCTCTGGCTTTATTGACAGTATAGCGGACAAGATAGAGACTTGGGGTATAAAATCAATAAAAGGAGATATTGTGTTTAACCATTCTTCATCTATGGAAGAACCGATGCCCAAAGGTTGGAAAGATACGGATCTTATTCGTCCTTATGGCACAGGATATCATGCTTTTAATTACGCCGACAACAGATTGGCTATAAAATTTCCGTCACTTAAAACTAATCCTCCCGTACCACAAGGGACAATTAAATTCACTCGGAGCAAAAGAAGCTTTTCCATAAAAAGAGATAGGGTGGCCAATAAAATCGTGGCTTCCGGGAGAGTCTTAAAGCGAGGGAGAACGGAAATAACTTCAAATCCAGATCCTCAGGCAAGTTTCAGCTTAAAGCTTAAAGAAACGCTTGATGAGAGGGGAATATCCGTGACGGGCATTAAAAGTAAGACTTCCGAAGGGGAGGAAACGGAAATATATACCAATGAATCTCCTGAGATTATTGATATTCTACGAAGCATGATGCATAGAAGTGACAATCTTTATGCGGAAGCGATGTTGAATACAATTGCTCCCGGAGGGAGGGAAAAGGCTCTTGAGGTTGAGAAGGAGATATGGACAAACCGGGGCGTGGACACTAAGGATATCAATATAAGAGACGGAAGCGGACTCTCACGTGACAACCGGCTTACAGCATATTTTCTGGCCGATGTTCTTGCATGGATGGCTTCAAACCATAATGAGAACAATGTTTTCGTGAATCTTTTTCCGCTCGCCGGGCAGGAAGGAACCGTAAAGCGTTTTTTGAGCGGAACCGACCTGGAAGGGGTACTTGTACTTAAATCAGGCAGTGTGAACGATGTGCAGTGTTAT
>CAUBWJ010000041.1 GCA_958439725.1 uncultured Muribaculaceae bacterium | reverse complement strand
TTTGGAGTTCTTTTCGATGCGTTTTAGTCCATATGACATGCATGTGGAACGACTTGCCGCTTCCGCTTGGACCGATGCAGAAGAAATTGGCGTTGTCGGTCATCTTGACCTTGCCTTCCTTGCCGGTTATGTCTATGCAGACCGGAAGCCCCTGGCGGTCGGTGTAGTATGTGGTCAGCGGTGTCGTCTCCGACCCTTTGAGGTGTTCCTTGAAAAAGAAGCAAAGGGCGGCGTCCGAGAGAGTGAGGAAGAGGTCATAGTCCGGATTGAACGAATAGGCGTTTCCGGGGAATGAATCCACAAACAACTCCAACTGGTTGTAAGCGGTGCGCGAGAGCATTATGCCGCACTCATAGAGCTTGGTCTCCAGATAGGACGTGACGGGAGTCACCTTGTCTGCCGGACAGCTCACAAGGATATTGAAGTTGGTGTTCACCAGCATGGATGTATCGACGGCAAGACGGTTCAGCACTTCCTCGATGTCAGCCTTCGCAATCTTGTTGCTCGGGTCGGGCATGGAGCCGTGACGCTTCGCTTTCGCCTGAAGTTTCCGGAGAAGTTTTCTCTGATTGGGTATCTGAACCACCTGATTGAATACCACGCAATCTGTATGTGGCACGGAAGTAAGGAACGACAATAAATCGGTAGCAATGCCGTATCCGTTGATACCAATCTTGGTATAAGGCTGTATGACAGATGGGAGGTTGATTTCGTCGATGTCAACGAGTGGGTATGAACGGATTACACGCTCACCGGTTTTCAGGTATTCGTCCGAAGCCTTGAAGTTGGTCATCGAGAACGGGCCGTGACGAAACTGGAACGCCATGAAGCGGTGGCAGTATTCGCTGACCTCGGCTTTGGTCAGCTTCTTATGTCTGATTCCCTTTTCCGCGAGAATGTCGCTTACCTTGGAGACCTTTGCATGGAAGTCGAGCCATTTCTTCGGGTCGTACTGCACGAACTGACCTCGCTGTGCTTCCTGCGTTATAATAAGATATGTGGTGATTTCCGTAAACTCTCTTCCCTCGAAGTATTTGAAATAGCTGCGTGTCAGGAACTCTGCATCTTCCGGCACATCGTGTCGGTAAGCCTGCTTACAGAGTATGTCCTGCTTCTGGAGGGCGTACCCCTCGCCGAGAGTCTGAACGATATTCGACAGCACATCCTGAAAGAGCATGTACTGCTCGGCATCGGTGCAGAGCTGCTGCACCGGGTTGGTCATGGAGAATATGACAGACGGCTCGCCCTTTGCGGAGAATAGAACCACGGAGCCGTCAGTTTCCTCCAACTGGGCGTACAAGCCATCGAATATGCGTTTCTTTGTCTTAGCCATCTGTGTTATCGTTTGAAAATGTTTTTGTAGATGAAAATTCCGTTGTCACGGCGCTTGTTGTGCAGACCGCCGCGCTGCTTGATGAAGATGGTCGCTATGCCGACCGCCGCCATAATGAGCATGGCAATGAACCCGGCAAGCTTGCCCAAGACTATCGAGAATACAATGAACCCGACGAATGATACACCAATCGCGGCAGCGGCCAGCATAAGGAAACGTCCTCGGATTCCCATAAACTCCAGTGGTTTCTGTAACCCTTTGAAAACAGGGTAGCCATTGAGATTCATCGCCACTTTACTCAATTATGAATTCTTAATGCGTAATGCTTAATTGTCTGTATAGTTGTGTATTACTTAAAGAAAAGCGGTAATGCCTCGCTCAGAGCGATAAAGGCGATACAGCCGCCGATGGTGAGCATGATGGTCTTTTTCACATCCTGGTCGCCGTTGCTCATTTTGAAATAAACATTAAAAGCGCCGACGAGCGCGATGACGGCTGCTATTGCCTTTATCAGATTGGAGACCGGTGTCTGGTAGGACGATATTTCGGTGGTGGCCTTGGTGAAACCTGCGGCACCCTTGCTTGATGCCATCATGTCGCCTACCGTGAGGGTGAGGGCGCCGAGCGCGAGCACACCCTTGCGGGCGAAGCCTGAGTTCTTGAAACGGGCTGCTGCACGGAGGCAGCGTTTTTTGATTTTATGCATATTGAAGTTTGTTGGATGTTCATAAATGGGCATTCAAGGCAACGTCGTTCAATAAAGGCAGCGGTGTTCGATAAAGGCAACGGGAGGAGAGGGGGTAGAGTCGGTGTTCAAGCGGACTCACATTTGTATGCGAAATTCTGCAAGTCGGAAGGGATTCCATTGGATTGGGCCTCAATCAAGGAAACAAGGTCATCCGCAGGAATACCATTGGTCATTACCGGCCCACGAAGAGGCTTTTTCCTTTGATTCGATGGCTGTGGACCGGATGATGGAGAAGGCTCGGAATGCGGTACCTGTTCGTCCGCGGTTTCTGTATGTTCCTTGCGATGCTCGGCAATAACTTCATCGGGGATTTTGTATGATTCAGGGTCGAATGGGTCTGTCTTCGTCTCCGGCGTTTCATCTGCTTTATCTTTTTCTTGCACAGGCTCATTGTCCTTAGGAGCTTCCGGTCTCTTTTCCTCATTCTTCGAGGGTGCATCGGTATTGGCTTTATCCTTATTCTTGTCTTCTGTCTCGTTCCTTGGGGATTCGGCCGATGCAGGTACGATAGGCTTCTTTGGATCGTCGCGCCTTATGCGGATAGGCTGGAAAGTGGCGGCTTCGTCAGAAATGTCGATTTCCTCCTCGGTGTTTTTTTCCTTCTCGGCCTCTTTTTCGAGTCTGGCTTTGTATAAGTCCATCGCTATCATTGCCGCGTAGTACAGAATCAGCAGTACGAGCAGCAGGGGGAATATGTCTCCGAATTTCATGCTGTGTGGTGTTATATTGCGTTGACTAATGGTTCTTCCTCATACGGCCACGGGGCGAAACGCAGACCGTGACGTGAGGCTATGTTCTCCTTGTTCAGATTGCGGCAGTCCTCGGATTTGAAATACAGGATGTTTGCCATCCTCTCCACGATATATCCCGCCGCTTTAAGCTCGGCACGAAGCCTGATTCTCCTGCGGTTGGTCACGACCTTTATGCGTGTAACCGGGTCAAAGCCGAATATGACACGCCGTTTCTCGCGCTTGACCATATCCTTGCGGACACGCGAACGGATGTGCCTGTTTTCCTTCCGGGTACGTCTAAGCCCCAGCTTCCCGGCAATTCTTGCCACTGTAGTTTTGGTAGCCCCGATCATGTCAGCGATTTCTGCGAATGAATGGCTGTCGAAGTTGTTACGTACTACCGTGGCCTTGTCGAGCCATTCCACGTTCATTCCCTTGACAATACCGAATTTGCGGGCCTTGACCTTTATGGTTGTCCGGCTGAAACCGATAATCTCGGCTGTCCGCTCGATTGTTTCGACCGGATAAAGCTCACGTAGCATTTCAGTATGGGAGTCAGTCCATTGTCTTTTCATATCACAGGTCTTATATAGTTTCAAAAAAGCTTTTCCTCGCACGGCGCAGTTGGAGCAGACGCTCCTTGTTGCGAAGAAGGAATCCGCGCATTACGGCGCTTACGATGTCGGGACGGCTCGAACCGTTGATGTCGAGTTCGTAAAGAGCGTCGGCTATATCGTTGTCGAGGCGGCAGTAAGTGCGGTTCTCACGACAGCCCCGTGATTCATAGTTACGGAGATTCTCCATGAAGGATTCCCATTCGTCTGTTTCCTCCATGTCTGGGCCGTGGGAGCTTTCTGCTGTCTCTGCTTCAGAGGCTGTCGGCTCCTCCCCGTTATTTGCGATTATATTACCGGCTTCCGTAAAATCACTGTCAGCCTCCTGTATCGGTTCTTTCTTTGTCTCGGGAACCGAGGATTCTGTCTTTGGTCTCAACACGGTCTTGCGTGTGAAGCCGGGAACGGGTGTCGTGGCCTGGGTAGTATTATTCTGGTTTTCCATCTGTGGTTGTATTATTGTCGGTTTCAAAATTCAGGTTGGAAGGTGCGTCCGTATCCGTAAGTTCGGGTATCATCTCTGTGATGACCGGTTTCTCAGTGGTCTTCTGTTCTATGGTGGACTTCGGAGACATGCGGAATTGTTCGAGACTGCCGAAGATGTCAAGATACAGTTTGTCGAAGGCCGGAGTGACGAGTTTCAACTGCTGGTCGAGCGGCATTACGGTGCTTATTCTTTCCATCGAGGACACCCTTGAAATTTTTGGAGTGACGATACCGTATCTGCTGAAAATATCACGGGCTTCCTCCCAAAGCATCAGCTCGCTTCTTGTTCCGATTCTGCCGTCATGGAGATTGGGTATGAGGTAGAGCCTCGCTCTCATTTCCTGACCAAGAGTGCGCTTCATCATGTCAAGGCACATGATGAAGGTAGACGTAGAGGAGAGCGTCATCTTGTCATAGTGGAAAGGAGTTACAATCAGGTCGGAGTTCTGAAGAATAAGCTTGTTGGGTTCGTTCAGTACAAGGCCGGGGGTATCAATGAGCGTGACTTCATAATCCTGATTCCCGAAAATTTTCTCCACCATGTCATAGACTTCTTCGGCGTTGCTGACTCTTTCCGGATCAGCCGGGAACGGTACCGCTTCCTCTCCATAGCGGTCTATGTCGGCCTTGCGCCGTCTGACAACCGACATCTGACGGTCACAGTCGAGTATACGGACCTTTACGCCCTTTGCCACAAGGTAATGGGCAAAGAGCACGCACAGGGTTGTCTTCCCGACGCCTCCTTTTTGGTTGGCGAATGTGACTATGACTGGAAACTGTATCATACAGGCGTGTTTATTTTTATTTTTCACAAAATTACCAAGGGCGGAAGGCGGGAAACGAAATGCACAACATTAATCATGTATTTTAGAGACATCATTCATGAACTTAAGAGGCATAATTCTTAGAAACATATTACAACCGTCCGGAAGTGTTACGTGAGAAAGTCCGCGACCTCCATAATCGCTACATCTTCAATGTGCGGCCATCGTCAATATCATCGTAGTCGGGCTTCTTGCCGACCTCCCATTCGCGGTTGGAATCCGAGGCACCGCCTCCGGCATCTTGCAAAGGACGGATGCCGGACTTCTTGGGCTGAGACTGATGTTCCTTTGGTTTCTGAACAGTTGGCTGCTCTTTCTTTTGAGGTTTGTAGTCGAGTCTTGTCAGGTCGAAGCCCTCGGCCCTGAGGTCAATGATGATATATTCGTTGAAGTTTACAGCAAGAATATCTCCGGATTCAGTGCGATGGATCTGAAAACCGGATTCCCTGATTGCACTTTTCAAATCCTTGTAATCAAGTGTAGTATTATCGAAGATACCGCGAAGCTGATTCACAGCCCGGGCTGTACTCGGTTTTCTCTCGGACATGAGGGAAATGAGGTCTCTGCGCTCCACCTTATATATTTGGCATAGGCGGTTAAGTTCAGCTTCGATGACCGCCCCGAAACTCTCGATTCTGCCGATTCTGTCATTCCGGAGAATTGTCTCAGCCAACAGTGGATTGAGATTCCGGCTCTCATCCCCATAATAGAGAACACCTCTTTTTATATAGGCGTGTGAGCGACGCAGCTTTTCGTTGATGTCGAAGGTCGTTGCCTTCGGATTAGCAGCAAGAACGCTGTCGATGAAAGCATCTATGCGATCCAAACGTTCCTCCGCGGTGGCGAAGTCGAGCAACAGCTCCATTTTGAAAACATGCTCTCCATGTAGCACCTCCTTTCTATTATGGTCGATAATGATATATCCATAAGGCTTGTCCTTTCGCCCGAAGAAAACAAGGTCGATGCCAAAGTTCTTCTTCAAGTCTGCCTGTAGTCCCTTTACATCGGTATTGACGTTACGATACTTCAACAGCAGAGCCTTTATCTCTCGCTGTCGCTGACGGTTTCGTCTGCGCTCCGGGAAGGAATCTTCAATCTCAGAGACAGCAACCTTCATCTGGACGGTTCCCTGCCTCTTTATATATAATGTGTCGTCCTTGACATAGCTCTCATACCCGAGGGAGGAGAGGAGAGCCTTGAACTGTGCCATCGAGGTGTAGCAGTAACCCTTGGCTTTTTCCAAATCCTTCTCTGTTTTCTTCCGTGCGTCCTGGCCGAGAATCCTGTCGATTGCCCTTTGAGAGCGTATCCGCTCCTGACTGTCGTTAATCTTGGTTCCGTCAGGTGCGACTCTTGATGTGACGATGTGAATGTGATTGTTTTCCGTATCGCGGTGGGCATATACGAGCAACGGCTGACCCTCCTGACCATACCCCATCTCTTTGAGATAGGCGTGGGCGAAGTCGAGCAACTCGTCTTCTGTCATTTCCTTCCCTTTGCAGGATATTGCAAGATGAAATTGGGTCTGACGGATCCGCCCGTTCCGTTCTGAATAGGTCTGGAGATAAGAGCGCAGCTCTTCAGGAGCAGGCTTACCGAAGCTGTCTATGTCTTCGAGAATCCCGAAGTTCTTTATCTCGATAAGACGAGCCGTGCCTTTGGCTACCTTGCGCTCGTTGTAAAGAACGGCATGGAAGTTGGGACTGCCGGGAAGGATTGTTGCAATCATGGTTTGTGAAATGTTGTACTTTGATTTATTACCCTTTGAATTATGGGGTATGAATCATATATTTCTTCATTACGACTGATGTGTTTTGGTTCCACGTCTTGTGGCGATATGGCTCTATGGGCTATAACTCATAAAATCATGTTGCACGATTTTTCAAGCATGAAGCCTGAATTTATAAATGAATATCTCTTGTGCCATGAAGTTTATACCCTTGAATAATACTTCATGCAATGCAGCGACAAGAATCATACTACATCACGTCCCGGAACATCATAATTTATGGACTATGGTGCGATATTATTTGCCCCGATGAAGTAATGTGGCTTGTTTCGTTACGTCAAGAAGTGCGCTTCTGATGGCTGAAACCGTGCCCTCGATACCGCGTACCGCAGGAATGACTGTTTTCTCCAGATACGACTTACTCAGCAGACCTGCAACGGCAAGTTCGTTGGCTCTCTTGACCACCTGATTGAGATTGGCGGACAGATGGAACAGCTCGTTGTGATACTCGCGATATAGCTTGCCAAGCTCATTGATCAGCTCCAGCCGTCGTTTGGCATCTGTGTCTGAAAACTCTGCTACGGCATCCCGTATATACTGACTGACAGAGCGGTAGCCCTTTGATTTCTCCCTGATAAACTGCGCCTCGGCTTCCGTAAGGCGTAGTTCGATTCTCTTGATTCTACGGTTCATTTTGACTGTGATTGCTGTTTACAGTGGGCCATATCCATCGGATTCTCGCCGGAGGCGAAACAGAGGCGGCAGCCTCCACCGCCGCGCAGCGGTCGGCAAGTGGCTTTTCAGAGGGCGAAATCCGGCAGGATTTTGTACGGCGAAAAGCACAACTTGCTTCCCAAAAACTGTAGAAAACGGCATATGCCCACAAGGTTCTCAGGAGCAAATCTACCGATTCCGGCCTGCTCCCATGGAAATGCACAACACTTTTCTCAAAAGACCGCGAGGCATGATTTATACTTCATACATAATGCCTTGTCGCAATATGAACATTCACATAATGTTTCAAGTGTCACTGGGATATAACCCAATACCACGAAACTTTATGCGATATGATACGATGGACTTTGAATCATATCCCATAGGATAATACATCATTTTGCATATATCAAAATCTCACATATTATCGTATGGAATTTAGCGATGCGCAAAATCACGTTTCATGGAACATGAGTTAATGTGGTAATGTCGCATGAGCCTTGATTCGATGATTTATAACTTAAATGACGGGGATTTGAAAATCATAATCTTTAAAGCATGGTGTTTTATGTATCAATTCATGGCATTTGTTTTGACGGTGCATAAGGGAATAAAAGAGCTTTCGTAAGCCTCTAAATTCACTCAAAAGGATGCAATATCATTGTTGAAACGAGAATGTCAGCGCCAATAAATTAATCACTTGATTTCGTGTGATTTATTGACTTGAAAATTTGTTCAACTCGCTGATTTTTAGTATATTTGCATGAGGGATACTCCCTCGGAAACCATAAAGAATACGATTATGCCCGAGCTTCTATTAGTCATATATCTCACTCTTTTCAACCTGCTGTTCAAGGGTGTCTGCTGGATAGTATTGACGCTGTTCCGCATTGCGCTCTTCATATTCCGTTGGACGATAGAAATTATAATCTATGCCATCCGCTTCCTTTATCGTCAGCTTTCCAAGGTGGCTGCATGGGGATGGAGAAAGGGATTTACGCACTATCGCACCCGGTATTCTCGGCAGTTGACACCGTAAGACTACGACTTTAGGGAAATAAAAAAACCATGCCAGTCAATACGACCGGCACGGCAGGCAAGGAGATGTTTTGGGTCTGTTCCCTAATGTGGAGTTTTGAAGCTCGCTCTCACTCGGGCTTGGCAGGTTCAGAAGCCTTTTCCTTTGGTTCGCTCGTAAACCACCTCTTTCTGTGAATCGCAGTTGGTGATTCGGAACTGTACGGCGCAGCCTTCCGGAATATCGTCAGGGAACTGGGCTGCGAGAGCCTTGATTATTGAATCGACTGTGCCGAAGCCTATGTCTGTAAGTTCAGCGATGACTTTGCCTTTGAAGTAGGCACGTCCATATATCATCATCTTCTTTGATATACGGAAGAGCTTGTCTTCTGTTTCCTCAAAGTCCTTGGCTTTTCCCTGCTTGCTCTTTTGGTCACTGAAGAAAACGAACTCGATGACCTTGGCGTTGAGCCGCCATGCAGGAGAATAGTCGAGTTTGACGTAGCCTCGGGTCACTCTGAAACCGTGGCTATGGTTCATGCCGAACGCTACCTCGAACAGATTCGCGTCACAGTCGTTCTGGGCTATGGTAGCCCATGTGTGACGGAACGTATAGCCGCTGTATTTCTTGTCCTTGTCGGTTATGCCCATATCCGTACAAATCTTCTTTATTCCGGAATTGACGTTGGCATTGAAGCTGTCGGAATCGCAGTATCGCTGATGGAAGATGAAGAGATATTCGTCATCTTCTCCGGCGAGATACTTGTCGAATATAGGCTGGATGAACGGTTCGACGCGCATTTCCATATACGCCTCGTCGGAACGACTGTGGCGGGTCTTTGCTCGCTTGTAATGAAGGATGCCGTTGTAGTAGTCGACCTTCTTCATGTTGTAGAGATCAACTGTGTTGATGCCGCCGAGGCAAAGTACAAGTTTCGCCACGTCACGTCCGAACTCCGGCAGAGGGGACAGCATTTTTGATTTTGGCAGAGGACGGTTGAAGAACTCTCGACATTCCTCGGCACTGATTGCCTTTTGTTCAGCCTTGTCAGCCTTTGGGATGGAGACTTTCAACCATGGATTGAGCTTGATACGGATTATCCCTTTCTCCTCATCGTTCAGTTCAAGGATAGCCGCCTTGAATATTTGACGGATGCAGACGGGGTACATTTCCTTGCAACGCGCCTTGGTCATGAGCGACTTTATCCACTTCTGGAGTACTGTTGAAGAAAGGAACGAAAACATGATTTGGTTGGTGCCGAGGTATCGTTCCAGATTCTGCACAGCCATCTTGTAGTTCTTGGCGTTGCGCTCGTGACCTGAATTGATCATTCGGTTGATGTGGAGCTTCGCGTAGTCTGTGAAACTCGCATCGCTCTCTTTCGTCTGTAGGAATGACACAACTTCCTGAACAGTCCAGATAGACGTATCCTGAAGATTGAGACGACGTGTATAGTCGGAGATGAGCTGAGTACAGTAGCGTAGTACTTCGTTGTCGCGAATTTCCTTGGTCTTGGTCACCGAGGAGGGTGCGACTAGTTTGTCGGTTTTGATATACCCGGGTTTTCTGTTTTGTATGACCCGGATGTAGACGGGATAGTACCCGTCCGAGCGTTGCTTCTGAACGCATGGTCTTAGGGTTGCCATAACTCTCTTGTTTGATATATGATTAATATTTGATGCCTGTGGGCTTTTTTTTATTAATCAGAGATTTACGGCTGATTAAACGTTCTAAACATCGCTCTAAACACGCTCTAAGCAGAGGGGGTAAAAAGTCTAAGCAATTTCTAAACATTTCCGTTCAAACTGCTCGGAAAGCGTGTCGGAATGAGCGGGAGGTCTAAGAGTAAATTAGGCCGTAACCCCTGCAAAGCAAGGTGTTACGACCTAATTGTCTGGTTTCAGTTACTAAGGATTAATCCTCGATGGCAGCCTGAGCCGCAAACAACAATCGCATAATATCAAGTGTTTGAATGAACGCTCTAAGCGTTCTCTAAGCACTTTTTTGTTTGATTGGTGGTTTGCTGGTGTTTAGGCAGCTTAGTCCTCGATGGCTGCTTGCGCAGCAGCTACGCGGGCGATGGGCACGCGGAAGGGTGAGCAGCTTACGTAGTTCATGCCAAGCTTGGCGCAGAACTTAACTGAAGAGGGTTCGCCTCCGTGCTCGCCGCAGATACCAACTTTGAGTTCGGGCTTGGTGGCGCGTCCTTTCTCAACACCCATTTTCACGAGCTGGCCTACACCTTCCTGGTCAAGAACTTCGAAGGGATCGGTCTTGATGATACCGTGCTCTTTGTAGAACTTGAGGAATTTGGGCGCGTCGTCGCGTGAGAAACCGAAGGTCATCTGGGTAAGGTCGTTGGTACCGAATGAGAAGAAGTCGGCTACGGTAGCAATTTCGTTTGCTACGAGGGCAGCACGGGGAACTTCAATCATGGTTCCAACCTTGTAGCTTACAGACTGGCCTTTTTCAACAAATACCTTGGCAGCGGTGATGTTGATTACATCGGCCTGGTTCTGGATTTCTTTGAGCGAACCAACCAGAGGTATCATGATTTCGGGATGAACATCAATGCCGCGTTCCTTGCAGGCGATAGCGGCCTCGATGATGGCGCGGGTCTGCATCTCGGTGATTTCGGGGTAGGTGATACCAAGACGGCAACCGCGGTGGCCGAGCATGGGGTTGAACTCCTCGAGGCTGTCAACTTTAGCTTTAACTTCTTCGAGTGAGAGACCCATTTCAGCGGCAAGTTCTTTCTGAGTTGCAGTCTGATGAGGTACGAACTCGTGCAGAGGGGGATCGAGGAGACGGATGGTTACTCCGTAGCCGTCCATGGCCTCGAAGATGCCTTCGAAGTCACCGCGCTGCATGGGAAGAAGTTTGGCGAGAGCGTGACGACGGCCTTCAACGTCGCTTGCGAGAATCATCTCACGAACGGCCTTGATACGGTCGCCTTCGAAGAACATGTGTTCGGTACGGCAGAGGCCGATACCCTGAGCTCCGAAGTGACGGGCCTGCTTGGCATCGCGGGGAGAGTCGGCATTGGTGCGTACGAGAGTCTTGGTGTATTTGGCAGCGAGATTCATGATGGCGCCGAAGTCACCTCCGAGTTCGGGCTCGGTAGTGGGTACCTGACCGTCGTAAACTTCACCGGTAGAACCGTTGAGCGAAATCCAGTCACCTTCCTTATATGTCTTGCCGTTCATAACAACGGTCTTATCTTTGTAATCGATACGGATTTCACCGGCACCGCTGACGCAGCATTTACCCATGCCACGAGCAACAACGGCAGCGTGGGATGTCATGCCACCACGCATTGTGAGGATGCCCTGGGCCACAGCCATACCGCGGAGGTCTTCAGGAGAAGTCTCGATACGGACGAGAACCACTTTTTTCTTGCGCTCTGCCCAGCTTTCAGCATCTTCAGCAGAGAATACTATCTGGCCGGTAGCTGCGCCGGGAGATGCGGGCAGACCTTTGGCTGCAACGGTAGCGCGCTTGAGAGCGGCTTTGTCGAATACGGGATGCAGAAGCTCGTCGAGTTTCTGGGGTTCCATGCGGAGGAGGGCGGTCTTTTCATCTATTTCGCCAGCGCGAAGGAAATCCATGGCAATCTTAACCATGGCAGCACCGGTGCGCTTGCCGTTACGAGTCTGGAGCATCCAGAGCTTACCATCCTGAATGGTGAACTCCATGTCCTGCATGTCTTTGTAATAATCCTCAAGGCGGTGAGCAATATTGATAAGCTCGGCTGCGCATACAGGCATTGATTCTTCGAGCGAAGGATATTTCGAAGCGCGTTCTTCCTCGGAGATGCCCTGAAGAGCGGCCCAACGACGAGAACCTTCAACAGTAATCTGCTGAGGTGTGCGGATACCGGCAACCACGTCTTCACCCTGGGCGTTGATGAGGTATTCGCCGTTGAAGATATCTTCGCCGGTAGCGGCATCGCGGCTGAAAGCAACGCCAGTGGCTGAATTATTGCCCATATTGCCGTAAACCATAGCCTGAACATTAACGGCGGTTCCCCATTCCTCGGGAATCTGGTTCATGCGGCGGTAAAGGATGGCGCGCTCGTTCATCCAGCTGTCGAATACTGCGCATATACCACCCCAAAGCTGTTCCCAGGCATTGTCGGGAAAGTCTTTTCCGGTGAATTCCTTTACGGCATTCTTGAAGAGCTTAACGAGTGATTTGAGGTCTTCGACATCAAGCTCAGTGTCGAGTTTAACGCCTTTTTCTTCCTTGACCTTATCCATGATTTCCTCGAAAGGATCGATGTCGGCTTTGCTTTTGGGTTTCATTCCGAGAACCACGTCACCATACATCTGAACAAAGCGGCGGTAGCTGTCCCAGGCAAAACGGGGATTTCCGCTCTGGGCGGCGAGGGATTCAACGGTAGCGTCGTTCATACCAAGGTTGAGCACAGTGTCCATCATGCCGGGCATAGAAGCGCGGGCACCGGAGCGTACAGAAACCAGAAGGGGATTGGAGGGATCGTTGAACTTCTTGCCGGTGAGGCTTTCAACGTGAGCTATCGCTTTTTCCACATCATTCTGAAGACGCTTTACAACTTCATCGCGACCATACTGAGTGTATTCGGTGCAGACTTCGGTAGTAATAGTGAATCCGGGGGGGACGGGCATACCGAGGTGGTTCATTTCGGCGAGATTCGCGCCTTTGCCACCAAGGAGGTTACGCATAGAGGCATCGCCTTCGGCTTTGCCGTCTCCAAACGTGTAAACTCTTTTCATCAGTTAGTGTATTAAATTGGGTATATAAAAAATGTTTGTTTTATACTTGAATGCAGGCTTGGACTGCCTGATAGTTTTGTCATGGACTTTAGTGCAAATGTAAGACATTAAACGCAAACATGAAAAAAATTAAAGATTTTTCTCACTGAGGGATGAAGATTAACCTTATTTGCGTAGCTTTGCACCTTGATTGAATAAACGTTGTTAATTTTCGGAATACTATTATACTGAAAAGTGGGAAGAAAACGAAAAGAATTACCCTTGTATGAGGGTGTAGAAATAACAGATGTGGCGGCTGAAGGGAATTCGCTTGCCCGTATAAATGACAAAGTGGTATTCATACCCTTCGGCGCACCCGGCGATATTGTCGATGTGAAGATTGACAGAAGCCGTAAAAGTTACAGTGAAGGCCATATCGAGAGGATGGTAAAGCCCTCAGAGATAAGAGTGACGCCGAGATGCAGGCATTTCGGCGTTTGCGGAGGCTGCCGGTGGCAACATCTGCCTTATGACATCCAGCTTGAGCTTAAACAGCGACAGGTAAAGGATGCACTTGAACGTATCGCCAAGGTGGCTCTTCCGGAAATCAGTCCGATTATCGGTTCGGAAAATGTATGGGCCTACCGTAATAAAATGGAGTATACTTTTTCGAATAAAAAATGGCTGACTTTTGACCAACTCAGGAGCGGAGAAGAGTTTCCTGACAGAGATGCCGCCGGTTTCCATATACCTGGGGCTTTCGATAAAGTGCTGGATATCGAGGAGTGTCATCTTCAGGACAGTCTGGGAGACCGGCTGCGACTGTTTATAAAGGACTACGGCAAGCGCAATGGACTGAGCTTTTACGACCTCAGAGCCCAAAGCGGATTGTTGAGGACCCTGATGATTCGCATAGCGTCCACGGGTCAGGTTATGGCTGTTATGGTTTTCGGTTCTGACGAACCTGAGCCTATAAAAGCTCTTCTTGATGCCGTGGCAGGAGAATTCCCGGAAATAACATCTCTTCAGTATGTGATCAATACCAAACTAAACGATACCATTGCAGATCAGGATGTTTTGGTATACAAAGGGTCACCCTATATAGAGGAAGAAATGGAAGGACTGCGGTTTCGCGTCGGACCCAAGTCGTTCTATCAGACGAATTCCCGCCAGGCTGAAAGGCTTTATAATGTGGTGCGTGATTTTGCTGATCTTTCCGGAACGGAACTCGTATATGACCTTTATACCGGAACCGGCACCATTGCTAATTTCGTAGCTTCAAAAGCGGCCAAGGTAATTGGTATAGAATACGTGGAAGACGCCATAAAGGATGCACGGGTGAATTCCGAGACAAACGGTATTGGCAACACTATATTCTTTGCCGGAGATATGAAGGATGTTCTTACTGATGGTTTTGTAGCCGAGCATGGGGTTCCTGACGTGATGATAGTCGATCCACCGCGTGCGGGAATGCATCAGGATGTGGTCAACGTCATTCTGAATGCTTCCCCGGAGAGAATAGTTTACGTGAGCTGCAATCCTTCGACCCAGGCACGTGATATAGCTTTGCTTGACGGGTTATATAAGGTTGACAGAGTACAGCCTGTAGATATGTTCCCTCATACTCACCATGTTGAAAATGTGGTGAGGCTGGTCAGAAGGCGCTGAGTCATTCTGTAGGAGGAAGCTCTTCGCAAGAGGTGAGCGCAGAATTGTAGTAACGGACGTCGCCGGTTACTTCACGTCCCAGAAATGCCGGTTTTTCGAAGGGTTCTTCAGCATTTTGCAGCTCAATCTCAGCGACGATAAGCCCTGAGAGTCTCCCGTGGAATTCATCGACTTCCCAACTGCCCACGATATATCTTGTTTTCGATATCATCGCGGAGCATGAACAGGCATCCATTATCTCAATGGCATCTGAAACGGGAATAGGATATTCCCATTCCCCACGCTCACATCCGTGGGTTCTGCTCTTAACCGTAAGGAATGCCATGGGGCCGGAAACGCGGATTCTCACCACGGAATCAGGCGAAGTGGAGAGGTAAGCCTGTCGGATTTCGAGAACTCTGCTGGCACGTTTTTTGTAGCTTTCGTCTTTGACGAGAAATTTACGTTCTATTTCTTTACCCATAGGTCAGGCGACTTAATGCGTTTTTGAAATTGATGAGTGTCCCGCAAAATTAAAAATAAAACTAAAAAGATAAAACATGAAAGGTTTCTACGGCATTATATAGTATAAGCGAATGATTCCTTTCACTATTATAAAGAGATGATAGAGCGAATTGTAATAATAAGCAATGCTGATCCCGTTAATTTCTACGGGGTAAACAACAGCAACATGCAACTCATCCGTAATCTATTCCCTAAACTTCGTATGGCTGCGAGGGGCAGTGTGATAAAGGTTATAGGTGATGAGGAGGAGACATCTGTTTTCGAGAAGAAAATACATGAAATGGAAGAATACTGCACCAAGTACAATTCCTTGACAGAAGATGTGATTCTTGACATAGTTTCCGGTGAGAAGCCTCACGACAAGCGCTCGGACGGCGTGATAATATATGGCGTCAACGGCAAACCGATAAGTGCCCGGACTCCCAATCAGCAGAAACTTGTGGATGAGTTCAATCAGAATGACCTGACATTTGCTCTGGGACCGGCCGGTACCGGTAAAACCTATATCGCGATAGCTCTTGCCGTAAAAGCTTTGAAGAACAGAGAGGCGCGCAAGATAATTCTTTCGCGCCCTGCGGTGGAGGCCGGTGAGAAACTCGGATTCCTTCCAGGCGACATGAAGGACAAAATTGATCCGTATCTTCAGCCTCTATATGATGCTCTGGAGGACATGATTCCGCCCGTGAAGCTAAAAGAGTATATGGAGAACAAAGTGATTCAGATTGCTCCACTTGCTTTTATGCGCGGCAGAACGCTCAATGACGCAGTGATAGTGCTGGACGAAGCCCAGAATACCACAACCCACCAGATTAAGATGTTCCTCACGCGTCTTGGCATGAATGCCAAAATGATAATTACTGGAGATGCAACCCAGATAGACCTTCCGAGATCCACCGCGTCCGGACTTATGCAGGCATTGAAAATCCTTAAGAATGTAAAAGGGATAGGACGAGTGGAATTCGGAAAGAAGGACATAGTCCGTCATGCTTTAGTACAGCGTATAGTGGAGGCATACGAGAAATTTGACGAAGAACATGCTATTTCTGATGAAAGCGGAAGTAAGGCAGACACAGACACAGAAACAGACAATTAATGACGCAGCTCTTATTCAGAATATTATTATCTGTGCTCGGAGTGCTTGTCACGCTTAATGTGACTGCCGCTCCGACCACTTTTGTTTCCGGAACCGTAACCGATTCTCTTTCCAGAAATCCAATCCCGTTTGTGTCAGTTGTGCTTCTTGACAATGGGACGGGTGGACTTACCGATGATTACGGACGTTTTTCGCTTCGTACCGCTAAACCGGTCTCAGAAATAAAAGTGTCGGCAATGGGATATGAAACCAAAATATTGAAGCTGACGCAAGGTGAGCCCAATTATCTTAAAGTAAGACTCAGGCCAATCGGTAAAGAGCTCGGGGAAGTGGTGGTGAAATCCAAAAAGAAAAAGTATTCTAAAAAGAATAATCCCGCGGTTATCTTTATGGAGAAAATAAGGAATGCCGATACTCTTACCGATCCGATGCGGCATCCCAATTACTCTTATGATAAATATGAACGTATCACGTTTGGTCTTAACAAATTCAGCCCTGTTGATGAAAAGAATCTGATATTGAAAAAATTCGGCGTTCTTCGGGATTATATAGACACAAGCGAGGTCTCAGGGAATCCGATATTGAATGTCAGTACGAGAGAGAAATCATCGCGTGTTGTCAATACTAAAAATCCGTCGCGAAGAAAAGAGATAATCAAAGGTTTCCGTCAGGAGGGACTGGATGATTTCCTCGATCCGGAAAACAT
>CAUBWJ010000040.1 GCA_958439725.1 uncultured Muribaculaceae bacterium | reverse complement strand
CCTGGGTCAGCTCGTAGTTGTCGATGGGGAACTGGTCGGTGTCCCAGCCGTTCTGGTAGTCGCCGCGGTTGGCGTCGATGCTGCCGAGCATGCCGTTGTCAACGGCCACTGCCAGCTCATGCTCGAAGGTGTGGCCGGCGAGAGTGGCGTGGTTCACCTCGATGTTGAGCTTAAAGTCCTTGTCGAGTCCGTGGGCGCGCAGGAAGCCTATCACGGTCTCGCTGTCCACGTCATACTGATGCTTGGTGGGTTCCATGGGCTTCGGCTCAACGAGGAACGTGCCCTTGAAGCCTTTTGCGCGGGCGTAGTCGCGTGCCAGGGTCAGCATCATGGCCAGATGCTCTTTCTCGCGTTTCTGGTCGGTGTTGAGGATGCTCATGTAGCCTTCGCGGCCTCCCCAGAACACATAGTTGGTGCCTCCGAGCTCTATTGTGGCGTCGATGGCGTTCTTAATCTGCACGGCGGCGCGGGCCACTACGTCGAAGTCGGGGTTGGTGGCGGCTCCGTTCATGTAGCGTGCGTGGCCGAACACGTTGGCTGTGCCCCAGAGGTTCTTGATGCCGGTCTCGGCCATTTTCTGCTTGAGGTAGGCCACGATTTCCTTCATGTTGGCCTCATATTCCTCGATGGTGGCGGCCTCGCTCACAAGGTCTACGTCGTGGAAGCAGAAATACTCGACGCCGAGTTTCTGCATGATCTCGAAGCCTGCGTCGGCTTTGTCCTTGGCTGCCTGCACGGGGTCGGTGGCGGTGTTCCAGGGGAACTTCTTTGTGCCGCCTCCGAACTGGTCGCCGCCCTCGGCGCACAGTGTGTGCCACCATGCCATTGCGAACTTGAACCAGTCTTTCATTTTCTTGCCGAGCACTACTTTCTCAGCGTCGTAATAACGGTAGGCAAGAGGATTCTTCGAGTCTTTGCCTTCAAATTTGATTTTCCCTATACCGGGAAAGTATTCTTTTGTAGCCATTGTGTGATGTGTAATAGGTTTTTATGATTATAGATTTGTTGTTGTCGTAAAATAGAGAAACGGCCGGAAGGGCCTGCGTGCGTCAGAGGGCGGAGAGTTCGGCCTTGAGGCGTCGCTGCCACAGGGAGTAGGCCTCGGCGGTGGGGGCGGTAAGCGCTGCGTCGGGCTCGGTGCGCTCGATTACATGGAGCGTGGCGAAAGCCTCGGAGGGCGAGGCATAGATTCCGGCGCCGATTCCGGCTCCGCGGGCGGCTCCTGCAGCTCCGTCGGTATCATACAGCTCTATCACGGCGCCGCTCACATTGGCGAGCGTGTGGCGGAAGAGCGGGCTCAGGAACATGTTGGCATGGCCTGCATGGATTTTACGCACTTCCATGCCCATATCCTTCATTATGTCTATGCCGGCCTGAAAAGCGAACACTATGCCTTCCTGGGCGGCGCGCGCCAGATGCTCGCGTCCGTGCGAGAGGAAGTTGAGGCCGTGGATTGAACAGCCTGTCTCGCGGTTGCAGAGCACGCGCTCGGCGCCGTTGCCGAAGGGCAGGATGCTCACCCCTGCGGCTCCCACGGGCGCACGGGAGGCAAGCTCATTCAGCTCGGTGTAGCCCATGCCTTCGGGAGCCACGTTGCGGCGTATCCACGAGTTGAGTATTCCGGTGCCGTTTATGCAGTTCATTATGCCCAGACGTGTGTGGCCGCTGCGGTGGTTCACATGGGCGAAGGTGTTCACGCGCGAGAGCGGATCGTAGCTCACTTCGCCGTTTATGCCGTAGACCACGCCCGATGTGCCGGCGGTCGAGGCTATCTCGCCCGGCTCGAACACGTTGAGCGAAAGGGCGTTGTTAGGCTGGTCGCCTGCGCGGTAGGTTACCGGGGTGCCTTCTTTCAGGCCGAGTTCGGCGGCAGCCGCGGCGGTCAGGTGGCCCTGGTCGCCGAATGTGGGCACTATCTCCGGGATAATGCTTTCGGGGAATCCGAAGTAATCCATGAGGAAGGCGGCGGGAGAGTCGGTGGCGAAGTCCCAGAGCATGCACTCCGACAGTCCCGTGACCGTGGTGGCTATGCGGTCGGTGAGACGCATGGCTATATAGTCGCCGGGAAGCATTATCTTGTAGATGCGCTCAAACAGTTCGGGCTCGTTTTCCTTTACCCAGCGCAGTTTGGATGCCGTGAAGTTGCCGGGAGAGTTGAGCAGGTGGCTCAGACACCTGTCGGCACCCAGGTCGCTGAAAGCTTTCTCGCCGTAGGGAACGCCGCGGGAGTCACACCAGATTATGGCCGGGCGCAGGGGCTGTCGGTCGCGGTCCACAGCCACAAGGCCGTGCATCTGATAGCTGATGCCTATGGCTTTTATGTCGGCCGGGTCGAGGCGGCTTTTGTCAAGGACTGCCGCGGTGGCCTGTCGCAGATAATCCCACCAGCTCTGAGGGTCCTGTTCGGCCCATCCGGCTTTGTGGGAGATAATGGGGGCTTCGGAGCCGGGGAAGAATGCCGAGGCTTCGATATTGCCTGTGTTGACGTCGACAATCGAAGCTTTTACCGACGAGCTTCCGATGTCGTATCCTAATAAATACATGGTATAGAGGTTTGGTGAAATGCAAATATACGCACTAATTTTCAATAAGCCGGAACTCCGGCCCGGAAAATCAGAAGCCGTTGGCGTTGGCGCGCCACAGGGCGGCGGCCAGCTGGTCCCATGTCAGCAGGGTGGCGCCGAAGAAGTCGCGCGTGTAGCCGTCGAGCATGGCGGCAGCCTCGTCGGTCTTGCCGCTCTTCACCATTTCGGTATAGCTTTTCTCCACCATGGGGAGTTCGCGCGCGCCTTTGTCAAGGAAATAGTCGCGGGCGGGTTCGAGAAGCTTGCGGCTGTTGCCCCAGCGCACGGTGGCCAGGCGGTTGGGCTCGCGGAAATGCCACAGCGCGGCATCCGGGCGGCGGCGGTGCTGTCCGCACACGCCCAGCATGTCGGGCAGCGATGTGTTTCCGGCGAATATGGGGAACCGCGGCGACTGGCCGGGGTTGTCGAGAGCTATCCACGCCACGCCTCCCACGGCGTCGGGAAGCCACGAGCGGCACTGGATGATGGTGGAGTAGGCACACCACGACACGCTCACGGTGCGGATATTGTGCATGGCCGAGTCGCCCAGCGCCTCGTAGAGAGCTATCTCGTCGGGGCGCATCCAGGGGTTGGCGCGCGGGCTCACTATGGAGTCGGGCACATCGGCGGCCGAGTCGGGCTTTTTGGCCTTGTTTTTCACCTTGAGGCGCCCGCTGAGGTTGAGGGGAGTGCCTTCGTAATACGACCCCAGCAGACGCGCCACATCGGCCACGCTCACTGTCTTCGAGGGCCTGACGCTCACGGGCAGCTCCGTTATCGAATCGGTGAATCCCGCCTCCGGGGCAAGCTGCTGCATGATGTAGAGTTCGCGCACGCTGTAGTTCTTGGGCTGGTTGAAATAATTGCCGCCGCTGTAGGCTTTCCAGAACGAGAATTCCTCCTTGCCGTCCCAGAGGCCCAGATCCAGGGCTATTTTCTTCACGTTGGCCGAGGCGAGGTAATTAGTCGTGTCGGCGGTGTTGATGCGCCCTATGCGGCTTATATTGGCCGATACGGCTATGTGGTCGTCGGGGATGCGCTGCGCGGCCCATACTCCACCTATCGAGTCGGGGCCCTGGCCCTGCACTTCGAAAATCCACACTTCCTTCGGGTCGGCTATGGTGAGGCATTCGCCCGAGTCGCCGTAGCCGTATTCCTTTATCAGGCGTCCCATGAGCTTTATGGCCTCGCGGGCGGTGGTGCAACGCTGCAGGGCCACTCGCTGCAGCTCCTCGATCATAAACATTCCCTTGTCGTTGCACAGGGTGTCGCGGCCGCCGTAGGTGGTCTCTCCCATGGCAAGCTGGCGCTCGTTCAGGCAGGGATAGGCCGTGTCGAGGAAGCCGAAAGTGTGCCGTGCCTGCGGAATCTCGCCCGCTTTGGTCACACCGTCCATGCTCGCGGGATACTCCGTGTGCATGCGTCCGCGGTACACGCTCATCACCGTGTCGCGGGGATAGTCGGCCGCCGGCACCTGCTGCATCCAGGTGCGGTACCATGAATCGCATGTGTGCGAAGTCATCACTGATCCGTCGGCCGACGCCTTGCGGCCAACCATTATGCTTGTGCACGCATCGGGCGCGGCTGTCCGCGCCTCTGCGGGAATCCACGTGGCCACGCCGGCAAGCGCGGCCATCGCCACAGAAACAATAGCTCTCATAATCATAGCTTAATAACCAGTTTATTATCCGGCAGGCACCGCCGGTGTCTGCCCGCCCTCAAAGCTACTCAAAAAATCCGATACGCCCGCTATTTTATATGACTTATAAATCTTATAAATCTTATAAAGCCGCCAAAAAAATGGAGCGCCGGAATCTCCGGCGCTCCAATGGGATAAGCTTTTGTTATTTTTGTGTTATCAGTATTCCTGCCAGGAGGTGATGCCGATGGATTCGACGGGGCGGGAAATGAAGGCTTTCACGTAGGCCAGGGCCAGACGTGCGTTGGTGAGCAGAGGCACGTTGTGGTCGATGGCGCAGCGGCGTATGCGGTAGCCGTTGGTGAGCTCGCGCTTGGTGTGGTTCTTGGGGATGTTGATCACGAGGTCGACGGTGTGGTTGCCGATTACGTCGAGCACCGACTCGCCTTTCTCGTCGGGCCACGATACCTGGGTGGACTTCACGCCGTTCTGGGCGAGGAAGGCCGAGGTGCCGGGGGTGGCGTAGATTTTGTAGCCCTTTGAGTCGAGCAGGCGGCAGGCCTCGAGCATGTCAACCTTGGCGCGGACGTCGCCGGAGCTTACCAGAATGGCTTTCTGCGGCACGTGGTGGCCTACGGATATCATGGCGTTGAGCAGGGCCTCGTCGAAATCGCGTCCAAGGCATCCTACCTCGCCGGTGGAGGCCATGTCCACGCCAAGCACCGGGTCGGCCTTGTGGAGGCGCGCAAACGAGAACTGCGAGGCTTTCACGCCTATGTAGTCGATGTCGAATGTGGAGGTGTCCTCTACTTCGGGCTTCTCGCCGAGCATGATGCGTGTGGCGGTCTCGATGAAGTTTTTCTTGAGTACCTTGCTCACGAAGGGGAAGGAGCGCGATGCGCGCAGGTTGCATTCGATTACCTTCACGTAGTTGTCCTTGGCCAGATACTGGATGTTGAATGGGCCGGAGATGTTGAGGGCCTCGGCTATGCGGGCGCTGATGCGCTTGATGCGGCGTGCGGTGGCCATGTAGATTTTCTGTGCGGGGAACACCAGGGTGGCGTCGCCGGAGTGTACGCCGGCATATTCCACATGCTCAGAGATGGCATATTCAACGATTTTGCCGTTGCGGGCCACGGCGTCGAATTCTATTTCCTTGGCGTTCTGGAGGAATTCCGATACCACCACGGGGTATTCCTTCGACACTTTGGCGGCCTGGCTCAGGAATCGGTGCATCTGCTCGTAGTCGTAGCACACGTTCATGGCAGCGCCCGAGAGCACGTAGCTGGGGCGGATGAGCACCGGGAAGCCCACCTCGGCCACGAAGGCATGGATTTCGTCCTCGGTGGTGAGCTCTTTCCAGCGGGGCTGGTCGATGCCGAGCTGGTCGAGCATGGCCGAGAATTTGTGGCGGTTTTCGGCGCGGTCAATCGACACAGGCGATGTTCCGAGCACCGGCACATGGCGGCGATAGAGCTTCATGGCCAGGTTGTTGGGTATCTGGCCGCCAACGCTCACAATCACGCCGCGCGGCATCTCGAGGTCAATGATGTCCATCACGCGCTCGAAGCTGAGCTCGTCGAAATAGAGGCGGTCGCACATGTCGTAGTCAGTCGACACGGTCTCGGGATTGTAGTTGATCATCACCGCCTTGTAGCCGAGCTTGCGGCAGGTGGTGGCGGCGTTGACCGAGCACCAGTCAAACTCCACGGAGCTGCCTATGCGGTAGGCGCCGGAGCCGAGCACTATGATGTTGTTGTGGGAATTGAAGTCGTAGGGGATGGCATTTTCGGTGGCGCCGTAGGTCACGTAGAGATAGTTGGTGAGGTCGGGATATTCGGAGGCCACGGTGTTGATGCGGCGCACGAAGGGGGTCACGCCGAGTTCCTTGCGGCGGCCGCGCACGCGGAGCACGTCGGCTTCCATGTTGCCGGTGGGGTTTTCGACCAGTCGCGAAATCTGGAAGTCGGAGAAGCCCAGTCGCTTAGCCTCAAGGAGCGTCTCGCGGTCGAGAGTCTCCACGCTTCCGCCGCGGGCGCGGAGCTTGTTGGCGAAGTTCACAATGTTGGCCAGACGCTCTATGAACCAGATGTCGATTTTGGTGAGGTCGGCAACGCGCTCGGGCGTGTAGCCTTCCTGCAGGGCCTGCGCTATGGCGAAGATGCGGGTGTCGGTGGGATGGGTCAGCGCGTGGTCAAGGTCGTCGAAGCGGATGTCGTTGTTGCCCACGAATCCGTGCATTCCCTGGCCTATCATGCGCAGGCCTTTCTGGATGATTTCCTCGAAGGATTTGCCTATCGACATTATTTCGCCGACCGATTTCATCGACGATCCTATCTCGCGGTCCACGCCCACGAATTTCGAGAGGTCCCAGCGGGGTATTTTCACTATCATGTAGTCCACGTCGGGAGCTTTTGCCGCCGAGTTGGGGGTGCCGGGCTCGCCGATCTGCGACAGCGTGTAGCCCAGGGCGAGTTTCGCGGCCACGAATGCCAGAGGATAGCCCGAGGCTTTCGACGCCAGCGCCGACGAGCGGCTGAGACGGGCGTTGATTTCGATTATGCGGTAGTCGTTGGTCTCGGCGTTGAAGGCATACTGTATGTTGCATTCGCCCACTATGCCTATGTGGCGCACCACGCGGGTGGCTATGTCCTGAAGCATCTTTATCTGCTCCTGGCTGAGCGAGACTATCGGGGCCACCACGATGCTCTCGCCGGTGTGGATGCCCAGCGGGTCGAAGTTCTCCATGGGAACCACGGTGAAGCAGAGGTCAGACGAGTCGCGTATAACCTCGAACTCGATTTCTTTCCAGCCTTTGAGCGATTCCTCCACGAGAATCTGGCGCGAATAGGCCAGGGCGCTCTCGCAGTGTTTCACGAACTCCTCGTCGTTGTTGCAGATGCCGGAACCGAGGCCGCCCAGGGCGTAGCCCGAGCGCACCATCACGGGGTAGCCGATGCGGTGGGCGACGGCAAGCGCGTCGTCGAGATTCTCCACGGCCTGCGACACCGGGGTCTTCACATTGATTTCATTCAGTTTCTTTACAAATAGGTCGCGGTCCTCGGTGATCATGATGGCCTCGACCGATGTGCCGAGCACCTTCACGCCGTATTTCTCGAGCACGCCGTCGAGATAAAGTTTTGTGCCGCAGTTGAGGGCGGTCTGTCCGCCAAACGAGAGCAGGATGCCGTCGGGGCGCTCTTTCTTTATCACCTCCTCTACAAACTCGGGAGTGATGGGGAGGAAATAGACACGGTCGGCCACGCCTTCCGACGTCTGGATTGTAGCGATGTTGGGGTTAATCAGTACTGATTCAATGCCTTCTTCGCGCAAGGCCTTCAGCGCCTGGGAACCGGAGTAGTCAAATTCGCCGGCCTGGCCTATTTTCAGAGCTCCTGAGCCGAGTAGTAGAACTTTTTTCATCGTTGTAATTCACTGGGATAAATGAAACCGTATGGAGAGAAGTTTTGCAAAATTACGAAATTACCCCCAATCCACTCAAACACTCCAATGAAAAAAGATTGAAAAAATATAATTTTCTTAATCGTGCTCCCATCCCTGGCCCCTACCAAAGGCTCAGCTTTCCCCACACAGCACCACAGGTACCTTTCTAAGCCCCTGGGGGTTTCCTGAGTTCATCCCTTTCCCACGGAGCACCGGAGGTGCGGCACTTGTATACCCCCTGCGCAAACGGCAGGCTCCGAGCGCGTCCTCTCTCTACGGAGCACCGGAGGTGCGATATCTGTACAACCCACTGCGTAAGTTGCGGGACTCAAGCGCGCTTCTCCCCAGGGAGCACCGGAGGAGCGGCACTTGTATACCCCCTGCGCAAACGGCAGGCTCCGAGCGCGTCCTCTCTCTACGGAGCACCGGAGGTGCGATATCTGTACAACCCGCTGCGTGAGCTGCGGGACTCGGAAGCGTTCTCCCCTCTGTGCGGCAAGCCTCGGAGAGCGCGCCGACGCACAATGCGTAAGCATGGGCCCTTTGCCAACCGGAATATTTATCATATCTTTGGGAAAAGTCTCCTCATGAGTAAAATACTTGCCCTCTACCACATTGTCTTCGCCACCAGAGACCGTCTCCCGGCTCTCCATGATGTGAACCGCCTCGACCTCCACAGAATCATAACCGCAATAGTGACAGAAAACAGGTGCCGAATGATATGTATAAACAGTGTTACCGACCATCTCCACATGCTCATAGACCTATCTCCCTCGATATCTCTGAGTAACTTCATGGCCTCGGTGAAGGCCAACTCAAGCAGATGGCTCAGACACGACCGACGCACAACTATGTTTGAGGGATGGTGCAACGGCTATTATGCGTGTACTGTTTCTCCCGGTATGATGGATAAGACCATTGAGTATATCCGGAGTCAGACGGAGCACCACAGAATATCTTTTTTTGCGAGCGAGATAAAGACGATGTGTCAGCATCTTGGGCTCACGTTTCATCCCGATGACCTGAAGTGAGCCCATGCTTACGCGTTGTGCGGCTGCGCGCTCTCCGAGGCTTGCCGCACAGAGGGGGGAGCGCTTCCGAGTCCCACAGCTTACGCAGTGGGTTGTACAAATATCGCACCTCCGGTGCTCTCTGTGGGGAGACTCTCTCAGAGACAGAGACCACAACTTACGCAGTGGATTGTACAAGTATCGCATCTTCGGTGCTCTGTGGGGATTTTGAGGGGCGCAGTTGTGCAGGGGCAGAGTCGGGGGTGTTAAGCGGGGGCTTTCCGGGGGGATGATTAGTGACGGGGGGAGTTGGCTTTGTCTCGGAAGTAGGCGGTGTTTACGCGGTAGACGAGGATGCCGACTAATATGGCGAATATCAGGGCGAAGAGGCCGGCGCAGCCGCGCATGAGGAGCCAGAGGGAGGGGTGGGATTTATCTATGACACCAAATGCCATAGTCAGCAAAAGAATTATGGAGAGGGAGATGAATATCAGGGCGGCATACTTTAACCGGAGGTTTGTTTTCTCGCGATAATATGGTTGAAGGTCCTGCTGTAGTTTTTCTTTGTTTTCAAAGTAGTTTGCCATGATATTCGAAAGCTAAAAGGTAGGGATACAAAAAAAGGGTAAGCTGACTACATCGCACCGCTACAACCCGGTACCGTTGCTCCGGTCAAGGCCTGGCGGAGTTCCCGGGGAGCTGGTCGTGTAGGACTTACCCGCTGCAAAGGTAAGCATCTTTTTCATAACGGCAATAAAAAACCACGGATAAAATGCCTCCCGGCATCTTATCCGTGTAATTTATCACATTATAAAAACTACTTATTGAGTGGTGTATTATTCTACAGTCCAGGTCTCGCCGGCCATTATCATGTCGCGCAGGCAGGTGAATCCTTTGGCGGCGCGAACGCGCTCAACCTGCTCGGAAACGCCGTCGTTGTAGGTGGGGGCTTCGACGTCGCGGATCACGCCTATGGCCAGCGGCAGTTCCTTGCCGTCCATCATGGCAAGCTGCTGGTGGAGGAAGTTGGAGGGGGTGTGGGCGTCGTGCACCAGCACGTCGTCCATCGTGTAGCCGTCCTCACCTATGGTCACGGCCTTCACCAGGAATCCGTCGCGCACCAGACCTTTGTCACGGTTCTTGCCGAATATCATTTTCTCGCCGTGAACCAGATGGATTGTGCGG
The DNA here is from genome assembly GCA_958439725.1 of uncultured Muribaculaceae bacterium. GTDB lineage: Bacteria > Bacteroidota > Bacteroidia > Bacteroidales > Muribaculaceae > Paramuribaculum. The sequence continues at coordinate 7,669 of CAUBWJ010000040.1, read as the reverse complement.
TCGGGACGCACCTCGCGGTCGGTGATGGGGGTGTGGATGCCGTTGTTGTAGATCACGCAGTTCTGGAGCACTTCCACAACGGATGTGCCTTTGTGGCGTGCGGCGGCAAGCATGGATTCACGGGTCACGTCAAGTTCCACGTCGATGCTGCGGGCAAAGAAATTGCCGCGGGCGCCGAACACGAGCTCGGCCGGAATGAAGGGATCTTCGGTGGTGCCGTAGGGCGAGGATTTGCTCACGAATCCGCGGTCGCTCGTGGGTGAATACTGGCCCTTTGTCAGGCCGTAGATTTTATTGTTGAGCAGACAGATGTTTATGTCGATGTTGCGGCGCACGGCATGGATGAAGTGGTTGCCGCCTATGGCCAGACCGTCGCCGTCGCCTGAGATCTGCCACACCGTCATCTCGGGGTTGGCTACCTTGAAGCCGGTGGCTATGGCGGCGGCGCGTCCGTGGATGGTATGGAAGCCGTAGGTGTTCATGTAGTAGGGCAGACGCGAGGAGCATCCAATGCCCGATATCACTGCGGTGCGGTGGGGAGCCACGCCCATTGCGGCCATGGCCTTGTGGAGTGAGTTGAGTATGGCGTGGTCGCCGCAGCCGGGGCACCAGCGCACGGGCTGGTCGCTTTTATAGTCTGTGGGTTCGAATGTGGTTTCTGACATGGCTTTAAGCATTGTGTGAGTCCATGATTTCGTTAACGCGGCTTACTATCTCCTCCACCATGAAGGGCTGTCCCTGCACTTTGTTGATGCGGTGGAATTCCACTTCGGGGAAGTGCATGGTGAGATAGTCGGCCATCATGCCGGTGTTGAGTTCGGCCACGATCACCTTCGTGTAGCCGTGGAGTATCTCGCGGGTGTTGGAGGGGAGCGGGTTGATGTAGCGGAAATGTGCCAGCGCAACCTTGCGTCCGTCGCGGTTGAGCTCGTCGACGGCGGTGCGGAGATGGCCGTAGGTGCCTCCCCAGCCCACGAGGAGCGTGTCGGCGTCGTCGGGGCCTATGGTCTCGAGCAGAGGAATGTCGGAGGCTATGCGGGCCACTTTCTCGCGGCGCAGCTCAACCATCTTCTCATGGTTGGCGGGGTCGGTGGAGATGGCACCGGTGGCGCAGTCCTTTTCCAGACCGCCGATGCGGTGTGCGGCACCCTCGGTTCCGGGAATCGCCCAGTAGCGTGCCAGGGTGTCGGGATTGCGCTCGTAGGGGCGCCAGCCTCCCTGCTCTATGCGTTCTTTGGGCAGATAGTTGGGCCTGATGGCGGGATATTCGTCGGCATCGGGGATGCGCCAGGCCGATGAGCCGTTGCCTATGAAGGCATCCGTAAGGAGTATCACCGGAGTGATATGCTCCAGGGCTATGCGGCAGGCCTCGAAAGCCATTGTGAAGCAGTCGGTGGGAGATGCGGCGGCAAGTACCGGCAGGGGCGACTCGCCGTTGCGGCCGTAGAGGGCCTGCATCAGGTCGGTCTGTTCGGTCTTGGTGGGAAGGCCGGTGGAGGGGCCTCCGCGCTGCACGTCGATCACCACCAGAGGCAGCTCGGCCATCACTGCCAGGCCGATGCCTTCGCTTTTCAGCGCCAGGCCGGGGCCTGAGGTGGAGGTGACGGCAAGGTTTCCGGCAAATGAGGCGCCTATGGCCGAGCACACGCCGGCTATCTCGTCCTCCATCTGGCAGGCTTTCACGCCGAGGTCCTTGCGTTTGGCAAGCTCGTGGAGTATGTCGGTGGCCGGGGTGATGGGGTAGGAGCCGAGGAAGAGTGGCCGTCCGCTCTTTTCCGAGGCCATTATGAGGCCCCATGCGGTGGCGGTGTTGCCGTTGATGTCGGTGTAGACGCCGGGGCGCGCGGCCTCGGTCTCTATGCGGTAGGTCGATACTCCGGCGTGGATGTTGGAGCCGTAGTCGAATCCGGCGCGGAGCACCGTGGTGTTGGCCTGCAGGATGGCCGGCTTTTTGGCGAATTTGGCCTTGAGGAAGCGCTCAACGCTTTCCAGCGGGCGGTCGAAGAGCCAGCACACAAGGCCCAGGGCCATGAAATTGCGGCATTTTACAATGCTCTTGTTGTCGAGACCGGAGTCGGCGAGGGCGCTCTTGGTCATGGTGGTGATGGGCACCTCGACCACCTGGGCCTTCATGTCGAGTTCCGTGAAGGGGTCGTCGGTCTTGAACTCGGCCTTGCGCAGGTCGGCTTCCTTGAATGAGTCGATGTCCACTATCACCACGCCGCCGCGCTTCACATTGTAGCGGTTTTTCTTCAGAGCGGCGGGGTTCATGGCCACGAGCACGTCGCAGCGGTCGCCGGGGGTGTGCACTTCATTGCCCACGCTCACCTGGAAGCCGCTCACGCCGCCCAGCGAGCCCTGCGGGGCGCGCACTTCGGCGGGATAGTCGGGAAAAGTGGAAACCTGGTTGCCCAGGCCGGCTGAAACGTTTGTGAAAATATTACCCACGAGCTGCATGCCGTCGCCGGAGTCGCCGGAGAAACGGATCACAACCTTGTCGAGGGTTTTGACATTTGTCTTGTTTAGCATGTCTCTGTGCTTTCCTAATGGTTAATGTAGATTTAGTTCGGCAAAATTAATAATGTAACTTTCGATATGCAAGAATATTGCATTTAAAATGCGTTTTATGGATTTTTATTCTTTTTGCTTGAAAAAGAGAGGCCGCGCCGTGGGATTGCGGCGTGGCCTCTCTGTGGATTGTGTCAGTTAATTAACGCTTGAGGTTGGGGTTCTTCTCAGTCTCTGTGGTGGGATAGATCTGATAGATGGAGTTGTCGCCGTTCCATGCGGCGGTAACGGGCATGTTCTCTTTCACTACCACGTCGGCTGTCAGAGTATAGGTGAACGGAGTTCCGTCAACCTTTACGCTGTGGGTAAGGGTTCCGGCGGGAACGAGCACTGCGCTCTGGGGTCCCACGCGGTAGTCGTAAGCCTCTTTCAGACGGTTCATGCGGAATTCGTCGGCGCGGCGCGATACCAGTGCGAAGGGATAGCCGGCCACTTCATATCCGTGTTCCTTATAGGCGGCCTCGGCTACGTCGGCATTGTTGCAGGCGGCGGGATTGGTGTAGGCGCGGGCCTGAACCTCTTCGAGAGCGGCCTTGGCCTCTGCGGGATACTTGCCGGCGCGGGCTGATGCCTCGGCGAACCAGAGGAGAACCTCGGAGTAGCGGATAATCTGATGGGTCTTGTCAAGACACATGTTGCCCCAGAAAGGCAGTGCGGGGTCGTAAGGCTGGGCGAGAGGAGCGTTGCCTTCACCGGCGTTCACTGTGAATGCCACGAACATGGGACGATACTCGTTTACCACAGCGTTCTCGCCGTTGTAGGGGAGACCGTCGGTAGTAGCCCACCAGTCAACGAGAGTGTTGTTGTAGCCGTCGCCGGTGCGGATCTGCTTGGCGTATACATAGTCTTTGCGCGGACCGTCGGGGAATAGCGACCAGAAGTAGCGCTCTGCCAGGAAGTCGCCCCAGCCGCTCAGCGAACCGAGCTGGTGGCAGGAGGTGAACTGAGAGTCGGAGTTGGACCAGCCGCCGGGCTGCGACTTGAATACTATGCCGAGGATGCATTCCTTGGAGTAATTGTTTCCGTAGCTGTAGACGTCGGCCCAGCTGGAGCAGAGCCCGTGGGGGTACTTGCCGGACTTCACGCCGTCGACAACTTCCTTGGCCTTGTCGGCCGCGGTGGCGTAATACTCGGTCTTGTTCATCGGGAAACCTGCCATGTTCATGTAGACTGCGGCGAGGGCTGATTTGACTGCCTGCTCCGACACGAATATGTTCATGTCGCCGATTGCCTGATTGGTCTTGGTGTATTTGGCGGGAAGACCACATCCTTCGGCAGCCTGGAGGTCGCTGACAATCTGGGTATATACCTGCTCGACGGGGGTGAGGGGGGTGGCATTGCCGTCAGATTCGTTGTGGAGGTTCAGGGGCAGCGGGCCGAATATTCTCACGAGCTGGAAATAGGCCTGTGCGCGCCAGAAGTAAGCCTGACCTTTTGCGATGGCAATGTTCTCGTCGGTGACTTTGCCCTTGGCATCGTCGGCGTTGTCAATGATTAGGTTGGATGCCTGAATTATGCTGTACTGCCAGTTCCAGAGATTGTTGAGGCCTTTTTCGTCGGTTGGCACCTCGAAGGCATCGGCCGAGAGATAGGCGCCTTTGTTAGAGCCGGTGGTGGAGGTCATGTCGTCGCCCTGGCACTGCGTGATGCAGGGGTTGGAGTTGCACTGCGACTGCTGCACCTGATAGTAGAGGGCGTCTACCACGGCGTCGAGGGCTTTCTGGGAGTCGATGAACCCTTCGGGCTTGAGCTGTCCGTTGGGGTGCTCCTCAAGGAAATCGCTGCATGATGTAAGGCTTATCAGGGCGAGAGCTATCGCCGAGAATATATATTTAGCTTTCATGTCTGTAAAGGTGGATTGTTAGAATGTGAAACGTGCGCCGAAGGTGAAGGTGCGGGGGCAGGGATTGGTGCCCACGTCGATACCCTGCTGCCATTCCGAGGCTCCTCCGAACGAATAGGAGGCCGGGTTGATGCCCTTGTAGCCGGTGATGGTGAAGAGGTTCTGGATGCTGAATGCCAGATGTACGTCGGCGAAGCGGGTTGTCTCTTTCTTGAGGTCGTAGCCGAGTGTTATGTTCTCAAGACGGAAGTAGTCGGCCTTTTCGAGCCATTTTGTGGAGTTGCCTATGTACTGGTTGTTGTCCACGCGGGGATCGGGCATGTCTTTGCCCATGCCTGAGAGGGCGTCGGGCGATGTGAACATGCGGGAGTTACCGATCATTGAGCTCATGGCGAAGCGGAGCACATTGAGGCGTTTTGCGCCGAATGCGCTGTTGAAGAATGCGTTGAGGCTCCAGTTGCGCCAGGTGATGGTGTTGTTCCATCCCAAAGTGAAGCTCGGGGTGGCTTTGCCCAGGACGCAGCGGTCTTCCATGGTGGGGTTGCGGGTGGTGTTGCCGTCGGCGTCATAATAGGTGTCGTAGCCTTCGGAGTCTATGCCTGCCCAGCGGAAACCGTAGAGCGAGCCGATTGATTCACCTTCCTTGATGATGCTGGCCTGGTTGATGATTGACTGCATTGAGCCGGAATAGAGGATAGGCTCGGCTGTGGTCATCTTCTCCACGCGGTTGCGGAGTATGGAAGCGTTGATAGAAGTGTTCCAGTTCCAGTCACCGCTCTGGATTATGCCTGCGTTGATGGCGAAATCGAAACCGGTGTTGGAAACCTCACCTGCGTTCACAAGGTAGCTCTGTCCGCCGAGGTAGCCGGGGTTGGTGGCGTTGAGGAGGGCGTCGGAGGTGCGTTTGTAATACCAGTCGATCGACACGTCGAGACGGCTGTTGAACATCGAGAAGTCGAGACCTAAGTCAAACTGCTTTGTCTTCTCCCAGCGGAGGTCGGGAGTCGGGGTCTTGTTGGCCCAGTATCCGGTCACGCCTGAGTTGTTGCCGTAGTAGGTCGATGTCTGCGACATGAGCGCGAGGGTGGAGAAGGGAGCGATATCCTGGTTGCCGATCACACCGTAGCTGGTGCGGAGCTTGAGGTTGTTGATGGTGGGCTTGAGCGGTTCGAAGAACGATTCGTTGGAAGCGGTCCATGCAACGGCCACAGAGGGGAACCAGCACCATTTGTTCTGGCTAAGACGTGAGGAACCGTCGGCGCGGAGTGTACCGGTGATCATGTAGCGGTTATCGAAGTTGTAGATTACGCGGCCTACGCCAGAAAGCAGCGACCATTCGGAGTAGCTGTTGGAGGCGTCGCGGGTTGCGGCTGCAGCGACATTGTACCATTCAACCGATTCCGAAACGAGGTCGGAACCGCTGATGCCCATGCCGCGGGTGTTGCTCTTGGTGGCCTCCCATACGGCTGTGGCGGTGAGGTTGTGCTTCTCGCCGAAGGTGTTGATGTAGGTGAAGTTGTTGGAGCTCTGGAGGAGCCAGCGGTTAGTGTTGCTGTTGCTCATTCCGGTGGCTGCGCCAGGCCAGCGTTTCGACGATGAGAAGCCGTAGCCGTAATAGTTATAGTAGTCTATACCGTTGCTCGAGGTGAACGTGAGGCCGGGGAGAATGTTGAAGCGCAGGTCGAAGTGGCCGTTGAGCACATCGGCGCGGCGCTGGTTGGCTCCCGTGAGGCTGGCCAGCGGGCTTTCGTTGATGGAGCAGTAGGGGTCCTTGAGGTATTCGCCCAGCTCGTTCTTCACGTGCATGGTGGGCGAATAGTTGAACGCCAGGTATACCGGGTTGTAGCCGCCCATGTCGATGCCGCCGATACCTTTGCCCTCGCCGTGGCTGAGGTTTACGTCGGCGTTGATGTTGAGCCAGCTGAATATGTTGGAGTTCACGTTGAGGCGTGCGGCATAGCGCTCATACTGGGTGTCCTTCATGATGCCTTTGTGGCTCATGTAGTTGCCGGAAACGTAGAGCTGGGTGTCCTCCGAACCTTTGGTGAACACAACCTTGTAGTTCTGCACAACACCGGTCTTGAACACTTCGTCCTTCCAGTTTGTACCGGGATCCGACCCGTCGAGGTAGTTCTTGACCTCGGCTTCGGGAATGCCATCATAGTCCACAAGGGCCTTGGCATATTCGCGGGTGCCGAGCACCTCGGGCAGATGGGTGGCGTTGGACCAGCCGAGCGACATGTCGAGGGTGAGCTTGCTCTCGCCGGCACGGCCGCGCTTGGTGGTTATGATGACAACGCCGTTGGCGCCGCGCGAACCGTAGATGGCCGTCGAGGATGCGTCCTTCAGAATCTGCATTGAGGCGATGTCCTCGGGATTGATGCCGTCGAGGCCCGACTCGCGCACGAGACCGTCGACAACGTAGAGGGGATCGTTTGATTTGTTGATTGAGTTGGCGCCGCGGATACGGATCTTGGTGGAACCGCCGGGGAGTCCGTCGCTTACTATGTTGACACCGGATACACGGCCCTGGAGGGCTTCGGAAACGGTGGTGATGGGCTGGGCCTGGAATGCCTTGCCCTCAAGAACTGATACCGAACCGGCGAGGTCGGCCTTGCGTACTGTACCGTAACCTACCACAACCACTTCGTCGAGTGCGTTGTCGCTGGTCATCACGGCATTAATGGGGCCGGAGCCGGCCTTGGCCGTGAAGGGCTTCATGCCCACATAGGTTACGAGAATTGTCTGGCCTGCGCTGGCCTTGATTGAGAACCGGCCGTTGATGTCGGTGGTGGTGGCGGTCTTGGTGCCTTCTACTCTTACGGTGGCGCCGAGCAGGGGTTCGCCCTGTTCGTCCACAACGGTACCGGTAACAAGATTTCCCTGGGCCACCTGGCCTACTTCTGTCGGGATGGAGGTGTCGCCGGCCCATGCGGGAGGCGCCATCAGGGTAGCCATGAGCGTCAGGCCCAGCGAAAGGGTCGCGCATTTAGCCACCGGTGTCATAACAGACTTTTGGGTAAGTCTTTTTTTCATGGTTAAATTGATTGGTGAATAATTGGTTGTTTTGGTTATTTTCTACGTTATGCGGCTTTAGCGGGAAGAAGCTGTTTTTTATGGGCTTCGTAGGCGTCAGGTCATGGTATATAGGCAGTCTGGCATTAGAGGCTATCCTGTAGCCGCGCCAAAGATAAATAGATTATTTTTATTACTGTCCGCTAAACTTTAGAGGGCAATTGAAAAAATAGGACCGATTCC
>CAUBWJ010000039.1 GCA_958439725.1 uncultured Muribaculaceae bacterium | reverse complement strand
GGTGCAAAGTTACGCCCTTTTTATTTACCATGCAAGCCTTTTAAAACTTTTTTTCGAACAAAAATGTTCGATTTTCTCGCTGAAATATACATATCTCCCTGAAAAACCGACATATTAGCCACAGAAAAAATTTTTCTGTTGGGTGTTATTTTTTTTATTATTAATTTCGTGAAAATGTTTATTCGGATTTTTTTCATCTCATTTACACTCTATAGACGATGACAAAACATACCATAAAAAGATTTCTGGCTGTGACCGCCGCGGCTCTTTGCCTCGCGACGGCCAATGCAGTCAATCCGGCCCAGATACGCTTCCATAACGAGCGAACCGACACCACCGCTATAACCGAAATGCTGAAAAAGGTAGAAGCCATGCACCCCGAGACTCCCCGCAAGGCAGTCACAACGTTTGCCGAGATGCTCGTGGGGAAACCTTATAAAGCAGGAACCCTCGAAGGCGAGCCCGAGATGCTCACGGTAAATATGGACGAATTTGACTGCACCACATTCATGGAAACCGTAATGGCCCTTGCCATGACGGTGGACCAGCGTCGCACATCGTGGCAGGATTTCGTCTATAATCTCGAGCAGATCCGCTACCGCCAGGGCCATGCCGAGGGATATAGCTCACGCCTCCATTATATCAGCGACTGGATTATGACCAACGGGCACAAGGGCTACGTGGCCGATGTGACGGAGCGCGTGGGAGCGCCGTCATATATGGTGAAGACCATAGATTTCATGTCGCGAAATGCAGCTAAATATCCGGCACTGGCCGATTCCGCCAATCTGGCTGGAGTAAAATCCATGGAGATGGGCTACCGCTCGCACCGTTTCCCCTATCTGAAACCGGGCGCCATAAAGAATGCCAAACTTTCCGATGGTGATATGGTGGCGCTCATCACAAACACGAAAGGCCTTGACGCCACTCACGTGGGATTCATCAAGATTGTGGACGGAGTGCCGCATCTGCTCCATGCATCATCAAAGGCCGGGAAAGTGATTATCGATCCCCTGCCACTTGTAGATTATCTCCGGAGAAATCACACATGCGCCGGCATACGCGTGATTCAGCTTGACTGACGTCCCCCCCTGCTCCACTGAACAGGCATCACAATCCAGATTCAAGAAAGGCACACCGAAGTTTCCGGTAACCTTACAACAAAAAGAATCCTCCGCAGCTAAATGTCGCATTGCGGAGGATTCTTTTTTATTGGACTACGCGTGCACGGAAGAAATCCGGCACCGCGGCTGATCTTCTATCAGGCCTGGGGCATTTTGGTCTTTTTGCCATAGCCGTAAGCTGCGTCAGGACCGAGTTCTTCCTGGATGCGGAGGAGCTGGTTGTACTTGGCCATACGGTCGGAACGGCTTGCAGAACCGGTCTTGATCTGTCCGGCGTTGGTAGCTACAGCGATGTCGGCGATGGTAGCGTCCTCGGTTTCGCCAGAGCGGTGCGAGATAACTGCGGTGTAGCCGTTGCGCTGAGCAAGTTCTACGGCGCGGAGGGTCTCGGTAAGCGAACCGATCTGGTTAACCTTAACGAGGATAGAGTTGGCGCAGCCGAGCTCGATACCTTTCTTGAGGTACTTAACGTTGGTAACGAAGAGGTCATCACCAACGAGCTGGCAACGGTTGCCGATCATTTCGGTGAGAAGCTTCCAGCCTTCCCAGTCGTTCTGGTCCATACCGTCCTCAATGGAGTCGATAGGATATTTCTCAACGAGCTCCTTGAGGAATTCAGCCTGCTCTTTGGAAGTGCGCTTGGGAGCGTCAGGGCCCTGCTTCCAGGTGTAGTCATAAAGACCGTCCTTGTAGAATTCAGAAGAAGCGCAGTCGAGACCGATGGTAACGTCCTTTCCGGGAACGTAGCCTGCGAGCTCGATAGCCTTGATGATTACGTTGAGGGCATCCTCGGTGCCGTCGAGGTTGGGAGCGAAGCCGCCTTCGTCACCTACAGCAGTAGAGAGGCCACGGTCGTGGAGCACTTTCTTGAGGTTGTGGAACACTTCGGTGCCCATGCGGATACCTTCCTTGAAGCAGCATGCGCCGATAGGACGGATCATGAACTCCTGGAAGCAGATGGGAGCGTCGGAGTGAGCGCCACCGTTGATGATGTTCATCATGGGAACGGGGAGAACGTAAGAGTTGCATCCGCCGATGTATTTGTAGAGGGGAAGGTCGAGGTAGTCGGCAGCAGCTTTTGCTACAGCGAGCGAAACGCCGAGGATGGCGTTGGCGCCGAGGTTGCTCTTGGTTTCGGTTCCGTCAAGGGCGAGCATTGTCTCGTCGATGCGGATCTGGTCGAGAGCGCTCATGCCTACGAGGGCCTGGGCGATGGGACCGTTAACGTTGGCAACGGCTTTGGTTACGCCTTTGCCCATATAGCGGCTCTTGTCGCCGTCGCGAAGCTCGAGAGCCTCGTTTTCACCGGTAGAAGCGCCGGAGGGAACAGATGCACGGCCACGTGCGCCTGATTCAAGGATTACGTCAACTTCAACTGTGGGGTTGCCGCGTGAGTCGAGAACCTCGCGACCGATGATTTTTTCAATTTTCATAGTTTGCTTAACTTAAAAAGTTGGTTATAATGAGTTGTTGATTCACGATATTATGTGACTGCGGGCCATAAGCCTCGCATCTGCGCAAAGTTACGAAAGATTGAATTCACAAACAACATAGAAACTATAATTTTTAGCTCCTTTTTACGCCCCGTTCCACAATATATGTTAAGACGCCACGCAGTGTAAGTCAAGATGCTTTCCAGGAGGTGTCACCTCCCCTTCCGGCATTGGGGCAGCATGAAAAAAAAGCAGTCAATCCGCCGCGGCCCGAAAGCCGGTGCGGATTGACTGATATGATGGAATGGCGGCGGACAGAACCGCGCCTTTACCTTCACTGAAATTATTCTGCTGCGGGAACTTCAGCTGCAGGGGTCTCTGCTGCAGGGGTCTCTGCTGCAGGAGCCTCAGCTGCGGGAGCTTCAGCCTTGGGAGCCTCGGCGGGAGCTGCCTTGCGGCGTGAACGACGGGTGCGTCCTTCTTTCTTGGCGCCCTTGGCATCCTTGAGCATAGCCTCGTTGTAGTCTACAAGCTCAATGAAGCACATCTTGGCGTTGTCGCCCAGACGGTAACCGGTCTTGAGGATGCGGGTGTAGCCGCCGTTACGGTCAGCAATCTTCTTGGCAACCTCGCGGAAGAGCTCGTTGACAGCTTCTTTGTTCTGGAGGTAGCTGAACACCACGCGACGGTTGTTCATTGAATCGTCCTTGGCACGGTTGATCAGCGGTTCGGCGTAAACACGCAGTGCTTTGGCCTTTGCCAGGGTGGTGAAGATTCTCTTGCGGAGAATCAGCGAGGTGGTCATGTTGGCAAGAAGGGCATCGCGATGGGCTTTTTTACGACCGAGATGGTTGAATTTTTTATTGTGTCTCATCGTTATTTTTACTCTTTATCTAATTTATACTTTGAAATATCCATACCGAACGAAAGGTTCAAGTTGGCCAGGAGCTCGTCGAGTTCGGTGAGCGATTTCTTGCCGAAGTTGCGGAACTTGAGCAGATCGTTGCGGTTGAACACCACGAGTTCGCCGAGTGTCTCCACCTCGGCGCTCTTGAGGCAGTTGAGTGCGCGCACCGACAGATCCATGTCGACGAGTTTCGACTTGAGGAGCTGGCGCATGTGGAGCACTTCTTCATCAAATTCCTCATTTTCTTCTTTCTCGGTTGTCTCGAGCGTGATCTTCTCGTCGGAGAAGAGCATGAAGTGGTAGATAAGGATTTTGGCGGCCTCCTTCAGGGCATCCTTGGGAAGAATCGATCCGTTGGTGGTAATTTCGAGAGTCAGCTTGTCGTAGTCGGTCTTCTGGTCCACGCGGAAGTTCTCGACGGTATATTTCACGTTTTTGATAGGCGTGTAGATAGAGTCGATGGCTATGGTGTTGATGTCGTCGGCGGGAGTCACGTTTTCTTCAGCGGGCACCCAGCCGCGACCCTTGTTCACAACGAATTCGAGCGTGAATGAAGCAGAAGGATCGAGGTGGCATATCACGAGTTCGGGGTTGAGAACCTCAAAACCGGAAAGGACCCCGTTGAGGTCGCCGGCCTTGAATTCCTCGCGTCCGCTCACCGTGATGGTGGCTTTTTCCGAGTCGGTATTTTCTACTGTCTGCTTGAGGTCAACCTTCTTCAGGTTGAGGATGATGTTTGTCACATCTTCCTTCACACCGGGAATAGTGTCGAACTCATGTTTAACCCCATCTATTTTGATAGACGCAATGGCATAACCTTCGAGGCTTGACAGCAGGATTCTGCGCAGGGCGTTGCCAATGGTTATGCCATAGCCCGGCTCCAATGGCTTGAACTCAAACTTGCCGAAACGGTTGTCGGCTTCCAACATCAATACCTTGTCAGGTTTTTGAAATGCTAATATAGCCATGTGGATCTATTTATGGGATTACTTAGAATACAACTCGACGATTAACTGCTCTTTGATAGCTTCGGGGATATCCTCGCGTGCGGGCACATGCAGAAGCTTGCCTGCCTTGAGCGATTCGTCCCATTCGAGCCAGGGATATTTCGAGTGGTTGAAGCCGGCGAGAGCGTCGGCGATTACTTCAAGAGATTTGCTCTTCTCGCGCACGCCGACAACGTCGCCGGGCTGAACGGCGTAAGAAGCCACGTTTACCACCTGTCCGTTGACGGTGATGTGGCGGTGGAGCACCAGCTGGCGGGCGGCTGCACGTGTGGGAGCGATGCCCAGACGGTAAACCACGTTGTCCAGACGGCCTTCGAGGAGCTGCAGCAGAACCTCACCGGTAATACCCTTGGTGCTGGCAGCCTTGTCGAAGAGGTTGCGGAACTGACGCTCGAGCACGCCATAGGTATATTTGGCTTTCTGCTTCTCACGCAGCTGAACGCCGTACTCCGAGGTCTTGCGACGCTTGTTCTGGCCATGCTGGCCTGGAGGATAGTTTTTCTTGGCGAGCACTTTGTCTTCGCCGAAAATGGGTTCGCCGAATTTGCGGGCGATTTTGGTTTTTGGGCCTGTATATCTTGCCATTTTGTTTGTTGCTGATTTTATTTTTGTTTTAGCCCGGGATCCCGGGGCGGGAAAGAGCGGTTCGGTGCAGCCGCGACCATAGAGAGGTGAAGAAAAAGTATGGTCTATTTCACCTTGCCGACCGTTCCGAGCCTTGAGCGTCGGGGGCCTGCTTAATGTTTTGTCCGGTTAAACGCCGCAAATTTCCCGGCGCAATCCTTTTACAGGATATGACGGGAAACATGTGGTGTATGGCAACCGCCGGCCATCGCGGGCCGGGGAGCATGACGTCTGACAGTGAATCAGACGCGACGACGTTTGGGAGGACGGCAACCGTTGTGGGGCAGCGGAGTAACATCGATGATTTCGGTTACTTCGATACCGGCGCCATGAACGGTGCGGATAGCTGATTCGCGGCCGTTGCCGGGACCCTTCACATAAGCTTTCACCTTGCGGAGGCCCAGATCATAGGCAACCTTGGCACAATCCTGAGCGGCCATCTGGGCTGCGTAGGGAGTGTTTTTCTTGGAGCCACGGAAGCCCATTTTGCCTGCGCTCGACCAGGAGATGACTTGTCCCTCGGAGTTGGCCAGGCACACGATGATGTTGTTGAAAGAGGAGTGAACGTGAAGCTGGCCGGCGGCATCAACTTTGACGTTTCTCTTCTTTGCTGCGACTGTCTTTTTTGCCATACTAAATTATTATTTTGTAGCTTTCTTCTTGTTAGCGACTGTTTTCTTGCGTCCCTTGCGGGTGCGGGCATTGTTCTTGGTGCTCTGGCCGCGGACGGGAAGACCGTTACGGTGACGGATGCCACGGTAGCAGCCTATGTCCATGAGGCGCTTGATGTTGAGCTGAATCTCGCTGCGGAGGTCACCTTCAACCTTATAGTCGTTCTGTATTACCTCGCGCACTTTGGCTGCCTGGTCGTCGGTCCAGTCCTGAACCTTGATATCGGGGTTTACGCCGGCCTTCTCGAGGATGGTCTTTGCAGCGCTTCGGCCTATGCCGAAGATGTAAGTCAAGGATATTTCACCTCTTTTGTTCTGAGGGAGATCGACTCCCACTATGCGTACTGCCATATATCGAATTAAATTTTTCGCAAAATTAATAAAAAAATTTATCCTTGACGCTGTTTATACTTAGGATTTTTCTTATTGATCACATAGAGGCGGCCTTTGCGACGCACGATTTTGCTGTCGGGGGTGCGCTTTTTAACTGAAGCTCTTACTTTCATTGTATTTCGTTTTTTTGATTTTCTTATTTGTATCTGAAAGCGATCCGGCCTTTGGAGAGGTCGTAGGGCGACATCTCGACTCTTACTTTGTCACCGGGAAGAATCTTGATGTAGTGCATTCTCATCTTGCCCGAGATATGGGCGGTGATTTCATGACCGTTTTCAAGTTCGACACGGAACATAGCGTTGGAGAGCGACTCTACAATCACGCCATCGATTTCAATCGCTGCTTGTTTTGCCATATATTGTTTTGTTAAATAAATCTTTCTTTAAGTTCCTGATAGATGTATTCGTAAGTGGTGAGAATATCGGCTTTGCCGTCTACCACCGCCACGGTGTGCTCGTAATGTGCCGAGGGCTTGCGGTCGCGCGTGCGGCACTCCCAGCCGTCGGGGCCGATTACGATATTGCGGCTTCCCATATTGATCATAGGCTCTATGGCTATGGTCATGCCGTTGCGGATTACGGGACCGGTGCCGCGGCGCCCGTAGTTGGGCACTTCAGGCGACTCGTGCATGTCCTTTCCTATGCCGTGGCCGCACATCTCGCGAACCACGCCGTAGCGCTCGTGCTCGCAATATGTCTGGATGGCGTTGGCTATATCGCCTATGCGGTTGCCTTCGCGGCAGGCCTCGATGCCCTTGTAGAGCGACTCTTTGGTAATCCGGCACAGTTTGTATACCTCATCGGAGATTTCTCCCACAGGGAAGGTATAGCACATGTCGGCGTTCCAGCCGTCGAGCTCCACAACGATGTCGGTGCCTATGATGTCGCCTTCGCGCAGTGCATAGTTGGAAGGGAAACCGTGAACCACCGTCTCGTTGACTTCGTAGCACAAAGCCGCGGGGAATCCCTCGTAGCCGAGGCATGTGGGACGTCCGCCGTTGTCGGTGATATATTCGCGGGCCACCATCTCGAGCTTGTTGGTGGTCACACCGGGAGCCACCCACTTGGCGAGCTCGCCGAGTGTGCGGCTCGCCAATGTGGCAGCCAGTCTCATTTTCTCGATTTCTTCAGGTGTCTTTAGATAGATCATTTAGAAAATGTATGAGCAGAGATAGTTTTCTTTTTGTGGTATTTCACTCACTTCATTTTTAATCAATACATGCTTCCGGTGGTGCGGCCCTTGATTTTGCCGCCCTTCATCAGACCATCGTAATGGTGCATGTCGAGGTGCGACTCAATCTGGGTAAGCGTGTCGAGAACCACACCCACGAGAATCAGCAGCGATGTGCCGCCGAAGAACTGGGCGAAATTCTGGCTTACGCCGAAGAAGCGTGCGAAGGCCGGAAGAATGGCCACGATGCCGAGGAACAGCGAACCGGGCAGCGTGATGCGCGACATAACCGAGTCAAGATACTCAATGGTGTTCTTGCCGGGCTTGATGCCGGGGATGAACGCATTGTCTTTCTTGAGCTGGGTGGCTATGCGGGTGGGGTTCACCGTAACAGCAGTGTAGAAATAAGTGAATGCTACAATAAGGATAAAGTAAACGAAGTTATACCAGAATCCGTTGATGTCGGAGAAAGCGCGGTAGAAGGCCGATGAACTTTCGTTGGCGCCGTATCCGGCGATTGTGATGGGGATAAACATGATTGCCTGGGCAAAGATGATAGGCATCACACCGGCGGCATTTACTTTCAGAGGAATGTTGGAACGCTGGCCTCCGTACTGACGGCGTCCTACCACGTGCTTGGCATACTGCACGGGCACCTTGCGGGTGCCCTGCACCAGCAGAACGGCGCCTACGGTAACGGCAAAGAGCAGGATGATTTCCACAACGAACATCACCAGACCGCCCTGCGAGCCGGTGGCTCCCGGCAGACGGCTTGTGAATTCGTAGAACATGGCTCCCGGGAGGCGTGCGATGATGCCCACGAGGATTATGAACGAGATACCGTTGCCCACGCCGCGGTCGGTGATGCGCTCGCCCAGCCACATGATGAACATGGAGCCGGCGGCCAGTATCACCGTCAGGTAGAGGATGGTCCAGAAGCCCATGGTAGCCTCAGAGCCTGCTGCCTTCACCTGCATCTGGAGGTTGACCAGATATGCCGGACCCTGCAGACACAGGATGAGCACGGTGAGGTAGCGGGTGTACTGGGTGAGTTTCTGGTGTCCGCTTTCGCCTTCCTCCTGCAGTTTCTTAAACACAGGAAGCACCATGCCCAGAAGCTGTATCACGATCGATGCCGTGATATAGGGCATGATACCGAGGGCGAAAATCGAGGCCTGGGAGAAGGCGCCGCCGGAGAACATGTCGAGGAGCTGCATAAGGCCGCTCTTGTTGGTGAAGTTCGACAGTGCAATCAGGTCGGCGGGGCTTATTCCGGGAAGCACTACATAGCAGCCCAGGCGGTACACGAGTACCAGCAGGAGGGTCACCAGGATGCGCTTGCGGAGGTCCTCGATGGTCCAGATATTGCGTAATGTTTCAAAAAATCTCATCAGAATGGAGTATATTAGAGTTTGGTTACTGAGCCGCCAGCTTCGGTAATCGCTTTTTCGGCAGACTTCGAGAAGGCGTTGGCCTCAACGGCGAGAGCGCGTGTCACGCTGCCGTTGCCAAGTATCTTAACGAGCTGCTTGCGGTTGATGAAACCGGCTGCGCGCAGTTCCTCAAGACCGATCTTCTGGAGATCCTTGGCGGCAGCGAGTGCCTCGAGGGTCTCGAGATTGATGGCCTTGTACTCCACGCGGTTGATGTTTTTGAATCCGAATTTGGGCAGACGGCGCTGGAGGGGCATCTGACCGCCTTCAAAACCTACTTTGTGTTTGTAGCCGGAGCGCGATTTGGCTCCCTTGTGTCCGCGGGTTGAAGTGCCGCCCTTGCCCGAGCCCGGGCCGCGGCCAATACGTGTCTTCTTCTGTACGGAACCCACTGCGGGTTTGATATTATTCAGTTCCATTGTAGTCTTGGGATTTAAGCTTTGGTCACTTCAACAAGATGATGAACTCGCTGAACCATACCCATTATTGAGGGGGTATCTTCCTTCACCACGGTGTGGTTCATTTTTTTGAGGCCGAGCGCGTCGAGAGTGCGTTTCTGCACTGCGGGAGCGTTGATGCGGCTCTTGATCTGTTTGATTTTTATCTGTGCCATTTCTGTGGTGATTGATATTAGCCGTTAAACACTTGTTCTACAGAGATGCCGCGGTTCTGTGCAACCTGGGCGGGCGAGCGCATCTCGCCGAGGGCGGCGATGGTGGCCTTCACCAGGTTGTGGGGGTTGGACGAGCCCTTGCTCTTGGCAAGAACGTCGGTGATGCCCACGCTCTCGAGCACGGCACGCATGGCGCCGCCGGCCTTCACGCCCGTACCGGTGCTTGCCGGCTTGAGGATGATGCGGGAGCCGCCGAATTTGGCCACCTGCTCGTGGGGAACGGTGCCTTTGTGCACGGGCACGCGGATAAGGTTCTTTTTAGCTGCTTCAACGCCCTTGGCAATGGCGGCGGTGACTTCGTTGGCTTTGCCGAGGCCCCAGCCCACGATACCGTTTTCGTTGCCTACCACTACGATGGCGGCGAAGGTGAATGTGCGTCCGCCCTTGGTTACTTTGGTGACGCGGTTGATGGCTACCAGACGGTCCTTCAGCTCGAGGTCGTTGGTCGATTTTACTCTATTGTTTTTGCTTGCCATGATGTTTAAAATTTAAGTCCGCCGTTGCGTGCTGCGTCGGCCAGAGATTTTACACGTCCGTGAAAGAGGTAACCGTTGCGGTCAAAAACCACTTCGTTGATGCCTGCGGCCAGTGCTTTCTGGGCAACGGCCTCGCCTACTTTGGCAGCGACCTCGGTCTTGGTGCCCTCGGCTATGCCCTTGGAAGAGGCTGATACGAGGGTCTTGCCGGCCAGGTCGTCTACGAGCTGAACGTAAATCTGCTTGTTGGAGCGGAACACGGTCATGCGCGGACGCTCGGCTGTGCCTGAAATCTTGCCGCGGATGCGTGTCTTGATTTTATTTCTTCTTTCTATCTTGGAGATCATGATTGTATACGGTTAAAGTTATTTGGCACTTGCTGTCTTACCCGACTTGCGGCGGATAACCTCGCCCACAAACTTGATACCTTTGCCCTTGTAGGGTTCGGGCTTGCGGAGCGAGCGGATTTTGGCGCACACCTGGCCCAGGAGCTGCTTGTCGTCGCTCTCGAGGATAATAAGCGGGTTTTTGTTGCGTTCGCTCTTTGCTTCAACCTTGACCTCCGGCGGAAGCTTGATATATATGGCGTGGGAGAAACCGAGCGAGAGCTCGAGCACCTGGCCGGTGGCCGTGGCGCGGTAGCCTACGCCTACTAATTCCATTTCCTTGCGGTAGCCGGTAGAGACGCCCACAACCATGTTGTGGATCAGGGCGCGGTAGAGGCCGTGCTGTGCGCGGTGCTCGCGGTCGTCGCTGGGACGGGTGAGCTTCACGTGGCCGTCTTCAACCGTTACGGTAAGTTCGGGATTCACTTTCTGGGTGAGGGTGCCTTTGGGACCTTTGACTGTCACTGTGTCGCCGCTGACGGTAACTGTTACGCCGGCAGGGATTTCAATGGGGGCTTTACCTATTCTTGACATAATTCGTATCCTCCTTTATTAATATACATAACACAGCACCTCGCCGCCGATTTTCTGCTGGGCGGCTGCCTTGTTGGTCATTACTCCCTTCGAGGTCGAGAGGATGGCGATGCCAAGTCCGTTGAGCACTCGAGGCATGTCTTTATAGCCGGTATACTGGCGGAGACCCGGACGCGACACTCTCTTGAGGTCCTTGATGGCGTTGACGCGGTCAACCGGATCATACTTAAGGGCGATTTTGATTACGCCCGCGGGGGTCTCACCCTCTACAAACTTATAGTTAAGGATGTAGCCTTGTTCAAAAAGAATCTTGGTGATTTCTTTTTTCAAGTTTGAGGCCGGAATCTCAACCACGCGGTGGTTGGCTTTGATGGCATTCCTCAATCTTGTCAGATAATCTGCTATGGGATCTGTCATTGTTTGATGTTGTTAAATTGATTCGGAATTCCGAACAATATTTAATAAATCTATCTTTCGGATTTTTCTGAAAATGCCCGCGGTGCTCTTCACTCAGGGCGCCCGGGACGGGGACGGAAGGATGGACTGCCGCTGTGGCGGTCCGTTGGGGAGGCGGAGGCTCTGCGGTGGCGGCTCAGCCCCGCCCGGGGGCTGCGCGCCTTGCAGTTTCTGGCTGCCGGAATGGTTACCAGCTTGCTTTCTTCACGCCGGGGATAAGGCCGGCCGAAGCCATTTCACGGAACTGTATACGCGACAGACCGAACTGACGCATATAGCCTTTGGGACGGCCCGTGATGGTGCAACGGTTGTGAAGACGCACGCTCGAAGCGTTCTTGGGCAGTGCCTGGAGGCCTTCATAATCGCCGGCGGCCTTGAGAGCGGCTTTCTTGGCGGCGTATTTTGCCACGAGTTTGGCTCTCTTGACCTCGCGGGCTTTCATTGATTCTTTTGCCATAGGAAGGTCTTGTTATTTTTTAGCGTTTTTGAAAGGGAGTCCAAACTCCTTGAGCAGAGCGTAGCCCTCTTCGTCGGTGTTTGCGCTGGTCACGAATGTGATGTTCATACCGAGAAGCTTGGAGATATTGTCGATGTTGATTTCAGGGAAGATGATCTGCTCGGTGATGCCGAGGGTATAGTTGCCGCGGCCGTCGAGCTTGCCTTCGATTCCCTTGAAGTCGCGGATACGGGGCAGAGCCACACGCACCAGGCGCTCCAGAAATTCATACATTCTTTCGCGGCGGAGAGTCACTCTCACACCGACGGGCATCTTCTTGCGGAGCTTGAAGTTCGAGATATCCTTCTTCGAGAGGGTAGCCACGGCTTTCTGGCCTGTGATGGCGGTGAGCTCGTTGATGGCGGTCTCGATTATCTTCTTGTCCTGAGTGGCTTCGCCCAGGCCCTGGTTGATGACGATCTTCTCAAGGCGGGGAACCTGCATCACTGTGGTATAGTTGAACTGCTTCTCAAGAGCGGGGACGATGCGCTCCTTATAGTCCTGTTTAACGGTTGTGCTGCTCATTATTTAATCTCCTCTCCTGATTTTTTAGCGTAGCGAACTAATTTGCCCTCGTCGTTGAGGCGGCGGCCCACACGAGTGGGTTTGCCGGTCTTGGGGTCGAGCAAACTGAGGTTGGAAATATGCACGGGAGCCTCCATCTTGACGAGGCCGCCCTGCGGATGCTTGGCGCTGGGCTTGGTTGCCTTGGTCACAATGTTGATGCCCTCAACGATGGCACGGTCCTTGGAGACCTCGACCTTGAGCACACGGCCTGTCTTGCCGCGGTCCTCGCCGGAGAGCACATACACTGTATCGCCTTTCTTTATATGTAACTTACTCATTACTGTTTTTTGTTTGTCAGATGATTAAAGTACTTCGGGAGCCAGCGACACAATTTTCATGTTGGTGGCGCGGAGTTCGCGGGCCACGGGGCCGAAGATACGGGTTCCGCGCAGTTCACCGGCATTGTTGAGCAGGACGCAGGCATTGTCGTCGAAGCGGATATAGCTGCCGTCGGGGCGACGGATTTCCTTCTTGGTGCGGACAACCACGGCCTTGCTCACGGTGCCCTTCTTTACGTCGCTCGAGGGAATCACGCTCTTTACCGACACCACGATGATGTCGCCAACAGAGGCGTAACGGCGACCTGTGCCGCCCAGCACATGGATGCACAGGGCTTCTTTGGCTCCGCTGTTATCGGCAACGGTCAGTCGGCTTTCAGTCTGTATCATAATTTACTTAACTTTTTCGATGATTTCTACTAATCTCCATCTTTTGGTTTTGCTCAGCGGGCGAGTCTCCATCAGGCGCACGGTGTCGCCGATGCTGCACTCGTTCTTCTCATCGTGGGCATGATATTTCTTTGTCTTGTTGACAAATTTGCCGTAGATGGGGTGCTTTTCTTTCCATTTCACCGTTACGGTGATGGTCTTGTCACCCTTGTTGCTCGACACAACCCCAATTCTTTCTTTTCTTAAATTTCTTGTTTCCATGTCTCTTGGGATTATTTGTTGTTAAGCTCACGCTGACGCAGTTCGGTCTTCACACGCGCGATAGCGCGGCGGTCGGCCGTGATTTTCGCTGTATTGTCCAGCGTAGAAATGGAGTGGTTGATTTTAAGCTGGCGATACTCCTGCTCCATCTTTTCCAGGCGGTCCTTAAGGTCCTGCGTGCTTAATTCTTTGATTTCTTCTTTCTTCATAGCTCAATTACACGTTTTGGGTAGGATCATAATCGCGGCTTACTACAAACTTGGTGGTTACCGGAAGTTTCTGGGCGGCCAGACGGAGTGCCTCCTTGGCTATGTCGTAGCTTACGCCTTCCACCTCGATAAGCATGCGGCCCGGGGTTACGGGAGCCACAAATCCTTCGGGCGAACCTTTACCTTTACCCATTCGCACTTCGGCAGGCTTCTTGGTGATGGGCTTGTCCGGGAAGATGCGGATCCATATCTGACCCTGACGCTGCATGTAGCGGGTCACGGCGATACGGGCTGCCTCTATCTGGCGGCCGGTGATCCATTTCGACTCAAGTGTCTTTATACCGAACGAACCGAAGGCCAACTGATTGCCGCGCTGGGCATTGCCTTTCATGCGGCCCTTTTGCTGACGGCGGAATTTAGTTTTCTTTGGTTGTAACATTTCTGTGGAGTTGAGGTGGTTTAACGATTGGTTTTAGGTTTGCGTCCCATTCCACGACGGCCTTCGCGACGGTTCTCGCCCGAGCCTGAGCCCTGACGGCCTTCGCGGCCTGTGTTGGTGAAATTGGGGGCGAGGTCACGCTTGCCGTAGACTTCGCCGCGGCAAATCCACACCTTTACGCCCACGACACCTACCTTGGTGTGTGCCTCTACAAGAGCATAGTCTATGTCGGCACGGAGGGTGTGCAGCGGGGTGCGGCCTTCCTTAAACATTTCCGAGCGGGCCATTTCGGCTCCGTTGAGACGTCCGCTCACCTGAACCTTGATGCCTTCGGCGCCTGCGCGCATCGTCGACATTATGGCCATCTTCACGGCGCGGCGGTAAGCGATCTTGCCTTCGATCTGGCGGGCGATGGTGCTGGCCACGATTTCAGCGTCGAGCTCCGGACGCTTCACCTCGTAGATGTTGATCTGCACATCCTTGTCGGTGATGTTCTTGAGCTCTTCCTTGAGTTTGTCGACTTCCGAACCGCCCTTGCCGATGATCAGGCCCGGACGCGATGTGCATACGGTGATTGTCACCAGCTTGAAGTTACGTTCAATGACTATGCGCGACACGCTTGACTTGGCGAGACGCACGTTGAGATACTTGCGCAGCTTTGCATCCTCGAGGATGGAGTCGCCATAGTTCTTACCGCCATACCAGTTGGAGTCCCAGCCGCGGATCACACCAAGACGATTGCTGATTGGATTTACTTTCTGTCCCATTGATTGTCTTGCTTTTTACTTGTTGTTATCAATTGTGTCCACGATCAGAGTCACGTGGTTGGCACGTTTGCGGATACGGTAGCCGCGGCCCTGGGGAGCGGGACGCAGACGCTTGAGCATGGGAGCGCAGCCCACGGTGATGGTGGAGATGCGCAGCATGCCGTTTTCAGCCTTCTGGTCGTTTTTGGCCTCCCAGTTGGCAATAGCCGAGCGAAGCAGCTTCTCGAGCTGGGCTGCGGCGTCTTTATTGGAGAATTTTAAGAGTCCGAGCGCACGGAACACCTCTACGCCGCGTACCATGTCGGCCACGAGGCGCATCTTGCGGGGCGACGAAGGAATATTGGTAAGCTTGGCAAAGGCAATATTCTTCTGCGCTTCCTTTCTCTTTTCGGCGGAGTTTCTTTTTCTTACACCCATTGTTGTTATTTCTTATCTTGTTTTACTTTTGGGCCCCGGCTCATTTCTTGTTGCCGGCGTGGCCGCGGAAGGTACGGGTGGGAGCAAACTCACCCAGCTTGTGGCCTACCATGTTTTCGGTCACGTAGACGGGAATAAACTTGTTCCCGTTGTGCACAGCGAATGTGTGGCCTACGAATTCAGGCGCAATCATGGAGGCGCGGCTCCAGGTCTTGATGACCGCCTTCTTGCCGCTGGCTTCCATAGCGTCTACCTTCTTCTCGAGCTTCACGCTGATGTACGGGCCTTTTTTTAATGAACGACTCATAAGTTTTACTACTTTTTACTGATTACTTTTTCCTTCTTTCAATAATGTACTTCGAAGACTGTTTCTTCGGTGCACGAGTCTTGAGACCCTTCGAGTAGAGGCCTTTGCGTGAACGCGGGTGACCGCCTGAGGCGCGGCCTTCGCCACCGCCCATGGGGTGATCCACAGGGTTCATCACAACGCCGCGGTTGCGCGGACGGCGGCCCAGCCAACGGCTGCGGCCGGCTTTGCCGCTGCTCTCGAGCGAGTGCTCGCTGTTGCCTACAACGCCAACGGTGGCTTTGCAGGTGGCAAGCACCTTGCGGGTTTCGCCAGAAGGTAATTTGATAATCGCGTAGTCGCCCTCACGGGATATCAGCTGGGCGAAGGTGCCTGCCGAGCGTGCCATGAAAGCGCCCTGTCCGGGACGAAGCTCGATGTTGTGGATGAGCGTACCTACGGGAATTTTGTTCAGGGGCAGGCAGTTGCCTACCTCGGGAGCAGCCTCGGGACCGCTTACCACCGTCGTGCCTACTTGTAAGCCGTTGGGTGCGATGATGTAAGTTTTTGCGCCGTCAGCGTAGTAAAGGAGGGCGATGCGGGCCGAACGGTTGGGATCGTACTCGATGCTCTTTACTACGGCGGGAACACCGTCTTTGTTTCTCTTAAAGTCTATGATACGGTATTTGCGCTTGTGGCCACCACCCAGGTAACGGTTGGTGAGATGGCCCTCGGCGTTGCGGCCGCCGGTGGAGCGCTTGCCGACTGTAAGAGATTTTTCAGGCGTAGTAGCAGTGATTGTACCTTTGAATACGCCTATAACCTTGTGTCTCTGCCCCGGTGTTGTGGGCTTGAATTTTCTTACTGCCATTGTTTATATTAAATATTGCTGTAGAAGTCTATTGTCTGGCCTTCACCCACGGTGATGAATGCCTTCTTGTAGGCAGCGGTCTTGCCGCGGAGCAGACCGCTCTTTGTCCAGCGCGACTTGTTTTTGCCGCGCACCACAGCCGTGTTGACGTTGACAACCTTCACTCCGTAGAGCTTCTCCACCATATCTTTGATCTGGTGTTTGTTGGCCTCGGGCGACACGCGGAAAGTGTAGCGGTTGAGCTTGTCGGTAAGACGGGTGGCTTTTTCTGTTACGATTGGCTTGATTGTAAAGTCCATTTTGCTTGTCTCCTGAGGTTAAAGTTTATTAATAACGTCAAGGCCACTCTCGGTGAGGAGGATGGCGTTGCTGTGCATGATTGCATACGTATTGACGTCCGAGGCGGTAATCACCTGAACGTTGGGAATATTACGAGCCGACAAATATACGTTTTTTTCCTGACTTGCTAAAACAAGAAGCAGCTTTTTGCCTTCTGCCTCAAGATTTTTAGCAAATTTTACGAATTCCTTTGTCTTGGGAGCCTCGAAGCTGAAATCCTCAACAATCTTCACCTGGTCGTCCTGCACCTTGTAAGTCCAGGCGCTCTTGCGGGCAAGCTGCTTGATTTTCTTGTTGAGCTTGAAGCGATAGTCGCGGGGACGGGGACCGAACACACGGCCGCCGCCTACGAGAACAGGCGAGTTGATGTCGCCGATACGGCTGCCGCCGCCGCCCTTCTGCTTATGGAGTTTGCGGGTTGAGCCGGATACTTCGCTGCGTTCCTTTGATTTGTGGGTTCCCTGACGCTGGTTGGCCAGAAACTGTTTTACATCGAGATATACGGCGTGCTCGTTTGCGTCGATTGCAAACACCTGGTCGTTGAGCTGTGCCATGCGGCCGGTGTTTTCGCCTTTGATATTATATACTGCGAGTTCCATTATTTCTCAATTATTACGATTGAACCTTTACTTCCGGGCACTGAACCCTTTATCAACAACAGATTGTGCTCGGGCATCACCTTCAGCACCTGAAGGTTCTGTACGGTCACCTTTTCGTTGCCCATCTGACCGGCCATGCGCATGCCCTTGAACACCTTTGCGGGGTAGGAGCAGGCACCGATTGAACCGGGAGCGCGCAGACGGTTGTGCTGGCCGTGGGTCGACTGGCCCACACCGCCGAATCCGTGGCGTTTTACCACACCCTGGAAACCTTTACCTTTGCTGGTTCCCTGGATGTCTACGAAGTCGCTTTCATTGAAGATGGAGTCCACGGTGATCGTGTCGCCCAGCTTATATTCGCCTTCAAAACCCTTGAACTCGGCCAAGTGGCGCTGAGGGGCTACTCCGGCTTTCTTGAAGTGGCCCGACATGGGCTTGGTGGTATGCTTCTCTTTCTTCTCCTCGAAGCCTACCTGAACGGCCTCATAGCCGTCAACTTCAGTTGTCTTGATCTGAGTAACCACACAAGGACCTACTTCGATAACAGTGCACGGCAGATTCTTGCCGTCGGCACTGAAAACGGATGTCATTCCGATTTTCTTTCCTAATAATCCTGGCATTTCT
>CAUBWJ010000038.1 GCA_958439725.1 uncultured Muribaculaceae bacterium | reverse complement strand
GGTAAAAAAAGAACTGCGTAATCGTAATTCCAATGCCAGACTAAGCGCTACCATCAGATTACACCAATTATCCCAAAATCCCCCTCCGGTTGACTATGGCGTCCTTATGGTTTATAATACTGGTTCCTTTATGAACCCCGATGAATCTAATTCAATCCTGACGGTTGAAAATGTTAAACCCTATGTGAAACATCTTGCCGATTATCCTATGCGACTGGAGTTTGCGTATCCTATTTTCTCCTGGTATCTTGTATACACCCAGAATAGATTCAGAGGCATTATAGGTTCTGACGCAATCCTCCCGGATGAAATACTTAGTCCACTGGACCATAATAAATTCAAAGTCACAAAAGATACTATTATCGGTAACACTTATTTATCAGCAGATGATATAATCAGAGTTGAGGAGGTGCCCTTTAGTACAATTAAAAATGTACAGAAACTGGTAGAAGCATATTCTAAATATACCCATCATTCCAATATTCTCTACTGTCTTGACTCCCGGAACATCTCAAACTATACTGAAAATGAATTCAATCAGATTTTTGATTAGCGTTGCCTTAGTGTTAATCACTTTCTCCTCTTTGGCCTGTGGTCCATATAGTCCTTTAATGTCCAGACCTTTTGTTTTTCACTTTTATCAGGAAGAGGACAAACCGACAATTTTTGACATTCAAAAAAAAGAAAATATCTCGCTATGGCAGGAACTGACATCGAAATCGATTCCTATCGACCATATAGATTCAGCCATATATGGTTCATCATTCGAAGAACTATCTGGTGCTCTCAGTTCCAAACGAAGTGAAAACATATTTTTAAACTGGATTATCACGCATAAACGTGACGATATTAAGGCATTTCTATTGCTTGCTAAAGAATTGGAAGAATTAAGATTCAACAGAATCTCCAAATGGTATTACCCGACTAATAGGTGGGAAAAATATGATTCGAGAAGTGAAGCAGAGAAATTCTCAAGTATAATCCAGCGTTGTAGGGCTAATTCTAACGGCCTCCTTTCCGATAGATACGGTCTTCAGTACATCAGGGCACTGTTTACTGTAGGGAGATACAAAGACTGCATTACTTTTTATGACAACCGGATAACTCAGCTTCCGGACAACAACCTGTTTAAAAGGATGATTAAAGGCTATGTTGCAGGATCCCTCCGTCGTTTAGGTCAGACCAACAAAGCCAATCGTATGTATGCCGAAATAGGTGACATCAATTCAATCGCAGACAATCATATGTCCTATTTCAAAACCTTAGCAGGCAACAATCCAGAATCAGAAGTGGTAAAATCCAGACTGAACCATTGGATAGATTATGAATTCCACGATGACAATCTTCCCCTTCTTTCAATTGCCGACGCAGCCTTAAACTCTCAGAATATTATCAATCGTGGCGACTGGCTATATCTGAAAGCTTACATAGAAGAGATTTACAACGGCAATCATACAAAAGCGATTTATTACTTGAGACAATCCCTTAAATCCACTTTCTCAAAGGACAATATGCGGACTGATGCAGAGACTATGCTGTTATGTCTACGAGCAAAACAGGGTTATATTTGTAAAGATTTAAGACATTACCTCCAGACATTTCAAACCGAATGTACTCCCTTTTATTACTATATTATTCCCGCTTTGCTGAAAAAAGGACGTGTATCAGAAGCCATATTGCTTACAAATTACGCATCCCGGCTTGAAGGGATTCATGGTTATGATTATTCACGCCCTTGTTTTCAACAGATCGATGAAACTTCTCACACGCATCAGACTCGTGACAACACCTATGCCAATACGGGTTTTCAACTTATGCTGTCCCGAAGCGCCCAGGAGATAATCAGCTACAAAAAATATCTTAAATCCACTCAGAGTATTGTCAAAGAATGTATCAACCAAATAAGACATGATGATGACTATCTGAACGAAATAATAGGGACATTATTTCTTCGGGAGGGTAATTATCCTAAAGCTGAAGAGTATTTGTCCCACGTATCAGAAGAATACCAGGAAAACCTCAACATAAAAAAAGACGGATATCTCTATGGAAATCCTTGGATGGATTGCTATCTGCCTGCTGACAAGTGGGAATACCCCTCTTCACAAGAAAATAAATTAAAAAAAGACAATTATTTTCTTTCTAAATTCAATCCTGCTAATGACGCCCTTCTTAAATCCGACAAAAATGCAAAATTGAATTTTGCACATGAAATGTCACGTCTCGTCAAAATAATGAGCACTGGCAATCCGGACGAACGCGGAATGGCGAGAATAAGATACGCTATTGCACGCTATAACTCGTTTGAACGGTGCTGGGCATTGACGCAATACTGGTTGGGATATGCATATCAGTGTAACTATCAGCCATTCTATATCTCCTACGGTGGAATAACAAAGCTGGATTACCTTAAGGATTTACCGGATGAATTCCCGGAAAAAAAATGGCTCGACAAAGAAATACAAAGAGGAATACATGAATTACAATCCCCCGAGGCTATTGCTGAGGCTTATTTTTTGACCGGCAACTATCGTCTCATAGCCCAAAAATACCCTTCGACCTCTGCCGGAAAGTACCTGTCAAAGCACTGTGACTCATGGTATGATTGGATATGATTTCTTTGATAATGCCACTTCATCAACTGTTGACATTATGATTAACAATTATAAGAAACAATCAGCATCGCTTTGGTATTACATCCGTCGCCTTAGCGATTTTTTCACAGCCAATCAATAACACAGGTTTAATTGCCATGTTTCTGGAAGATTTAGGGCTAATTAGGTCGAAAAAAGTTTGTGCGTTAGGAAAAAATGCGTAATTTTGCCGCGCAATTCGCACAACAAGATATTAAATACCTCAAAATAACAACTAAAAAATGATCATCGTACAAGTAAAAGAAGGCGAAAACATCGAAAGAGCTTTAAAGAAATTCAAACGTAAATTCGAAAAGACCGGCATCGTAAAAGAACTTCGTGCCCGTCAGGCTTTCCAGAAACCTTCGGTTACCAACCGCAAGAAAATGATGAAGGCCATCTACGTTCAGCAGCTCCGTCTGGTAGAGGATTAATCATTGCCTTGATGCGCCCGTAGAAGCAGAGGCCATCCCGAAACACACTCACGAGCAGGCCTTTCAGCAGGGCGATTATTTACTTACCAAAACATACTGAAGCCAGCGACCCGCATCAAACGGGCCGCCGCTTCTTGTTATATACAGCCGAACACACAAAATTTTGCCGGAAAAGTTGGAGATTTCGCAAAATTAACTTAACTTGCGCTTAATGATAAACGAGTTTCTGAGATATATGGAAGCAGAGCGGGGGGCTTCCCCGCTGACCGTCAGCGCCTATCGCACCGACCTGAAGCAATGGGAGCGATTCGCCACCGATGCCGGCCGCTATGAGCTGCGCCCGGAGACGACTACCGTTTCCGACCTTCGCCTATGGATAGCATCGCTCTCGCGCCAGGGCATAGGCCCGCGCTCACTTCGCCGCAAGATACAAAGCCTGCGCTCCTTCTTCCATTTCATGATGAAACGCCACGGACTGAAAGACAATCCGGCCGCCGAGCTCGCGCTGCCACGCATGCCGGCCGAACTTCCGGTAAACATCAGGCCAAACGAAACTGCCGCCCTTCTTGACGCCCAGCCCGACGACCCGGACGACTTCCTGCAGGTGCGCAACCGGCTGATTATAGACATACTGTACTCCACAGGCATCCGTTGCTCGGAAATCATGAACCTTCTCGACGCCGAAGTAGACACCCGGCGCGGTGAACTAAAAGTGCTCGGAAAGCGTAATAAAGAACGAATAGTTCCCTTCGGACCGGAACTGGCACAGTCCATAGACAGCTACCGCAAGCTGCGGCGCGAACTCCCGGCACCCGCTCCTCAGCTCCTGCTGCGACCCGACGGCCGACAGCTTTCACGGCGGCAGATCTACACGGCAGTGCACGCGATGCTCCAGGGCAACGTTCACGCAGCGAGGCTCAGTCCTCACGTGCTGCGGCATTCCTTCGCCACCGACATGCTCAACGGCGGAGCCGACATCACTTCGGTGCAGCAGCTGCTGGGACACTCCTCGCTTGCCACGACACAGATCTACACCCACGTGTCATATAAAGACCTGAAACGAAATTACCAACTCGCACATCCACGTGCCCAAAAACATTAATTATGGAAATCAGAATTCAGTCAATCCATTTCGATGCCTCACAGCAACTGCAGGACTTCGTACAGAAAAAAGCCGCTCGCCTGGCTCGCCGTTACCCAATGATTGATTACATCGCAGTAAATATGCGTCTGATCAAGCCAGAGACCGCCCAGAACAAAGAAGTAACAATCAAAGCCATCGTTCCCAACCGAGGCGAACAGGTTGCCTCTAAGACAGCCGACACCTTCGAGGAAGCCAACGACCTCGCCCTGGAAGCCATCGAGCGCCAGCTTGAAAAAATAAAAATAGACAAATAAACTTAACCCCTAAAAAGCACAATCGGCGGCGTGTCAGAACCAAGTTTTGACATGCCGCTTTTTTCTGTGGTGGGGTGTCAGTCGGGAGTTGGGAGGGATTTGTTGATGCCGATGCCGAAAAGGGCGTAGTCGAACCAGACGGGGTCGGCGGGGCGGCGCGAGCGAAGCATGGAGGTGAGCTCTACGGCTGTGCGGCGGTCGTTGGCGCGGCGGCCTACGAGACCGAGAGCACGCGCGGTGTTGCCCACATGCACATCGAGGGGGATGTAGAGCTGGGAGGGTTTGAGCGATGACCATACGCCCATATCCACTATGCCGTCGTCCCTCACGAGCCAGCGGAGCGCCATGTTAAGTCGCTTGAGAGCGGTGGTGGTGAGATTGAGTGGCAGGCAGCGGCTGTCGCCTGTGCCCTCGTTGGCTTCCGCAAGAATACCGTTGATGGCCTCGGCCAGATGCCAGGCGGGGAATTCCGACTGCGCGGCGGCGCAATCGCGCGCCAGAGCGTCGACCGAACCGTGGCGGCTGAAAAGCAGCCGGAGGCCGCGGAGAAAATGCCGGAGGTTGCGGGCAAAGAATGTGCGGTGGATGTTCATATCGGGAATATCCTCGTAAGCCCCGTCCATAATGAAATTATACGGATCGTGACCCATAAGGGCCAACATGCGGTCGCAGTCGCGGCAGATCATGGTGCGGTTGCCCCAGGCTATCGAGGAGCACAGCAAAGCGGCTGTCTCCACGTCCTGCAGACGTGAAAAACGGCGCGGGAACTGCACGGGATCGGCGGCTATGAATTCGGGGGAATTGATTTTACGGGCCTCCTCCTCGAGGAGCTGCCAGGTGAATTCGTCGGGTTGGGGCATTTTTATCTTAATTTAGGAGAAAATAAAATGCATCGCGCCTCACGGCGCAATGCAGATGTTTTGCGGTTAATGTTATTATGGGGGTAGCCCATAGGAGAATCGAACTCCTCTTTCAAGAATGAAAATCTTGCGTCCTAGCCGATAGACGAATGGGCCGGAATCTACTTCCTTTTATCAGCAAAGGCTATGCCGGAACGTCAATCAGGCAGAAATCTTGTTGACGTGGCGCTGAAGCTTGCTCTTGAGGTTGGAAGCCTTATTCTTGGAAATAGTATTTTTGCTTGCGAGGCGGTCGAGCATAGCGGTAACTTTTACCAGAGCGGTAGCAGCCTCGGTCTTGTCGGTCATCTTGCGGAGATTGCGAACGGCGTTACGGGCAGTCTTTGCATAGTAACGGTTACGGAGACGACGCGACTCAGTCTGACGAATTCTCTTAAGCGATGATTTATGGTTTGCCATTGCTTTTATTGGATGTACTTAGTTATTTTGATTAATTGTAGCCCATAGGAGAATCGAACTCCTCTTTCAAGAATGAAAATCTTGCGTCCTAGCCGATAGACGAATGGGCCGGAGATAGCGCTCTGCGCAAAATCGACTGCAAATATAGCCTCTTTTTTTATTCCCGGCAAATAATCTCATCAAAATTTATCAAAACATGAGAATTTTAGGCATTTTGGAGGGTCCAAGGCGTGTGAACGGGAGCATTCTTGTTAAATTTGTGAGCAATGAAGACCCCAATGCACATAATTGCCCTGCGCACCATCAAGCATAATGAACGCAGCTCCATACTCACGGCTTTTTCTCTGGAGGCCGGAAGGGTTGCATTCGCGCTGCCGGCCGGCGGAGGACGCGAGGCGATAAGGCGCCGCGCCCTGCTCATGCCCCTGAGCGCGGTGGAATGTGTGGCCGACACGCGCCGGGGCACCGACATACTGCTCATGCACGAGCCGCGGCCTATGTCTGCAGCCCCATCGGCTATTCACGGCAACCCCGTGAAGAGTTCGCTCGCGCTGTTTTCAGCCGAGGTGCTCGGCGCAGTGCTACGCGAAAGCGGGCCGGACGAAGGTCTGTTTGCATACATATACAACTGCATGGAGGTGCTTGCGGCACTCCCGTCAGAGCGGACTGCGAATTTCCATATAATGATGCTGATGGGATTGGGACGCTTCATAGGCATCGATCCGCGCACCGACGATTTCCGCCCCGGAATGGTGTTCGACATGGCCGAAGGGCGTTTCCGCGCCTCGCCCCCTCTCCACCGCCATTATCTGCCGCCGGCCGACGCCGAGGCTGTGGCCCGGCTCAGCCGTATGACCCCCGCCAACATGCACCTCTACCGCATGACCCGCTCAGAACGCTCCCGCATTCTCGACCTGATTCTCGACTATTATTCTCTCCATGTAGCCTCGCTGCGCTCGCTGAAATCGCTCGACATACTCCGCACCCTCTTCTGATACGTCCCCGTCCCAGACAACAAACTGGCACTCGCTCATAGCCCATTCCGGATTTTACAACTCTACATATCGGAAATTTGTTGTATATTTGTGAACTAACCACAAACAAAGGAATATCAGTATGGCAAGACCCATCAAAGAAACCCCGGTATTAAGGGGGAGAGACGCTGAAAATTTCGCCAAGAGAATGGCGAATCCCGCTCCCGTCAGCAAAGAGGAAAAGGAAGCGGCAAGAAAGGCGTATGAGGCATTCAGAGCCATAAGCACATTCCCGATGTAATTATGGACTTTGACAAATTCACGTTCCGGCAGATCGATGCCGAGACCAAAATAAAGTCATTCGATTGCGGCGATGCCGATTTGAATGACTTTTTGTTTTCCGACGCAGCTAATTACTACAGGTCTATGATGGCGCTGACCTATCTGCTCGAAGATAATGAAGCGGACAGAACTGTTGCTTATTACAGTCTGCTTAACGACAAGATTGTTTTTGACCCGGATGAAAAGAAATTATGGAACCGCTTGAACCGTCGTGTAGCCAATTCAAAACGGTTGACGCCTACGCTGCGGCGGTACCTTTTTATGAGAAGTGCGGATTTATGTCCTTTCCGAGAAAGACAGGCATTCCCCAACGAGAGCAATGTACTTCGACCTTATAAATTTCCCGGATTGATTATCTAACTTTCATTGGTATCATCCGGCAACGGCATAAGTCTCTTTCAGCGAGTCCTCATCCGATACTCATCCGATATAAGTCACCCAAGATGAATATTCCGTCACTGTGCCGACACGGCAAAATTCTGTTTCTCATCGCCTCGATCATAATCGTGGCAGCGTTCCTGCTGTTTTCCAATTCCCTGGCCAAGGGGGTTGCCGAACAGGAAAGGATAAGGATGCAGATATGGGCCGACGCCACACGGCAGATAGCTTCGGCGGAGACTTCGGCCGGAGGGGATGCCTCGGGAAGCAATCTCGACTTTCTGCTGGAGATAATAGAAACCAACACCTCCATTCCGGTAATCCTCACCGACGATGCCGGAAAGATTCTCATGCAGCGCAATTTCGACCTTCCGGAAACGGCCGTGGGCCCTGACTCACTTTATATATCGCCGGCTAATGCCATTTTTCTCGCCGGAAAGCTCGACGAGCTGCGACGCACGGGCCACGTGATACACATAATGATCGCCCCCTCTACGCTGCAGCATCTCTACTACCAGGATTCGCGCCTTCTGCGAGCCCTCAGCATCTATCCCTACATAATGATAGCCATGATGGCGGCATTTGTGGCGATAGTGTACTTCGCTGTATCTTCATCGAAGCGGGCCGAACAGAACATGGTGTGGGTAGGCCTCTCGAAAGAGACAGCCCATCAGCTCGGCACTCCCATCTCATCGCTCATGGCCTGGATCGAAATTCTGCGTGAAACCGGAACGGATAGCGAGATTACAGAGGAAATGGACAAGGACGTGCAACGCCTCGAGACCATAGCAAGCCGTTTTTCCAAGATAGGTTCACAGCCGGCTATGGAACTCGCCGACCTGCGCGAGGTAGTGGGAGCCGCAGCCGACTATATGCTCACACGCATCTCATCCAATATAGCGCTGCACGTAAGCCTTCCGGCCGGTGCGGCCATGGCCAATGTGTCGCCGCCGCTGCTGCAGTGGGTGATGGAAAACCTCATAAAGAATGCGGTCGACGCCATGGATGGCCGCGGACGGATAGACATAGCGATGAAAAACCGGAACGAAACCGCCGTTATCAGTGTTACAGATACGGGGCGCGGAATTCCGCACAAGGACTTCAAACGTGTGTTCCGTCCCGGCCACACCACCAAACAAAGAGGCTGGGGCCTGGGCCTCACCCTTGCAAAGCGCATAGTGGAGCACTATCACGGCGGCAGAATCTTCGTTAGCAGTTCCGACCCGGACAAAGCCACCACCTTCGAAATCAATCTCCCCCTGATGAAGACATGAAGCCGCAAAATACACTTTACATAACCGATCTGGACGGGACGCTGCTTGATGCGTGTTCGCAGGTGTCGCAGCGGTCGGCCGCAATCATATCGGAGCTGTCGCGGAAGGGCGCCATGATAAGCGTGGCCACGGCGCGCACGCCCGCAACCGTTGACCGGCTGCTCAGCCACACCTATACAACCATACCGCTCATAACCTTTACCGGCGCCACGATGTGGGACCGCACGGCGCGCCGGTATATCGACCCGCAACTCATCGGGCAGCCGGTCCGCGACCGCATTCTCGCCATCCTCGCGGCTGAAGGAATCCACCCGTTTATCTATACCATAGCCCCCGATTCCATAATCCACGCCTATTACTCCGGCCCGGTAAACCATGCCGTGAGAAAATTCGCCGACGAACGTTCGCGCCTGGAGCTGAAGCGCATGCACATAAACACTGAAAAGATGCCCGATGGCGCAAAACCCATACTGATTTTCGCCCTCGGGCCGCTGGAATCGCTGCAACGCGCAGCCTCGCGGCTTGAGTCCTCGGAATGCTGCTCGTTTTCATGCTATCCCGATATTTTCAATCCCGCAAACGGATATCTGGAGATTTTCGACCGTGGAGTGTCAAAAGCCTCGGCTGTGAGAAAGCTCAAGGCCATGACGGGAGCGGAGCGGCTGGTGGTGTTCGGCGACAACCTCAACGACCTTCCCATGATGCGGGAGGCCGACGTGGCCGTGGCCGTAGCCAATGCTTTTCCGCAGGTGAAAGAGAGCGCCGATGTGGTAATAGGGCCCAATACCGCCGATTCTGTGGCTCTTTTCATCAAAAAAGACACCGGCATTCAACTTTAACGCCCCCCGGCGCATTATAATAACAATAAAGAAACTTTACAACCTAACCCTACAATGATATTCCAGCTTCTGTTCGTATTGGCCGCCATAGTGGTTGGCGCGCGTCTCGGTGGCATAGGCCTCGGAGTGATGGGCGGCATAGGCATGTCCGTCCTTGTGTTTTTATTCGGTCTGGAACCCACATCGCCGCCTATCGACGTAATGCTGATGATAGCGGCCGTGATAGCGGCTGCAGCTGCCATGCAGGCTGCCGGGGGTCTGGACTATCTGGTGCTGCTCGCCGAGAAGCTTCTGCGAAAGAATCCGTCGCACGTCACCTTCCTGAGCCCGCTCGTAACCTACGCCTTCACGTTTGTGGCCGGAACAGGCCATGTGGCATATTCAGTGCTGCCGGTAATAGCCGAAGTGGCCCGCGACACCAAGATCCGCCCCGAACGCCCCCTGGGCATAGCCGTGATAGCTTCGCAGCAGGCCATCACCGCCAGCCCGATTTCCGCCGCGACGGTGGCGCTGCTCGGGTTGATATCCGGAGCGGGACTGACGCTCTTCGATATCCTGAAGGTTTCGATTCCCGCCACGCTGTGCGGAGTGCTCGTGGCTGCTTTCTTTTCGCGCAAAGTCGGTAAGGAGCTGATAGATGATCCGGAGTACCAGCGCCGTGTGAAAGAAGGCATGATTAAAGAAAACGAGCATACCTACAATCAGGTTGACACGCCGTTCCGTGCCAAACTTTCAGTGATTCTGTTTCTTGCCGCAACTTTCCTCATAGTGCTGTTCGGCTCCATTCCGGGGATGCGCCCGGTGTTTGACGGCACGCCCGTGGGAATGCCCGCAGTGATAGAAATTCTGATGCTCTCCACCGCCGCCATCATAATGCTCTGCTGCCGCATAGACGGCATATCGCCCACACGTGGCAGCGTTTTCATTGCCGGCATGCAGGCCGTGATAGCGATTTTCGGTATTGCCTGGATGGGCGACACTTTCATCAACGGCAATATGGCGCAGCTCACCGGATCCATCCGTGGCATGGTGCAGCAAATGCCCTGGCTGTTCTGTCTGGCGCTGTTCATCATGTCGATACTGCTTTATAGCCAGGCCGCCACGGTACGCGCCGTGATGCCGCTCGGCGTAGCACTGGGCCTGAGTCCTTATCTTCTGATAGCCCTGTACCCTGCCGTAAACGGTTATTTCTTCATTCCTAACTATCCTACCATCGTCGCAGCCATCAATTTTGACCGCACAGGCACAACCCACATCGGCAAATATGTGCTCAACCACTCCTTCATGATGCCGGGACTGGTGGCAAGCGCCGTGGCAATATGCGTGGGATTGCTACTGATAAACATCTACTGGTAGGCCCCATTAACCTAAGCATATCCGCCTCATGGAAATCAGCAATACCATACCCGCCGCTTACACGGACAACGAAGCTTATATGAACATCATAAAGCGTGTGAGCGTGCGCCGCTACGAGGACACGCCTGTGACCTCCGACCAGGTGTCGGCAATACTTCACGCCGCCATGAGCGCGCCTTCAGGGGTAAACAGACAGCCCTGGGAGTTCATCCTTGTGGATGACAGAAATTTGCTTGACAAACTTGCCGACTGTCTGCCCTACGCAAAAATGACGGCTCACGCCGCCGTGGCCATAGTGGTGTGCGGCAACAGAGACCGGTTTCTGGAGGGCGTGGATGAAAACCTATGGGAGCAGGACCTCTCGGCGGCGTCGGAAAACATTCTGCTTGCCGCCCATGCCATAGGTCTGGGAGGAGTGTGGACCTGCCTTTATCCCCACCCGGAGAGGATAGCGCCCGTGAAATCACTCCTGAACATTCCCGACAATATGGTTCCGTTCAACCTCATTCCGATAGGTGTTCCTGAAAGCGGCCACGCTCCGATGGACAAGTGGCATCCCGAAAGAATACATCAGAACCGCATGTAATCCTCTTTAGTCATTACATGGAAATGCTCCGAACGTTTGTCACCAAGCGGAGACACAATGTCGAGGTTTGTATGGTGATATCTGAAACCGCACTTCTCGCACACGCGCTTCGATTTGTCGTTGCCTTCGTAATATCCGCACCACACAGCGTCAAGCCCAAGCTCATTGAAGCATCTCGACAGCAGTGCGGCCACCGCCTCGGGAATCAGTCCGCGGCCCCAGTAAGGTTTTCCGATCCAATAGCCTATCTCGGACTCACCATTGTTCATGGTGGCGGAGTGAAGGCCGTCTGAAAACATTATTCCGCAGGCTCCCACGGGTTCGCCGGTCTCTTTCAGCACCACAGCATAGGTTTCGGGAGCGTTGAACACCGTGCGGATTATTTCCAGACTGTTCTCCTCCGAAGTGTGAGGAGGCCAGCCCGCGATGGGCCCTATTTCAGGGTCGCTCGCGTATTTATACAGCGTCCCGGCATCTTCCTCGCGCCAGGGCCGCAGAATCAGTCTTTCGGTTTCAATCATTTCAGTGCGTCTGTTTCTTTATGAACTGTACTATGGCCTCAAGCACGTCAGGAGATATGGTCTCGCGTATTTCGTCATACTCCGTAATCTCGCCTGTGACGGCATGCTGCAGCAGATGGTTCAGGTCTGGCATCAGCATAGTTTCGGCCTTCGGCACAAACTCTTTTATCACCGAGAGATTGTCGGGATTCACCTGCATGTCTTTTTCGCCGTTGATTGCCAGCACGGGGCATTTCACGTTGGCTAAATACTCCCGGGGATTTATGGTCAGGAAAGAATCGACCCACGGTGCGCGTGTGCTCTGCGTCATCTTCAGCGACTGGATAATCTGCTGAGGCAACCGCACGCCGTTGGCAGCCACAATGGAATCTATATCAATAGGAGCCGCCACGCCATCGCGTACTTGCCTGGCTATTGTATCAAATACTATTCCGATTATTTTCAGGCTATTGGTTTTATCTGCATCTGAAAGGCCGGATTTATCGAGAGCAT
Organism: uncultured Muribaculaceae bacterium; assembly: GCA_958439725.1. Lineage (GTDB taxonomy): Bacteria > Bacteroidota > Bacteroidia > Bacteroidales > Muribaculaceae > Paramuribaculum. Next base: position 5,881 of record CAUBWJ010000038.1, on the reverse strand, counting down.
GCTTGTTCTGCCTCATCATGGTCTCTTTACCGGAAATGGCCATTCCGGCCAGGGAAACTATGAAATCGGCCTTATCCTCCGCGCCGGCCATAAACGCTATCGTGCCACCTTCAGAATGGCCGAGAATTCCTACACTGCCTATGCAGGCGATGGAACGCAGGAATTCAATTCCGCTCACAGCGTCGTCTTTGAATGTGAAAGTGGTTGAAGTCAGGAAATCGCCCGTAGATTTTCCCGTGCCGCGGTCATCGTAGCGCAGGGAGGCTATGCCGTTGCGGGCAAGGAAGTCGGCTATCACGGCAAAGGGCTTATGGTCAAAATACTCCTCGTCGCGGTTCTGCGGGCCGCTTCCGGTTACCATCACCACGGCCGGAATCTTCCTGCTGTCCGGTGACGACGGTAAAGTCAGCGTGGCGCTCATCACCGCTCCATCGGGCGCAGTGAATGCAGTATCTATCATACTATAAGGAAACGGAGGTCTGGGCGTCTGCGGACGGCGCTCCTCCGCGGGACTGTCGGGAGTCAGGTCGAGCGGAAACACATAACCGCGCTGACTGAACCGGCCCTTGATGGAACCGGGAGAGATCCTGCCGGTATAAGACACTCCTATGGCATTGCAGGTAAGAGATACCGAGTCGGCTGTGCAAAGCACCACTTCTGTCGCTATTCCTTTCGCGCCCTGCGAGGGTGAGTCCATCGTGCATCGGGTTCCCGCCGCCGTTTCAGAAAAGTTGAAAACCAAGGGCACCTTCATCTGTCCAAGGTTGAGAGTTCCACGCCAAGAGCCGGTCAGGGCATAAACATCGACTGCCGAGATTATCACAACGGCAATCAAAATGCATATCCGGCTTAGATTTTTCATTTTCATATCAATGTTACTTTGAAAAATAAGACGCATTTCCCAGCTATAAATTGCACGGAGTGCGATTTTTTTTGATATTTGCCGAAGAAAATTCAGAATATCGCTTTTTATGAAAATACAGACGAAATCACTTATAGCAGCAGCTGTTGTCGCAGTAATCGCGGCGGGATGTGCCGGCAATAAGGCAAAAGAATCCACCGAAGCTCCCACAGGAACTGCAGAAACAAATGCGGATATACGCGGACAATGGAGCATTGAGAATATTGTGTTCAACGACTCCGACTATGTGCGCCCCGACGAGGCCGTGCCCGGTGTAAACCAGTATTTTCTGTTTGAGGACAGCACTTACTTCATCATGACCAATTGCAATACCATATCGGGACAATATACCGTAAAGGGCGACTCTATCACGCTCGGTGACGGCGCCATGACGGAAATGGCATGCGACAACATGGACACGGAAGATGCCTTGCGCCGTATTCTCCCCCGCATATCCACAGTGGAAATCCAGAATGACTCCGTGATAAGGCTGAACGGCTCAACCCCCGCCGAGTGCATCCTGCTTAAAAAGTCACGGGAAACAAAATGAAAAAATATCTGACTTTTACGACAATAGCTCTTTTCACAGGAAGCGACTACTTATTATCCGTGTTATCCCCTGTGATGCCTATTAGTTCTGAGAAGTCAGATATGATGTAATCGGCGCCTGCTTCTTCCAGCTCACCAACTGAGCCATTTCCATAGGCAACACCACAAGCCGCGGTGTCAGCTCCCTTGGACATGAGTATGTCCACACTCATATCGCCCACAACAAGCGTCTCATTCATATTCCATCCTTGTGCCGCAAGTATAAGGGTTACCGGTTCGGGAGATGGCTTCCCGTTTTCCACATCGTCTCCGCCAACCAGCATCCGGAAATACTCCCGGATATTCAATTCCGAACAATATTCCTGTAAGGACGCTTTGCTACGGCTGGAGGCGATAGCCATTCTTATTCCTTTGCGATAAAGTTCGGTCAGAGTATCAAAGACATGCGGATAAAGCCGCACTCTGAATGAGTTCTTGGTGAGATTGAAAATATCACGATAGGCAGTCGCATAATGCTGAGACAGATTCGGAATACCCGGCCATAATTTCGTCGGAATGTCTTCGAGTCTATAACCGATCATGGCTCTGCATTCCATCTCCGATTTCTCGGGAAGACCTAAGGCGTCTATTGTTCTGTGCATAGTTTCGATAATCACACCGGCAGTATCCACCAATGTTCCGTCGAAATCAAATATGATATTCCTGTATCTCATATTATTTGGGGGCTATTGCAATCTATGGTTTTACTGTCATATAATCTATATCGGGAGCCTTGTCGCGCGAGGCCAGACGAATCGTATTGCGTCCGGCTTTCAACGGTAGCTTCAATCCCACCTCTTCTCCCTCGGGACGCCCGCTGACAGAGAGCTTATTTCCCGGGCCATTGTTGGCAAACACAATCATCTGTGCCGGACGGTCGCCAAATACCCGGAATGATATCGTGTAATCTCCGTCCTTATCCACGGTCACGTCGCGCCATATCATGTCGTTGGCAGGTGTCATTCCCATATTGCGTACCACCATTCCTCCGGAGGCACCGGCGCGGGGCTCATAATATGCCGTACCGGCATACTCGGGATTATATAACTCCTGATAAGCGGAAAGGAAGGCCGTCTCTGCCTCATAGCGGGTGCGCATCGTGCGCCGGGTGCCGTCGAGGCGATATATCCTGACGCCATGCGGCGGCACAACTGCTATGAGCGAATCGGCCACAGGCGCGAGAGCAATGCGGTTCAGCACATCACGCACCGCCGCAGGTCCCGCAAGCTGGATTTCATCAAGGCCAAGAGAAATGCGTCTCTCGGAATCAGACGGATTGTACAGGGCTACAGCTCTGAGAGTGGAGTCGCGGCTGACCACGTCCTTCACCAGCGCGTAAGTCGTGCCGTCGGTTTTAGCCACATAGGCCTGCAACCCTAATGAGTCCTGATTTATGGCGATAAGTTCGGGATTGGTCAGAAGGCCCAGTGTCTCGGGACTCAGCGAGGTGAGGTCACACCCTATCAGAAGAGGCGACGACATCATGCACCACATGGCAAAATGAGTGCGGTCTTCCTCCGCGCTCATTCCGCGGCCCACTTCAAGCATATCCATATCGTTGTAGTGCCCTTCTCCGGCGTAAGCCGAAAGATAGAGATTCTCGGCTATGATACCGCGCACGGATCCCCACGTGGGATTGATATCGGAAGTGGTTCGCCACGAAGTAGCCACGTCCCTCACCCACGTCCCCGGGAATGCCCAGCGGCACACGTTGACCCTCACATCATCGCGGCCTGTCGCGGCTATCGCCTTAGCTATCGCTTTATATCGCTGTTTTGGTTCGTAATAATACAGCTGTTCGTTCTGGTTTCCGTCGGCGCCGCAGTAGTCAATCTTTATGAAATCAAACCCTATGTCCTTGAAAAAAAGACGCGCATCCCGGACCTCATGGCCGAGAAGACCCACATTGCGGGCTATGGTGTCGTTGTCCCAGTAGCAACCGCAGGTATTGGCCCCGGCGTCGCTGTATATACCAGCTCTGAGCCCCAGCGAATGGATATAATCTACGGTGCCCTTGAGCCCGGAGGGGAACCGTACGGGATGGAACTTCAGTTCTCCGGTAGCCTCATCGCGTCCGCCGAAAAATCCGTCATCGATATTCACATGGTTGTAACCGGCATCTTTCAGGCCGGATCTCACAAGAGCATCAGCCTGACGCCGAATCAGCGAATCGTTGATGTTGACACGGTAAGTATTCCACGAACTCCACCCCATAGTCGGCCCATCAATACCGAACACCACGACAGGGCACACTATCAGCAGTAATATAATCGAAAGCCTGTTCATTGTATAAGAAGATATTATAATTTAAGGCACGCTTATCAGGCACAAATTTAACAAAATTCGTCAAGATAAGAGAAACACCCTATTCTGTTCACTCGTCAGGGTTCAACAGCTCCAGAGTCTTCCGGTCGCGCCGGGAGCCAAAATATTTCTGGAGGACGCGGGCGAAGACATCGCCGGGCGAAGCGGCATCGAAGAGCGTCATTGACGACAGAAGTTTCCGGCTGTCGATGCCTCCCAACACTTCCATGGCATTGTCTCCGGGCAGATTGAGAATTGCCATTGCCGCCTCCCTCAACCGTCGGCTCAGCACCGGCTCAGCAAGATAAGCCGCAGCCTCCTCCAATCCCGATATTCCATAGAACCGTGAATTAAATGAATGCCCGAGACCTTTCAACTGCGGAAAGACATACCACATCCAGTGAGACCGTTTGCGCCCTTGCCGCAGTTCCTTCAACGCAATCGGATACATTCCCTCCTGCGCCTCGATGAATCGTGTGAGATTGTAGGTGTCCGGTGCCATAACTCATCTACAGAATTATAAAAGATACTAACAGTTGTGGATTTGCGTACATATCTCCAGAGAATGACCGCTCTTTCATTACCCACGGAAGGTGGAGACAAAATCGTATATGTAGGGAAAATACACTCCTTCGTCGCAGAACAAAAATCCGCTCAAGCTATGCGACCCTGTCGTCAACATTTATTATTAAACAAGCTCTTATATCCCGGGGGTTAATGCCGGTGGATACGAAGATAACAAAATTATATCAGCCTCAAAAGTTTAACGGCCGAATTATATGCTCCGATCACTTTCCACGGGGGTTGGCTTTGGCTAAATCCGTTATTTTTCTCACAAAATCCGTTTTAGCCTCGGTATACCCGTCGCGGTCGTTTCTGTACTCCGGCAAAAGACCAAGTTTCAGCGTTTCGTATTCCCGGGCCACGTCAGGATGCGCCAGCAGATAGTCACGGAAATAAATCTCGTCGTTATCGCCTGTGGCACGAAGATGGATATGGAACACCTTGTCGGCATACCCTCCGGGGGTATATCCCTTGTTGAAACTCATGCGCGTATCCGTAACCGCCATGCAGATGTATCCTGCCGCCTCCATTTCGCCCTCAATCCGTTTCCAATCAGCTCCGGGATCGATTTCCACAAGAATATCAATTATCGGTTTGGCTTGAATATCCGGTATGGCTGTACTGCCGATATGGCTGATAATTGGAGTGTGCGCCGAAAGCAAAGCAGAGAGAGCATCGTTTTCTTCTTTCGCCCATTCGGGCCACTATGGATTATGCGGCGACAGAACTATCGGGAACAGTTCCCATAATTCTGTCAATGTAAGGTTCTGCAAGGGGTTACAGTGAGCCATCTCCGCCAGTCATTTCTTTCTGGATTTCGGGAAAGGCAACACTTCCCATAATGCCTGTATTACTTTCAGCGTTTTATGACTATCGCGGAAATCGAGGACATAACCCTCTTTTGCTCCCTTATAAGCACACCCGGTCTCGGCATCGGCCATCAGCCCGGCAATACACGGCAGCTTTTTGACAAAAGCAGTATTGTCACACGCAGTTATCACGCATTTGCCGTTTACATAAATGATGTAGTCACCCATCATCTTGCGGGCACTTACCTCTCCCAACGGCGAAAGCTCAGTGCATACGAACTCTATAAACTCTGAAGTACAAGCCATAAAATTAGTGTTTTTTCATAGTCTGGCATTTACGCCTCGTCATTTCCTCTGCGAAAGCCTCTTCTCCATGTTCGCAAATATATCGGATGCACGCCGGGCGGTCCGATTTGAAAAGGAAGGCGAATATCTTACCGATGAGATTGGAATATGTCTTACACCCCGCCACATCCCTGGAGCATTCAGCACAGGAGTGAAAACCATTGTCGTTGACACATGTCCTGATTTTGCACCAGGTCGCCTTCTCGTTCCGGTGGCAACCGGGACATTTCCCGGAAAGATACTTACGGCATGCACCGCAATATAGGCCGCACGCAGCAATAAGCTGTTTATTTGCTTCAATATTTTTCATCTTGGGCAAATTTACATAAAAACAGCGAGAATTCTACACCGGCAGAATAAAACAAGGCCG
>CAUBWJ010000037.1 GCA_958439725.1 uncultured Muribaculaceae bacterium | reverse complement strand
TTTCATTTTTCACCCCGAAAAAAAACGTAACTTCGCAAAGACATACTAAGTCATCTCTACCTAATTCAACCATATAAATCATGAAAAAACATCCTAAGATCGGCATTCGTCCGACAATCGACGGCCGCCAGGGCGGTGTACGCGAGAGCCTTGAGGGCAAGACCATGGCCCTTGCTCAGGCAGTGGCAAACCTCATAACTGAAAATCTCCGTCATGGCGACGGCACACCCGTGGAGTGCGTGGTAGCCGATTCAACCATCGGACGTGTGGCTGAAAGCGCAGCATGCGCCGAGAAGTTCGAGCGCGAGGGCGTAGGCGCCACCATCACCGTAACTTCCTGCTGGTGCTATGGCAGCGAGACCATGGATATGAATCCCTACTGGCCCAAGGCCGTATGGGGCTTCAACGGCACAGAGCGTCCCGGCGCCGTTTATCTGGCTGCCGTGCTCGCAGCCCACGCACAGAAAGGTCTGCCCGCTTTCGGTATCTACGGCCATGACGTTCAGGATCTCGACGACAACACTATCCCCGCCGACGTGGCCGAGAAGCTTCTCCGCTTCGCCCGCGCCGCTGTAGCCACCGCCGAAATGCGCGGCAAGAGCTACCTGCAGATGGGCAGCGTGTGCATGGGAATCGCAGGATCCATCGTTGACCCGAATTTCTTCCAGGAATATCTGGGAATGCGCAACGAGTCGGTTGACCTCACGGAAATCATCCGCCGCATGTCCGAAGGCATCTACGACCACGAGGAATATGAACGCGCAATGGCATGGACCGAGGCCCATACCAAGTGTAACGAAGGCGAGGACTTCAAGAACCGTCCCGAAAAGCGCAAGACCCGCGAGCAGAAAGATGCCGACTGGGAATTCGTGGTGAAGATGACCATCATCATGCGCGACCTCATGACCGGCAATCCCAAGCTCAAGGAAATGGGCTTCAAAGAGGAAGCACTCGGTCACAATGCAATTGCCGCAGGCTTCCAGGGTCAGCGCCAGTGGACCGACTTCTACCCCAACGGCGACTATACCGAGACCCTTCTCAACACCAACTTTGACTGGAACGGCATCCGCGAGGCTTTCGTGCTCGCAACCGAGAACGACGCCTGCAACGGCATAGCCATGCTCTTCGGACACCTGCTCTCCAACCGTCCCCAGATGTTCAGCGACGTCCGCACCTACTGGAGCCCCGAGGCTGTGGAGCGCGTGACCGGCAAAAAGCTCACCGGTCTGGCAAAAGACGGTATGATCCACCTCATCAACTCCGGCGCGACCACAATGGATGCCACCGGCGCCGCTACCGATGCCGAGGGCAATCCCGTGATCAAGACTCCCTGGGAACTTACCGATGCCGATGTCGACGCTATCTGCAAGAATACTACCTGGTATCCCGCCGACCGCGACTATTTCCGCGGCGGTGGCTTCTCCACCCACTTCCTTACCAAAGGCGGCATGCCCATGACAATGATGCGCCTCAATCTCGTGAAAGGCCTCGGGCCGGTTCTTCAGATTGCAGAAGGCTGGAGCGCCGACGTGGATCCTGAAATCTTCGAGAAACTCAACATGCGCACAGACCCCACCTGGCCTACAACATGGTTCGTGCCCCGTCTGGCCGACAACCCCGCATTCCGCAGCGTCTACGACGTGATGAACAACTGGGGTGCCAACCACGGAGCAATTTCCTACGGCCATATCGGTGCCGACCTCATCACTCTCGCGTCTATTCTCCGCATCCCCGTATGCATGCACAATGTGCCCGAGGACAAGATTTTCCGTCCCGCCGCATGGAACGCATTCGGCATGGACAAGGAAGGCGCCGACTACCGCGCTTGCAAGAACTATGGTCCCATCTATAAATAATCCGGCATTATGATCAAGCAATATCAGATTGACGAATTCGTGCGTCAGGCCCATCGTGTGGGCGACGCAGGCCTTACCATCTGCTCTTCGGGCAATATATCATGGCGCGTTGAAGAGGGCGGGGACACCGCTCTTGTGAGCGGAACCGGTTCATGGGTGCCCCAGCTCCGTGTCGACCAGGTTTCGAAGGTGCGCGTATCGACCGGCGAAGTTCTCAACGGCGTGAAGCCTTCGATGGAAAGCGTGTTCCACATGGGTGTGATGCGTGAGCGTCCCGATGTGAACGTGGTGCTCCACTTCCAGAGCCCTTATGCCACCGCCGTGGCCTGTATGGCCAACCGTCCCACCGACTTCAATGTCACCGCCGAGATTCCTATCCACGTGGGGCGCGAGATACCCGCCATTCCTTTCTACCGTCCCGGTTCGCCTGAACTGGCCACTGCTGTGATCGAGGCCATGAAGGACCACAATTCCGTGTTCCTGCTCAAGCATGGCCAGGTGGTGTGCGGCAAGGATTTCGACCAGGCTTTCGAGCGTGCCATGTTCTTTGAGATGGCATGCCGCATAATCATCAATACCGGCAAGGACTATACCGTGCTCTCGAAGGAAGAGATAGCCGACCTTGACAAATACATCTTAGGCAAAGTGCAGAAATGAACAATGCCTATATAGCGGTTGACTTCGGCGGCGGAAGCGGCCGGGTCATCGCGGGAACCATCATCGGGGGTCGTCTGACCCTCGATGAGGTTTACCGTTTTCAGAACCGTCGCGTGACGCTTGGAAATACCGTCTACTGGGATTTCCCCGCGCTTTACGCCGACATGATAGAGGGCCTGCGCCTGGCCGCGCGCAAATACAGGCTTCTCTCCGTGGCGATAGACACCTGGGGGGTTGACTTCGGTCTTATCGACGCCCGTGGCAATCTCGTGAGCAATCCCGTCTGCTACCGCGATCCGGCAGTGGCCGGAGTGGCCGAGGAATATTTTTCAACGCATTCCGCGCAGGAACATTACACCGTGGCCGGAATCCAGGTGATGGACATCAACACCATGTTCCGTCTCATAGAGTTCCGCCGCTCGCGTCCCGAACTCCTCTCGGTGGCAAAGCATCTGCTTTTCATGCCCGACCTTTTCAGCTATTACCTTACCGGGGAGGTAAACTGCGAATACTGCATAGCCTCCACTTCCGAGCTTCTCGACGCGCGCAAGCGCAACTGGAACTATCCTCTGATAGAGAGTCTCGGGCTCGACCCGTCCATGTTCCCGCCGATTGTGATGCCCGGGACGGTGCGCGGAGGTATTCTTCCGCGTGTGCGCGAGGAAATAGGCGTGGATTATGATGTGAAAGTGATTGCCGCCGGCAGCCACGACACCGCAAGCGCCGTCTATGCCGCCATGGCCGATGTGCCCGATCCCTCGGCTACAGCCTACCTCAGTTCCGGCACCTGGTCGCTGCTTGGTGTGCTCACCGATGACCCCGTGCTCACAGAGCAGGCCCGTACCGCCGGTTTCACCAACGAAGGTGGCGTGGGAGGCAAAATCCGTCTGCTTCAGAATATCACAGGCCTGTGGATTCTTCAGGAGCTGATGGCCGGATGGAAAGCGGCCGGAGAGGGAATGAGCTACCCCGAACTGGTAGGGCAGTCGCGTGAAAGCGCGTGCGCTACCGTAATCGACGTTGACGACCCCGTGTTTGCCACTTCCACCGACATGCAGCAGACCATCGTGGACTACTGCCGCGCCAACGGACTTGCCCTGCCCGCTTCCAAGGGCGATTTCGGACGCTGCGTGATGCTCTCGCTCGCCGACCGCTATCGCCGAGGCATCGAGGCTCTCAACGCCATGCTGCCGGAGCCCGTGAAATACCTCCGTATTATCGGCGGCGGATCGCGCAACGAGCTTCTCAACGAGCTTACCGGCGCCGCCACCCGTCTGCCCATAATCGCCGGACCGGCCGAAGCCACAGCCATAGGCAATATCCTGCTGCAGGCCGCGGTCGACGGCGTGGATACCGCAGGCGTGGATATCGACTCCGATTAACCCCTTCTTCGATTAACCAGTCATTTGAAAAACCATGAATAAACTAAACGATGCGCCCGGCAAAAAACCGGGATTGGTCGAACGCCGCTATCTGGTGCCTTTCATACTCATCACCTCGCTTTTTGCTCTGTGGGGTTTTGCCAATGATATCACCAACCCGATGGTCGCCGCGTTCCAGACCGTGATGAATCTCTCGGCCACCAAGGCCTCGATGGTGCAGTTTGCTTTCTACGGCGGTTATGCAACGATGGCCGTACCCGCTGCCCTTTTCATACGCCGCTACAGCTACAAGAAGGCTATTCTTCTCGGTCTTGGACTTTACGCCGTGGGAGCCTTCATGTTTATTCCGGCGGCCGCCTATGAGGAATTCTCGTTCTTCTGTCTGTCGCTTTATGTGCTCACATTCGGACTTGCCTTCCTCGAGACAACGGCCAACCCGTTTATCCTGTCGCTCGGCAGCAAGGCTACGGCTACACGCCGTCTGAACCTCGCCCAGGCGTTCAACCCCATGGGTTCGCTCTGCGGCATGGCTGTGGCTTCATTCATTGTACTTCCCCAGCTGCTGAGCGACGTGCGCAACGCCGCCGGAGAGATAATCTTCCCTACACTCAGTGCCTCGGAACAGGCTTCGATCCGTGTGCATGACCTTGCCGTGATCCGCGACCCGTACGTGGCTCTCGGGCTTATAGTGGTGGTGATGTTCATCATCATAGCTCTGACCAAGATGCCTGTCACCGACCATAAAGGACCCAAGGTAACGGGACGCGAGACTCTCCGTCGCCTCTGGCATAACGTGGAGTATCGCGAAGGCGTGCTCACGCAGATGTTCTACGTCGCCGCCCAGATAATGGTGTGGACATTCATCATCCAGTATGCCGACAACCTCGGCATAAACAAAGCCGTTGCCCAGCGTTACAACATACTGGCCATGGTGATGTTCCTCTGCTGCCGCTTCATAGGCACATTCCTGATGAAATATGTCACGCCCGGCCATCTGCTCGGCACATTCGGCATCGGTGCCGCCCTCTGCACCTGCGGAGCCATATTCATCGTGGGCCCGGTGGGACTTGGTTGCCTCGTGGCTATCAGCGCCTTCATGTCTATCATGTTCCCGAGTATCTACGGTATCGCCCTTGAGAAGGTCGATTCCCGCGACACGTCGCTTGGCGCCGCTTTCCTGGTGATGGCTATTGTGGGCGGTGCGCTCATGCCTCCTCTGCAGGGCTCGATAATCGACCTTGGCCAGGTGGCATGGCTTCCCTCCGTCAACGCCTCATTTGTGCTCCCCCTCATCTGCTTCATAGTGGTGACCATCTACGGTTTCCGCTCCGCCTCCCTCCGCGCCCGCAGCTGACAAAACACAAATCCGCAGCATAAAATCACAATATATTGTGATTTAGCCATTCTTCGCTGACGAATATCAAGCCGAATACGGTAAAATCACAATAAACTGTGAATTCATTTGGGAATATCATCATTTGTGAATAAATTTGTCGGGTAATCACAATATATTGTGATTACCCGACAAATTTAATGGACAAGAAACAGATAGGAATTCAGATAAAGACTCGTCGCCGGGAACTGAATATCGACCAGTCCACGCTTGCCGCTCTTGCAGGAGTGGGAATCAATACGCTTGTGGCTATTGAACGCGGAAACGGTAACCCTCGACTTGATACCATCATAAGTGTGGCCGATACTCTCGGCCTACAGCTAATACTCACTCTCAAAGGTTGAAAAATATGCGCTCATGTGAAGTTTTTGTGCATGGAAAGAAGGCCGGAATACTTATAGAGAAGGACAGACCACGTGAGTATGTGTTCCGTTATTTCGAGGATTATGCGGCCGACCAGTCGAATGCACCGGTATGTCTGGCCATGCCCGTAAGTAATATGGAATACCGTTCGCCATACCTGTTCCCATATTTCTTCAATATGCTTTCCGAAGGAGAGAATCGGGAGATGCAGGCCGGGATATTGCGGATTGACAAAGACGACGATTTCGGGATATTGCTTGCCACCGCCAGATTTGATACCATCGGCGCCGTCACCGTTAAACCTGTAACTGAATAAATCCACATTCTATGTCAAAGCTTCCGGTTGTAAACGTCTGCCCCTCGCTCCTTGCCGAAGGACATGCTACATTTTCCCCCACGGCATTGAAGATGCTTTTCGATGGAAGACGTGTGAGTCACTTATTGCCATTCGAATCACCGGCATCGGAAAGTGCTGACGGAAATAAAGCAGTAAAAAATGCAGGGCGTCTGTCTCTTTCAGGAGCTCAGCCTAAATTCGGGCTTGTGATAGGCGAGGATTCGTTTTTGAGATATTCTCTTGAAGGGGAGCAGAGTAAATATATCATGAAGCCCCGCCCCACGGGATATCATGTGATAAACCATGATTACTGCATGGCAAATGAAAATCTGACCATGCAGATGGCTTCGCAGATATATGGCATTGAGACAGCTCCTAATGGCTTATGTGTGTTTTCTGACGGAGCAATGGCATATATAACACGTCGATTTGATGTTCACCCTTCTGGTAAGTACGCTCAGGAAGACTTTGCTGCGCTTATGGGTTTCACTAAGGAACATGGCGGTTCGGATTTCAAATACATCAACGGCAGTTATGAGGAATGTGCCGAGGTTATCCGGAAATATGTCAGCGCTGCGGCTGTAGATGTGTTGCGCTTTTTCAGGGTGGTGCTATTCAATTATATTACCCTGAACGACGATGCGCATCTTAAGAATTTCACATTGGTAAATTATGGAAATGAATATAGGCTGTCACCGGCTTACGACCTCGTTAATACTTCATTACAGATACGCCAACCTCGCATCTTCGCGCTTGAAAAAGGTCTGTTCCGTGAGGGAATGGACTTAAGTGACTCCCATCAGGATTTTCTCAGGGATTTCAGAGAATTCGGCCGGAGGATAGATTTGCCGTCCAAGATTGTAGACCGGGAGATAAGGCGGTTCTCAAGTCCGTCGCCGGGAGCGGATGCTATCATTAAGCGTTCCTTCCTTTCTGACGAACTAAAACAGATGTATCTCAGAGGCTACCACTATCGACAGGCCACGCTACGTCCGTAAAGATGCCGCCAGATGAGTGTTTTGTAAGAGATAAGAAACACCCCAAAAACCGTTGGTGTGGCTTTTGGGGTGCGGTTTGTTTGATGAGGATTGCTTTGGTGGAAACCGGTTTTAGTCGCGCGGTTCGGGGTCGGTGTACCAGCGGGAGTACATGAGGTAGTTGCGGGCTATTTTCTGGTTGAGTTCGCGGGCCTGGGCGGGGTCGACCATCTTGATGAATTTGGCCGGGGCGCCTCCCCAAAGCTCGTTGGGACCGATTTTGGTGCGGGAGAGCACTACCGAGCCGGCAGCTACAAGGGCTCCTTCGCCCACTTCGGCGTCGTCCATCACCACGGCGCCCATGCCTATGAGAGCGAGGTCGTGGATTTTGCACCCGTGGAGCGTGACGTTGTGACCCACCGAAACATCGTTGCCGATTTCGATTGTCGATTTCTCGTAAAGGGTGTGGAGCACGGAGCCGTCCTGAATGTTTACGCGGTCGCCTATGGTGATTGTGTTCACGTCGCCGCGCAGCACGGTGTTGAACCACACGCTGCAGTCGCGGCCCAGAGTCACGTCGCCCACCAGTGTGGCGTTTTCGGCAAGGAAAGTGCCTTCTCCCACTTTAGGCTCGAAGCCTCTTACGTTTATTATCAGTGCCATGATGGTAATGTTGGTGTGGTGGGAAAATGTCAGCGGGTGAGTACGGCAGTGCGGGTCTCAAGCCAGCGGGCCTGCTTTTCGTCGAGATGAGGAAGCAGACGGGCGCGCACGGTCTCGTGATAGTTGTTGACCCATGCAATTTCGTCGTCGGTCATAATTGAGGTGTCGAACAGACGGAGGTCGAAGGGGAAGAGGGTCAGGACTTCAAATTTGTAGAAGTTGCCGAATTCCGTGGTCTCGGCCGGGATGGTGAGGATGAGGTTCTCGCAGCGTATGCCGTATTCTCCGGCGCGGTACACTCCGGGTTCGTCTGAGGTCACCATTCCGGGCATCAGAGGAGCGGGATTGCCGGTGAGGGCTATGCGCTGAGGGCCTTCATGCACGTTGAGGAAGTGGCCCACGCCGTGGCCGGTGCCATGGCCGTAGCTCAGGCCATGTTTCCAGAGGCTGATGCGAGCCAGCACGTCGAGCTGTGCGCCGCTTGTACCTTCGGGGAACTCGGCGGTAGCCAGGGCTATGTGGCCTTTCATCACCAGAGTGAAGTCGCGGCGCATCTGGTCGGAAACTTTGCCGAGGGCTATGGTGCGGGTTATGTCGGTGGTGCCGTCGAAGTAGTTGACGCCCGAATCGATCAGCAGCAGCCCTTCGGGTTTGAGCGTGGCGGCTGTTTCGGGACGGGCCGAATAGTGCACGATGGCGCCGTTGGCTCCGTAACCGGCTATGGTGTCGAAGCTGAGGTCGAAGAACATGGGGCTCTTGCGGCGGTGGGCGGTGAGTATCTCGTCGACGGTAATCTCCGTGAGCTGTTCGCCGGCAGCCAGACGCTCCTCAAGTTCCATCACGCCTGCTACAAGAGCGGCGCCGTCGCGTTCCATGGCGGCACGGAAACCTGCTATCTGCACAGGATTCTTTACGGCCTTGAACAATGCCACAGGCGACACTCCCTCTACGGCTTTAGAGCCGAGAGCGTCGAACACGGCGCTGGATGTCTGGGAGGGATTTACGAGCACGCGGGCGGTGGAGGGCAGTGCGTTCAGGAATTCAAGCGCTGAATTGTAGGGCTGTACGGCCACTCCGATTCCTGCAAGGTAGGCGTTGACTTCGGGAGTGACTTTTGTCTTGTCGATAAACAGGGCCGATCCCTGCGGAGCAAGATAGAGGAACGAAGTGAGCACGGGGTTGCAGCTCACGTCGCTCGAACGCAGATTGAGAATCCAGGCCACTTCGGCAAGATCGGAGATGAATATCGAGTCGGCACCTGAAGCTTCGGTCTGCTTCAGCACCTTATCCATCTTTTCTGCGGCTGATTCTCCGGCATATTTTTCCTCATGTATGAAAACTTCCGATGAGGGAAGGGCGGGGCGGTCGATCCACAGTCCGGCCACCGGGTCGAAGTCAACGCGGAGTTTCTTGCCGCAGTGCTCGAGCTTCGACTCCATGCTGCGGGCCTCGGTCATGGAGAACACTGCGCCGTCCACACCCACGGTGGCGCCTGCGGGAAGAGTCTCGCAGAGGAAATCAATGATTTCGGGAGTCTGGGGCTTGCCGTCCTCCATCACCCCGATGGGTGTGCCTTCGAGCTGTGCGGCTGCCTGCAGCCAGTAGCGCGAGTCGGCCCATACATAAGCTTTGTCAAGTGTCACCACCAGCGAGCCGGCCGAACCGGTAAAGCCGCTGAGCCAGCGGCGCACCTGCCAGTGTTCGGCGAGATATTCGCCCATGTGGGGGTCGGTCTGGGGCACGATGGTGGCTTCAATGCCGGCGCCGCGCATGCGGTCACGCAGCGCGGCGATGCGTGAGATTATGTCTTCTTTCATTTTGGTATGATATTTTGTTTATTTGTTTCGGCTTGATTTTAGTAAACAGGCACACGATTATGTAAAGGCAAAGATAAGCATATTGTTCATTAACGGCAATGCTTCCTGAACCTGGTGGGCGATATGCCTTCCTTTTTTGCGAAGGCTATGGAGAACTGCGACAGCCCTTCAAAGTTGAGAGTATAGGCTATTTCCGATATGCTCATGTCGGTGGTGGTAAGAAGCTCTTTAGCCCGGAGGTGACGCAGGTTCTGCTGATAGAGGGCCGGCGACAAACCGGTATAGGCCTTGAACGTACGCCTGAACCATGAATAGCTCACGCAAAGCTTTTCGGCTATTGCTGCCGGCGCAACGGGATTCTCGATGCTGTTTTTCATGATGTTGCGGGCGCGGACTATTTTTTTTCATTGCATCCGTCTGTCCGAACTGCAGATTTTTGCTCCTGTAGTTCACCTCGCCTATCAGATTGAGGGCTATTCCGGCTAAAAGCTGCTGATGGCCAATGCCCTCTTCCGAGGCTATGCGCAACAGTCGCTCGTAAAGGCTTATCACATCGGGGATTATTCCTATTTCGTTCACTGGCTTTTCTTTGGACAGTATACCGCCTTCTACCCAGCGGTCTATAATGTCACCTTTGATTCCCACCCAACGTTCTTCCCATCCGTTCAGGTCGGGCGAATAGGTGTGCCATTCGTCGGGAAACAGGGTGATTACCGTTCCGGGCCGCACTTTACGTCGCGGACAGGAATCAGACTCAAAGAATCCGCCTCCCTCTGTCACATAAATCAGCTGATACTCGTTGAGAATTCTTCCTTTGTCGGGATTGAAATAGTAGTCATTGCGGTGGTGCTTCCTTATGGGATAGTCGCAACAGGCGTCGACGCGCTGAAATCCGGCCGTGGTCACGCAGAGGCCCTGAAGCTCGTCGGATGGACTGAGGTTCAAGTAGCATACACGGTTTCGCGTATCCGGTGTTTGCGATATGGTATCGGATTTAGCCATAATGCAAATATAGTGAAAACAAGCGGTTGTTGCAATCTCTCCCCCTGACAAAACTATGGCAAAATATTGCCGCGACTCAGCACGAATTGTCAATTCTCCAAAAATAATAATCAAATAGACAAAATGACACACTTGCCACAAAAGCTAACTTTGCATAAATCAATGAAAGGTTGTAAATTTACTAACGAATACAGACAAGCATATAAGTTATGAGACGATTAGCCGCCGCATGTTTATGCGTTGCTTTCATCCAGCCCCTTTTTGCCGGTGTTGGAAATCTTAAGGTAAATCATCTTGTGGCCCCGATAGGGGTAGAAGATACATCTCCGCGCATGCAGTGGCGGGTAACGGATATGGAGGCATCTGATGTCAGGATAGCCGTAGGCACCGACAGTGCCGCTGTGGCCCGCGGCGAGGGCGATATGTGGATGGCCGACTTCAAGGAGAATCCGGGAAGTTACGTGGCCTACAACGGCCGGCAGCTGCAGCCCGCCACCAGATATTTCTGGCAGGTGGCCGTTACGGGTGCCGACGGCAAGAATGAGAAATCGGCCGTGGCGAGCTTCGAGACCGGCCTTATGGGCGCATGGCACGCCAACTGGATCAGCGACCATAACGGCAAGGAATACCATGGCGCGCCATATTTCCGACGCGATTTCCGGGTTACCGGACCGGTGGAATCGGCAAGGTTATATGTGGCAGCCGGAGGACTCTCGGTGGTGACTCTCAACGGTGAGCGTGTGGGCGACAGATTCCTGGAACCGGCCTATACACGCTATGACCGCCGCGTGACATATTCCACATACGATGTGACCTCCCTTCTGCACCGCGGCGAGAACGTGGCCGGAGTGGTGCTGGGCAACGGATGGTACAACCACCAGGCAAAGGCCGTGTGGGACTACGACAACGCCCCTTGGCGCAACCGTCCCGCATTCTGCCTGGAACTCCGCATTAACTACACCGACGGCAGCACTGAAACTGTCATAACCGACCTATCATGGCGCACGAAGGCCGACATGGGTCTTCTGTACAACAATATTTATACCGGCGAGCACTTCGACTTCACTCTTCCGGGCGAAGGATGGAATCGTCCGGGATATGACGCCTCGGGCTGGGGAGGCGTGCGCCTGCGCAGCGCTCCCGCACCCGTTGTCAGCTCGCAGCAGATGGAGCCTATACGGCGTGTGAGCCGTATAGAGGCCGTGGATTTCCGTCAGCTCAACGATTCCACCTGGATATACGATTTCGGCCAAAATATGGCCGGTATAGCCGAGGTTGACGTGAAAGGGGCGAAGGGTACACGCCTGAAGCTTGCCCATGGCGAGCGTCTGCATGCCGACGGCTCCCTCGATCCCTCGAATATCGACGTTTATTACCGCGGCGACCGTTTGAAGGAACCGTTCCAGACGGATATTCTGGTACTCTCAGGCAAGCGCGACCTTTTCGCTCCCGAGTTCAGCTACAAGGGGTTCAGATATGTGCAGGTTACGGCCACAGGAGATGTGGAGCTGAATCCCGGCAGCGTGGTAGCGCGTGAGGTGCACAGCGACGTGGCTTCCGTGGGCAGTATCACTTCGTCCAATCCTATTCTCGACGCTATGGTGGTGGCCGCACGCAACTCATATATTTATAATCTGATGGGTTACCCCACCGATTGTCCGCAGCGCGAGAAAAACGGCTGGACGGGCGACGGACATCTGGCCATAGAAACCGGCCTGTATAACTACGATGGCATCACCGTCTACGAGAAATGGCTTACCGACCACCGCGACGAGCAGCAGCCCAACGGTGTGTTGCCCGACATAATTCCCACCGGGGGCTGGGGCTACGGCACCGACAACGGCCTTGACTGGACAAGTACCATAGCCATTATTCCATGGAATCTCTACCTGTTTTATGGCGACGACCGTGCGCTCCGCGACTGCTACGATAATATTAAACGCTACGTGGATTATGTGGATTCCAACAGCCCTGACCACCTTTCGGCATGGGGACGCGGCGACTGGGTGCCCGTTTCCACCGGCTCCGACAAGAAGCTTATGTCGTCAATCTACTTCTTTATCGATGCCGATATTCTTGCCAAAGCCGCCGCGCTCTTGGGGCACGAGGCCGACGCTGAACGCTATTCGCGCCTGGCAGGGGATATCCGCGACGCGATTAACGCCCGTTTTCTCGACCGCGAGAAGGGCATCTACGCTTCCGGCTCGCAGACCGAAATGAGCATGCCTCTGATGTGGAAAATAGTCCCCGAGGATATGAAGCAGAAGGTGGCGGATAATCTTGCGGCCAAGGTGAAAGAGGCCGGTTATCATCTCGATACGGGAGTGCACGGAGCTAAGTCGCTGCTCAACGCTCTGAGTGAGAACGGGTATGCCGATGTTGCATATCGTGTGGCGGTGCAGGACACTTATCCTTCGTGGGGCTGGTGGATTGTAAACGGCGCCACAACCCTTCTGGAAAACTGGGATTTGAAAGCCCAGCGCGACATATCAGACAATCATATAATGTTCGGCGAAATAGGCGCGTGGCCTTACAAGGGTCTCGGCGGCATTTTCCCTGATGAGACCAATCCGGGATTCCGCCACATCATACTCCGCCCTAACTTTGCCACAGGCCCCGACCGTTTCGAGGGCCGCCATGAGTCGCCCTACGGGGAAATTGTGTCGGGATGGATGCGCAAAGGAAAGAAAGTGACTTACACGGTCTCTATTCCGGCCAACACCACCGCAACGCTCACGGTTCCCGACGGCTTCAAGGGCGGCGAAACGGTTACGCTCGCGCCGGGCACTCACAGCTTCGTTTTCACTAAGGGTAAATAAGGGGGCATTTGTGGATTATGGCGTTTTTAAGAGAACTGGGTTCGAGGATTAAGGGCCGGCTGCAGCGGCTGTCCTTCCGAACGGGAGTCATAGTGCTCTCGCTCTGTGTGCCGTTCTATATTCTCAGCTTCGCCCAGATGGCTCTGCCGATATCGGCCTATGCCAAAAGTGTGCTTTGGGTGGTGTTCTTCGGGCTCGCCAAGACATTCCAGTATGCCGGGCTCACAATAGTGGGCGTGGAGGGGATAAAAAAGCTCCGGCGCGAATTCCGCAGGAACTCCGGCTGACGGCCTCTCTTGCCCCATCCCGCTCCCGAAAGGCCGTAATTCCTGCACGCGTCCTTGCGGTGAGCCCTTCGCACGCCCCTACGCCACGGAATTTTAAGTGAAATTTCAAGTAACCTGCTCGTATCATTATTTTATTTATTAAATTTGCGGGTAATAAAAGTCAGACAAAACATTATTTATCTTTAATACTTAAACAATATGGTTAGTTACAAAGAATTAGGTCTGGTCAACACCCGCGAGATGTTTGCCAAGGCCATGAAGGGCGGATATGCAGTGCCCGCTTTCAACTTCAACAACATGGAGCAGCTCCAGGCCATCATCAAGGCAGCCGCCGAGGAGAAATCGCCTGTGATTCTCCAGGTTTCAAAGGGCGCACGCAACTATGCCAACGCTACCCTTCTCCGCTATATGGCACAGGGTGCTGTTGCTTACGCCAAGGAACTCGGCTGGGAGCATCCCCAGATCTGCCTCCATCTCGACCATGGCGACAGCTTCGAACTCTGCAAGGACTGCATCGACAACGGTTTCTCTTCCGTTATGATTGACGGTTCACATCTTCCCTATGAGGAGAATGTGGCTCTCACCAAGAAAGTGGTTGACTATGCCCATCAGTTCGACGTAACCGTTGAAGGTGAGCTCGGCGTACTCGCCGGCGTAGAGGATGAGGTTTCTTCCGACCACCACACCTACACCGACCCCGCAGAAGTTGTTGACTTCGCTACCCGCACCGGCTGCGACAGCCTCGCTATCTCAATCGGTACCAGCCACGGTGCCTACAAGTTCACTCCCGAGCAGTGCACCCGCAATGCCGAAGGCCGTCTCGTGCCCCCTCCATTGGCATTCGACGTTCTCGATGGCGTTATGAAGGAGCTCCCCGGCTTCCCCATCGTGCTCCACGGATCTTCTTCCGTTCCCCAGGAGTATGTTGACATCATCAACAAATTCGGCGGCAAGCTTCCCGATGCTATCGGTATTCCCGAAGAGGAACTCCGCAAGGCTGCCAAGAGCGCCGTTTGCAAAATCAACATCGACTCCGACAGCCGTCTTGCCATGACAGCCGCTATCCGCAAGGTATTCGTAGAGAAGCCCGGCGAATTCGACCCCCGCAAGTATCTCGGCCCGGCTCGTGACGAAATGGAACGCCTCTACAAGCACAAAATCGAAAATGTGCTCGGCTCCAACGGCAAAGCTGAATAATACTAAGTCAGGAACTCTTCACAGAGTTCGCTGCTAAAAATCCGCGAGGATGCTTCGGAATAGTCCGGGGCATCCTCGCTTTGTCTGGTAAGGGGGAGAAGGCTGTATGTGGAGTTATGAAGACTTTTGGTGTCAGTTGGCTACGGCCAGATGCTGGTAGAACGATTCTCGGTCTATGGCGCGGCTGCGTGTGCGGTTGGCGTATGTATAGATAGTGTTCACCGCCAGTCCCAGTGTGGAGGCAATAGTGGTAGAATCGTCAATGCCCAGACGGCGCAATGCCAATATGCGGAGCTCGTGGTTGAGCTGCCCTTCAGTAAGGTCGGAAAAGCGCTTGTCGTGAAGCAGAAGCTCGTTGATGTCGCTGACGAAGGTGGGGTAGAGATTCAGAAACATGCGGTCGAACACATCGGTAAAGCGCTCGCACTGCTCGTCGATGATGTTTTGCGAGGCGAGGAGCTGGCGCACTTCGGTGGTTTTTCCCGAAGTGAGCTTGCGCAGAATCTGTTTACGCATGTCGTTGATGCCGTTGGTGTAGCCTGACTGCATGTGCAGGAGGTGAATCACCGATTCATGGTGGAGGTCGCGGAGACTGGCTATTTCAGCCTCACAGGCATTCACGCGCGAGCGCAGGCTTTCGGCGAGCCGGCGCTGATGCACCACAGAGTATATTATCAGTGACGCTAATACGATGATTGCCGCTCCAAGAGCCGACGCCTGTACGAGATTAAGCGATATCGAAAAAATTGACATCCTGAAAAAACTTTACATTGGAGATTAAAGGTGAGCTGGGGGGTGAGAGAGGAATTAGAACAACATGTCATCACTCCGGT
Source organism: uncultured Muribaculaceae bacterium (assembly GCA_958439725.1). Lineage (GTDB taxonomy): Bacteria > Bacteroidota > Bacteroidia > Bacteroidales > Muribaculaceae > Paramuribaculum. The sequence continues at coordinate 4,032 of CAUBWJ010000037.1, read as the reverse complement.
TGCAAAGAAAATACAAAAGGTGTCACCAATCAACAACATGTCGCTTTTTGACAACACAAAAATCATCATCCCACAAAAAAATCCGCCGTTCCGGCAATGCGGACAGCGGATTATATTATGTTTATTGTGATAATCAAGGGGATGTTACTGCTCGGCGTAGGAGCGCACAACAGGACTCTCTACATCCACCCCGAACTCCTGGGCGCGCTCGAGGATGGCGCGGGCCAGACGCGGCTTGAGATCTTCGGGACAGTAACGGAAGTAAGCTTCTGCGGCGCGCACGTGGGCGGCGTCGGGCATGGGGTATTCACGGCGTTCGGGAAGTCCGAAAACGCTGTCGGGAAGCTCTTTCTTCTCTTCGTAGCTTATACGGTCGTTCATTGTGATAAGAAATTTAGAGGTTAATTTTGAATCCTACCTGCAGGAGGCCCTGGACACCGAAGCCCAGCTCTCCGAATATCGCGAAACCATTGCTCAGCCCTACTTCCGCGCCAACGGGCGATACCTGGTAGCCGAAGTAGCCTTTGTTGTAGGAATCGTCTTCAAAAGGCTGCATGTGGGAGATGACTGCGCCGATGCCGAGATGGCCGTACATGGTGACGATGCTGTTGCGATAATAGTCATAGCGGCCGTTGAGCATAATGGCGTGATAGGCGATTTTGCTGTGATACTCACCTTTGGTTGTGGTTGTAGAGAGCGTGTACGACGGGCCGATCCAGAATTTGGGAAGCACTTTTACGTTGAACCCTACGTTGAAGGCGCCCCAGGCGGTGTTGACGTGACGCCAGCCGTCGTGATAATCCGATGCGTCCATGGCCGTATAGCCGCCGTAGCTTGCGGTGATGTTCATGTCGCGTGCGTTTGCTCCCAGAGTCATACCTACAATGGCAAGCAGGGAAATGAGAAGTTTTTTCATATTGATTTGAAATTTTGGTTATGATTTTGAAGTTTTAACGTTGATGGCCTCGGCATTGTTCTGAATTTCCGCGTTAATGGCTAATTTTGCATCTGATTCATATCGATGTCAAATAATCCCCGGAGGAACCGCTATGCAGAAAATCCAGAAAACAAATGCCGCCCGCTTGCTCGACCGTGCAGAAGTGGCTTACAGACTGATACCCTATAAGGTGGATGAGAACAATCTTGCCGCCGACCATGTGGCCGCCGAGCTTGGAGAGGATATCAACCGTGTGTTCAAGACGCTCGTGCTCCATGGCGAGAAAGCCGGATATTTCGTGTGCGTGGTGCCCGGCAACTGCGAGGTCGACCTCAAGAAGGCCGCACGGGTGGCCGGAGCCAAGAAAGCCGACCTTATTCCCATGAAAGAACTTCTGGGACTTACGGGCTATATTCGCGGCGGATGTTCGCCGGTGGGCATGAAGAAGCCGTTCCCCACCTTCATTCACAGCACTGCCACGCAGTTTCCGGAGATTTTTGTAAGCGCCGGCATCAGGGGGCTGCAGTTCGCCATCGCTCCGCAGGCGCTGATAGATTATACAGGCGCGCAGGTTGCCGATATTGTTACGGGGCCTGCGGCCGGAGAGGAGGACGCGGAATGAATACGTTCGGACAACTGTTGCGGCTTACCACGTTCGGCGAATCGCACGGCCCGGCCATAGGAGGCGTGCTCGACGGAATGCCTTCCGGACTTAAAATAGATTTCGATGCCGTCCGTGCCATGATGGCGCGCCGTCGCCCCAACTCCTCGGCAGCTTCGACCTCGCGCCGCGAGGCCGACGAGCCTGAATTTCTCTCCGGCATTTTCAACGGTGTGACCACCGGCACTCCCATAGCTTTCGTGATCAGAAACACGGATATGCGATCGGCCGACTATTCAGCGATATCGCAGGCTTTCCGTCCTTGCCATGCCGACTATACCTATGAAGTGAAATACGGCCCGCATCGCGACTATCGCGGGGGAGGCCGCGCTTCGGCCCGCGAAACGGCTGTGCGCGTGGTGGCCGGAGCGCTCGCCATGCAGGCGCTCCGCTCCTATGGCGTGGAGGTGTCGGCGCATGTAGGCTCAATAGGCCCCCTTGGGGCTGACCGTAAAAATGAATGGGCCGGATTTATCGAGCAGGTGCGCTCGGCCGGAGATACCGTCGGCGGAACGGTGGAGTGCGAGATCACCGGGCTTCCGGCCGGAGTGGGCGAACCGCTTTTCGGCAAGCTCCAGGCATGCCTTGCCGCGGCCATGATGTCGATTCCGGCCGCCAAGGGATTTGAATACGGCATGGGATTCGAGGGCTCGACGATGCTCGGCAGCGAGGCCATGGACCGTTTCAACCCCGATTTCACCACGGCCACCAACCATTCCGGAGGCATTCAGGGCGGTATATCCAACGGCATGCCGGTGACCATGCGTGTGGCATTCAAACCCGTGGCCACGCTTATGCGCGAACTGCCTACAGTTGACCGCGAGGGGCGTCCAGTGACCATCCCTCCGCGCGGCCGCCACGATGTGTGTGTGGTGCCCCGTGCCGTGCCGGTGGTCGAGGCTATGGCGGCGCTTGTGGCTCTTGATGCCATTCTGCTCAACCGCTCAACACGTCTCTGATGCCGCGCGCGCCGTTCCCTTTCCCTGATTTCGCCGAGTTTCTCAGCCGGCATCTCGAAGGAAAAATACAGAAGCTTACGGTAAACACCGCGCTTTCGTGCCCCAACCGCGACGGTACGAAGGGCCGCGGAGGCTGCATCTATTGCAACAACTCGGCTTTTTCTCCCGGAATCACGGCTCAACCGCTCTCCGTGAGCGAACAGCTTGCGAAAGGCTGCGAGTTTTTTGCCCGGAAATATCCTAAAATGCGGTATCTGGCCTATTTCCAGAGCTATACTTCAACCAATGCGCCGGTAGAGCGGCTGCTTCCGATGTATCGCGAGGCGCTGGGTGCGCCTGGCGTTGCCGGAATCGTGATTGGAACGCGGCCAGACTGCATGCCGCCTGAGCTTTTGGACGAATTGTGCAGGATAAAGGATGGTGGAAAGTTCGTGATGGTTGAATACGGCGCTGAATCGGCATGCGACGCTACGCTTGAGGTCATCAATCGCTGCCACACGTGGGCTGATACCGTTGACGCCGTCACGCGTACGGCCGCAGCCGGAATTCCCGTCGGGCTGCATCTCATAAACGGGCTGCCTGGTGAAGACCGCGCGCGTATCCTCGCCACAGTGGATGCGGTGAACGCTCTGCCGGTGGATGTAGTGAAATTCCATCAGCTCCAGATTGTGCGCGGCACCCGTCTGCATCACCTGACGGAGCGCGGCGAGATTGCCGTGAAGAGTTTCACGGTGGAGGAATACGTGGATCTGTGCTGCGATATAATAGACCGTCTGCGCCACGACATAGCCATTGACCGCTTCGTCTCGCAAAGCCCCGACAATCTTCTGGTGAGCCCCCGCTGGGGCCTGAAAAACTACCAGTTCACCAATCTCCTCGCCTCCCGCTACGCCTCCCGGCATTGAACGCCGGTTGATTTCTTCGGGTTAAATCGGGCAACCGTAATGGACTATCAATCATCATCCTGTCCAGAATGGTTTATCGGTCAGTTTCATATATCAACTTTCCGTTTTGTCGGTAATTCCAGAATTTACGATAACAGTTACCCTGCTCGTCGTAATATTTCCACTCGCCAAATTCATTGCTGAAATCGTCTTCAGGATCTTCTGAGTATGTAATCCATCCTTCACTCCGGATATTGCCATCTTTATAGAGATAGCGAATGTATGCGACAGAGTCAGGAACACCGATGTAATCACCTATCGGACAAATCTGCGAATGATTATAACTGACACTATCTATTTGTGGCGCAATATTATAGTCGCCCTCGAAGGTTGAAATCCTATTGATTGCCGCTATTGTACCAGCGTTTAGAGGTAGTTCAATATAATAGATATCCGGCTCCTCTGTCCAACGATGTTCTTCACTGATATATTGTGTAAGAACTCCATCCACTGAAGTGTACTCTATAACATATTCTTTATTATTACTGTCCGCTAAACCATAAAGCAGTGAGTCCAACTTCCTGAAAGACA
>CAUBWJ010000036.1 GCA_958439725.1 uncultured Muribaculaceae bacterium | reverse complement strand
ATGGATCAGCCCTATTTTTTCTATTGCACTCTAAAGTTTAGCGGACAGTAATAATTCTTTATCGTTAAATCTGATATAGTCAAAGTAAATTCCCTTAAAGGCATATCCTCCATAGGTTTGTTCAAACCCTACACAGGATAATGATTCTGGCAACCGACCGTTGGCTGAAATATAAGATTCGATTCTCTTGATTATTTTATCCCGATTGTCAATCTCTACATTTCTTCGTGCCGGCACTTTATATCCCATAAGATAGGTTGCAATAATAACAATGGCTACAAACAAAACAAATCCGATTGCAATCGAATATGCAATTATTTTACCAAGACTTTTCATCGCTTGCCTCCTTTCGTCGCTTTATTGATTTTGCGGTATATGATACCTCCGATTATGCAAACCAGGGCATTTGCAAGCAGGCATACCGGAAATAGATATAGTTGCCCTACAATCAAAGGATAAGATTCCATCCTGATTAACCTCAGACTATCAATAATGATTAAGTCGATGATATATGCGCCATTCGCGGCACAGAATATCAATGCCCATGTAGCAAAAACCGAGGGTTTGGAAACGGATATCACACTTATACCCGCGACTACAGCATACGACGTTACAATCAGCATAATTACCCGTATGTTTTCGCCATACATTGTCAATGGCATTGCAGACAACGCCACTGTGAGCGCAATCTCCCGAATCCAAAATCGCTTGTCGGTCAGTCTCATGGGTTTGTTATTTTGAAGGGTTGAATAGTAACCGGTTATTATTGGCAAAATCATCATACAGGCTATCCACATTGTGCAGCTGTGGAGCGGTAATATTCCGCCTGTTGAGAGCTTCGAGCCATTCGCCATACACAAAGCTACAACGAATAATCGACATTCGATGGGACATTTGTCCCATCGGGCTATGAAATTCAGTGAGGCGCGATGTTTTTCCTTAAATATTTTCACTTTTGGAGGCGTTGGCGCTGCTTTCGGCCTCACGGATGCGGTGCAACTGACGGCGTGAGATACCTAAATAGGAGGCAATTTCCTGAATAGGCAGATTGTGTATTACTCCGGGATAGCGCGAGACAAGCGCCCGGAACCGTTCTGTCGGTGTCTTTACAAGCATGTTAAGGTAACGGCAATAAGCCTCCTGCAGCAGATTGGAAGAAACCTCGGCCACGAAGCCGGGATTACGCTCTGCGATAAACCGACGCGCATCTTCCACCGTCACCTGCTGAGCCTCGGCATCGCATCCGGCAACAATGGAAGTAAGAGAAGGCTGGTCGAACAGGAATCCCCGCACATAGTCGGTAACTACCTCACCCTCGAAAGAGAAGCCGGTTACCACCTCCTGCCCCTTTGAATTGAGAGCCACATAATTGAAATATCCCGACTTTACACACCCACATACCGGCACAACTCCCCCTGCTGCACAATCCTCTCGCCCTTGGCATAAACAACGCTCTTGCCCCTGACTGCGACATAATCCATCAGCTCCGACAAGTCAATCCTGGTCATAAAATCATTAATATTCGCCATATCTTGGATGTTTCAGGTTCTACGTTTCCATATACAAATCTAATATTTTTCTTCTGTACTCCAATGGTATATGTTGTATCTGAACAATTAAAATTCTATTAGTAATGAGGCGCTGAAGGAGGGGTGAGTATAAAGTGATATTAAAATGTGTGTGAATGCATATTTGATATTGATGTGGTCAAATAGTTGGATTATGCAAGGCATTCGTAGAATAGTCCAATCAAAAATAGTTAACAGATGCTTATTTTTGTGATGCTGCAAAGCAAAAACCAAACTAACCAATTAATTCATCTTTTTAACCAAAATCTAATGCAAAAACTATTGTTGACAAGACTGTTGGCTTGTACCTTCCTTCTTAGTTTCGGGGGGGTATTTTATTGATGCTCAGGCGGTTGGCTTAGTAGAGCAAACTAAGCAGGCGCCCAGTTTGTGTAAAGGAACGGTAGTCGACTCGCAAGGCGACCCGGTAATCGGCGCTTCCGTTATTGTTAAAGGCGCCGCAAAGGGAACCACCACCAACATTGATGGCCAGTTCTCCCTTGCAAATGTAAAAAAAGGCAGTATTATCAGAATTACAGGTGTGGGCTACAAGCCTGTAGAGATGACGTGGGACGGAGCGTCTCTCGATGTGATTCTCGCCGACGATATGCAGAGCCTTGACGAAGTGGTTGTCGTTGGTTACGGCGTTCAGAAGAAGGTTAACCTTTCCGGAGCTGTGGCTACAGTGGACACCAAGCAGATTGAGAACCGTCCGGTGCTTAATGTAGGTCAGGCACTTCAGGGAACGGTAGCCAACCTTAACATTAGTATTGGCGACGGTAGAGCCGACGCTTCGCCCTCGTTCAATATCCGCGGTACCACCTCGCTCAACGGTGGTTCGCCTCTTGTGGTTATAGATGGTGTGATTTCCGATTCATGGACCCTCAACCACATGAATCCTAACGATATCGAAAACATCTCGGTGCTCAAGGATGCAGCTTCGTCGGCCATCTACGGTTCGCGCGCTGCTTTCGGTGTGATTCTTGTCACCACCAAGGAGGGAAAATCGGAGAAACTGACAATTAGCTATTCAGGCAACTTCCAGGGCCGCCAGAATGTGCATAAACCCAAGCTCGTTACCGACCCCTACATTGTTACTCAGGTAAGAAATATAATGTCGGCGCCCTGGTACAACCTCTATAACGAGGAGCAGCAGGCTTATGCCAAGAAGGTTTCCGAAGGTCAGGCCGATCCTTACTTTTTAAATCCTGACGGAACATATTCATACTTCGGCCAGACTGACTGGATCAAGGAGGCTTATCGCGATTTCGGCTTCGCTACCACCCACAGCCTGTCAATCTCCGGTAAGACCGACCGTGTAAACTACATGCTTTCCGCAGGCTATAACTTCACCGACGGTATAATCAGATACGGAACAGATAAGTTCAACCGCTATAACACCCGCGCCAAACTGAACTTCAAACTCACCGACTGGTGGACCCTGGGAAGCAACATGTCCATGATTATAAAGGATTACGATACTCCCACTTATCTGGGCTCAAGCTATTACTGGGAGGTTTTCCGATGCAATCCTATGGATGTGATAAAGAACCCCGACGGAACATGGACCGCCTCAGGTTCATCCGTTTTCGGTACACTGGCTGAAGGTGGACGCAGCTCCGAACAGGGCCTGTCGTTCTCCGACCAGTTCACAACCAAAATCGATATCTTAAAGGATGTGCTGTGGGTAAACGGTGTGTTTGCTTATAACTTCTCCAAGAACCGTAACCGCTGGCATTATCTGCCGGTAGCCTATTACGACGGTCCCGACCGCGCTCCTTATTACAGAAATGAGGTGACGAGCGCTACCACTACAACCGACGAGAGTAAGCGCCTCAGCTATGATGCGTATATGACTTTTCACAAAACATTCGCCTCGAAGCACGACGTTACCGTAGTGGCCGGTTTCAATCAGGAGGACTACCGCTATGAATACAGCAGCCTCTCGCGCAAGGAGCTTATTTCATCGTCACTTCCTACCCCCGGACTTGCTACCGGCGACATGAACGTGGGTGAGTCAATCAGCACATGGGCCACACGAAGCGGATACGGACGTCTGAACTATATTTTTGATGATAAGTATATAGTTGAATTTGACGGACGTTACGACGGAACATCACGTTTCCGCAGAAGCGACCGCTACACCTTCAACCCATCGGGTTCGGTGGCATGGGTACTTTCACGCGAAAAATTCATGCAGTCGCTTCAGCCGGTTCTCAGCTTTGCTAAAGTGCGCTATTCCTACGGAACACTCGGCAACCAGGACGTAAGTACCTACGCATATATCACCACTATGGGCTCCGGCAAAATGGGTCAGATTATTGACGGCAAGCAGCCCGTTTATGTATGGACTCCCGGTCTGGTGTCAGGCGCTCTTACATGGGAGAAGGTTACAACCTCGAATATCGGTCTTGATCTTAACTTCTTCAACAACCGCCTGACCTTCAGCGGCGATATTTATACACGCTGGACCAAGGATATGCTCACGAGCGGACAGCCATTGCCTAATGTACTCGGTACTTCTGTGCCGCAGGAAAATGCAGCCGACCTGAAAACCAAGGGCTGGGAAATCACCCTCGGATGGCACGACAAATTCCAGCTTGCAGGCAAACCGTTCAATTACAACGTAAGCTTCAACCTCTCCGACGCATACGCTAAAATCACCAAGTTTGACAATCCCACCGGTTCACTCAGCTCCTATTACGTAGGACACCAGATAGGCGAAATTTGGGGCTATACCTCACTCGGATTCTTCCAGTCGGAAGACGAGATAAAGAACCATGCCGACCAGTCGAAAGTTGCCTCTTATCTCGGTACACGTCCTCTCGCTCCCGGCGACATCAAGTTTGCCGACCTTAACGGCGACGGCGAAATCTACCGCGGTAAATATACCCTTGAAGACCATGGCGATTTGAAAAAGATTGGTAACAGCGCATCGCGCTATCGTTTCGGTTTCAACGCATCGGCTGAATGGAACAACTTTGACCTGAGCGTATTCATTCAGGGTATAGGCAAACGCGACTACTATCCCGGAAGCAGCGACCTCTATTTCTGGGGTATCTACGCGCAGCCGTGGACAAATATCACCTACGGTAACTACTACGACCGCTGGACCGAGGAAAATCCAAACGGCTATTTCCCCCGCTTCAAATCGTATGTGGCCGAAGGCGGTGCCGAAGTTGCCCTCACACAGACCCGTTATCTGCAGCACGCATGGTATGCACGTCTGAAAAACCTTACTGTAGGTTATACCATTCCTGCCGCAATCACCCGCCGCGCAGGCATCGACCAGGTGAGATTCTATCTGTCGGGCGACAACCTCTGCACTATCACCGGTCTGTATAAACATTATAATATCGACCCTGAGGCTCTCGGCGGCCAGTCGTATCCTCTGCAGCGTTCGTATTCATTCGGTCTTAACGTAACATTCTAACTTTTGAAAATGAAGTCAATAACTAAGTATATACTGGCTGCAGTTCCCGCAGTCATGGGGCTTACGGCTTGCAACGACTCATATCTGGACCGTTTCCCTGAAACCTCGATTACCGAGCAGGTGTTCTTCTCAAATGTAGGTGACCTTGAATCCTACACCAACGGCATGTATGGCACATTGGGCTATGGAATGAACGATGGAGTGTCGGATAACTATATGGGTCTTAACGACGAAGGCATGCACCGCCTCATGCGTGGCGAAGTATTTCCCGAAACGCAGGGCACATGGAGCTGGGGCAGCATCCGATCGGTCAACTTCCTTCTCAACCGAACCGGACGCGTCAGCGGTGACGCCGCAGAGATAGCCCATTATGTGGGTCTGGCCCGTATGATCCGTGCCAAGCTCTATTATGATAAGGTGAAGAGCTATTCTGATGTGCCCTGGTTCAGCAAGGATCTTCAGACAACCGACACCGAGGAGCTTTATAAAACTCAGGATCCGCGCGCACTGGTGGTTGATTCAATCATGGCCGATCTTGACTTTGCAGTGAAGAATATGAAAGACGGTACGAGCAAAACGAGATATCTGCGTCCGACCGCTCTTGCACTGCAGGCCCGCATCGCCCTTCATGAAGGAACATTCCGCAAATATCATAAGGAACTTGGTCTTGACGATGGTGACAGATTCCTGACCATTGCCATGAACGCAGCCAGTGAGCTGATGTCGCTTGGCCGTTACGAGCTTTCTTATGAGTCATACAACGGACTTGGAGCCTATCAGTCGATATTCTGTAACGACAATCTTACCTCCAACCCCGAAATGATTCTTGTTGAGGACTGCGACAAGGAGCTCGGCCATCTGAACTATGCAGCCTCTGCGAGCGCCTACCACGGACTGACCCGCGACCTTATGGAGGATTATCTCGTGATTGAGAACGGAAAGACCAAGACGTTCCAGAGCGTTCCGAATTATCAGACCAAAACTTTTGAAAACTTCTTCGAGAACCGCGACCCGCGTCTTGTTCAAACTTTTGCCACCCCCGGATGGATTCGCGCAAACAGCACTACACCTTACCGTATAACGCTCAACAACTGCGGTTACCAGCAGATAAAGTTCGACCCGCAGAAGTACGACCAGTTTGGCTGGGGCCTTTGCTACACCGATGTGCCTATTTTCCGCTATCCTGAGATTCTCCTTATCTACGCTGAGGCCAAGGCAGAGCTCGGAACTCTGACACAGGACGACGTCGACAATACAATCAACCTTATCCGCCGCCGTGCCGGAATGCCCGACGCATCGCTTGCCGACTGGCTCAGCAACATAGACCCCGTTCAGGCCAACCGCTACAATAATGTGGATTCAAAGCAGAAAGGCGCTGTGCTTGAAATACGCCGCGAGCGTCGCATTGAGCTTGCTTGCGAGGGATTCCGTTACGACGACCTGATGCGCTGGTGTCTCGGACAGCTGTTTGCTAAGAACCTTGACGGTATTTATATCCCGGGCCCCGGCATGTATGACGTTACCGGCGACGGCGAGCCTGATATCGCCGTTATACCTGATGATTCTTATTCCGGATTGGTTTCCGATGAAGACCGTGAACGCTATAAACTCACCGTCTACACTCTTTCCGGCAATACGATAGCGCTCAGTGAAGGCGACCATGGTTATATATATCTCGTTAACCAGCACAATAAGTTCACGTTTGAGGAGCCGAAATATTATTACTCGCCCGTGGCTGTAGACGATATCACGCTCAATCCAAACCTGGTTCAGAATAAATTCTGGGCAAAATAAATTAAGTGTATGTAATCAATCATGTATTGTGCGGCATATTTCTCCCGCTCTTATTGATAAAGGCATAGAATCGGAGCACAGGGAAAGGCAGGCATAATCAGATTACAGAAATCAAAATCGGCCGTCATAGAGATATGGCGGCCGGTTTTCGTTTTATGCGTAGTCTCTTAAGATTTTACTGAATCGCTTTCAGGGCTTACGGTTGCGGACGGAGCGGGTAACGTTGCTGCGGCCGGTGGACTGGCGGCGCGCTTTGGTCTCTTTTGCCGGTTTGCGTTTGGTCACTGACGGGGTTTTGGGGCGTTTGGTAGGCGTTACCGATTCCTTGGATGCGTTACGTTCTGTCGCGGTGGAATCGTTGTTGACCTCCTCGAGCGAGGGAACCCAAAGGCCTTTTTCAAAGGCCGCGAGACGCTGCTCGATACTGTCGCGTGCGTGCTGGAGCGACTCGGGCGTCTGGAAAATCTGCGCGAGAGGACGGTTGCGGCGGTCGCCCGTCTTGTATATTTCGCCTTTGTAGAGACGCAGGTTGAAGAAGTCGGTGAGAGTGTGGGTAGCAAGATTGTTGTCGTCGGAAGTGGCGATAAGTGTGGCGGCGAGATAGGGGTGCAGATCGTCCATCCTCACCCAGAATGCCGGATAGCGCAGCGGCTCTAATCCTATGTCGGCGGTGCGGTGAAGCACCGGGCAGATGGCTTCCACGCGCGTCTCCATCCGGTTGGTATGGCGGTTGAATTCCCAGCGCTCTATCAGATAATAGCTTTTCACGTCGTCCGACGGTATGTCGGCGCTCTCCACTTCATACACGGGGGCTTTCAGCGTGCTTCCTTTGGCTTCTCTGAACGGGATGTCGAAACGTCGCATGCTCTCTGCCGGATCAACGCGGCGGTTGGGCGTAAATGACTCACGACCGTCCACAAATTCATAGGCGGGGACTTTACCCGACGCCACCAGTTTCATGACTGTACGGAAAAGGTTGTCACCTCCGTCGGCCGCCTCCTCCGGGAACGCGAGGGGTGCATTGGCGTCGTCCTGGAGCGACAGGGAGCGGTAGATGGTGCGCATCCACTGCAGGTGGGAATCGTCGCGGCCCGATGGGTGTGCGGTGCGCGTGGCAGCGGAAACGTTTCCGGAAGTAGCAGTGCCCTGCGAGGCGCGGCGCAACTGGCTTGCGGATTGTTGCTGCGCGTGCGCGGCAAGCGTGCAGGTAAGGATGAGTGAGAGTATGATGGCTATATTTTTCATCTGGATGCGGATTTTATCGGTAATATAGTTATGCCGGATGGTCAGTTTACGGTTACTTCAATAGGGCTTAGCGAACGTTCTGTTCCGTCGGGGCCCGTGGCGCGGATGCGGGAGATGAAGAACCGTTTGCCGCGGTTCATGCGCCTGAAAGAATCGAGTTGTCGGCGCGAGAATCGGCTGCCGTCTGATTTTTCGGCTATGGCGTTGCCCATGGAATCGAATGTCACGGTCTCGAAGCCGAGCACACGGAAGGGGATATCGAGAATATCGTCGTCGATTGCCGCCTCAAGGCCTCCGGCATTCAGTAATGCCTGACGCTGTATGGCACCGGAGCCTTTGTAGCGCCGGTCGCCTCCAAGGGGAATGTAAGGAGCGGGGTCGGGGAGGCGGCGCACTCTGAATTCGGTGCGTCCCACGGTGCGCGTCGCGCCGTCCGGTGTCGCTGCATTTACGGTTATCACCGCTGGTGTTCCGGGGGCCGAGGGGCGCGCGTTCCATCCGCTCCCTTTGCGTGTGAGCGTGCCTCCGCTCATGGTGGCTGTGATACCGGAAGCGGCGATGCCGGGCACGGAAATGCTCAGCGGGTTGTCTATTCCGGCATACAGCACATTCGTCATCGTGGCCGAAACCGTTGCGGCCGGTTCGGTTACGGTGTAGGATGTTGAGAACGGATGACGGCTCACTGTCCCGTCGGGCCTCGGCACTTCGAGGTAGCCGTCTATGGTGTGACGACCGGGAGAGGACGCCGTGGTTTCGTAATGGGATGTTCCTTCGGGTAGTTTTGTGCCGCCTATCACCACGGTGGGGCGCGCGGTGGTATCGACAGCCGCAAGCACTATTTCGGCGCTGTAGCGCGAACCGCTCATCACATTCTGTGCCTGCGGTATGACGAATGCCGCCAGGCTGTTGACGGCCACATCTCCGGCCCCCACGCGGTCGCGGAGCGCGGCAAGAGCCTCGCCTTCGGCGTAGCGCACATCGTTCTGCAGCTTGGTGAGCAGGGTGATTGCAGCTATGGCCGGCTGTCCGTCGAAGCATGCCTGCTCCCATTCCGTGGGAGCAGCTGCGCCCTTGGTGCGCATAGGCTCTGTGGAAAGAGCCTGTGCTATGCCGCGTCGCTTGGCGGTGTCGGCGACCGTTTCCTCCACCATATCGCGGAAACGCTCCACCTCCAGGCGGAGGGCTTTGCCGCGCCCGGTGAGCGGACTGAGCATGACTGTCGCCGCGGCATCGGTGTCCTCGCGGTCGGTGAGCGCGCGCGGATTGCCTTCGGGGCCGTCGGCCTCGCGGGCTATGGCGAGTTTCAGAGAGTCTATCGTGGCTATCAGCTTCGCGCTCCGCCGCCGCACATCTGCAGCTTTTTGCGCCGCGTCGGCAGCTTTGGCCGGATTGACGGCGGCCTGCTGCTCAAGGGCGGCATACAGGGCCGCATTGCGGCTTTCGTAACCTTTTCCGGAGCGCTCCAGACCTTCGTCGACCTGCGTGAAGCTGTCGAGCACGTCGCTCGACACATTGAGCGCGAGAAGAGCCAGAAGGACGATATACATGAGGTTTATCATCTTCTGGCGCGGTGATCCGGGACGGTTGGCTTGTGACATGGCTCTGCGTTATGATTCTTTGGAGGCGGCGCCGCGCGGCATGTTGACGGTCATGGCCGAGAGCATGTTGGCGTACACGCTGTTGAGCTGCTCCATGTTGCGGGTGAGTTTCTCGCTCTCCTCGTTGTAGCGTCGCGAACGTTTCACGGCATCCTCATACATGGCGCCGATTTCCTTCATGCCGCGGTTCACGTTCTCTATGGCCTCGAGCTGCCCGGCAACGCTGCGTAGCTGTATCTCGTAGATGGTGTTCAGGCCGCTTATGTTGCGGTTGAGGTCCTGCATCTGGCGGGCATAGCCCTCGGCATCCTCACCCAGACCTGAGGCGCGGGCGCTGATGGCGGAAACGCTGTCGGTGAGGGCGGCGCTTACCTTGGCGAGCCGTGAGGCGGCTTCCTGAAGCTGCGCGAGGCTTGCCGCCACCGATTCCGCTCCCTCCAGGCATTCTTCGGGCAGACGTGTGGATGCGCCTGCTGCCGGTTTACTTGCGACGGGCGAGGCGGGGCGGGGGAGTGTGACGGCATTTTCCGGCGTGATGCCGTCGAGCTGAGGAAAGACTTTTTCCCAGTCGTAGTCGCGCGCAGGGCGGTCGAGAGCGTTGAGAATGAAGATGAGCACTTCCGTACCCATGCCTATGCACAGCAGGATGTCGTCGCCCGGGAGGTGGACAATCTTGAACAGGGCGCCACAGATCACTATGGCCGCTCCCACACTATAGGCGAAGTTGAAGAAGCGCTGTCCGCGTTCGGCGGCCAGAAAGCGCTCCACGGCGTTGCGGTATCTTTTGATTTTACCCATTATTTCTTGCGTTTAGATTTGCGGGCCTTGTCAAACCCTATGTATGTGCGCACGCAGCGGAACCCGATGTAGGAACGCTGCTCGTTCTGGTATTCCCACAGACGAAGGTCGGAGCGGATGTTGTGGGCCACGTCTTTCCACGAGCCGCCGCGCACAATCTTGCGCTTGAGGCGGTAGGGGTCGGTCTGGGCTGCGTCATAGCGGTATTCGGGGTTCATGTCGCCCTGGAGACGACTCACACTTTCGGTATAGGCCGTGGAAGTCCATTCGCTCACGTTGCCGGCCATGTCGTAGAGTCCGAAGGCGTTTGGCGCGTATGTGGCTACCTGCGAGGTTATCAGCTGCCCGTCCTGGGTATAGTTGCCGTCCTGGGGCTTGAAATTGGCATAGAAGCATCCTTTGTCCTCGGTGAAGGGAATGTCGCCGTCCCAGGGATATTTGTTTGAGCTGATGCCGGCGCGCGCGGCATATTCCCATTCGGCTTCGGTGGGCAGGCGGAAGGGTTCTATGTGGACGCCCTCGCGGCCCAGAGCGCGGCGCAGGAAATCGGTGCGCCAGTTGGCGAAGGCGTTTGCCTGTTCCCAGCTCACGCCCACCACCGGATAATCGTTGTAGCCCGCGTTGCTGAAATACATCCTCACGTAGGTGTCGTTCATGCCGTTGTCGAAGTCGTTGACCCACACTGTGGTGTCGGGATATACGTTGACGATGTAGGTGTTGATGAAATCATAGTCGCCGGTGAGGCCGCGTGTTATGGTGCGGCGCACTATCGTGCCGTCATCGTCAACATAGGCGGTGTCCTTGGTTATCTGCGGGACTTCGTCGGACACGGTAAGGTCGGTATTGTAGTTGCGGCGCGCTGGATTCAGACGGTTGCGGCGGCGCACGGCCTCTCCGTGGTTGTAGGTCTCGTAGCGGTAATTGAGCTGTTCGGGGTCGAGTTCTGTGACTCCGGTTACGGGGTTCGTGCGGTAGAGGCTGTTGATGGCCCGCTGCTCGTCCTCGTCGGCGTTACGCCAGGGAATGGGTTTCGACCAGTTCAGTCGCGGTGTGATGGGATTGCCGTCGCGGTCTTCCTCTATGCGGAATTCGTCGTTGCCGCCGTAGGCAGGGTCGGCGAGGCGTTCGCGGATAATGGAATCGCGCACCCAGTAGACAAACTGCTTGTACTCTGAGTTTGTCACCTCGGTCTCGTCCATCCAGAAGGCGTCCACCGACACACCGCGGGCATCGGCGCGCACGTTCCATAACGAATCGTCTTCCTGAGGACCTGCCTTGATGCTTCCGCGGTCAATCAGCACCATGCCGCGGGGCGCGGGCTCGCTCAGGTAGACTCCTCCAACACCGGTCACTTCTCCGCCGGTGGCGTTGCGCGGCCCTACCGCGCATCCGGCCATGGCTGAGGCGCCGAGTGCTCCGAGTGTTATTTTTATGATGGTTCTGTTCATGATATGTGTTGGCGTGATAATGCTTGGTAAAGAGGGTGTATGTTTACATTATGCGTATGCTTTTATGGCGTGTTGCAGGCTTTTTTGAAGCTGACAGCCTCACAGAGTACCCGGCTGTGATTTCGTGGCGTCCGTGTCCTCCGGCGTCTCTCCACGCCCTTGAAAGAGGATAGGAGTAGGAGTATCCGGCATGGAATCCTCGGTATTCCACGCCGGCAAGCAGGGTGGCAGCTTCGGCGTTGCGCCATGCAACTCCGAGAGACAGTATTCTGAGAAAGCGCACGCGCCCTGTGAGTTCAACGCGGGTGAGGCCACCTCCCGAACGTAGCATGGCCGAAGGCATAAGCTCGATTTTCCGGGAAAGAGGAATGGTTGTGCCTCCCATAGCCATGAAGGTGCGGGGCACTTTTTGCTTTATTTCCTCATTGGAGGTCTCATTTACGGATGGCATATCTGATGTCTCCTCTCCGTCTTCGGGCTTGGACGAGGATGGGAGTTGTCCGAAGTCGATTTCTGGCGTGAGAGCGTGTAGGAGAGAGAGGCCTCCCCAGAATTGTGGATGGGTGTAGTATAGGCCGAATGACATGTCTATACCATGGCCTTTCAGCTTTGTTTTGGGAGTAATGGGAGTAATGGGAGAATTGGGAGTAATGGTCGGGCAGTCGTATTTCATGCCGAGGTAGGCGGCTCCGAGGCCTGCTGAGAGGCGTCCTCCGACCAGTTTGAAGCTGTAGTTAGCCTGAAAGGCGGCGATGTTTGTGGATGTGAGCAGCGTTTTGTCGAAAGAGGCGGTGATGCCGAGGCCTACGGGGCCTATCGGAGCGGATGCTGTCAGTGCGTATGCATTGGCGTCGGGGTCATCGCCTCTGAGGCTATGGATGCCCGCTATGCCGTTTACAGACAGCATTCCCGAGGCTCCGGCAGCGGCCGGATTGTAGAGGCCGGGCATGATAAAATAATGAGAGAATGACTCCTGGGCGGCTACGGGAAGCAGGGAGGCGAACACCAGGCAAGCTGACGTGAGGATGGTACGGAAACTCTGCATGGCTATTCGAAATAAAAGGTGAGGACAACCATGCGGGAGGTAGCTTTGGCGAGCGATTGGGTCATTATCGCCACGCCGGGCTGTTCGTCAAGGTCGGGCCGGCGGTGCTGGAGCACATCGGCGAGGCCAAGGCAGAATTTTACCTCGGGAATGAGTTTGAAATAAGGGAGATAGAAATCGCATCCGAGGCCGAAGGTGAGATAAGCGTCGGCGGAACGCATTTTCAGGAAATCGCTTCCCTTGCGGGATACGTCGAATGCAGGCATCACACCTGCCGAGAGATAGGGCCGTGAGTTGCGGTAGCGCTGTGAGGCGAATTTCACGTCAATGGGGAGAACTACAAGCGTGGTCTTTATATTCTGACGTTCGGTGCGGCCAGTGAGCGCTTCGCGAAAACGGATGTCGCGGCTTCCGAAATAAAGACCCGGAGTAAAACGGAGGCTGAAATATCGGCTCAGACGCATGGATGCGAGAGCGCCCACGTTGAATCCCGGGGAATAGTCGGGCTGCGACATGAACCACTGGCTGCCGTCGTCGGCCGTCAGACCGTTGTGGGTGAAACGCAGATCCATCAGGTTCATTCCCACGGAAAAACCGAGATGCCACGGACGCTCGTCGGCATAGGGCCGGTTGAGATTATAGTCGTTGAGCGTGCGGCTGCCACAAGTGACGGGAGCCAGTGCCGCGGCCGCGGTGACAAATGCGATAATGATGATTCGTGCCTGCCTCATTGCCTCAGGATAAGGATTGGTCTTACGTGTGGTTAACGTTTGTTTGAATATTTTTATTGTATGGTGCTTTAAAAATGTAGGACTGCACCGGGGTGCTGCCCTATAAGCGGGGAAATGGTCAGGGATTTCAGTCTATATGTTAAATAAAATTAAATATGGGGGGGTAGTTAAACAATGTTATTTGAATGGCGATAGGTTTTGTGTACTTTTATGGAGTATTTGCTAAAAATAAAGAAAAATAAGTGAATAATTAATAACCGTAACCTTGTGGCCTTTTACGAAAATACACTGAAATTCACACAAGTCACCGGTTATCAATAATTGCTTAGGAATATATAGACTATAAACTAATACCTAACCTTATGCCAAAACAATTAGCAAAAGTAATGCTGGCATGCCTGCTCAGTGCGGGAGGAGGCTATCACGCCGTTTATGCCCAGCAGAGTGCAAGCACTTCGGTTACTGTCGGCACATGTACCGGCACGGTAACAGACCAGACGGGCGAACCGATTATCGGAGCATCCGTAATAGTTCAGGGCACCTCCAACGGAGCCGCCACGAACTTAGACGGAGAATTCACGCTCAAGAATGTGAAAAAAGGTGACAAAATCCGCATCAGCAGTATCGGCTACCGGACGCAGGAGCTGGTATGGGACGGCTCTCCGCTCACAGTGGTGATGACGGAGGATGAGAATCTCCTCGACGAGGTTGTTGTGGTGGGTTACGGCGTCCAGAAAAAGGTGAACCTCACCGGTGCCGTTGCAACCGTGAGCGGCGATGTGCTTCAGGACCGCCCCATCACCAATATAGGCCAGGGACTCCAGGGTAAGATCGGTAACCTCATCGTGTCGCCCACGAGCGGTGGCGCTCCCGGTTCTACTTCGTCGTTCAACGTGCGCGGTACCACATCGCTCAACGGCGGCGGCCCGCTCGTGCTTGTAGACAACGTGCAGATGGACCCCAACCTGGTGAATCCCGACGACATTGAGAGCGTGACCGTGCTCAAGGATGCTGCGTCGGCAGCCATCTACGGCGCGCGCGCAGCCTACGGTGTAATTCTCATCACCACCAAGAAAGGCAAGACCGACAAGAAGCCTCAGATTTCATTCGGCATATCCGGCTACTGGTCGAAAGCCGCAATGGAATTCCACAAGGTGAACTCGCTTGACTATATAAATATGATAGATATGGCCAGCAACAATGACGGCCGTGGAAATTATATAACCGATACACAGCGTAAGCATGTGGAGGACTATTTCTACGGGCGCCGTGACGAGAACGGCAATCTGTGGCCGGTCTATATAGATCCCGCATCGAGCAATTACGAGCAGGGCAAATACATGTATTGCGGCAACACCGACTGGTGGGACGCTCTCTACAAGACCTCGTTCAACCAGATGTATAACATGAATATCTCAGGCGGTACCGGCAAGACCACATATTATGCCTCCGTGGCCATGGTGGACCAGGGCACGAACCGTGTTGGCGCCGATGAGAAATACCAGCGTTTCAATGCCCGACTGAATCTCGACACCCAGATCAACTCATGGCTCAAAGTGGGAATGAAGATGAGCAATGCCTATCAGACTGAGAAACACCCCACCGGTTCAGGAAACTCAGGCGTAAGCCAGATGACCGGTATGTTCAAGGGCGACCTCAGTCCTATAATGCCCGTGCGCCATCCCGACGGCAATTTCGGCGGTCAGGGTAATTTCACCAATCCAGTGGCTGTGGCTGCACTCGGCGGTAACTCCCGCTACAGATCGAACGACTTGTGGATAACCGGACTGGCGCAGATCACTCCAATGAAGGGCCTTTTCATCCAGGCCGACTATACCTGGAATGTATACAGCTGGAATGCCAGGTATCATCAGCAGCGCTTCATGGAATACGGTATCGACGGCCGTGAACTCGATTATTATCCCTGGACCAGCCGCCCAACATACAACCAGCAGAACAACAGCAATGATTACTATCAGGCATTCAATGCCTTCGCGCAGTATGACATGACAATAGCCGAACACCACAACATACGTGTGATGACCGGTTACAACCAGGAGAAAAAGGTCTACGGATCATTTGAGGCTTATCGTCCCAATATCCTCACCGACGATTCCAATATGCTTCAGTATGCCACCGGCGATCCCTCGGTATCGTCCTCGGCAACGCAGTGGTCCATCAACAGCTGGTTCGGACGTATAAACTACGACTTCGACGGCAAATACCTTCTTGAGCTCGTGGCCCGCTATGACGGCACTTCCAAATTCCCCAAAGGCCGCTCCAACCGCTACGGTTTCTTCCCCTCCGGGTCACTGGGATGGCGCATTTCACAGGAAAACTTCTGGGAGCCTCTCCGCGACTGGTGGAACAACATGAAACTCAGAGCCTCCTACGGTCGTCTGGGCAACCAGTCGCTTGACCGCGACACCTACGGCGATTTCCCTTATCTGGCAACCTATCCCTATTCGTCGAAGATAGGTATGATTCTTAACGGCACTCGTCCGGTTGGAGTGGGAACTCCGGGACTGGTAAGCGCCACTCTCACCTGGGAAAAAGTGGACCAGCTTGACTTCGGTTTCGATGCCGCTTTCCTCAACAACAGACTTACCGCTGAATTCGACTGGTATCAGCGCGATACCAAAGGTATGCTTACCGCCGGCCAGACTCTTCCTTCGGTTCTGGGAACCTCCGTCCCCAACGAGAATGCCGCCGACCTGCGCACTACCGGCTGGGAGCTTGCTGTCTCATGGAACGACCATATAGAATCGATAGGCCTGAACTATTATGTCCGCGCCACCCTGGCCGACTATCAGGCCAAGATAACCAAGTTTTCCAATCCTCAAGGACTTCTCGGTTCCAATTATGCCAATGTCAACAATTATGTGGGCAAGAAGCTCGGTGAAATCTGGGGCTATGAGTCAGACGGCCTGTTCCAGTCGGAAGACGAAATCGCCAAAGCTCCCGGACAGTCCCAGATATGGGGCGGTCAATGGGAACCCGGCATGGTGCGCTACAAGGATCTTGACGGTGACAAAGAAGTCGGCCCCGGCGCCCGTACCCTTGATGACCACGGCGACCTCAGGATTATAGGCAACTCCACACCGCGCTATACTTTCGGCATCACCGTAGGCGCAGGCTGGAAAGGCTTCGACTTCGATATGTTCTGGCAGGGAACCGGCAAGCGCGACTACTGGACAAGCAGCGAGCAGTTCTTCCCCTTCAGTGACGAATGGAATACCCCCCAGGAGCATACTGCAGGCGATTACTGGACTCCCGAAAACACGGGCGCCTATTTCCCAAAACTTTCGCTCGGAAAGCTCAACGGCGCAAACCGTCAGGTTTCTACCCGCTATCTGCAGAATGCCGCCTACGGACGTCTGAAGAGCATCATGCTCGGTTATACCATACCGCAGACCATTACCGGACGTTTCGGCGTGCAGCGCCTCCGCGTATACGTTCAGGGCGAGAACCTCATCACAATAACCCCGATGAAGAAATGGGCCGATCCCGAAACCCTCGGCAACATGACCTACCCGATCCAGAAGAAATTCTCCATCGGTCTTAACCTCACGCTCTAATCTTAAACCTAAACATTGAAAATAAATATGAAACTGAAATATTTATCAATAGCGGCAATAGCTGGCTGCGCATTCGTACAGTCGTGCAGCTACACTGACCTTGATCCGCTGCAAGGCTTCACGGACCAAACCTACTGGAAGACGTCCACAGACCTTGAACTTTACTGCAACAACCTCCTTACGAGCCTGCCGGCAGCCACGGCAACCGCAGATTCCGAAAGCGATGACATGATAACCTCCAGCCAGAGCGACTATCTGTTCAACTACATGACTGTAAACGATGCTTCGGGCTGGGACTGGGGATTCGTGCGCAACTGCAACTATTTCATGACCCACTATCAGACGGCCGAGTGCAGCGAAGAGGTGAAGAACCGTTATGTGGCCGAAGTGCGTTTCATGCGCTCGCTCGACTATTATGGCAAAATCAAGCGTTTCGGCGATGTGCCCTGGTATGAGGAGAACCTTCAGACCAATTCGTATGAGGAGTTGTATAAGGCCCGCGACCCGCGCAACTATGTGCTGGGCAAGATTATCGAGGATCTTCAGTTTGCCATCACCTGGCTCCCCGACAAGAGCTGGGGCATTAAAGGCGAACGCCCCCACAAGGATGCCGCCCGCCAGCAACTTGCGCGCGTGGCCCTCTATTACGGAACATACATGAAATATCATCATGAGCAGGCCAATAACGGCTGGGATGCAAACAGCCTCCTGACACTGGCCCGCGACATGTCGGCTGCCGTAATGAACAGCAGTGCCGGTTATGATATTGTGAAAGGCGAAAATCCTCAGGGAACCTTCACCGGTTCGGAGCTGACATCGGAATTTACCGATGGCGCAGGAAACGTAATCACGATTACTGACAATATATATCCGCGTCCATACGGCAACCAGTTCATACAGCCTGACCTGACCAACAACAGAGAGAGCGTGATGAGCAGATTCTATGATCGCGATCAGGAAATATACTCGGAAATCGGGCGTCAGGAAGGAGGCAACGGCCTTGGCTACAGCTGCGATTTCGCCGAGAGCTATCTCATGGCCAACGGTATGCCTATCCATAATGCAGGATCGGGTTATCAAGGTGACGCTACCTACGAGACGATGATGGCCGGCCGCGACCCGCGCATGCTCCAGACCATTGTAAACAACCATCAGTGCAACTACCTGAATCTCGACGGATCTGTTACGGCATATTCCTTCCAGTTCCGCGTCCAGGGCACCCAGGGTGTCACAGGTTTCCCAAGCTCGAAGTTCCATAGCTCGGATATCACACAGTGGAACGCCCGCAACACCAATTTCAACTGGTTTATCTACCGTTATGCCGAGGCTCTGCTTATCAATGCCGAGGCTCACGCCGAACTCGGAACATGTACCCAGGGTGTGCTTGACGCCACAATCAACAAACTGCGTGACCGCGTGGAAATGGCCCACCTGACCGTTTCGCCCGCGGTGGATGCCAAGCCTGTGGACTATGGCTACAGTGTTGATCCCCTTCTTTATGAGATACGCCGCGAACGTCGCGTGGAGCTTGCCCACGAAGGCTTCCGTATGGACGACCTCAAGCGCTGGAACGCCATGAAGCTGCTCTCC
Organism: uncultured Muribaculaceae bacterium; assembly: GCA_958439725.1. GTDB lineage: Bacteria > Bacteroidota > Bacteroidia > Bacteroidales > Muribaculaceae > Paramuribaculum. The sequence goes on along the minus strand of CAUBWJ010000036.1, from coordinate 2,501 downwards.
AATCCGCTTACCTATCTTGGTATCCACATTACCCCCGAAATGAGTACCTTGTATGCCGACCGCACCGGCGGCAGCGCTCCATACGATTTCGGCCAGACGGTGACCTATAACGGAGAGACATATCTCGCTCCATACAATGTGGGAATCGACGCTACTGCCAACGGCCGTGCATGGTCGGAAAACGACAAGCGCTTCCTGTATCCCATACCTCTTGCTCAGATTGAGCTTAACCCGGCTCTGCTTCCCCAGAATCCGGGCTGGGGCGATTGACGGATATGATGACGGCATAATTGCCGGTTAATAAATATTTGTATCAGTCTACTTCAAATTTGACGGGGCTGTACGGCGAGGTGCCGTGCAGCCCCATTTTTTTGCAAGGGGAAGAATAAGATATATAAAATATAATTGTAGGGACGCGATATATCGTGTCCGCCCCCAGAATGGTAACCGCGCCGGTACGGGATTTTTGTATGGATGTGGACGCGATATGTCGCGTCCGTACCGGCCGGGAACCCCGGTGAAATTTTTTTTTGAGAAAAAACTAAAGAAATAGTTGTGTAATTAAATTTTTAGTTTTAGATTTGCGGCGTAACTAATTTTTTAGTGAAGATGAAAGCCGGAAGAAAACGCCAGGTACTGACCGAAAAGGAGGCTCCGATAATGCAGATGCTGTGGGAGCACGGGCCTATGTTTGTTCGTGAGATGGTGGAGCTGTATGATGAGCCCCGCCCGCATTTCAATACGGTGTCCACGCAAGTGCGCATTCTCGAAGAGAAGGGTTATGTGGGTCATGAAGTGGTGGGCACATCCCACAGATTCCATGCCGTTGCACGCAAAGAGGATTTCCGTAACCGTTCGCTTGCCGGGGTGATTCGCGATTATTTCGACAACTCCTATAAAAACGTGGTGTCGGCACTTGCCGAGGAGGAGAAGATTTCAGTGGATGAACTGCGTGAAATCATAGAACTGGTCGAAAGAAAGAATAACGCTAAAAAGAAATAGCCATGGGTCAGATTTTCGCATATTCGCTGGTGTCGGCATTGGTCCTGACGCTGATGTATCTGGTTTATAAATGGATTCTTTCCGGAGAAAACCAGCATGGCTACAACCGCGCGGTGTTGCTCGGTATTTACGCCATATCGCTTGCGGCTCCGCTGTTTATTCCGGCATTGTCGCACATGGTGGACAGAGATCCGGAAGAGCCCGGAACAGTTGCTGTGGGAATGCCGACGGTGGAATTCGGCACCGTAGATTCCGCTGCTTCATCGGTACTTGCTACCGTGCTCACGGTGATTTATTTCTCGGGAGTGTTTGCTGTGGTTGTGGCCACATGCTATAGTGCGCTGCGGCTCAACAATATAATCAGGAGCGGAGAGCACTACGATAGCGAGGGGTTTACTTTAGTGGTGCACGAGGACAGCGGTCTGGCTCCTTTCAGCTGGAGAAATTATATAGTATTAAACCGCAAGGATTTTGCCGAGTCGGGCAATCTGATTCTGGTGCATGAAACTATGCATATAAAGGCACGGCATTGGGTTGACCTGATGGTGGCGCAGGCCGTGGCGGCGTTCCAATGGTATAATCCCGCGGCGTGGCTTATGCGCGAGGAACTCAAGACGGTACATGAGTATCAGGCCGATGAGGCCGTGATGCTCTCCGGCACCGACATGAAACAATATCAGATGTTATTAATAAAAAAGGCTGTCGGCGGTAGATTCCAGTCGCTTGCCAACAGCCTGAATCACAGTAATCTTAAAAAACGTATCACTATGATGTACAAATCAAAATCACCGGTGGGCCGACGCTTGCGCGTCCTTGCCCTCGCGCCGGCCGCATTAGTAGCGGTGGCAGTAGTCAACATTCCGGCAGTGGCATCGGCCCTTACATCGGCTTCACATGCCCTTGACGGCAGTAAAGTTACAAAAAATGACGGAATTTCTGTAACCAATGCTTCGGAAACATCGGTTGCCGCGTTCAGCGAACAGAGTCCTCAGAAAGTTTATGATGAGGCACAGGTGCTGCCGGAATATCCGGGCGGAATAAACGAAATGCTCAGAGAGCTTGCGATGAATCTGCGTTATCCCGCAGAGGCAATGACAGCTAACATCCAGGGCCGTGTAGTGGTGAGGTTCGTGGTGACAGAGAAAGGCAAAATCGCTTCTCCCGAAGTAATAAGAAGCGTAAACCCTGAACTTGATGCCGAAGCAATCCGTGCCGTCCAGACCCTTTCGGATTTCAAGCCCGGAACCATAGACGGCAAGCCTGTGAGTGTGTACTACACTTTGCCGGTTACTTTCAAACTGGCTCCAGACCCCGAAAAGAAGAAATAATGTAACTATTCAGAAAAATGCTTCCCCGGCGCCATGTGAATGGAGCCGGGGAAGTTCAGTCTATACAGGACATAATAAGTTCAGGAGGCCGAGTCAGGGTCAAGGGTGTTTTCAGATTATTACTGTCCGCTAAACTTTAGAGGGCAATTGAAAAAATAGGACCGATTCCAT
>CAUBWJ010000035.1 GCA_958439725.1 uncultured Muribaculaceae bacterium | reverse complement strand
CAGTTCAAAAAACAGAGGCTGCGCCGTAAAACCTTAATTACGACACAGCCTCATAGGATATTGGTTATCAGGGATGCACGAGGGTTATCAGCGGATACGTGAAGGTTATCAGCGGATGCGTGAAGGTTATCAGCGGATGCACGAGCGTGCATCCCAATGCTGTTTACTTAAGCCTAATAAACGGCCTTTCTAACTTAGAAGAAGCGCAGGATGCGCGATTTGTTTACAACCGGATGCGTTAGCTTCCGGACAGGGAGTTCCCGGTAAATATGCGAGGCAAGCTTGGGAGAAAGCGCGCCTCGCAAGATGCGCAAGCTTGGGGAATCGGTTTTGGCCCATGCTGTCGCATGCTGCGGCATCGCGTCCTCCGGGGCTCGCCGCAGAGAGGGGGAACGTGGCTCCTCGTCCCGCAGCTGACGCAGCGGGTTGTAAAGAAATCGCCGCTCCGCGGCTCCTCTCGCGTTTACGATAGTGAAAAAGTCATTTATTAGGCTTAAGTAAACAGCATTGGCGTGCATCCCTACAATTGGGGGAGATGATTTGAGTTTTGCCGCCTATACGGAAGGACTGGGGGAGGCTGACTTTTCAGGGAGAGAGTGACGGAAATGTACGGCGGGGGTGTACGGTTATGGCGGGAGTGTACGGAATCGGACAGTGGGGTGAGGGAGTAACGTGCTGTAAATCAAGCGATGTAACGTTTGGCACGCTTTATGTGTCTATGATATGTGAGAACATAATAACCAAACATATCAAATTAAGTCATCACAATGGACAGAGAAATTCCAAAAGAGGTAATAATGCGGCAGAAACGCCGCCGTCTGATACGCATCTGCGTGATATCGGCAGCAGCCATAGCCGTAGTGATTACAGCGGTTCTCCTGCTTAGAAAAGGAGTAAAGGCTTCCGACCTGAAAATATGCGAGGCCGACCGCGGAACTATCGAAACTTCTATCAACGCCACCGGCAAGGTGGCTCCGGCTTTCGAGGAGATAATCAACTCGCCCATCGCCACCAAAATCGTGGAGGTCTACAGCAAAGCCGGCGACAGCGTGAGTGCCGGAACTCCCCTGCTGCGCCTCGACCTTCTCTCAGCCGAAACCGAGCTCAAGAGAATTCAGGACGAGCGCGACATGAAGCGCCTCGAGCTCGACAAGCTCCGCCTCAACAACAACACCTTCCTGACCAATCTCGACATGCAGATTCGCGTCAAGCAGATGTCGGTTAACCGTCTGGCTGCCGAGCTGGTCAACGAGCAGCGCCTCGACAGCCTGGGTTCAGGAACGGGCGACAAGGTGCGCGAAGTGAAGCTGGCCTACGAGACCGCACGCCTGGAGCTTGAGCAGCTACGCAAGGAGCTTATCAACGAGCGCGACGTGCGCCGGGCCGACGAGCGCATGAAAGCCCTGGAGCTTTCCATCTCCGACCGCAATCTTGCAGAGACCATGCGCACCTTCGACGACGCCAAGATCAAGGCGCCGCGCGCAGCCACCCTCACCTATATCAACGACCAGATAGGCCAGCAGATAGCCCAGGGAGAGCGCGTGGCCGTAATAGCCGACCTGAGCCGCTTCAAGGTTGAAGGCGAGATCGCCGACAGCTATGTGGACCGCATAGTGGTGGGATCGCCGACGGTCACACGCATCGGCAAGGAGCAGCTTCGGGGCGTGATCACCAACGTGACACCTCTTTCGACCAACGGCGTAGTCGCTTTCTCCGTGAAGCTCGACGACGACTCCAACCCGCGACTGCGCTCGGGCCTGAAGAGCGACGTGTATGTGATGTGCGACGTCCGCGACAACGTGGTGCGCATAGCCAACGGTCCCTACTACAAGGGAGCCGGCCGTTACGACCTTTTCGTGCAGACCTCCGACAATCTTCTTGAAAAGCGCTCGGTGCGTCTGGGCGACAGCAACTATGAATATGTGGAGGTGCTCGACGGCATAGCGCCCGGAGAAAAAGTAGTGACTTCGGACATGAGCGAGTACCGCGAGTCAGACAAGCTCACCCTCAGATAAACCAACCGAAACAATCAAAACAACAATAAAAAAAACACAGTCATGTCAATAATCCAAGTAAAAGACGTAAACAAAATCTACCGGACCAACGAAGTGGAGACACTCGCACTGGAAAACGTCAACATCAGCATCGAGAAAGGTGAATTCGTAAGTATCATGGGCCCCTCGGGCTGCGGCAAATCGACCCTGCTCAACATCATAGGCCTTCTTGACAGCCCCACCTCAGGCACCGTGGAGATCGACGGAAAGACCACAACCGGAATGAGCGACCGCCAGCTGGCCGCTTTCCGCAACCGCTATCTGGGCTTCGTGTTCCAGAGCTTCCATCTGATACCGTCGCTCAACGTGACCGACAACGTGGAGCTGCCCCTGATCTACCGCAAGGGCGTGAGCGACAAGGAGCGTGCAGCCCGTGCGCGCGAGGTGCTTGAGCGTGTGGGTCTGGCCCACCGCATGCGCCACATGCCCGGCCAGCTGTCCGGCGGACAGTGCCAGCGCGTGGCCATAGCCCGCGCCATAATCGGCTCACCGGAGATAATCCTGGCCGACGAACCTACCGGCAACCTCGACTCGAAGATGGGTGCCGAAGTGATGGAAATGCTCCACCGCCTCAACAAGGAGGACGGCCGCACCATAGTGATGGTGACCCACAATGAGGAGCAGGCCCGTCAGACCGACCGCATAATCCGCTTCCTCGACGGCCGTCAGGTCCAGTAACCCCTTACGTATCATCCAATCTCATTTCACAGCAATGAAACTCAACACCATATTCCGCTCGGCATGGTTTCAGATGAAGCACCAGAAAGTGCTGAGCATAGTAACGATAGCGGGCACCGCGCTGGCCATTTTCCTGATAATGATAGTGGTGATGATGCAGGAGGTGCTTACGGCTCCCTTCGCGCCGGAAAGCAACCGCGACCGCTTCCTCCACTACAAATATCTTTCATCAACCAATGTTGATTGGGGCGAGGGAGACAGCTCCAACGGCCCCATGAGCTACAATACTGCCAAACAGATGCTGCTCTCGCTGGAGACACCCGAGGCAGCCACCGCCTACCGCGCCTTCACCACACCGGCGGCCATGTCCATCCCGAAAGGCGAGAACGTGCAGGCCGACTTCCGACCCGTCGACGACAACTTCTGGAAGGTGTTCGATTTCACGTTCATCGACGGCAAACCTTTCACCAAAGCCGACTTCGATGCCGGACGGCCCGAAATAGTGATTACCGAGAGTGTTGCCCGCAAGGTATTCGGCACAACTGAGGTCACCGGACGCGAAATCCAGATGAATCTGGCGCCGTTCAGAGTATCCGGAGTGGTGAAAGATGTGTCAACCCTTGCCGACGCATGCTATGCACAGGTATGGCCCAACCTCTCGGCCACGGCCTCCATGAATGATACGTGGGGAACCATACATGGCCCAATCAGCGTGACACTCCTTGCCCACAGCCGCGACGATTTCGCGAAAATAAAAGATGAATATAATAAGGCCCACGACCGCTATGAGGACCAGCTCAAATCCGAGGGATGGAAGATAACATCACGTAACCGACCATACGACCAGGAGACGCAGGTGGTAGCCCTGGCAGCCAATATAGAGCCGGATCTTCCCGGTGAACGCCGCCGCAGGCTGATTATCTATCTGATTCTGCTCATAGTCCCGGCCATCAACCTCAGCTCCATGACCCAGAGCCGCCTGAAACAGCGCACGGCCGAGATAGGCGTTCGCCGCTCGTTCGGATGCACCCGCAGCCGCATAATAACCGACATCATCACCGAGAATCTGGTTATGACGCTGGTTGCTGGCGTAATAGGACTGCTGCTCAGCGTGATATTCGGCTACCTCTGCAACAGTCTGCTTTTCGCACAACCCTACTCCATGACTTTCAACCCGCCGAAGGTTGACAGCTCGATACTCTTCCACTGGTCGACGTTCGGATGGGCAATGCTGTTCTGCTTCATTCTCAACCTGCTCAGCAGCGGCCTGCCGGCATTCAACGCCTCGCGCACCAGCCTGGTCAACGCCCTGTCGGGACGCTCCAAATAAACGGTTTGCCAAACACAAAAAACTACCAAAAATGAACAAGAAACTATTTACCCAGATAAAAAACGAATGGCGCACAAACCTGTGGCTCGTGATAGAGCTGCTGGTGGTGAGCGTGGTGCTCTGGTATATCGTTGACTTTTTCTATACAAGCATCTCCACCCGCATCATTCCGCTCGGCTTCGACATAGAGCACTGCTACCGTGTGGATGTGGATGAGGTCAACATGAAAAGTCCGGAATATATTCCCGATCGCGGTGACGAACAGAATGGAGCCGACCGTATGGAACTCATGGAGCGTCTCCGCCGCCGTCCCGAAATAGAAGCAGTGTGCTGGGGGCAGAACTCATATCCCTATAATGGTTCAAACTCCGGAATAGGCGTGCAGTACATTGCCGAGGGAGATACCATGCAGACCGACGGCTATACGCTACGCCGCTACGTGACGCCAGATTTCGTGCGCGTGTTCCGCTACGAAGGGGTCAACGGCGAGACTCCCGAAGAGCTTGCCGCCATGCTCAAAGAAGGCAAAGTGCTTATCAACAACAATCTTTTCAGGAAATATAACGTGGAGCTGAAGGATTACACGGGCAAAGAATTTGCAATCGGTGACACTACCAATATAATGCGCCTGGGTGCGGCTCTGGTACCCCCGCGCTACTGCGACTACCAGACCTGGAACGACTGCGTAGTTGCCGAGATCCCCCGTTGGTGGTATTCGTGGGCCAACGAGCTGTGTATCCGCGTGAAGCCCGAAATGGACCGTGACATCAAAGAGACGCTGATGAAGGACGCGCCCACGCAGTTCCGTATCGGCAACCTGATGGTGACCGACGTGGTATCGTTCAAGGACATCCGCCGCAACTTCCAGACATTCTACACCAACCGTGAGCGCAACTACTACGCCGGCATGGGCTTCCTGCTGCTCAACATATTCCTGGGGCTTCTGGGCACATTCTGGTTCCGCACGCAGCAGCGCGTGGGCGAGATAGCCATACGCAAAGTCAACGGCGCTACAGACCGCAGCATATTCAACCGCCTGATAGGCGAAGGCCTCCTGCTGCTTGTGGTAGCCACCATTCCGGCCGCAGCGATAGACACGGCTCTGTCATGGTATGAGTTCAACTCCTATTTCGACGGATACATAGGCTGGGGCCGCACCTCGTTCTGCATCCTCGTGACCTTCGGCCTGATGGCGCTGATGATTGTGCTCGGAATCATGATACCCGCACGCCGCGCCATGCGCATCAAACCGGCAATAGCCCTCAAAGACGAATAAATGATGAAACGATTTCATTTTCTTTCCACAGTTTTCGCGCTCGCCACATCACTTGTGGCGGCCGGGGAAACCCTCTCGATAACCCTGGAGGACGCCATAGCGCGTGCCCGCGTGCAGAGCGTGAACGCAGCCGTGGCCCTCAACGAACTGCGCACCTCCTACTGGGAATACCGCACCTACAAGGCCGACCTGCTTCCGGAAGTGAACTTCAGCTCCAAGCTGCCGGGATATTACAAGCAGTACAGTACCTATCAGAGCGAGGACGGAACGTACAACTTCGTGCGCAACAACTACATGCAGATGAACGGCGAACTGTCAGTGGACCAGAACATCTGGCTCACGGGCGGAACACTCTCGCTGACCACCTCGATCGACTTCCTGCGACAGCTTGACGGCGACAAATACAACCGCTTCATGTCCATTCCCGTGGCGCTGACGCTGAGCCAGCCGATATTCGGCGTGAACAACGTGAAGTGGAACCGCAAGATAGAGCCCGTGCGCTACGCCGAGGCCAAGGCGCGCTTTCTGTCGGCCACCGAGGAGGTGGCGATGGCCGCCGTTCAGCATTTCTTCAACCTGCTGATGGCCCGCGAGAACCTCGACATTGCCCGTCAGAACCTTGACAACGCCTCGAAACTCTACGACGTGGCCAAGGTGAAGCGCGAGATGGGTCAGATAAGCCAGAACGACCTCCTGCAGATGGAGCTGAACCTGCTCACGGCGCAGTCGTCGTTCACCGACAGCGAGAGCAATCTGAAAAGCAACATGTATCAGCTGCGCTCGTTTCTGAACTATGACGAGAGCGTAGAGCTGCAGCCGGTGGTGCCCACGGTGATACCCTCGATTGACGTGGTGTATACCGACGCGCTTGACCGCGCCCTGGCAAACAACATGTTTGCCAAGAATCTGCGCCGCCGTCAACTGGAAGCCGACTACGAGGTAGCCAAGGCCAAGGGGAATCTGCGCCAGATCACGCTCTATGCACAGGTGGGCTACACCGGTACCTCGCAGCAGTTTCCGCAGGCCTACAACAACCTGAAGAGCAACCAGGTGGTGGAAGTAGGCGTGAAGATACCGCTGCTTGACTGGGGCAAGCGCCGCGGCGCGGTGAAGGTAGCCCAGAGCAACCGCGATGTGGTGGAGAGCCGCCTGCGCCAGGAGACCCTCGACTTCAATCAGAACCTCTTCATACTCGTGGAGCGTTTCAACAACCAGCGCAAGCAGCTCTCGATAGCAGACAAAGCCGACGAGATAGCCCAGAAGCGCTACCACACCAACGTGGAGACATTCCTGATAGGCAAAATCTCGACTCTCGACCTCAACGACTCGCAGACACGCAAGGATGAGTCGCGCCAGAAATATGTGAATGAACTCTTCTATTATTGGTATTACTATTATCAGTTGCGGAGCGTGACATTATGGGACTATGAACGCGGCACAGGCATAGATGCCGACATAGAGCGGATGGTGCGCAATTAACAGGGCGAGTGATAACGGCTCATCTGGGTCGTCGCCTGCGGGATAGACTTCGGTCGTTGACATCAGTCAACTCCCATCAGCCTATCCCGCAGGCTCCTACCATCTGAACCGTTCTGACTCGCCCTGCCATCCGGACAAAAATAGGACTACAGAATTTGAAAAAGATGTAAATTTGTGGCATGATACTTATTGTTGACGACGACAAGGTGATACGCATGTCGCTGGGCATGCTCCTGAAGCGCGAGGGGTTCGAGACCGTCGCCGCCGCCAATGCCGAGGAGGCTCTGGCAGTGGTGAGGCGCGAACCGCTCCAGCTCATAATAATGGACATGAACTACACCCGCGAGACTTCGGGCGAGGAAGGACTGGAACTTCTCATGAAGGTGAAGATTTTCCAGCCTGCCGTGCCGGTGATTCTCATCACGGCATGGGGAAGCATACCTTTGGCCGTGGAAGGGATGAAGGCGGGAGCGTTCGACTTCATAACCAAGCCGTGGAACAATTTTTTTCTGATGCAGCGCATACGCACGGCAATCTCGCTCAATGCCGGGGAAACGGCGCCCGAAGAACCGACGGAATTTGACCGCGCGGGAATAGTGGGAAGCAGCCCCGAACTGATGGCCGTGCTCGACACCGTGAGGCGCGTGGCCCCCACCGAGGCGCCGGTGCTCATCACCGGAGAAAACGGCACCGGCAAGGAGCTGATAGCCCGCGCCCTGCACCTGAACAGTCCCCGGCGCCGCGAGCAGATGGTGACGGTGAATCTCGGAGGCATCTCGCAGTCGCTCTTCGAAAGCGAGATGTTCGGCCACGTGAAAGGCGCTTTCACCGGCGCCACCGCCAACCGCAAAGGACGCTTCGAGATGGCCCACAAAGGCACCATATTCCTCGACGAGATAGGCGACCTCGACATAAACTGCCAGGTGAAGCTGCTGCGTGTGCTCCAGCAGCACACATTCGAATGCCTGGGCGACAGCACCCCGCGCAAGGTCGACATAAGGGTGGTGTGCGCGACCAACGCCGACCTTCCGGCCATGGTGGCCGACCACAGATTCCGCGAGGACCTTCTCTACCGCATCAACCTCATAACCCTGCATCTGCCCCCGCTGCGCGAGCGACGCGACGACATTCCGGCGCTGGTGCGTCACTTCGCGGCGCAGTCAGGGCGGCGTGGCGCGGAATTCTCGGCCGAGGCGATGGCCCTGCTGACACGACTGCCTTTCTACGGCAATATCCGCGAACTAAAAAACACCGTGGAACGCGCCATACTCATCTCGCCCTCGGATATCATCGGGCCCGAATCGATAGAGCACAACCAGACACCGGCCCCGCGTAACGAACAGCGAAGCGGCGACACCTTAGCGGGCATGACACTGGAGGACATGGAGCGCCACGCCATACTGAAAGCGCTTGAAGAGACCTCGGGCAACCTGAGCAAGGTGGCCACGCGGCTGGGCATCACGCGCCAGTCGCTGTATCGCAGAATGGAAAAATACGGCATCAACCAATGAAGTTCAAAAAGGTATTCTATGTGCTGGCGCTGATATTGGTGGCGCTGCTTGTGTTCACTGCCGTGATGCGGCCCCCGCTCTACTGGTGGTATCTGGGGCTCGAGGCTATGGCGGCGGTGTTTATGGGGGTGACATATTACTCGCTCGTGCGGCCGGTGAGCGCCGTACTTCTGGGCATGGACCTTCTCAAGGGTCAGGATTTCAGCAGCCGCCTTGCCAAAGTGGGCCAGCTCGACACGGAAAAGCTCGTGGAGCTGTTCAACAACATGATGATGCAGATAAAAAACGAGCGCGTGTACCGTCAGGAGCAATATCACTTCATGGAACTGATGATAAACGCATCGCCTTCGGGAATCGTAGTGCTTGACCTGGAGGGGCGCGTGGCGCTGGTGAATCCCTCGGCAGTAAAGATGCTCGACGCTGACTCGGCCAACGAGCTGCTGCGTACCAATCTGGCCGACCGGCACTCACAGCCGGCGGCGACGCTCGCCACGCTTTCGCCGGGAGAGAGCAGCACAGTGAGGATGGCCGACAGCAGAGTGTACCGCTGCTCGTGCCAGACGTTCATAGACTCAGGCGTGATGAGGCGCTTCTATCTGATAGATAGCCTTGCCGACGAGATGATAAAAGCCGAGAAACAGGCCTACGAGAAGGTGATACGCGTGATAGCCCACGAGGTAAACAACACCTCGGCCGGAATATCATCGCTGCTCGAGGCCATCGGCGGCATATTCTGCAGTGAAAGCGGCAACGACGAAATGAGCGACGCCGTGGAGAGCTGCCGGGAACGCATAGAGGGCCTGAACAGCTTCATTTCCTCCTATGCGAATCTGGTGAGGATTCCCCCTCTGCAGCTCGATGCGATGGATATAAATAAATTCGTGCTCCACAATCTGCCCTTTCTGGAAAGCATCTGCGCGGGTACCGGCATCACTATAACTACCGATCTCTATCAGCAGCCGCTGGCAGTGTCGGTGGACCGCGTGCTGATGGAGCAGGTGCTTGTCAACGTGGTGAAGAACGCTAAAGAAAGCATAGGCAGCGACGGCAAAATAACAATCTCCACCGCCCCCGGCCGACTCATAATAACCGACAACGGCGCCGGCATCTCTCCGGAAGCCGAACCGCACATCTTCTCTCCGTTCTACTCCACCAAACCGAGCGGCCAGGGCCTCGGACTGATGATGACGGGAGAAGTGCTGCGCCGCCACGGCTTCCACTTCTCGCTGGCAACCGACCGAGCTACGGGGCTCACGTCATTCACCATCAAATTCTAAAGGCCATAGAATGGCCTATGCTGACGCGCTGTGCGGCAGCGCGCTCTCCGAGGCTTGCCGCACGAGGAGGACGGGGGTCTCTTTCCCACAGCTCGCGCAGTGGGTTGTACAGATATCGCACCTCCGGTGCTCCGTGGGTGGGATTTGCTGGAAATCAATGATTTGTATCGTCAGCGTTGTAAAACTTAAATTACCGCTGGCAATTAATGATGGGTGGGGCGGATGCTCCATGGAGCATCCCAATGCTGTTTACTTAAGCCTAATAAACGGCCTTTCTAACTTAGAAGAAGCGCAGGATGCGCGATTTGTTTACAACCGGATGCGTTAGCTTCCGGACAGGGAGTTCCCGGTAAATATGCGAGGCAAGCTTGGGAGAAAGCGCGCCTCGCAAGATGCGCAAGCTTGGGGAATCGGTTTTGGCCCATGCTGTCGCATGCTGCGGCATCGCGTCCTCCGGGGCTCGCCGCAGAGAGGGGGAACGTGGCTCCTCGTCCCGCAGCTGACGCAGCGGGTTGTAAAAAAATCGCCGCTCCGCGGCTCCCCTCGCGTTTACGATAGTGAAAAAGTCGTTTATAAGGCTTAAGTAAACAGCATTGGCGTGCATCCCTACATTTGGGGGGGGATTGCAATACCATCATACATTTTTGCAGGGTTGCAACACCTTTATACATTTGGGGGATGTAATACTGATTTGTACAAAAAAGAGTTTGGTAAGATTGATTTGCGGGGTATTAAGGAAATAGCTAACTTTGCGGCAACGGAAATCAACCCATCCGGCAACACCCGCTATGAACAGCAACAGTCTTGTTTCAATCGACGACATTTCTCGCGATGAAATCCTCGGTCTGATAGAGCGCGCGCGTTATTTTGAAGAGCACCCCAACCATAAGATACTTGACGGCAAGGTTGTGGCGACTCTTTTTTTTGAACCCTCCACGCGCACACGTCTGAGTTTTGAAACTGCGGTAAACCGCCTCGGCGGCCGCGTGATAGGCTTCTCCGATGCCTCGACCTCAAGCTCGTCGAAAGGCGAGACCCTCAAAGACACCATAAAAATGGTGAGCAACTACGTGGACCTTATCATAATGCGCCACTATCTGGAAGGAGCGGCCCGCTACGCCACGGAGGTGACCGACACCCCGATTATCAACGCGGGCGACGGAGCCAACCAGCATCCCTCGCAGACGCTGCTCGACCTCTATTCGATAGCCAAGACCCAGGGGACACTCAACGACCTGACCATAACCATGGTGGGAGACCTGAAATACGGACGCACCGTCCACTCGCTCCTGATGGCGATGCGCTATTTCAATCCCACATTCATATTCGTGGCCTGCGACGAGCTGCAGATGCCCCGCGAATACCTGCAGTTCTGCGACGACCACGGCATACGCTACCGTCTGGAGAAGGACTTCAACAGCGAAGTGCTGGCTCAGACCGACATTCTGTATATGACCCGAGTGCAGCGCGAACGCTTCACCGACATAATGGAGTATGAAAAGGTGAAGAACCTCTATACACTGCGTGCCGACATGCTTGCCGGGACTAAACCCAACCTCAAGGTGCTCCACCCGCTGCCCCGCGTCAACGAAATAGCCCTGGATGTGGACGACACACCCCAGGCCTACTACTTCGACCAGGCCCGCAACGGACTCTTCGCGCGCCAGGCAATCATCTGCCGCTCGCTCGGAATCGATATTCTCAAACAAGAAAACCAACAGCAATGACAAACCAGAAGAAAGAACTCGCCGTGGCCGCGCTGCGCAACGGCACCGTGGTTGACCGCATTCCCAGCCGCAACCTTTTCAAAGCTGTGAGAATTCTGGGCATAGAGAATATGACCAACCATGTGACAATAGGCAACAATCTCGAGAGCAAGCATCTGGGCTCCAAAGGAATCATCAAGGTGGCCGATGTGGAGTTTCCGGAAGAGACCCTGAACCGCATAGCCATCATCGCCCCCCACGCCCGCATAAACGTGATACGCGACTTCGAGGTGGCCGAGAAACGCGATGTTTCGCTGCCTGACACCATTGTGGGAATAGTGCGCTGCAACAACCCCAAGTGCATCACCAACAACGAGCCCATGGACACGCGCTTCGAGGTGGTGGACCGCGAGGACGTGACGCTGCGCTGCCACTACTGCGGCCACACGGTGAAAAGCTCCGACGCCAAAATAGAATAATCCCCTACCCCCTCTCAGGAGATATGGCACGAAAAGAAGAGTGGAAAGCAGGGACAATGGTCTACCCGCTGCCGGCGGTGCTGGTGAGCTGCGGAGACAATGAGCAGTCGAATCTGGTGACGGTGGCCTGGACGGGCACCGTATGCACCAATCCGGCCATGCTCTACATCTCGCTGCGCCCCGAGCGCCACAGCTACGGCATAATCCGGGAGAAGATGGAATTTACCATCAATCTCACCACCGAGGCCATGGCACGTGCCACCGACTGGTGCGGAGTGAAATCCGGACGCGACTTCGACAAATGGAAAGAGACCGGCCTGACGCCTGAAAAGGGCGTGAAAGTGGCCTGTCCGTCGGTGGCGGAGTCGCCGCTGAGCATCGAATGCCGCGTCAGGGAGATAATTCCGCTGGGGAGCCACCACATGTTCGTGGCCGAAGTGCTCGACGTGCTTGCCGACCCGGAGCTGATCGACCCCGAGACCGGGGCTTTCCGCCTGGACCGCGCAGGCCTGATGAGCTACAGCCACGGAGCATATTTCAGCCAGGGGCCGGAGATAGGCCGCTTCGGCTGGAGCGTAAGAAAAAAGAAATAAACCAAACATATCTATTCAACTCATTAAAATGGAAAAAGACGCCAAGATTTTTGACCTCATCGAGCGCGAACACCAGCGCCAGCTCAAAGGCATTGAACTCATTGCATCGGAAAACTTCGTGAGCGACGAAGTGATGCGCGCCATGGGCTCATGCCTCACCAACAAATATGCCGAAGGCTATCCCGGACACCGCTACTACGGCGGCTGCCAGGTGGTTGACCAGGTAGAACAGCTGGCCATAGACCGTGTGAAAGAACTCTTCGGAGCCGAATACGCCAACGTACAGCCCCACTCGGGCGCACAGGCCAACATGGCCGTGTTCATGGCATGTCTGAAACCCGGCGACAAATTCCTTGGCCTCAACCTGAGCCACGGCGGCCACCTGACCCACGGCAGCCCCGTGAACTTCTCGGGCCTGATTTTCCACGCTCTGGAATACAACGTGAGCGCCGAGACCGGCCGCGTGGACTACGAGCAGATGGAGGAAGTGGCACGCCGCGAGCGTCCGCGCCTGATAGTGGGCGGCGCCAGCGCCTATTCGCGCGACTGGGATTACGCCCGCATGCGCCGTCTGGCCGATGAAATCGGCGCCATACTGATGATAGACATGGCACATCCCGCCGGACTCATAGCAGCCGGCCTGCTGGAAAACCCGGTGAAATACGCCCATATCGTGACCTCGACCACCCACAAGACCCTCCGCGGTCCGCGCGGCGGCATCATCCTCATGGGCAAGGATTTCCCCAACCCCTTCGGCAAGACCAACAACAAGGGCGAGACACGCATGATGTCGTCGCTGCTTGACTCGGCCGTGTTCCCCGGCGTGCAGGGCGGCCCGCTCGAGCATGTGATCGCCGCCAAGGCCGTTGCCTTCGGCGAGGCGCTGCAGCCCTCGTTCCGCGAGTATCAGCTGCAGGTGAAGCACAATGCCGCCGCCATGGCAGCAGCCCTCATCGACAAAGGCTACAAGATAATCTCGGAAGGAACCGACAACCACTGCCTGCTCATTGACCTGCGCACCAAATTCCCCGACCTCACCGGCAAGGTGGCCGAGAAAGTGCTCGTGGAAGCCGACATCACCGCCAACAAGAACATGGTGCCCTTCGACAGCCGCTCGCCCTTCCAGACCTCGGGCATACGCCTTGGCACTCCCGCCATCACCACCCGCGGCGCCAAGGAGGAACTCATGGGAGAAATCGTGGAGATGATAGACACCGTGCTGTCTAACCCCGAAAGCGCCGAAGTGATAAAGGCAGTGCGCGAGAAGGTGAACTCCACCATGGAGAAATATCCCATGTTTGCCTATTGAGATGAAGACCTCACTGATGACGGCTGCCATGGCAGCCGTGACAGCCTCGGCCGCCGCACATGCCTCGCAGACCGCTGAGAAGGCACCGCGGAGCGAACGCCCGAACGTGGTGATAATATTCGCCGACGACCTCGGTTACGGCGATCTGGAATGCTACGGCGCAAAAAACGTGAGCACACCTAATGTGAACCGTCTCGCCCGGCAGGGCACACGGTTCACAAACTCCCACGCCACCGCCGCCACCTCCACGCCCTCGCGCTACTCGATGCTCACAGGCGAATATGCCTGGCGCCATCCCGACACCGACGTGGCCCCGGGCGACGCAGGCATGATAATCCGCCCCGAGAAGTACACTCTGGCCGACCTGTTCCATAACGCCGGATACCGCACCTCGGCCTTCGGCAAATGGCATCTTGGCGTAGGCGACAAGACAGGCAAACAGGACTGGAACGCCCCCCTGCCCTGCGCCTTAGGCGACATAGGTTTCGATTATTCATATATCATGGCCGCCACGGCCGACCGCGTGCCCTGCGTGTTCATAGAAAACAACCGCATAGCCAACTACGATTCCGAGGCACCCGTGTATGTGAGCTATGAGCATAACTTCGAAGGTGAACCCACCGGAAAGGACAATCCGGAACTGCTCACCAACCAGCGGCCGAGCCACGGACACGACATGTCGATAGTGAACGGCATAAGCCGCATAGGCTACATGAAAGGCGGAGGCAAGGCTCTCTGGAAAGACGAGAACATAGCCGACTCCATCACCGACCACGCCGTGAAATTCATCAGGGAGAATGCGGACGCACCCTTCTTCATGTATTTCGCCACAAACGACGTGCATGTGCCCCGTTTCCCCCACGACCGTTTCCGCGGCAAAAACCCGATGGGAGTGCGCGGCGACGCCATAGTGCAGTTTGACTGGAGCGTGGGACGCATTCTCGACACTCTTGACAGCCTCGGAATAGCCGACAACACGCTGGTGATACTCTCGAGCGACAACGGTCCCGTGGTGGATGACGGATATGATGACCGCGCCGAAGAACTGCTCAACGGCCACTCCCCCACAGGACATCTGCGCGGTGGAAAATACAGCGCTTTCGAAGGCGGCACACGCGTGCCGGTGATTGTGCGCTGGCCCAAGGGAGGCGTTCCGGCCGGAAAGACTTCCACGGCGCTCAACTCCCAGATAGACTGGATGGCCTCCATGGCCGCGCTGCTGGGCGAACGGATGCCCTCAGGTGCCGCGCCCGACAGCTACAACCGTCTGCCGGTGGTTCTGGGCCAGAGCGACGAACCGCGTCCATGGGTGCTGGAACAGGCCTCCAACAAGACGCTTTCGCTCCGCACCCCCGACTGGAAGTATATCCAGCCCAACGGAGGCCCCGCAATGGTGCCCTGGGGCCCGAAAATAGAGACCGGCTACCTGGACCGTCCGCAGCTCTACGCGGACTCCGACACCGGCGAGCTCCACAATGTGGCCCCGCAGCATCCCGAGAAGGTGAAACGCATGGATGAGATAATTCAGGCCGTGAGAAAGAACGACAAGGCCGCTCTCGACTCACTGCACGCCTCGCCCGCTCTCGCCCCCTGCAAGAACTGCAAAGCGAAATAAGCGCCTATTCATATAGAATTGCCATAAAAAATAGCTAAATTTGCGCCCGGAAAATACCGGGCGCAAATTTTTTATCTGTACCCCGAAAACTGTTTGAATTATGCTTGACCATATAGTCTGGAACGCCAATCCATTCCTCATCGACTCCTTCATTCAGGTGAGGTGGTACGGGCTGATGTTCGCCCTCGGCTTCCTGATAGGATACGAAATAGAAGCGCGGATCTACCGCCATGAAGGTGCCCCCGAGAAATGGCTGGGCATACTCCTGCTGTGGACCATGGCAGGCACCATAATAGGCGCCCGTCTGGGCCACGTATTCTTCTATGAATGGGACTACTATTCCAAGAATCCCATGGAGATACTCCAGATATGGCACGGCGGACTCGCCAGCCACGGCGGCACGATAGGCGTGATGATAGGCGTGTTCTGCTTCTCATGGTTCACGACGAAGCGCAACCCGCTGTGGGCGTTTGACCGTCTTGTGATACCGATAGCGCTTGTAGGCGCCATGATACGATTCGGTAACCTGATGAACTCGGAGATATTCGGCCATCCTACCGACCTTCCCTGGGGCATGATGTTCGTGCGCTCACAGGAGTGGCAGACTCTCTACGCCGGCCAGGCATGCCATCCGACCCAGATATACGAGTCGCTCTGCTATCTCGCGCTCTTCGGACTGCTGATGTGGATGTACTGGAAAAAGAATGCCGAGCGGCGCCCCGGACTGATATTCGGTGTGTTCTTCATAGGCATTTTCCTGCCGCGCTTCCTCATAGAATTCGTCAAGAACAACCAGGTGGCTTTCGAGGAAAACATGACCCTGAACATGGGCCAGCTGCTGAGCATTCCGTTCATTCTTCTCGGCATAGGTCTGGTGATTTACGCCATGACGCATAAACCGGTGGAACTAACGTTCCCCAACCATTTCGCCGACGAGGCTCCGGCTAAAAAGAAGAAATGAGCCAGGTAACATTCATAACAGGAATAGACACGGACGCCGGGAAGAGCTACGCAACCGGCTGGCTGGCGCGCGAACTTGCATCGCAGGGTCTGACGGTGGCAACACAGAAATTTATACAAACCGGATGCGACGCATTCAGCGAGGACATAGAGCTGCACCGTAAAATAACAGGCACGGGCCCTCTCCCCGAGGACACCGACCACACCACCGCGCCGGTGGTGCTGAGCTATCCGGCATCGGCACAGCTTGCCGCCCGCATAGACGGCCGTGAAATAGACCTGACGGCGATAGACCGGTCAACTGCCATTCTGACCGAGCGCTACGACCGGGTGCTGATAGAAGGCGCCGGAGGCCTGATGGTGCCTATCACCGACGATTATTTCGCCATCGATTACGTGACTGACCGCAAGCTGCCCGTGATGCTCGTGACAAACTCACGGCTCGGCTCGATAAACCATACCGTGCTCTCGCTCGAGGCCATAAAGAGCCGGGGCATAAAGCTTGAGGCTGTGCTGTATAACCACTATTTCGACGCCGCAGCCGGCAAGCCGATAGCCGACGACACACGCGCCTATACGGAGCGCTACGTAAGCCGTCACTTCCCCGGCACGGCAATAATCGATATCCCGACAATAAAACTCTGACATTCAGAATCGCCATGGACCCGCAATATCCCGATATAGCCATAAGCAAAGAAGCGTTGTCGCAACTCCCTATTGTGGACTACCACGGAGAGATCACCGTGGTGGATACGATAGAGGATGCCCTGACGGCGCTGGAAGCTCTGGAGAAGGAGGCGATTGTGGGATTCGACACCGAGACACGGCCTACGTTCACCAAGGGACGCACCCATACGGTGTCGCTGGTCCAGATTTCCACCCGTGAGCGCTGCTATCTCATCAGGCTCAACCGCCTGGGATTTTTCGACGAACTGCGTAAATTCATGGAGAACGATAAGGTGAGGAAAATAGGTCTCTCGCTTAAGGACGACTTCTTCGTGCTCCACAAGATAAGCGAGTTTGAGCCGCAGGGATTCATAGACTTACAGGCTTTTGTGAGGGACTACGGCATAATCGACAGCAGTCTTCAGAAGATTTTCGCCGTGGTATTCGGCCGGCGCATATCGAAGGCTCAACGCCTGAGCAACTGGGAGGCGACCGAACTTTCCCCCGCGCAGCAGCTCTATGCCGCCATCGACGCATGGGCATGCCTGAAGCTCTACGACGAGCTTACAGAAGGCCGCTTTGACCCGTTCAAGTCGGAATATATCGTTATACCCGAGCCAGAAGTTCCTGAGGAAGAAAAAGCGGAAGCGCCGACTTGTGAGCCGGAGAAAAATAAAACATCCGCACCTGAGAAAAAGACTACGCCACGCCGGAAAAGAAGCAGCGGAACCACTGCCAAAAAAGTAAAGCAATGAAGCGCCGATCCACCATAATACCGCTGCTCCTGCTGGCCTATCTCGGCGTTATGGCGTATATAGGCCGCGGCGAACTGCTGGCCGGAAATTATCTGTATTATTTCGGGATAATCGGCGCTACGCTCGCGTGCATTCTGGCGCTCCATCTGGTGCTGAAACGCCGGGAGAAATTGCGCGGCAAATAAACAATAAAGTATATTACGTTGCGGGAGGGTGTACGTCAGGCTGCAGCCTCGGCCGGAACGGCCTCTACGGGGTGATGGAGTTTCCAGCCAATCCAGGCCATGGCGATGCTCATCACGGGACTCATTATATTGAAAATACAGAACGGGAAGTAGATAAGCGTTGCCACGCCAAGCACAGTGGACTGCGTGACGCCGCAACTGTTCCAGGGAATGAGAACGGATGTGACGGAAATCGAATCCTCAAGCGTGCGGCTGAGCACCTGCGGCTTTACGTTGCGCCGACGGTAAGCCTTCTTAAACACATTGCCTCCGAGGATAATGGAAAGATACTGGTCGCCGGTACAGGAGTTGAGAAACAGCCCGCTTGCCACGGTGGTGGTGACAAGACGGCTTGTGCGCCGGAGCCGCGACGTGATGGCGTGGGTGATAACCGTCATCATTCCGGTGCCCATCATCACTCCTCCGAACAACATGGCGCTGAGCACGAGATACACCGTTCCCATCATGCCTGACACACCGCCGGTGGATGTGAGGGAATCGAGAGTGGCATCGCCCATGGGGACGGATGTATCGGTAAGGAGAAGTCGCAGCGAAAGCAGAATATTGTCGGTCATGGAGCCAGCTCCAAGCGCGGAGGTGATGCCGGGCTGCAACACCCACATACCTATCAGGCCGGCTACAGTGCCCACAGCAAGCGTCACAACCGTTCCACGACGCGTGGCTATCATTATAACGGTAATCAGCGGGATGAGGAGAACCCACGGAGTGATTACAAACGAGCGGTGGAGAGCCTCGGAAATAGCCTGAGCCTGGGCGCCGTCGGTGAGTTCGGAAGTCATGCCAACGCCAAGGTATACGGCAAGAGCCACCGCCATGGCCGGCATGGATGTGAGCATGAGGAAACGGATATGGGTGAAGAGATTGACCCCGCAGGAACTTGAGGCAAGAATAGTGGTGTCGCTCAGAGGCGAGACCTTGTCGCCGAAATAGGCTCCGGAGATTATGGCTCCTGCCACCCAGCCGGGCGAATAACCCATCACGGTGCCCACGCCAAGGAGCGCCACACCTATGGTGGCGATAGTGGTCCAGGAACTGCCGGTGACCACGGACACCACGGCGCATATAAGGCACGCTGTGGCAAGAAACAGCAACGGACTGAGCAGACGCAGGCCATAGTCGATGAGCGTGGGCACGAGGCCGGAGAACATCCATGTGGCCGAAAGCGTGCCGATGAGCAAGAGGATAGGTATGGCAGGCAATATCTGGCGCGCGCTCTTGGCTATGCCCGGAAGCAGACAGCGGCGTGTGCGCGATGTGAAAGCCATTCCCAGCAATATGCCTCCGGCACTCGCCGCAAGCAGAATATAATAACTGTAATCCTGCACAAGAGCGGCCCCCTTCAAGGCTATAATTAGCACAAGAGCGGCAAGCAGGACTATGATTGGAATCAATGACACGAAAAGAGAAGGCATGGTAGGCCGCGGGGTGCGGTTACGTTGTCCATCTGACATTCTATTGCTTAAAAACATTCTTCGATTTCGGTTAATTGTATTCTTAACGATCAATAGGGAAAGAAGGGACGTTTCCCTCGGGTCGTTACACTTTCCGAATCGCAAAATTAATAAAAATCGGAGATTTATCCCATATCGACTGCAAAAAAGAGGTATATTTATAATTGGTTAGCTCTGATAAATAAAAGTTAGCACAAGAAAATGTTAAAACGGTTAAATTATCGAGGCCCTACGAACAAATTCCGAAGAAAAAGCGTAACTTTGTAGAAAATGGGATAAAATGCAGAGGCATGAGTCCCGACGGCTTACCGTCATGCCTTCGGCTCGCGGCCCGTCAGCTTAACAAAAGGGGTTGACCGGTTTTGACAGCGTGAAGAATGGGTAAGTAAGCATGCAGAGCCATGATGGATGGTGCTCTTAAATCTCCGACATCAACTTTTCTAAATGGCGAAAACAACTACGCTCTTGCTGCCTGATCGAAGTACAGTAGATCACGCTTAATCGCCGCAACAGTTGCAGCGACAAGACATCGCCCGATTGTCGTTTTTCCGAGACTAATCGACCAGGCGGTGCAGGTAAATCGGGAATAGGACGCGGGAAGCCTCGCGAAGCGTCCGAAATCTTAGAGGATAAGCCGGCGATTGGGTGTCGTTTCCCTGCCGCCGGACTAAAACCAACAACCGACTAAGCATGTAGAAAGCTTATTGATTCCACGACTGGACGAGGGTTCGAGTCCCTCCAGCTCCACTTGACGGGTCGGACAGATTCCGGCCAACAGAAGTCCAAAGAAGACTAAACCGCAGAATTTCAATCAATTCTGCGGTTTTTTTAGTACCTAAAAATGGCGACTCAGGACCGTCATCGGACAGAAAAAAGACCGCTACGGACAGCCATTCGTTACCATCTCGTTACCACTTTTTTTTAAATCCAAAATGGTAACGGTTGGATAACGATTAGTGCTGCATAAAACATAGTATCAGTGTGTTACGAGATGCTAACTCGGACATAAGTCGGAAAAAGGCGGTCAAAAACAGGACATCGGTATGAGTATTTCCAAATCCCTGTTTTACCATTTTTCTGATTACCGAGAACAACGATAATTCCATCATTCATAACGAGGTGTTCGATACCGATTTGGTTAATGTCCGACATACTCCGGTCGCTCTATGACGAGATGATGCCTTTGTGCAGCGACATGGCAGGAGTGGCACAGGGCATAGCCGGACTCGGCGCCCTGTTCTATGTCGCCTATCGCATCTGGCAGGCGTTGTCAAGAGCCGAACCGGTGGACGTGTTCCCGCTCCTGCGTCCCTTTGCCATCGGGTTCTGCATCATGTTCTTCCCGACGGTGGTGCTTGGCACCATCAACTCGGTAATGTCGCCCATTGTGCAAGGCACAGCGTCGATGCTCGAAGGGCAGACGCTCGACATGAAGAAATACCGGGAGGAGAAAGACCGTCTGGAATATGAACAGATGATGCGTGACCCATCCACCGCTTATCTTGTCGATGACGCCGAGTTTGACAGGCAGATTGACGAACTCGGAATGACTGAGGTAGGCACCGCCGCCGGAATGTATATCGAGCGGGGAATGTATAAGGTCAAGAAGGCTATCCAAAACTTTTTCAGGGAGTTGCTTGAAATGCTGTTCCAAGCCGCATCGCTGACGATAGACACGATAAGGACATTCTTTCTCGTCGTGTTGGCGATACTCGGACCGATAGCCTTTGCAATATCGGTATGGGACGGATTCCAGAATACCCTCGTCCAATGGATTTGCCGATACATTCAGACTTATCTCTGGTTGCCAGTGGCAGATTTATTCTCCACAATCCTTGCCAAGATTCAGGTACTGATGCTACAGAACGACATTTCAGAACTGACTAATAATCCGAATGTTGACCTCGACGGAAGTAACACAGCCTATGTCATTTTCATGATCATCGGCATTATCGGCTACTTCACAATCCCGACCGTTGCGGGGTGGATTATTCAGGCAGGCGGCATGGGCAGCTACAACCGCTCCATCAACAACACCGCCATGACCGGAGGCTCATGGGCCGGCAGCATCGCCGGAGGTGTCGCGGGGAATGTCGCAGGTCGAGCAGGAAAACTCCTTAAATAAAGTAATAACTCATAGTTACGAGTGACGAGGTTCACTTCATCACTCATAACTATGACTTAAAACCTGATTAAAATGGAATTTAAGTCATTAAAAAACATCGAAACCTCTTTTCGGCAGATAAGGCTGTTCGGCATCGTCATGGTATCGCTATGTGCCTTCATCGCAATCAGCTCGGTGGTGCTGTCGCTGAACTTTGCCGAAAAGCAGCGGGAAAAAATCTATGTACTGGACAACGGCAAGTCCCTGATGCTCGCTTTGTCTCAGGACATGGAGCAGAACCGCCCGGCGGAGGCACGGGAACACGTCCGACGCTTCCACGAACTGTTCTTCACTCTTTCGCCCGACAAGTCGGCGATTGAACACAACATCAACCGTGCCATGTCACTGGCCGACAAGAGTGCCTATAACTACTACTCCGATTATGTCGAGAAGGGTTACTATAACCGCATCATCGCCGGAAACATAACTCAGGTCTTGCAGGTGGACAGCATAGTCGCTGACTTCAACGACTATCCCTACAACGTAAGAACCTACGCCCGGCAGATGATTATCCGTCAGAGCAATGTCACCGAAAGGTCGCTGATAACGCAATGCCGGCTGGTGAACACCTCACGCTCCGACGATAACCCCAACGGCTTCATGATCGAG
The DNA here is from genome assembly GCA_958439725.1 of uncultured Muribaculaceae bacterium. Lineage (GTDB taxonomy): Bacteria > Bacteroidota > Bacteroidia > Bacteroidales > Muribaculaceae > Paramuribaculum. Next base: position 43 of record CAUBWJ010000035.1, on the reverse strand, counting down.
GGTCTGACGATTTTAGAGAACAAAGATTTGATAACCACAAAAC
>CAUBWJ010000034.1 GCA_958439725.1 uncultured Muribaculaceae bacterium | reverse complement strand
CTGCCTCGCCGTTTATCTTCATCCATTCTCCTACCTGGTCAAGCATCATGCGGTGTCCCGGAGGGATGGTGCCGTCAGGCTGAAGCTCCACATTCAGCATCAGATTGCCGTTTTTGCTGTTCATGTCCACGAGCATCTCCAGAATGGTTCTGGCGCTGTGGTTCATGGGTTTCTCAACCTTGTAGAACCATGAGTTCGGCGTGAGCGTACCTTGCCAGGGCTCGGAAAGAATGGTATCGGAGCCGCCGCACTCTATATCGCGGATTGTCGACGGTTCGTTACTTATTTTTCCCGCCACGGCGCCATGGATTTTGCCGTCATTGCCGAGCCGGAGGTTATAGTAGTATGTGCATAGTTCTTTGCCGTAGTCGCCATAGGGGAATCCGAATCCGTCAAACCACAGCATATCCACGTCGTAGTCCGTCACAAGCTGTTTGTGCCTCTGGAGCCAATGACGTTTCACTGAGTCTTCCCACTGTGGCGTGCGCTGCTCCGGAGGAATTCCATAAAGGTTGGCCGGATCCATGCCCTCCCACCATTTTCCTTTTCCGTCAGCTTTGGTCTTGCGGCCTTCATAGGGGCGTCCGGCGTATGCGCCTGCCGTGTCGCATCCGAATGCGGGCTGGAACCACCATAGGTATCGGTCGTCATGTGAGCTTACACAGAACGGCATCCCGTATTTCTTGGCCGATTTCGAGAATTCACCCACGATGTCGCGGTGCGGTCCGGCGTTCACCGAATTCCATTCATGATATTTGGAGTTCCAGTTGTCAAAGTGGTCATGATGGTTGGCGAGAATCATGAAATACTTCGCTCCGATATTCTGGAAGTAGTGTATCAGCGAGTCTGTATCCAGATTCTCGGCTTTCCATGAATCAAGCACGTCTATGTAGCCGTGTTCCGATGGATGTCCGTAGGTCTCGCAATGATATTTGTAGGCGTTTTTACCCCAGTCCTCGTTTTTCACATCTGGCATGAACATGTGTCGGGCATACCAGCCTCCGCCTTCGGCCGGAGCGGTCTGCGCTCCCCAGTGGCACCAGATGCCCAGACGTGCGTCGGCGAACCATTCGGGACACTGGTAATGCTCGCGTAGCTGCTCCCAGTTCAGAGCGGTTTTTTCGGCGACGGCACTTCCGGTAGCCAGGAGTGTCGCGGTTGCTAATAATGTTTTTAGTTTCATGATTGGTTTATGATTGGTTTGGTTTTTATTTGCGCGTTGAGTTTTTGTAGGGAGGATACAGTTTGGCAATGAGGTCGGGGCGGTGCAGCCGGTTCAGCGACCGTATGATTCCGGGCCTGTACGTCTTGTCATACCAGAAGAAATATTGGCGTTGGGCCAGTTTCTCGTCGCGAGTCCGTGCCGTATATACCTTCTCGCCCGTATAGGGATGGATTCCGGTATAATAAATTTCCGTGGCTACGGTCATAGGCGTAGGTGTGAAGTCCTGCACCTGCTCCAGATGGAAATCCATTTCTTTTGTCTCCACGGCCAGTTCGGCCATATCGGTTTCGTGGCAGCCGGGATGCGAGGAGATGAAGTAGGGGATAAGCTGCTGTTTCAGTCCGTGCGTGCGGTTGGTGCGGTCGAATATTTTTTTGAACTCATGGAAGAGCGAGAACGGCGGCTTGCGCATGATTTTCAGCACGGCGTCCGAGGTATGCTCCGGAGCCACTTTCAGTCGGCCTGATACGTGGTCGGTTATGAGTTCCTCATTGTAGCGCCGGTTAACGGCGTCGATATGCGGAGAGCCGGTGGGATGCATCGACAGGTCGTATCTCACGCCGCTGCCTATGAACGATTTTTTCACTCCGGGCAGAGCGTCCACGGCGTGATAAACGTCGAGCAACCGTGAATGGTCTGTGTCGAGGTTGGGGCACGGAGTGGGGTGCAGACACGAAGGCCTCAGGCATTTCGCGCAGATTTTCCTGTCGCGTCCCCCAAGTGAATACATGTTGGCCGAGGGGCCTCCGAGGTCGGAGATGTATCCCTTGAAGTCGTCCATCAGCGTCACTTTCCGCGCTTCGTTTACAATCGAAGCCTTCGATCTCGAAGCTATATGTTTGCCCTGATGGGCCGAAATGGTGCAGAACGCGCATCCTCCGAAACAGCCGCGGTGCATGTTGACCGAGTGGCGTATCATTTCGTATGCCGGAATTGTCTTTCCTTTGTAGCGCGGGTGAGGGTAGCGGGTATAGGGCAGGTCGAATGATGCGTCGATCTCTCCCGTGGTCATTGGCGGAAGCATCGGATTCACCTTTACGGCCTTTGTGCCGTTTTTCTGCCACAGGACCGCCCTTGGCTCCATCCGGTTGCTTTCCTGTTCTATATGCTTGAAGTTTTCGGCCTGATTCCTTTTCTGTGCCAGACACTCTTCGAATGAATGGAGCACGATGTTGTCGTCGTCCGATGCGTCGGGAACCGCTGAAGCGTCGGTGAGCAATGCGGTCTGCGGTATGGAATCCATTTCGCGGATGCTCTCTCCCTCGGCCAGACGGCGCGCTATTTCGAGCACGGGTTTCTCTCCCATTCCGTACACAAGCAGGTCGGCCGGCGCGTCGTGAAGAATCGACGGGCGCAGACGGTCTTCCCAGTAGTCATAGTGTGAAAGTCGTCTCAGGGAGCCTTCTATGCCACCGAGTATGATGGGCGTGTCGGGATACAGTTTGCGTAATATTTCCGTGTAGACTATCGAGGGGTAGTCGGGACGCGCTCCGTGACGTCCGCCGGGAGTGTATGCGTCGTCTGAACGCCGTCTGCGGGCTGCCGTGTAATGGTTCACCATGGAGTCCATAGCACCCGGAGAAATCCCGAAAAACAGCCTCGGAGCGCCGAATTTCTTGAAATCCCGCAGGTCGTCGGTCCAGTTCGGCTGCGGCACTATCGCCACATTATAGCCTGCGGCCTGCAGCGTGCGCCCTATCACGGCCGCGCCGAACGAAGGATGGTCCACATAGGCGTCGCCGCTGAATATCACCACATCCACATGGTCCCACCCCAGCAGTTTCATCTCCTTCACCGATGTGGGGAGATAAAGCTTCAGGTCATACCGCGGGCTTATGGCCGGTGCGTTATTTGATACTTCCTTTTTCATTTCTTCTCCTGTTTTTCTTTGAGAAGTTCTTCGAGTTTCACCACCTCGTCGCGCAGTCGTGCGGCTTCCATGAAGTCCATCCGCTTGGCTGCGTCAACCATCTCCTGGCGGCGCCGTGTTATGGTGCGCTGCAGTTCTTCGGCGTTCATATAAGGAATGACGGGGTCGGCCGCCAGATTGACCGTCGGCACATATTCCTGTTCGTAAAGCACCGGCGACTGGCGCGACTGCCTCGGCGAGGATTTGGCTGCCGGTTTGCCGGATCGTGAGTTGCGCGTGGCGCCCTTGGAGTCGGTTCCCGATTCCTCGGTGTCTATGCCCACAATCCGGTTTCGGGCCTTGACGATGGCCTGGGGTGTTATGCCGTGTTCCTCATTGTAGGCAAGCTGGAGCGAGCGGCGGCGAGCCGTCTCGTCTATGGTCTGCTGCATGGACTCGGTGATTTTGTCGGCATACATCACCACGGTGCCGTTGAGGTTTCGCGCCGCGCGCCCCACGGTCTGGGTGAGGGAGCGGTGAGAGCGCAGAAATCCTTCCTTGTCGGCATCCAGAATCGCTACCAGCGACACTTCCGGAAGGTCCAGACCCTCGCGAAGCAGGTTCACGCCTATCAGCACGTCATACACCCCCGCACGCAGGTCGTCCAGTATGCGTATGCGGTCCAGGGTGTCCACGTCGGAGTGGATATAGGCTGCCTTTATGCCGAGTTTCCCGAAGTATTCGTTCAATTCCTCGGCCATACGCTTGGTGAGGGTGGTTACGAGGGTGCGTTCTCCGGCCTCTATCCGCTGCTGTATGCGCTCCATCAGGTCGTCGATCTGGTTGGTGGAGGGCTGCACCTCTATCACGGGGTCGAGAAGACCGGTGGGGCGGATTATCTGTTCCACAACCACGCCCTCGCTCTTCTGCAGCTCATAGTCGGCCGGAGTGGCGCTCACGTAGATCACCTGAGGCGTGAGCCGTTCGAATTCCTCGAATTTCAGCGGCCTGTTGTCCAGGGCTGCGGGAAGTCGGAATCCGTATTCCACCAGGTTCATTTTTCGCGAGAGGTCGCCGCCATACATGGCTCTTACCTGCGGGAGCGTCACATGGCTCTCGTCTATTATCGTCAGGAAGTCCTTGGGGAAATAGTCAAGCAGACAGAACGGCCTCATTCCGGCCTGACGTCCGTCGAAATAGCGGCTGTAGTTCTCAATGCCGGGGCAGTGGCCCACCTCGCGCATCATCTCTATGTCGTAGGTCACGCGCTCTTTCAGTCTGTGGGCCTCCAGTTCGCGGGCCTCGTTGAAAAAGAAGTTCACCTGGTCGCCGAGGTCAAGCTCTATCTGCGCCAGGCCCGAGGCCATTCTTTCTCTTGATGTCACGAAAATGTTGGCGGGGAATATCTTGAACGCATCGTGTTCGCCGAGCGTCACATAGTCTGTAGGGTAGAATGTGGCTATGGATTCTATCTCGTCGCCCCAGAACACCACCCTCACCACGATTTCCTCGTAGGCGAGATAGATATCGACCGTGTCGCCTTTCACTCTGAACGTTCCGCGGGTGAAGTTAACCTCGTTGCGCGAGTAGAGCGCTTCCACCAGACTGCGCAGAAACACGTTGCGGGCCACTCTCTGACCCACGCGTATGTCTATCACGTTGCTGTTGAAGTCTTCGGGGTTGCCCATGCCGTAGAGGCACGATACCGAGCTCACCACAATCACGTCCTTGCGGCCCGAAAGAAGTGCCGACGTCGTGGCAAGCCTCAGCTTGTCAATCTCGTCGTTGATCATCAGGTCTTTTTCTATATATTTGTCTACCGACGGTATATAGGCCTCGGGCTGGTAGTAATCATAGTACGACACGAAATATTGCACGGAGTTCTCCGGAAAAAAATTCTTGAACTCCCCGTAGAGCTGTGCCGCCAGCGTCTTGTTATGGCTGAGGATAAGCGTGGGTTTCTTCACGCGCTCTATCACATTGGCCATGGTGAAGGTTTTTCCGGAGCCGGTCACGCCCAGAAGCGTCTGCGCCGGTGTGCCGTCATTTATCCCCTCCACAAGCTGTGCTATGGCCTGCGGCTGGTCTCCGGTGGGTTTATATTGCGATGCTATCTTAAAGTCCATTATCCAAACTTAAAGTCCAATATACAAAGTTACTGAAAATCCTCCAAACCACCTAATTCCACCCATCTCTTCCCGCATTTCCCCCTCCAATCCCTCCAATAATTCCAATTACTCCAATAATTCCAATAATTCCAATTATTCCAATCCATAATTATTCCTCCTTAGCCTCTCCCTGCCCCTCGTTCTGCTCTCTGCTTCGCTTGCGGCTTCCGTAAATCGAAAGTCTGTTGCAGGCTTTCACCGTCAGAAACGATATCGTGGCCACAACGGCTATCGGCAGCAGCAGAGTGTATCCGCCGCTCATCTCCAGCACTATGAATATGGCCATAATCGGTGCCTGGATTATACCGGCCATTGCTCCGGCCATGCCGTAATATGCCAGATTCCCCGATTCGAGGTCTATTCCAAGCCAGTATTGGGCTGCGAGTGCATACATCAGCCCCAGCATGCACCCCGCCATAAGCGTCGGCGCGAAGTCGCCCGCAACGCCGCCGCCGCTGTTGGTGGCGGTGGCAGCCATTGATTTCACGGCCACTATCCCCAGCAGAAGCACCGGAAGCATTTCTTTCCCGCAGTGGGCAAACGGCCCGTAATTGACAAGCACGCTGTAATTTCCGTCCAGCACTTCACCCATCACGGAGTATCCTTCGCCGTAAAGCGCCGGAAATACGAACACCAGAGCCGAGATAATACCTCCGCTCACTATGTTTTTTACCCACGGATTTCTGATTTTCCCGAGAAAAAGTTCCATTTTGTCGGCCACAAATGTGTACCATATCGAATAAACGCCGCAAAGCACACCCAGTATTACCACGCTCAGAAGAAGATGCGGCTCGAAAGTGGCCATAGAGGGGAATGCCAGGTCTATCGTATAGCCGGTCAGTGCGAAGGTGGTGAGTCCGGCCGCTATCACGGCTACCATCACCGCGAGTACCGAGGCGGTAGTGAAGTCAAGCGCTAATACTTCGAGGGCGAACATCGCCCCTCCCACCGGAGCCTTGAATATACCGGCTATGCCGGCTGCGGCTCCGCAGCCCAGAAGTATCTTGGTGTGATGCGGCGACATCCGGCACAGCCGCGCCACATTGCTGCCTATCGACGCTCCGGCGTAGGCTATAGGGCCTTCCGAGCCCGCCGACCCTCCGAATCCCAGAGTAAGCGTGGAGGCGATAAGCGGTGAGATAACCGATGAGCCCGGAAGATTATAATGCCTGTCGGCTATGGCTTTCATCATTTTATCAACCCCGTGCTCTATGTCGCGCCTTAATATGTATCGTGTATATATTCCGGTGAGAAGAATTCCCACTACGGGGAACACAAGAAGCAGAAGATTGAATCCTCCCGGATGAATGAACTGAGTTAGCATCCCGGACACAAACGACACCATGCGTTTGAGCAGAAATGCCCCCGTCCCGGCAAGCACCCCTATTATGAATGCGAGTATGCTTATCGAGACATGTTCCGAAGTTATCCAGTCACGGAAACGCGACTTGAACGACTTGTGGCGCTGTCTCGGATTGGTTTTTCGAAGTTCAGTCATTATTTTTGAAAAGTCTTTTTAAACTATACTTTCTTAACATTTGTAAATCGAATATGGTTTTTATATAAAATCGCCGTTAATATATCATGATACGCTTCATTTTCATTCTTTCCATAGCCCTTGCATTCATCTCCTGCGTTCGGAGAGGGACTGACACCCCCGATTTCTACAGCGAGATACGCTCCGTCGACAAGCTTATCCTCTCCGAAACCCGTGTGACGAAAATGGCCACCGTCCGCGACCCTGATTTTACCGATGCGGAGACTTTAGGCGACCGGGCGGCCGCCGTCATCAGCTCTCTGAAGGTCGGTCAGCGTGTGGCCGTGTATTCCTACGACACCTATATCCAGTCCTACATTGACCTCTCTTCTCTCACTCCGGCCGATGTGGTGGTCAACGACCACGACCGCACCGTCACTCTATATCTCCCACCCATCCGTACCGAACTCGCCGGCCGCGACGGCACTCTTCGTGAGGAACATTACCGTGTCACCGGATTCCGTTCCGATATCGGCCCTCAGGAGCGCGCACGCCTTAAGGAGCGCATGAATTCCGAACTCCTCCACGAAATCGAATCCGGAACCATAGCCGAGGCCTCCCGTGAATCGGCCCGCGCAAAGGCCTTCGAATATTTCGCTACGCTTATCTCTGCCTCCGGGTATCGCCCTATAATCTCAATCAAGGATTCATCATCACGCCCCCTCTATGAAAATGAAACCGGTCTTTAAAACCTACCTTATCCCCGCCGTAGGCCTTGTTCTCGCTGGTGTCCTGGCCTATCTCGGCATAACCTGTGCCCGGCGCAACCTCGACGTCACCGCCTCCGGAACCGAAATTTCTCCGGCGCGTATCGCCGAGGTGCGCCGCATGGCCCGTCTATGCTCCATCGAGTTCTATCGTGAGCTGCCTATGCGCGACAGCATCGGCACCAAACACATTTTTGCCCGCCGTAAAATCCAGGGGCAGATTACCTTCGACGTAGATTCTCTTCAGCTCGATGCCACTGGCGACACCGTGCGGATCGTTCTCCCGCGTGAACAGGTCGTGGTCCGGGAGTCGACCGAACCGGATTCCTACGAGATTGTCGATGTCTGGAATTCCTCCGTTTTCGGAAGTTCGCGTCTGAGCAACAGCGAGGAAAACCTGTTCAAGCGGCGTCACGACCGCCGGATTATGAGCACGCTGTATGCCGACGGTACCGTGGCGCGCGCACGCCGCGATGCCGCCACCAACCTCGCGCGCATGGTCTCCATCCTCTACGGCCGTCCCGCCATGGTTGTTATCCGGAAATAATTTCTTAATTTTGTTGTCGGCGGCAATTACACTTTTCCCGCCCCACAGCTATTTTTCCGATGATAGAATTCACCAATTCCATACGCCGTCTGGTAAGCTCGCTTTCCGAGACAAAGACTCGCCGCGCCGAGGGCCTTTTCAAGGCCGAAGGCACGAAATGCGTCGGCGATACTCTCCCGTATTTCTCCCTGAAGATGCTTCTTGCCACCGATGAGTGGCTTGCAGCCAATACTCCGGATGTCGACTCTTCGCTTATCGTCAAGGTCCCCAACCGTGAGATGGAGCGCATCAGCTCCCTTTCCTGTCCGCCGAAAGTAATTGCTGTCTACCGCATCCCGGAGGATGATTATTCGCCCGATATGCTTGCCGGCAATCTCACTCTCGCTCTCGATTCCGTTCAGGACCCCGGTAATCTTGGCACTATAGTGCGCACGGCCGACTGGTTCGGAATCCGCTGCATCCTTTGTTCCCGCTCTACGGCCGACATTTATTCCCCCAAGGCCGTAATGTCGACCATGGGGGCGATTTCCCGTGTCCGCCTTCATTACTGCGACCTCGCCGCCGAGCTGGCGTCCGTGTCGGGCGTTCCGGTCTATGGCGCCTTTATGGACGGTGAAAACATCTATTCCGCCACGCTCCCGTCTCAGGCCGTGATTGTGATGGGCAATGAAGGGCAGGGCATTTCCCCAGCGGTGGCCGAGGCCGTGACGCGGCGCATAACCATTCCCTCATATCCCGTGGGTGCCGCTACCTCCGAATCGCTCAACGTGGCTGTGGCCACCGCCGTGATAGTTTCCCGCTTCCGTGAAAATCTGTTGAAATAAACGTTATGGCTAAGATTAAAAGCGCATGGTTCTGCACCGAGTGCGGCGCCGAGTCTCCCAAATGGGAAGGAAAATGCCCCGCCTGCGGCGCATGGAACACGATGGTCGAGGAGCGCGTCCCCTCCGGAAAGTCGAAATCCTCGACCCTTTCCCGAGCCACAAAAAGCCGTCCCCGCAAGGTCACGGAAATTTCCTCTGTGGGCGAGGAGCGCATTCTTCTCCCCTCGCGCGAGCTTAACCGCGTGCTCGGAGGTGGTCTCGTGCCCGGTTCGCTTGTGCTTGTGGGCGGAGAGCCCGGCATCGGCAAATCCACCCTCGTGCTCCAGAACATTCTCTCCATCCGATCGCGCCGCGTTCTCTATATCTCCGGCGAGGAAAGCCCTTCTCAGCTCAAGATGCGCGCCGACCGTATAGGCCGTCTCAGCGACAACGTGCTCATAGCCTGCGAGACATCGCTTGAAAATATCCTTGAGGATATCGAGGAGACGGAGCCCGGCCTGGTGATAGTCGATTCCATCCAGACCATAGCCAGCGACGAAATCGAGTCGGCGGCAGGAAGTGTGAGCCAGGTACGCGAATGTTCCGCGCGGCTGCTGAGGTATGCCAAGGAAAGCAATGTGCCCGTCATCCTGATAGGTCATATCAACAAGGAGGGAAGCATAGCAGGCCCGAAGGTGCTCGAGCATATAGTGGATGCCGTGCTGCAGTTCGAGGGCGACCGTCATTATATGTACCGCATACTCCGTTCGATCAAGAACCGCTTCGGATCCACCTCCGAGCTTGGCATCTACGAGATGTGCCAGAAAGGCCTGCGCGAGGTCACCAATCCCTCCGAGCTGTTGTTCAGCCGCCGTGAGGGAGAGGAGGCGCTGAGCGGTATTACTGTTGGAATCACGCTCGAAGGCATCCGGCCGTTCCTCATCGAGGTGCAGGCTCTTGTCAGCTCCGCGGCCTACGGCACTCCGCAGCGCTCCGTCACCGGATTCGATGCCAAGCGCATGAATATGCTTCTCGCTGTGCTCGAAAAGCGCGTCGGCTTCAAGCTCGGTCAGAAAGATGTGTTCCTCAATATAGCCGGCGGTCTCAAAGTCAATGACACGGCTCTGGATCTCCCTGTGATCTGTGCCATCCTTTCCTCCAACGTGGATATGCCTGTACCGCAGGATGTGTGCATGACGGGCGAGGTGGGCCTTTCGGGCGAAATCCGCCCCGTGGTGCGTCTCGAGCAGCGTGTCATCGAGGCCGAGAAACTCGGCATGAAGCGCATCCTTGTTCCCCGCCGCGGATTAAAAGGAGTCGACCTCTCGAAATTCAATATTGAAATTCAAGAGGTCGGCAAGGTCGAGGAAGCGTTCAAGGCTCTTTTCGCCTGAAGCTTTTTTATATGTCTCTGATTATTTAGAGCGCGGAAGCACGTTCACGCGCAGTTTTTCGTATGCGCGTTCGGCTTTGGCGCGGGCTTCGTCAACGGTATCGGCCGTTGCGAGTATCACACCCATGCGGCGGTGTCCTTTTATTTCGGGCTTGCCGAATATGCGCATCTGTGTGCCCGGTTCGGAAAGCACCTCCTCCAGGCAGTCCATCTCTATGGTGTCGGTGTCGCCTTCCACCACAATGGCGCGCGACGCCGAGGGACCGTAGAAACGGATTTCAGGCACCGGCAGACCCAGAAGGGCGCGGGCGTGCAGTCCGAACTCGCTCAGGTCCTGCGATATCATTGTCACCATTCCGGTGTCGTGGGGGCGGGGAGAAACCTCGCTGAATATCACTTCATCGTCTTTCACAAACAGCTCCACACCGAATATGCCGTAACCGCCGAGGGCGTCAGTCACCTTTTTCGCAATCTCTTTTGCGTTCTGAAGCGCCTTGTCGCTCATCGGCTGGGGTTGCCAGCTGTAACGGTAGTCGCCTTCTATCTGCACGTGGCCTATGGGCTCGCAGTATGTGGTGCCGCTCACGCTTCTTACCGTGAGCAGGGTTATTTCGTAGTCGAAATCCACGAATCCCTCAACTATTACTCTTCCGGCACCGGCGCGTCCGCCTTCCTGGGCGGTGTGCCATGCCGCGTCTACAGCGTCGGCCGATTTTATGGTGCTCTGTCCGTGACCAGAGGAACTCATGATGGGTTTCACCACGCAGGGAATGCCGATTTCTTCCACAGCCTCCTTGAATTCATCGTAGGTCGAGGCGAAGCGGTAACGCGAAGTCTTCACGCCAAGCTTCTCGGCTGCAAGGCGGCGTATGCCTTCGCGGTTCATGGTGAGCCATGCCGCGGTGGCAGTGGGGGTCACGTGGTATCCCTCTTTCTCAAGTTCCACCAGGGTAGGGGTGGCTATTGCTTCCACCTCGGGTATGATATGGTCGGGTTTCTCGCGTTCTATCACTTCGCGCAGTGCCTCGCCGTCGAGCATGTTCAGCACATAGCTGCGGTGGGCCACCTGCATGGCGGGTGCGTTGGCATAACGGTCGCATGCCACTACCTCCACATTATAACGCTGAAGCTCTATTGCCACTTCTTTACCAAGTTCGCCACTGCCCAGAAGCAGAGCCTTCCGGCCCGCGCCGGTCATAACAGATCCTATTTTAGCCATTTTTTGTAATTAAAGTAGAAATTTCTGCAAAGTTACAACATTAGCCGGAAATTCCTTCCTTATTCGGGCACATAGATTATATCGCCGTTTTCAAGTTCGTAGGCCACACCTACGCGTTTACCCTTGTTGCCGGCAGCGCTGTTGTCTTCCGACGGCGTATAGCGGTTGATTTTCTCGCCTTCCTTGGTTATGATTTCCATATTCTCTTTTCCGGGGTTCTTCACCATTGTAAAGTCTTCCTGCGAGAACATCTCGGTCATGTTGTAGCGGCTTACCAAAGCCACCATCAGGGCAACGGCAAACACCATTGCCACATCAAACAGGTTGCTGACCACGCTCATGGGGTCGGAGTCCTCGCGGCGGTTCAGCAGTGAGCGGCGGTGACGTCTCATTTTGCGCATTCCTTTTTATCGTTGACAATGTTGGCTATGTATTCGAGCACGGTGAGGTCTTTGGCCGCCCACCGTTCTTTTGCCTGCTGGGTGGTGAAACCGATGGCGCTTACCACCAGACCCACTACCGTAGTGGCAAATGCCACCTGCATGTTGTAGGCCATGGAGGCGATGTCGCCCGAAGCCAGTCCCACCAGTGCCGGTCCCATAGGTATGAGCGTTCCCATCAGGCCCAGTATCGGGCCCATCTTCGTGAGGACTTTGGAGGTGGATATTTTTTTGTCGGCCTCTATTTCGAATTCGCTCAGCAGAAGGTCTGTCTTGGCCTCGTTTCCGGCATTGTCTATTATCTTTTTGAGGTAGGCTTCGGTGATGCTCGCGGGGTTTTCGGGTAATGACTCGCGGAACTGGTCGATATTGGAAGCGTTCACGGAATTGATATTGTCGTAGATTTTTCCCGAAGTTTTTCTTACGCGGATATATTCGCCGAAAAATACTCCTATCAGTATCAGAGCGCGGATGAAAAAGAAAATCAGGAGTACAATCACCGGCACGAGAAGTCCGGTGGAAATCCAGTAGAGGATATTGGAAATTACATTCATATTCTTGAAATTTTTTTGTTTGTCTGATATTTGTTGATGATGAATCCGGCTACCAGGCCCGCTGCCACCAGTCCCATGAAGGCGGTGAGCGGCCACCATTCAACCGTGTTGGTTCCGGCGGCCGCCGTGCGGCCGTTGACGGTAGCTATTATTCCAAGGGCGCCTATTATGATGTTGACCAAGAAAATCAGTTCTATTCGCAGGTCGGTTTCCGGAAGCGCCTCTTTGGCAAGCCATGCGGCGACTATGAAGATTGCGAACACTGCGGCGGCCGTACACCATCCGAGCATGGCGAAATCAGCTCCCGGAAAGGCGAACACCACTTCCACAAGCACTGAGAACAGCACAGGGAATATCAGTAGGCCGGGAATCCAGAGGAGCAGCCGGTAGCCCCATTTTTCTATCGTGGTCATGCGGTTGCCGGTCCAGCTGCGGATGGCGAGCACACAGAATGCTATCTGCAGGAAAACGTCTATGGTCAGCACCACGGATGTGTCGAGCATGAGTTGCGGCTGCATGAGCCACGATGCGATCTGGGTCTTCGACTGTATGGCGGCGTAGGGCCATGCCATGCCGGTAAACAGCGCGGCAAGCGCGCAGAGTATTATGCGTCCTGAAAGCTTGTGGCAGGTGAGTTTCAGAACGAAACTCATCGCCACAAGTATCATTATTATCATTACGACTATTTTCATTGTCTTTCGCTGTCCTTTTTCCTTTTTCTCCGCAAAAGTATAACAAAAATCGCAAGTACGATAAACACGATCACAGCCACAATCAGTCCGTCGATATGGGTGGTCACCGTATCGGTCTGGTTGAGTTGGTCGCGCTTCATCACCGTGCCTGAGTTGTCGTTGATTTTCTCATTGCGCACCTGTGCCACTTTGTCGTTATACTGGCTTGCGGTGTTCTTGTCTACGTTTTGCGAGATGAAGTCGCGCAGTTTGGCATTGTCACATACAAATCCCGAGCAGGCCGCCCCGTATTTGTCAACCATTTCGGTATGCAGTTCCGACAGCGTCTTTATCTGCCCCGGAGTGGCCTTCCACATGCCTTTTCTTGCGGTTTCGAGCATCACGGCGGTTATTTCCTGAAGGGCGGCGGGATTCACGTCGGAGAAATATTTTTTCGTTCCGAGGTTGTTGCGGTCGGTCACGTAGGTCTCGTATATGCCGTCCCACAGCTCATTGTCAATCACGTCGGGCTTCATCACGTTCCATCCGTAGGTGTTGCGGATCACGTCGGCTATTGATGATGCATCGCCGGCTCCGCCTTTCATCTTCTCGGCCACATAGTTGGGGTTCAGTATTGTGGTGCGGCTCTCTATGCCTATGGCCTCTTTCACTTCCTGCATTTTGGCATTGTTGCGGTTGCGGTAATCGCTCAGATAGGCATCTGGATCCTTTCCGGTCACGTTTCTTACGGCAAGGTTCATGCCGCCCATGAATTCATACACGTGGTCGAGGCTCAACGCTCCCCAGGTGTTGCTCTGTCGGGGCTGCACCACTACGTCGGTGCTTGTAAGCGCGGCTTCCAGCGCGTGTTCGCGCACTGATTCCCAGTCTTCCTCACTGCCGTAGTTCGCTCCCATATTGTGGAGGTAGGTCTCGGCGATTTCGCTGTCTTTTTCCCAGCGGTCGCCGGCCTCTACCATTCCCTGTATTCCGGTTCCGTAATTGCCGTTCACGCCACCGAACACGCGGGCGGTGGAAAGCTCGCGGGCCTCTTTGGGCGACACGCCTTTTTCCACGAGGACTTTTTCAGATTCAACCACGCCCTCGGCTACGAGGTTGGGGAATTCGGAGTCCTTGGCTTCGGCTGCCATCTTCACGGCGCGGCCTATGAGAAAGAGGCGTGAGGCGGCCAGGTCGCGGAGCTGTCCTGAGGTCTGTACCACAACGTCTATTCTCGGGCGACCGAGCTCAGCCGATGGAATGAGACGAAGATCCGTCACGCGTCCGAACGGGTCGCGCACCGGCTCCACTCCCAGCATATAGAGAATCTGGGCTATTGTGGCGCCTTCGGTCTCAATGAACTCGCTGCTCCACAGTGTGTAGCTTACCTTGCGAGGTATGGAGTCATTGTGGGCTTTGCGATACATGGCTATGGTTTTGTCGGCAAGGTCTTTGCCTTTTTCCCAAGCCACCATCGAGGGAGTTTCCTCGGCATTCACTGCAAACATGTTGCGGCCCGTGGGGAGTATCTCGGGGTTGAGCACCGGATCCCCTCCCGAGGTGGGAGCTACGAATCCTCCGGCCAAAGCGCTTACTATGGCGTCGATTTCGCCGCCCGGGCTTTGCAGGAGCGCGTCGCGATACCGGCCCACATTTCTGAGCGCACGTTCCACTTCGGTTACGGCTGTGGCGAATTCCAGCTGCTCCTTGGTGATTTCAGGCTCGGCTCCCATGCCGTGGCCTCCCGTTTTCTGACCCGGAGCGCCGCCCATGCCTTTTTTCTTTTTCAGGGCATTCTCCATTTTTTTCAGTGCTTCGGGATCGGCGCCCATCTTCTTGGCCATTGCAAGGGCTTTTTCGGGCGACATTCCCGGCAGCATGCCGCGATGGCCTGAAGTCGCGGGACGGTCGGCTATTTTCGAAATCGTCTGTTTGGGAGCTGGGGCCATGGAGCCGAGTATCATCATGCGGTTGAGCATATCTTTCGAGCCTTCCACTTTTTCCATGATACTGCGGGCTGAGTCGAGTTCGGCCTGTGTCATGCCGGCTATACGTGCTATCTCTTTGTCATCTATATCCTTGGGCGATGCCAGAATCTCCTTTACCAGCGTTTGCGCTGTGGCGCGGCATGCGGTCAGACCCTTTTTGCCTCCCGAAAGTTTGTTGAGTGAGTAGGCAATGGGGTCAACCGTCATGGCGTTGACAGTCGACTTTATATGGTCGGGGGAATACGGTTGCCCCATCACATATAGGGCTCCGTTGATTTTTTCGTTTGCAAGTTCGTCGGCAAAGTTGTCGATGCGGGCTATTTCGTCGGCCGCGTATGGTTTTCCGGTAATGCTGTCGAGACGCAGCTCACGGTGTATGCCAAGCTCTACGGTATATTTCTTGACCAGCAGTGCGGCGCGTTCCACGGCCTTTGGGTCGGGATTATCGCTGCCCGCAATCTTGTTGTAGGAAGCTATGGCATCGGTGAGATTCTTGTATATGCCTCTGACGCCGCTTTCCATGAAGGGGGGAGTGAGATAGTTGATGATGGTAGCGTATGAACGGCGCTTGGCAATCATGGCCTCACCGACATTGGAGGTGGCCCACACGTAGAAGTGGGGCATAGTGCCTACCAGGCGGTCGGGCCAGTCGTTGTCGCTTAGAGCCACCTGTTTGCGTGGTGTGAATTCCAGCGAGCCGTGAGCTCCGAAGTGCATAAGGGCATCGGCTTTGAAGCCGTGGCGGGCCCAGAGATAAGCGGCTGTGTAGTTGTGGGGAGGAGCGGCATCGGTGCCGTGCACTATTTTGAAATCGTCATCACCTATGCCTGCCGAGGTCTGGGGAATAAGCACTACGTTTCCGAGTCTTACTCGCGACAGCGCAAGGTTGCCTTCCTCATCGCTCAGGCCGTGGCCGGGAAATTCTCCGTCCACGCCGTCTATTTCCGTCCTCATTTCTGGCGAAAAGCTTGAGGCACACCATTGGTCATACTGCTCTTTCGTGATTATTTCAGGAGAATTCTTTTTTACAAACTCGGCTTTGGCGCCGGTGGCATAATCGTTGAACACCTTGCCGTTCTCGGCCAGAAGTTCCTCAAGCCCTTGTGCCGTAGAAGGAAGACCATCCACTTTGTAGCCCTCGCTCTTCAGGCGTGTGAGAAGGTTGAAAAGCGACGGAGCCACTTCCATGCCTTCCGCCACCAGTGAATTCTGGCCCGGGCCTTTGAAATAGAATATCGCCACGCGTTTCTCTGAATTGGGCTTAGTGCGCAGGGCAAGGTAGTTGTTTATCGTCGCCACGAAGTCGGTCAGACGGTCGGGAATAGCCTGAACGTATGGGAGCCCGTCATCGCCTGTGAAGTGGGCGAAGAGGGTGTAGGGTCTCACGGCGCCGTCAATCTCCGGAGTGACGATGCTCTGCGACATGAAGCCGCCGCTCATGCCCATTTTGTCGTTCATCCATTCATCGTAGTCACGGTTGGCGTTGAGGGGAGAGAAGAGAATGATGTTGTTGGTGGTAAGGTAGTCTCTCACCATGTCGCCCATGCGGCCGTGGGCCATGTTGACTATGGCTGATGCCCCTACGGAATCGGCATGGTGTCTGGCTATGAATAGCTGTATGGAGTTTACGGGATAGACCATGTTTCCCGTGCGCTCCAGCGCTGCCGTCAGGCTGTCGGGTACGCCCATCTGGCCTGTCAGTATGATTTTCGGGGCGTTTTCTTTCCATCGGCCTGTTTCGCGGAGCCATTTCTCGTATTCTGCCACTGATCCGAAGCTGAGGTCGTCGTTGTCCGATGGATAGTAGAGGAGCGACGAGGCCGATACCTGGGGATCTCCGGGCATCGGGGCAAACAATTTTTTACCGTCTATGAACTTGCGGATGAACCGTAGCATGTTCCGGTAGTTTGTCTGGCCTCCGGCAAGGTATTGCTTGAGATACTCGGCATCCAGCGAATCCACCGACACTATGTAGTTCTGGGGATTGGTGGCTCCGGGAGTTATCACCGGTGTGCCCGATTCGGCAGCTTTCACCAGCTCCCGGCGCTGCTCGTCGGTGAGGCGAAGTCCCATTCCGAACACCATCACCATATCGTAGTCCGACGCTTTGTCGAGGCGGTCGGTGGGAAGTTCCTCTATCTTGATGAAAGAATTGTCGTTGGCCTTCGAGATCTGGCCGAGTGTGATTGCCTGGTAATTTACGAACGCTATCCTTGTGGGCGAAGCGTACATTTTCCATAGCAAAATTGCCGTGCCCAGCAGGAGGGCACAGCAAATTGAAATGATTATTATTTTACGTCGTGTCATATCTGTTATCACAGTGTCATTCAGTAGTTATTTGAATAGTTTCTCAATGTCGAATGAAACGCCTATGTTCCAGGTGCGGCCGGTGGTCGGAGCCGAATTCCAGTAATAAACTTTCGGCTTGTAATCAAAGAGATTTTCGATTACGAAATTCACGTCGATTCCTCTCCACACTGTCTGCCGGAGGGTGAATTTCCATAGTGAATATGCGCCGTCGGTCTCATAATTTGATTTCGGCTTCGAGAGGTATCGGCCCGAGATGCCGGCATAGAGCCGGTAGGCGCTGCAAAGCTGCTTGTCGTAGTCCAGACGCCAGGTGGCCGAATGTGTGCGTGGTTGGGTGAACTGCGAGTCGATTGTGCGGCCCGAGTTATGCAGATAGTTGTAGCTCCCCACGGCTCCTATGCCCATCGTGGAGCGGTAACGTGCGGTGAAATCTATTCCCATCACTTTCACACCGTTCTCGTTGCAGTAACGGGCGCCTTCTTCTCCGTCGGGGCCCGTATAGTCGGTGGTGGTGATACGGCTGTTGTACTTGTTGAAGTATCCCATGAGTGCCAGGCTGTAGGAGCCACGCAGGAAACTGTGGCGTATCATGCCGTTGTGCTCGAACGCCAGATTGAAGTTGTGGCTTTTTTCAGGCTTAAGGTCGGGATTGCCATATATCATTTGGATTCCCGCCATGTCAAAGCTCATATACATCTCCTTTAGCGTGGGAGCGCGGAAGCCGCCGGCGTATGAGGCGCGGATGGAGAATTTGTCGAACTTGAACATCGTGGCCAGACGGCTGGTGATGGCACCTTCTTTTGATGCGGAGAAGTGGTCGCCGCGAACTGAGCCTACTACGTTGAACCATTTCACGGGATTGTAGTCATACTGCACGAATGCGTCGATCGAGTTCTGTGAATGGGTCGTGCCGTCGGCAAACTGATAGGTGAGCAGATAGTCGTGCATGTAGTCCGCGCCAACGGTTAGGGCATCGTTGCCGAAGAAGTGGGTGTAGAGGCCGTGTACTATATTCTGGCGGTTGGTGTAGTCGTGGTCGTGTGTGCGCTGTCCGCCCACATATCGCGACTTGTCATACTGGTCATAACCGTAGGAGAGTTCAAGGGTCTGATTGGGGTTGAAGGTGTAGACGCCCTTGAGTCCGGCATTGTAGTCCTTGTAATGGTCATCGTAGTTGGAGCGTGTGCTCACTCGGTTGAAGTAACCGCCGCGCGCTATCAGACGAAGATTGTCGGTCGGGCGGTACACAAGCCGTTCCTTGATGTTCAGCGTATTTCCGCCGTAGATATCATGAATCTTCGATTCCGTGTCGAACGCGTCGGTAAGATGGATGGTGCTCACGCGTGAATACTGCACGTTGGTGTTGGAAGTCCACTTTCCCTGATTGAAGTTTATGTCCGCGCCGTTGCGCCATTCATGTCCGGCGCTGCGGTAGCGGCTGTTGATGCTTGCGTGCCAGGGCTCTTTGCTTTCGCGTGTTATGAGGTTCACCACACCGCCCACAGCGTTTGCGCCGTAGAGGGCTGATGAAGCTCCTTTCACCACTTCCACGCGTCCCACGTTGTCAAGGTTCAGGCGGTTGTAGTCCACGTTGTCCATCGTTTCGCCTGCCAGACGCTCGCCGTCCACAAGAAACAGCACGGCGTTTCCTCCGAAGCCGCTCATGTTGAGTGATGTCTCCTGGCTCATGGCGTATCCGAATTCCAGACCGGGAAGTTCCTCGGTGAGAAGATCCTGAATGTTGGTGGCGTCGGCCTTTTTTATGTCGTCGGCCGAGATAAGGCGTGTCACCACCGGCACCTCCTTGAGCGTTTTAGGTGTACGTGTCGCCGTCACTACCACTTCCTCCAGTGAGGAGGGGTCGGGCGTCATTTGTATCGTCATTTCCTTATTATCCGATCCCCGCACTATGAATGTCTCGGTCACAAAACCGATATGTGATGCCTCAATCTTGGCCTGTTTGCCGGAGGCTACCGACAGTTTGAACTGGCCGTCGGCATTTGCTATGATGGGGAGTTTCTGCCCCGGGAGATTGATACGGGCTCCCGCAAGCGGGCTTCCCGTTTCGTCCACGACCGTCACCACTATGTTGGCGCCGAACGTGTTCAATGGAAACAGGAGCCCGAGAAGCAGGATAATTGAACCTGTCAGTCTTTTTACCATTGGAAATGTATAGAGATATAAGCTATTGGATTTGTTGGAAACCTGTTTTATTTCACTTTAGGAGCGGCGGTTACAGAGCAGATCATCGGCATGGGCATCTTGCCGTACTGAAGGTTGTAGTTGAGGGTGAGGGCGGAATTCTGGCATGAGCCTGCTATTATGAGAGTATACTCTCTGCCGTTCGATAAGGTTCCTTTGATTTCTTTCTGCTTGATGGTGTAGACGTCGTCAGCTTCTGTTACTTCGAGACCTTCGGCTGTGATTGAAGGAAGTGCCATGGGAGCTTCGCCGAAAGCGGGAAGCGTGATCGATACATTTGCGTCGCTCATGGCGGTTACCGTGAAGGTCATGTCCTCGTAGTCGCTGGCCTCTCCCATCACACTACATGACATATCTCCTTTGTAAGTTCCTTCAATGCTCTTTGCTGCTGGTGCTTTGGGGGCGTCGTTGTCGTCGCTTCCGCAGGAGGTGAAAGATAACATGCTTGCTACGGCTACCATGGTAGCGAAAATTGTCTTGATAGTTTTCATTTTTGGTTACTTTTATTTGGTTAATGATCTTTTCTTATGTCGGTGGTGGACGATATATCCCGAGATGAGCACCAGGTTGATGATGAGGCCCGCAAGAAATACGAACAGCGATGACAGCGGCCCGAGGAATGGCGTGTAGCAGCGTCCCACATGCAGTTCAAGAGCCACATTCCACAGCGACATCGGCTGTGATGCAAGTTCTTCCGGCATCTCCGGCAGTCCGGCCGCTCCGGTTGAGAAGTCAAATACCGTCGGTGTGCCAAGGTCGGTGCTGAAGCCGCTTACAAGATGGGTCGATACCGGTCTGCCTCCCTGTCGTTCAGACGCTTTGCCTGTGAAATAATCCGTTACGGTTTCTTTCTCCGGGTTCCACCGGTAGAGACCGCTGAAGGAGCCTATCAGCCATTCCTCGCCCTCTTTCTCAAACACATTCACTCCCATCGGGCTTATCGCGGGCGCTTTCCCCGGTTTACCGGGCACTCCGGAAAAATTGCGGTCGAATGTATAGAACCCCTCGGTTGTCGATACAATCCATTTGTCCAGATTCTCGTCCCAGCGGATGCCTCTGAGCTTGTCGTGCCAGTCATTGTCGCTGTCCAGATTGGAGCCGGGGAGGGGTGAGGTTTCTGTGAGTACAAGCGGAATCATCAGCGGTGGCCGCAGACACATTCCCGTGAAGGCTATTATCACCGTGAATATGATGGTGACAGCTCCGGCCTTGTCGTGCCAGCGGAAATTCCATTTCATTTTCCTTGCTGTGGGCTTTATTTTGTCGGTAAGATGCTTCTTCGAAAGACGGCGTATTCTGTAGGGGAGAATGAAAAGTATGATACCTGTGATGCATAGGAATATTATCACAAGAGCTATGATGTCCACTACGATTCTTCCCGCTGTGCCGAACAGCTCGCCGCTGTGCAGCTGCCACACGGTCTTGAAAAGCGTCACGCGCGGCTTATAGTCCGCAGGTGCGGTCAGTTGCTTGCATTCGCTCTCGCCGTCGGGCGTAACCCGATATATCGCCGACCGTCCCAGAACAATCAGTCCCGTGCTGTCGGGAGTCAGTGTTAGGTCTGAAATGCGTTCGTCGTTACCCGGAAGAGTGATTTCTTTCCATCCGTTATTTTCGCGGCGGAAGAGTCCGAACTGCGTGGCGCACCACAGGTTGCCGTCACGCATTATTACGACATTTCTTATCTGGCGGTTGTCCGCGCCTTTCGGCAGCCCTTCGTTGAAATCTGCGAAGCTCGAGAAACTGCGGTCGGTAAGCCACAGGCCGGAATTGCCGAATGCCATCAGCCGCATGGAGTCCAGCGGAAGGGTGCCTCTGATTATACCGTTGTTGAAATTCTTCAGTTGATAGTCGGCCGGGAGAAGCTTGCGTGTCACATCTATGCCGGAAAACGCTGCCCGGTGGTTCATGATGATACCTGACACGCAGAATATGAGCAGGAAAACAGCAGTCAATAACCCTGCCCATTTATGAAATTTTTTCCAACCCAATCTGAATTTCATGTGATAGTAATCAGCTAATTTGTCGTTCTTTTTTACGATGCAAAATTAGATACTTCCACATGGCGGCTAAATACCCAAAATTTATGATTTTTCCCTGCACTCGTTTATCCCCCTTAATCATTTTTGAGTATTCCGGGGTCTCGTAGCCCCGGTTTCATCCCTCCGGAGGGTCTTGATACCCCTCCGGCAGCCCTGTTTCATCCTCGTTGTTGAGCATCGGAAGCTCCGGCGGATTCTCTCCGGCATCCGGAAACCATTGCGTCAGCCGCTCCGCAGCCTTGGCGCATATCTCAGGCGTTATGTTGTCCGCAATCGATTTCAGCGCCCACAGCAGGGCGCCTAAGTCGTCGGTATAGCCAAGAATAGCCGTAAAGTCAGGTATCAGGTCTATCGGCAGTATGAAATAACCCAGTGCCCCGTATATTTTCGCCCGTTGCCGCAGCGGTATCGACTTGTCGGTGGCCGCATAATAGAGCACCAGCGCCGCATACACCACCTTGCGTCCGGCCTTCGAGGCCGTCCTCCCCAGCTTCTTCATCAGCGATGCGTGCGAGAAGAAGCGCGCATATCCCGAGTAATCCTTCGGTTTGTCAGGTAATCTGGCTGCCATACACTGAAAACGGTTTAATTCCCTAAAGAGTTGCCTTGTATTCTGGAATATATCTGTAATTTTGCAGCAGAATAACGGTACTTATCTTCATAATACATCCCCCATGATATACTTCGACAGCGACTATATGGCAGGCGGTCACCCCGCCGTAATGGAAGCGCTCATGCGCACCAATCTTGAGCACACCTCCGGCTATGGCAACGATCCTTATTGCGCCGCGGCCCGCGACCTCATCCTCAGCCTGTGCGGCATAGACCGCGGAGAAGTCTTTTTCTTCGAGGGCGGCACACAGGCCAACTGCACCATAATCGATGCCTTGCTTCGTAATTATCAGGGAGTCATCTGTGCCGATACGGGCCACATCAACGTCCACGAGGCCGGAGCCGTCGAGGCCTGGGGCCACAAAGTCATTGCGCTCCCCGGCCATGACGGCCGTCTCGATGCCTCCGACGTCGCCCGATACATCGACAGCTTCTATGCCGACGACAGCCACGATGCCATGGTCGCTCCCGGAGCCGTCTACATCTCATTTCCCACCGAACTCGGCACCATCTACACGCGCCGTCAGCTCGAAGCCCTTTATAAAGTGTGCTCCGACCGCAACGTCCCTCTCTTCATCGACGGTGCCCGTCTCGCCTACGGCCTCAATGCCGAAGGCTGCGATGTGACCCTTCGCGACATCGCCGCCCTCAGCGACGTCTTCTATATCGGAGGCACCAAATGCGGCGCCCTCTTCGGCGAAGCCATGGTCACCCGCCGTCCCGAACTCTTCCCCCGTTTCCGCACCCTCATCAAGCGCCACGGCGCCATGCTTGCCAAAGGACGCCTCCTCGGCCTCCAGTTCTCCACACTCCTCAGCGGCGGACTCTATGACCAGATCGGCCGACATGCCGTAGCCCTCGCCCTCGAAATGAAACGCGGATTCGTCGCCAAAGGCCATCAGCTCTACATCGACTCACCCTCCAACCAGCAATTCTTCCTCCTCCCCAACGCCCTCATCGACCGCCTCCGCGCCCACTTCTCCTTCGAGCTCTGGGGCCCCCGCCAGCCCGAGAAATCCCCCGTCCGCTTCGTCACCGACTGGACCACCACCCCCACCGCCATCTCCACCCTCCTCTCCGCCCTCTAACCCCCTCAGTCCTCCCGCTAACCCCATCTGTCCTCCCACTAAATACCCATCCCCGGAATCCCCCGAAGTCTCCGAAGAGTCCGTAAAGTCCCCCATCTCCCCAACGCGCCCCCAAGTCCGTAAAGTCCATAGAGTCAGTAAAGTCAGTAGAGTCAGTAAAGTCCGTAGTGTCCGTAAAGTCCGAAGTGTCCCTAAAGTCCTTAACCCTTTACTCACCGCCCCGATATTTAATGGGACCTAATGTAGAATCTTCCTATTTCTATCCTGTCGCCAAGAATCCTGGCGACCTAATTGGTAGTTTTGTGCTTTGGAAAGTCTGCATCAGTTCAGTATGATGAGATGGGAAACAGCTTCGATATGTTCGAAAACATAGGTCAATATAGTGATTATCCCATAATATATCATTATTTTTGCCGTCGTTAGAACATAACGACAATCTCCGCGGAAGAGTCCGGGAGCATGACCATTAGCAAAATGCAATATGCAAACGGCTTTTGTTTGATACGGTGAAATATGGAAAATTGAACCGCGCTCATTTAGGTGAGCCCTTTGTATCACAAATAAAGGTCGGAAAGTGTATTGTGCCCATACGGCGCAGACTTTCCTTCTTTTATCCTGATACAAGGCAATTCCAGAGCCCCACCGTTAGGACAATCGGAGATTGTCTGCGTTCTTTTAATACAGTATTAATATTTATCACGCGAATTATGGCAAACAGCATAGATAGTATCCTTAAAGCAGCTGACAAAGTGCTTGCATTTCCAAGTACTACTATAACAGAAGCATGTAATGAATTCGGGGTGAAAATTTCCCCTACAACAGGTATGATCGCCGGTGGATTAATTTCAGGAAGTCCTCTTTTTATGGCTGTAATTTGGACTGTTGGCAAAATCAAAAAGAATCAGCGAGAAAAAGAAGAGAAGGAACGAATGAAAAATGAAATCATTTGCAAACAGCAAGCCATTATACAGAAACTCAAAAAGCAAAATGAACTTAATCAAAGAGAAATCCAAAATTTAAGGGATACACTTAAATTGCTGGAAAGTGCTCTGTCTCAATGTAAGGTTGCATAATGGAAAAGAATAGTAGATATAAATATTCTCAAAGTGAAAGAGAATCGCTTAAGGTTCAGAAAATGCAAGAAAATG
>CAUBWJ010000033.1 GCA_958439725.1 uncultured Muribaculaceae bacterium | reverse complement strand
GAGGGCACGTACACGGGGCGCACGCTCACTCTCAGCGTCAAGGACGCCGCCGAACTCTCCATGACAACGGAAGCGGTGTTCATTTCTGGTTCCATAGGGAGCGCATGGCCGGCGGAGATCAATCTCATGAGCCTTGACGGCGAGACGGCTTCGCTCCTTGAAGAAGGAGGAATTGCTGTCAGAAAAGGCGCGGATGAAACGGTGGTGGACCTCACCGGGGTTGCCTCACGGCTGAGCGTGGCACGGCCTCATGCTCTGTTCACTTTTCTCGCCACAGGCCCTACCGGGCTGGTAAGTGAGCCGGTGGTGCTCGGAATAGACGTCGAGCCGGCAAAGATAGAGATAGTGTCGCAGAGCGATGTGGTGATCGGAGTAAATACGGCCAACTTTCTGATAGAGTCGGATTCCGACAATCTCGGCGACAATCTCAGAATGTATGCGAGCGACGACGGCACGGAATGGTACGAGTGCGAGATAGAGTCGATAACCCCTTCCGATACACCCGGCCGCTATGATGTGACCGTAAGCATTCCCACCCAGAGTTCCAATGAGGTGAAGGTTCGTGTGGATTACTGCAACCGCACCGTGAGCGAGACAGTCATGCAGGTTGTGTCGCCGAAATATACCATAGATGTGGATGCTTTCGCTCTCAGCGCCAAAATGAGAATCAATGCCGACACTGAGGATATGCGACGTCTTATAACGGCTATAGCCAGGGTGTATGCCGACGGACGCCGCTGCCATGTGATAGACCGTGACATCGACAATTCCATAATCACGGTGGGAGATCTGAAAGCCGACACCAAGTATTCCTTCACTTCCACGGTTGCCGACGACTATACGGACTCCGATCTGACACCGGCCGTGACCGTAACGACGGAGAAAACCGCAGGTCTGGCCAACAGTGACTTCGAGGACATTAAATACCACGCCTTGAAATACAAGAACATGCCGAGCGGAGGCCGGTATTCCCAGACAATAGTGGAAATCTATAACTGCCAGAACTATACTGACTTTGACTACAGTATTCCCGAGAAATGGGCAACTACTAACGCCAAGACATTCTGCATGAAGGCTAAAAATATCAACACGTGGTATGTGGAGCCATCGGTTTATACGGTGAGCGAATGCGCGGGGGGAAATTTTGCCGTAAAACTACAGTCGACGGCCTGGGACACCGACGGACATTCTATTCCGGACTGGCGCCAGCCATCGCAGCCCTACGTGGGTTACAGCCGCGCGATTCCCGAAATAGCCCACAGAGCGGCTGCCAGGCTGTTTCTGGGCTCATACTCGTTTGATGCCTCCACTCTCGACGAACGCTTCGATACCGGAGTGGATTTCAACTCGCGCCCGAGTGCCGTGAACGGCTACTTCAAATATGTGCCTTCAGTCTCCGACCCCTCCGACCGCGGAAAGGTGGAGGTGAATGTGCTGGGAACCGTCGACGGTAAGCAGCAGGTAATAGCCTCCGGCAGCCGGCTGCTCGGCGCGTCGCTCGACTATACCACATTCACGGTGCCGCTCACCTATACGCTTTTCGGCGTGAAAGCCACGGGAATCAGCGTTATGATAAGTTCGTCGGAAGACACCGGTTCCATTGACTACGAGAGCCTGCATATAAGCACCTGGGATGATGTGGAGAAATCCCGCTCCCTCGGAAGCGCCCTATGGGTGGATGAAATAACTCTGAGTTACTGACGTACATAATCCGTTTCTTCGCTATAGACAATAATTGAATAACCAATCATTTGATAAAAAATATATGCCAAAACTAACGCGTGTCCTCTTCCTGATTGTGGCTTCGCTTTCATTAGCCCTTCCGCATGCCTCTGCCCAGGAACAATTCAAGCGCGACCTCGAGCAGGTGCAGTTCGTACCCAAGGGCCAGTGGATTACCGGTGTGAGTGTAAGTTACGAACAGAGCAACAACAAGAATTATCAGTTTTTCATATTCGAGAACATAACAGGCGACACCTACCTCTTCAAGGTGAGCCCGATGCTTCTCTATTCGTTCCACGACAATGTGGCCGCCGGCGGCAAATTCCGCTATCAGCGCAGCCGCACACGCATCGACAAAGGCTCGCTGATACTCGACAGCGAGACCCACTTCGATGCGGATAACCTCTACATGATAACTTCCGACTATTTCGGCACGGCGGCTTTCCGCAACTATATCTCGCTTGGCGACAACCGTCGTTTCGGATTTTTCAACGAGGTGCAGCTGGAACTCGGTGGCGGACAGTCGAAACTCTCAGACCACTCAGGCGAGGACCTCACGGGTACTTTCGAGCGGAACTTCACGCTCAACGTTGGACTTACGCCGGGATTCATCATGTTTCTGAACAACTATTCGGCGATAGAGGTGAACATAGGCGTGCTGGGATTCGGCTATACGCATACCAAAGCCGTAACCGACCAGGTGAAAATCGCCAAGCGGAACGCCAAGCATGCCAACTTCAAAATCAATCTGTTTTCGGTGTCATTCGGAGTGGCATTCTATCTCTAAGGCTTAAGAAATTATGAAAATGAAACGTATATTCTTTACGGTCCTGGCAGTGGGCGTGCTCGCGTTTTCGGCAGCAGCCGCAGAACTTCCCGACAGCATAGGCCCCCGTATCACCAAGGGGCGTCCGCACCATCCCGAGATGGACGAAAAAGTAATTGTAGGCAACGATACCGTACCTCTCATAATTCCCGAACGCAACTTCGGCCGATACGACCGCGGCCTTTTCAACTACCTGTTTATTCCCAAGGGGCAATGGTCGTTCGGTCTTACGGCCTCCTATGGAGAATTCGACGCATCGGATGTGGAGGTGCTTCAGTTCCTTAATGACCTGAATTTCAACGGACGACAGTATGCCATACGTCCTACCGTAGGCTATTTCTTCCGCAGCAACCAGAGCGTGGGACTGAAATTCGACTATACGCGCCAAGAGGCGGACGTGGAGCACTTTGCAATGAACGCGGGCGATGACCTGAGTTTCGATATCAGGGACGTGAGCTTCTATTCCTCGAAATATTCGATAGGAGTTTTCTATCGCAATTACGTGGGTCTGGGCCGCTCTAAGCGCTTTGCAGTGTTCAATGAGGTGACACTGAGCTTCGGCAGCGGTTCGTCGCGCTTCAAGCGTCCATATAACAACGTGATGCACGACACGCGCACGGACATCACCGAGGCCGCGCTGAATTTCAGCCCCGGTATCTGCGTGTTTGTGGTCGACCACCTGAGTTTCAACGTTTCGTTCGGCGTGTTCGGTCTTCACATGCGCCACGACAAGCAGGTGACCGACCTTCATAACACGGACGGCACCATTACTCGTGAGGAAGAAGGCTCGCGCTTCAGTTCAGGCGCCAATTTCAGATTCAATTTGTTTAATATAAACTTCGGAATAGGTGTTCACATTTGATATCCGGCGCGCGTTTATTTGTTCCGCCGCCATCGCCTCGCTTACGGGGTGTATAAAAAACGACCTGCCGTATCCCCGCATACAACCCAATTTCACCGCGTTTGTGGTGGAGAATCAGTCGCGCTCGTCGGTAATCGATTCGCTCCAGCGCACGGTGACAGTCTATCTTGACGAGAAGGCTGATATAGAGAATGTAAAGGTTCTTGACTGGTCTATTACTCCCGGTGCGCACACTCCCGATTCGGCCATGCTTGATTCGGGGCTCGACCTTACATCGCCCGTGGACGTAACCCTGAGCATCTATCAGGATTATGTATGGACCATCACCGGGCGTCAGGATATAGAGCGGTATTTCACGGTGGCAGGACAGGTGGGAACCTCGGTGATAGATGTGGAGAACCATACTGTTACGGCCACGGTGTCAGGTTCTGTTTCGCTGGCGGCCGTGAGGGTGACTTCGCTCAAGCTCGGCGGCGCGGATGCCGTGGTGACGCCCTCGCTTGTGGGCAGAAATGTGGATTTCACTTCGCCTTTGACGGTTGATGTTACCGAACACGGCCGTACGGTGAAATGGACCATAACGGTTGAACGCACCAATGTAGCCGTGGCTATATCGTCGGTTGACGCGTGGACATGCGTGGCATGGCTTTATGCCGAGGCCGAGGCGGGACGCTCACATGGGTTTGAATACCGTCAGGCGTCGTCGGAAAACTGGACAAAGGTGCCCGACAACTGGATCGTGACCCAAGGCGGCAGCTTCACAGGCCGTCTTATAGGACTGAACCCCTCAACTTCATACGTGGTACGCGCTGTAAGCGACGGCCAGACAAGTGACGAAGTGACCTTCACCACCGGCGCCGCGCCGCAGCTCCCCAACTCCAATTTCGAGCAGTGGTGGCAGGACGGCAAGGTGTGGAAACCCTGGGCACAGGACGGCCAGCAGTTCTGGGACACCGGTAACCGTGGCGCAGCGACACTGGGCCAGAGCAATACCCTGCCGCTCGCTGTTCCAGAATCGCCCACCGGCTATGAAGGCGCACTGTGCGAGACCCGGTTTGTGGGTATTTCCGTTATCGGAAAGCTCGCTGCCGGCAATATCTATGCCGGTACGTTTGTGAAGGTCGACGGCACGAACGGTATCCTTGACATGGGACGGCCATTTACCGAGCGACCCACAAAAGTGAAAGTGAGGATAAAATACAAGAACGTGAACATTACCCATGCCCGTGAGTTCCCTGATATGCTCGGAAAGCCCGACACCTGTACCGTGTGGTGCGCACTGGGCGACTGGGACAAGCCCTACGAAATCCGTACGAATCCCAACAACCGACATCTTTTCAATAAAGAAGATCCGGGTGTGATTGCCTACGGACTGTTCCAGTCAGGAGACCCTATAGAGGATTTCACGGAGGTTACCGTGCCTTTCGACTATTACGCCACCGACCGTGTGCCGAAATACATTCTTGTCACACTATCGGCAAGCAAATACGGCGATTTCTTCGTAGGAGGCAACGGCTCCACTCTCACCGTCACCTCGGTCGAGCTACTATATGATTACGATACTGATGACCCGATAAAATAGATTCACCGGGTCACTGCTGAACGTCAAGCCGGAGCGACGGTGCGCTTTCCTCTCCAAGGAGAAGCAACCGGGCGATCCGGCTTCTCTTTATGGCCTTGACGCATAGATAGCACACAGGAAGGAATACGCATGCAAGCAAGGGTGCCACAACGAGGCTCTGAAGAGAGGTCACGTAGATTCCAAGCGCATGTATGCCGCACTCGACCACAAGTGTCTGCACCACATATATGCCGAGGGTGGCTTTTCCAACGGCCAAAAGAGCCGGATAGAAACGAGTCCTGGCTGCAATTTTGTCGACAGTGGGTGCGAGCGTGAACAGTGCGATGCTGCCTGCTGTTCCTATGGCCAGACGGAAAAGGGTGATTCCGAGATTGGGAAAATTGACAGTGAGTGAATGCCAGTCAATGATGTCGATTGGCGAAGCGTAGACTGTGAGGTAGCCATTCCAGAAGTACAGCATTCCCAGATACATGATAGCGGAAACTGTGAAGATCACCTTTCTGTGACGTGCAACCCGGTCTTTGGCCATACGCAGTCCGTAGCCAATCCAGAACATCGGCAGAAGAAAGTTGAAGTTGACGATATCGGCACCCGGCAGCACGGTGAACAGAACGGAAGTGGAGACGGCGGCCAATGCTGTGTTTCGGATCAGATGCAAGGCTATGTAGGCAACGATATAGCAAAGGAATACGCATTTCAGAAACCACAGCACATTGCTTACTGAAACGAAATCGGGGGCAAAGAATTCGGGAAACGGATTGAAGCCTGTGATGGCGTCGATTCCGTAGATGAGGAGTGTAAGTGACAGACATGGCAGAAGAAGCTGGATAGCTTTTCTTCCAACCATTTTGGTGAATGGTTTTTCCAGAGATGATTTGAAGAAGTAACCGCAAATCATCATGAAAAGAGGCATGTGGTAAGTGTAGATGATGCTCCAGATAGGATTGGTCCAGAAATCATTGCCGGTGATCTGTTCGGAGCAGTGTCCGAGAATCACTGAGGCAATAGCGAAAAATTTGAGCAGGTCAAGGTAATTTTCTCGTTTTGGGGCCGATGTCATGAGTGGTGGTTTGGTATAAAAGAGATGTAATTATTGCGGGTGATGATAAGGGGGCCTGAAGTGTTCAGAGCCGTCCCTGGTCGGCGTAGGAGTAGTAGGAGGTCGGGCCGATGATTATGTGGTCGGTGACGCGGATGTCGAGCAGGGCCACACCTTCTTTGATTTTGCGGGTGAGCGAATCGTCCTGTGCCGAGGGTTTCATGTTGCCCGACGGATGGTTGTGGACAAGGATTATGGCGCTTGCAAGGTGCTCGATTGCCTTGCGTGCCACCACTTTCACATCCACGAGGGTGGAGGCCACACCTCCCATCGATATTCTTTCGCAGGAAATCACCTTGTTGCGCTGGTTGAGAGCAACGATCCAGAATTCTTCGGTGCTGCAGTCCTCTATCTTGCGTCGCATAAGCCCGTAGACATCGGCGGAGGAGCGGATAACGGTCTCTTTCTGCTGACCGGCATCCGACCGTCGGCCGCCAAGTTCGAGGGCTGCGGCTATCGTCACGGCCTTGGCTGTGCCAATGCCGTGGAAACGGCGCGCGAGATCGCGGATGCTCCAGGAGGCCAGTTCGGGAAGAGAGTTGGAAGCGGCGGCAAGAATTTCACGTGAAAGTTCGAGAACGGATTTGCCGGGAACACCCATGCCTATTAGTATGGCGAGGAGTTCGGCATCGGTCAGTGAGCGTATACCCAGTTCCAGGGCTTTTTCACGCGGTTTGTCGGCATCGGCAAGGTCGGCTATGCGCAGATGCACGGGATGGTAGGAGGGAGTTTTTTCTGATGGCATGATAAGGGGAGAGTGAAGATGATGGTCATTTGCCTTTGCGCATGGCTATTTCGCGGTTTATATCGCGACCGCGGCCAAGAAGGATATCGGTGACGTAAGCGCGTATGAATCCCGTGCCGTAGCCCGTGATCTGTATGGCGGCGGCCGGTATGGCGCGCAGTGACACTCCTAAGGAGCGCGTGGAAACCAGGGCGGCAAGGAACAGAAGCACCGCATAGATTCCAAGCGGGAGCAGCCACCACGGGCTCACGAAAATGCCGAGAAGTAACAGCACCATGCCTATT
The DNA here is from genome assembly GCA_958439725.1 of uncultured Muribaculaceae bacterium. Classification (GTDB taxonomy): domain Bacteria; phylum Bacteroidota; class Bacteroidia; order Bacteroidales; family Muribaculaceae; genus Paramuribaculum. Next base: position 18,403 of record CAUBWJ010000033.1, on the reverse strand, counting down.
ATCACGGCAATGGCCGGGAGGGTGTGGACGAGTTTCAGCGAGTCGGGGTAGAGCTGTTTGAGGGTGATTCGCGACATGCCGAACACATGGACCTGACGCCAGAATTTCTTCAGGTCGACACGGCGCTTGTGGTAGACGAAGGCGGGGCGCACCAGGCCTATGGTAAATCCGGCCTGACGTATGCGGGTGGACATGTCGATATCTTCGGAAAACATCTCGCGGAAGCCACCCACTTTGTCGTAGACGGCGCGCGAATAGCCCATGTTGAATGAACGTGGCACGAACTTCTCCATCTGCACTTTTCCTCCGCGTATGCCTCCGGTGGTAAGGAAGGAGGTCATGGCGAAGTTTATGGCTTTCTGTGTGGGAGTGAAAGAGGAGTGCGCGGCATCGGGGCCTCCGAAGCAGTCGAGGGGGTGGGCGGTGAGGAAGCCGTCGAGCGTACGGAAATAATCGGGCGGAATCACGCAGTCGCTGTCGAAGAACACAAGATAGTAGCCCTTCGACCGCTCTATGCCGTAGTTGCGGGCTATGGAGCGTCCTTCGTTGGGCTTGTAATAATAATGCACGTCGAGCGAGGGCTCCCAGGCCTCGACAACGGAGCGGCAGGGAACGGTAGAGCCGTCTTCCACTATGATTGTCTCGAAATCGGTCATCGACTGCGAGGAAAGGCTTCTGAGGAGGTCGGCTATCTCGTCGGGACGGTTGTAGACTGGAATGATTACTGAATACTTCGGCATGGCTGATAATGATTGGGAGGTTGCTCTTACGACATGCGGTCGCGGTAGTCTTCGTAGGTGAAATGACGCAGCACGGTACACTGGCCTGCGGCGTCGCAGTACACTATGTCGGGGTGCTGGATGCCGTTGAACATGTTGGTTTTCACGGTGGTGTAGTGGTTCATGTCCTCCAGCCGGAGTTTCTGGCCCTCATGCAGCGGCTCGGGGAATGACCACGAACCCACGTAGTCGCCGCTCAGGCAGGAGTTCCCGCCGAGACGGTAGGTGGGCAGGCCTTCCGTGGGCTCGAGCGCTCCGGTGATGGCAGGCTTGTAGGGCATTTCCAGACAGTCGGGCATGTGGCAGGCGAACGATGCGTCGATTATGGCCGTGGATACGCCCTGATTTTCCACAATGTCCACCACGGAGGTGATGAGGTCGCCGGTGCGCCATGTGAATGCGCTTCCGGGTTCGAGAATCACCTGCACGCCGGGGTGACGCTGGCGGAAACCGCGTATTATCTCCACGAGGAGGTCGGTGTCGTAGCCCTCGCGCGTCATCAGATGGCCGCCACCGAAGTTCACCCATTTAAGGCCGGGAATCCACTCGCCGAACTGGCGCTCGAAGGCTTCGAGCACGCGGGCAAGGTCGTCGGGCCCCGATTCGCAGAGGGCGTGGAAGTGCAGACCTTCAACTCCTTCGGGGAGTCCGCCGGCCTGGCGTATCATGTCGGCCGTCACTCCGAACCGCGAGCCGGGCAGGGCAGGGTTGTAGATATCGGTCTCTATCACCGAGCATTCGGGGTTGACTCTCAGGCCTGGGCTCACGCCGGCGGCAGCCGCGCGCGCTCCGTAGCGCTCAAACTGGCGGAGGGAGTTGAACGTGATGTGGTCGGAACCGGCTATGAAGCGGTCTATGGTGGCATCGGTGTAGACGGGGCAATAGCTGTGGGCCTTGCGGTGGAGGTATTCGTTGCCCAGCTGCAGCTCGTTGAGCGAGGAAGCTGTGAAGCCGAAGCCGTATTCGTTTATGACCGGGAATGTGCGCCACACGGCGTTGGCCTTGAAAGCCATGATTATCTCGGCGCCGGAGCGTTTTCTCACGCTGTCAATGAGGCTGAGGTTGCGGCGCATGCGGTCTTCGTAGACGATATAGTAGGGGGTGGAGAGTTCGGATTCTTTCATGTTTTGGGATGGCTGTTAGCTGATTATGGAGAAGCGGGCGAATTTGAGCAGGAGCACTCTGGAATCGGTGTTCTCGAAGTCCACGTGTATGCGGGCTTCGGGCTGCGAGGTGTCCACGCGTGTGATTGTGCCCAGTCCAAAGCGGTTGTGCTCGATGGTCATGCCTTCGGTGAGTTCGGATGCCTGATGGTATGTGGCTCCCGAGGGATCGGGGGCGGTGTTGCGCGGCTTTACCGGTACAGGGGCGCCGGGACCGCCTGTGTTGCGGTAGGCTTTGGCTTCCTCCACCACTTTGCGCTGCTGCGAAGGTCGCGAGAAGGAGGGCGCCGAATGGTACGACTGGCGGAAGGAGGCAAACGAAGGCCTCGGAAGGCCGAGCGATGTGCCTGAAGCGAGTTTGAGCAGCGATGAGTCTATGTCGTGGAGAAAACGGGAAGGCTTGCAGGTGGCCGTCTGGCCGTTGCGGTAGCGCGAGGAGGCATAGCTCATCATGCAGAATTTGCGCGCGCGGGTCATCGCCACATAAAGCAGTCGCCGTTCTTCTTCTATACCTTCTACGGTGCCGGAGCTCATAGAGGAGGGGAACAGCTCTTCTTCAACGCCGACTATGAACACGTTGTTGAACTCCAGACCCTTGGCGGCATGTGCAGTCATGAGGGTCACGCGTTCCAGAGCCTCGTCGTCGGCATCCTTCACATCCTGGTCGGTGGCCAGCGATACCTGCCCCAGGAATTCGGCCATCGAAAGGCGGTCGTTGCCTTCCTCGGTGCGCGTGGCCACGAACTCGGCGGCTGATGCAAGGAGCTCGTTGAGGTTCTCCTGCTTCGAGAGATTCTCGGGGGTGTTGTCGGTAAGAAGCATCGACATGAGGCCGGTGCGGTGTATTATAGTCTTGGCAAGATTCTCGGCATCGGCTCCGGAGGCCTCCATCTGCAGAAAGCCGTCGATGAGTTCGCGGAACGTCTGGAGTTTGCGCACGGCCGCGGAGTTCAGCCCGAAATTGTCGCCCTCTGGCAGACGGCATATCGTCTGCCAGATGCTGCTGTTGGAGTCGATGGCCGCACGCAGGAGCTTGTTGACGGTTGTCTCGCCTATGCCGCGTGCCGGGAAATTGATTATGCGCCGCAGAGCCTCGTCGTCGTCAGGATTGACCGCGAGCCGGAAGTAGCTTAGGGCATCCTTCACTTCCTTGCGCTGGTAGAACGACAGACCGCCGTAGATTCGGTAGGGGATATTGCGCTTGCGCAGCGACTCCTCCAGAACGCGGCTCTGGGCGTTGGTGCGGTAGAGCACGGCGAACTCCTCGTAGGAATCGTGGGTCGACATGTGGACCTGAGCTATGCGGTTGGCCAGCAGGTAACCTTCCTCGAAGTCGCTGTAGGCCTCCACCACCTCTATGGGGCGTCCGGTCTCGTTGCGCGAGAACACATTCTTGCGTATCTGCTGGGTATTCTTGTCTATCAGAGAGTTTGCGGCGTTGATTATGTTCTGGGTCGAGCGGTAGTTCTGCTCGAGCTTGAAGATGCGCAGCGCGGGATATGCTTTCTTGAGATTGAGAATGTTGGCAATGTTGGCGCCGCGGAACGAATAGATGCTCTGGGCGTCGTCGCCCACCACACACAGGTTCTGGCTTTCGCGTGTGAGCAGCGACACAATCACATGCTGGGCGAAGTTGGTATCCTGATACTCGTCCACGAGCACATAGCGGAAGTACTCCTGATAGTGGTGGAGCACGTCGGGGTTGTCGCGCAGCAGAATGTTGGTGTAATACAGGAGGTCGTCGAAGTCCATGGCTCCGGCGGCGAAGCAGCGGTCGCGGTAGGTGCGGTAGATGGCATAGATGAGCGGGCGGCGGCACTGCCTGTCCGCCTCCATGGCATCCTTGAGCAGGGCATACTGTTCGGGAGACACGAGCGAGTTTTTCGCCGACGAAATTGCGGAGAGAACCACCGACGGCTTATAGATTTTGTCGTCGAGGTCCATCTCCTTGATGATAGATTTTACCAGCGATTTGGAGTCGGCCGTATCATATATGGTAAATGAGGGCTTGAAGCCGATGCGCTCGGCGTTCTGGCGGAGTATGCGGGCGAAAATGGAGTGGAAGGTGCCCATCCACAGGCTTGAGGCCGTGCGTGGGCCCACGAGCTGTTCGATGCGTTCGCGCATCTCGCGCGCGGCCTTGTTGGTGAAAGTCAGAGCGAGTATGCGCCAGGGCTCGAAACCTTGCCCCAGCAGATGCACTATTTTGTATGTGAGCACTCTCGTCTTGCCCGAGCCTGCGCCGGCTATCACAAGAGCCGGTCCGTCGGTGTAGACCACCGCATCGCGCTGCTGAGAGTTGAGTTTATCCAGATAATTTTCCAAGTCGTGTGTATTGACGGATTCCGCATCAAATTTACGAAAAAAACTTCACGGGAGCAGCTTCCCGGCCCATTTTTCAGCCATGTTCCGCTTCTTATCTCGCTTGCATTTGCCCTTTGGAGGCTGCCGGATTTGAGGACTGACGCTTCTTAATCTTGTTTTATCCTAAAAATGGCAGTATCAGAGAAAAAGATGTACCTTTGTGTCAATAGCTCCCACTTTCCGAAAGATTAGCGTATCCGCAGGAATATTTGATTTTTGCAGATGAAAATGCAAGTATAAAAAGGAGCATAAAAAACCCGGATTCATCACCTGCATCTAATATCAGGGAGAGGAATTACCGGGACTGCCATACAAAGATAGTGAAGAATATGACATAAAACAAGCAATTTTTAGCGGTTTTTAGCGGATGGGATTTTTTCCTGCTATTAATGAAAAAAATGGATGATTGAAATAAAAGCCCTATCTTTGTATCGACAGTTTCCGCCACGCCTCTTTTTAATGCGTACCAGGGCGGAACTTTTGCTTTTTATATACCATGGGGTATATAAGATTATATAAAACAACGGATTTATTTCTGGGGGAGGGAGGAATTTGCTAACTTTACGGCTTCAAAACCTTCAAACCAATCTCATGAAAAAGATTTTGCTTCTATTATCGAGCGTGGCCCTGGCGGGAATGTTGGCGGCATGCTCCGGCTCCAAAGCGGCCGAAACAGAAACAGACTATACCCAGTATGTGAATCCGTTTGTGGGAGCGGCCGCTACAGGCCACACGTTCCCTGGCGCCACACGGCCGTTCGGCATGGTGCAGACAAGCCCCGTGACCGGAGCGGTGGGCTGGCAGTATTGCTCGGAATACACCGATACGGATTCCCTGATCTGGGGCTTCTCGCAGACTCATCTCAACGGCACCGGCTGCATGGACCTCGGCGACATTCTGATAATGCCTCTCACGGGTGACCGCGTGCGCGACTGGGACGGCTATCGCAGCACATTCGATAAGTCGACCGAAACGGCGACCCCCGGCTATTACGCCGTGGATCTCACCGGTGCAGGTGTGAAGGCCGAACTCACCTCGACCTCGCGCGTGGCTCTTCACCGCTATACCTTCAACAAGGCCGATTCGGCCTCCGTGCTCATCGACCTCCAGCACGGGCCGGCGTGGAACGAAAAACAGTATCATTCACACGTGACGGCATGTGAGGCCACATGGGAGAACGATTCAACCCTCACCGGCCACGTGACCAACAGTGTGTGGGTGAAGCAGGATTATTTCTTTGTGATAACATTCAACCGTCCGGTAGTCAAGACCACCGATCTTCCTATGGGCGAGACCGAGAAGGGCAAGCGCATCATCGCCACCTTCGACCTCAAGCCCGGCGAGCAGCTGATGGCCAAGATAGCCCTTTCGACCACCGGTGTTGACGGTGCCAAACGCAATCTTGCCACGGAGCTTGCATCGTGGGATTTCGAGGGCGTGCGTGCCGACGCTAAGCGCGAATGGAACGACTATCTGAGCCGCATAGAAGTGACCGGAACCGATGAGCAGAAGAAAAACTTCTACACCGGTTTCTATCACGCTCTCATCCAGCCCAACCGCATTTCCGATGTCGACGGCATGTACCGCAACGCCAACGACTCCATTGTGAAGGCTTCGGGCGAGGGCTTCTATTCGACTTTCTCGCTGTGGGACACCTACCGTGCAGCCCATCCGTTCTATACCGTGATTGTTCCTGAACGCGTCGACGATTTCGTCAGCTCGCTCGTTGACCAGGCCGACGCACAGGGCTTCATTCCCATCTGGGCGCTCTGGGGCAAGGACAACTATTGCATGGTGGGCAATCACGGTGTTTCTGTGATAGCCGAGGCATACCGCAAGGGCTTCCGTGGCTTCGATGCCGAAAGAGCGTTTGAAGCCGTGAAGCGCACCCAAACCGTGTCGCATCCTCTGAAATCAGACTGGGAAACCTATCTGAAATACGGCTATTTCCCCTCCGACCTCATCAGGGCTGAATCAGTGTCTTCGACGCTCGAATCGGTTTACGATGACTATGCCGCAGCCGACATGGCACGCCGCATGGGCAAGGAAGAAGATGCCGCCTATTTCGGCAAACGCGCCGACTACTATAAGAACCTGTTCGACACGCAGACCCAGTTCATGCGTCCGCGCATGAGCGACGGCAGCTGGAAATCGCCCTTCAATCCCAGCCTTGTGGGCCACTCCGAGAGCGTGGGCGGCGACTACACCGAAGGCAACGCATGGCAGTATACCTGGCATGTGCAGCACGACGTTCCCGGCCTGATATCGCTTTTCGGAGGCGAGGAAGCGTTCACAAACAAACTTGATTCGCTCTTCACTCTCGAGCTTGTGACCACCCAGGCCGACGTTACCGGACTGATAGGCCAGTATGCCCACGGCAACGAGCCGAGCCACCACGTGACCTATCTCTATGCTCTCGCCGGCAAGCCGTGGCGCACCCAGGAGCTCGTTCGCGAGATTTTCGACACTCAGTATCGTCCCGAACCTGACGGCCTCTGCGGCAACGACGACTGCGGTCAGATGTCGGCATGGTATATGTTCTCGGCGATGGGATTCTATCCTGTCGACCCCGTAAGCGGCAACTATGTGTTCGGCGCTCCCCAGATGCCTGCCTTCACGCTGCATCTGAAAGACGGCAAGACCTTCGATATAAAGGCCGAGAATCTCTCGGCGGAAAACAAATACGTCGGCGAGATACTGCTTAACGGTGAACCCTATACCAAGCCCTATATCACCCACGAAGATATCATGAAGGGCGGTAACCTCGTCTACAAAATGCAGCCTACCCCCGCAAAGTAAAATCAGTGGCAGCCATAGAATAAGAAAAGCCGGTGTGTCAGAACCCATTGACACATCGGCTTTTCCCGTTCACTAATTTCTTCAAAGTATATTGTAACAGGCGAAAAGCACCGGAGGTGCGAATTTTGCAAAAAAAAGAACCGCCGCAGCCTGAGGGGAGACCTCGGAGGCTGCGGCGGCAGTATAATCAATATTCTGGAAGAAGCTCAGGCGCGGTTTACATCATGCCGCCCATGCCACCCATTCCGGGAGCGGGCATTGCGGGAGCGGGATTCTCCTCTTTCTTCTCGGCGATGACGCATTCGGTGGTGAGGAACATTCCTGCTATGGAAGCGGCGTTCTCGAGAGCCACACGGGTAACCTTGGCGGGATCGATAACGCCTGCGGCGAGAAGGTTCTCATACTGGTCGGTGCGCGCGTTGTAGCCGAAGTCGGCTTTGCCGTCCTTCACTTTCTGTACCACAACGGCACCTTCCACGCCTGCGTTGGCCACAATCTGACGGAGAGGTTCCTCGATGGCGCGGCGAACAATCTGTATACCGGTTGTCTCGTCGGCATTTACGCCGGTGAGGTCGGCAAGCTTCTCAACGCAGCGGATGTAGGCCACGCCTCCGCCGGGCACGATGCCTTCGGCGATGGCTGCGCGGGTGGCTGAGAGGGCGTCGTCCACGCGGTCTTTCTTCTCTTTCATCTCAACTTCGGAGGGAGCGCCGATGTGGAGCACTGCAACGCCGCCTGCGAGTTTGGCCAGACGCTCCTGGAGTTTCTCGCGGTCGTAGTCGCTGGTGGTCTGCTCAATCTGAGCCTTTATCTGAGCTACGCGGGCGTCGATGGCGTCCTTGGCTCCGGCACCGTTCACGATGGTGGTGTTTTCTTTGTTCACCACAATCTTCTCGGCGCGGCCCAGATAATCAACGGTTGCCGATTCGAGCTTCATGCCTTTTTCCTCGGAGATTACGATACCACCGGTGAGCACTGCGATATCCTCCAGCATTTCCTTGCGGCGGTCGCCGAAACCGGGAGCCTTCACGGCGCAAATCTTCAGCGAACCGCGCAGACGGTTCACAACCAGAGTGGCGAGAGCTTCCTGGTCAACGTCCTCGGCGATGATGAGAAGCGGGCGTCCGCTCTGTGCCGAAGCCTCCAGGATGGGCAGAAGGTCCTTGAGGTTGGATATTTTCTTATCGTAGAGAAGCACGTAGGGCGACTCCATGAGGCATTCCATCTTGTCGGGGTTGGTGATGAAGTAGGGCGAGATGTAGCCGCGGTCAAACTGCATGCCTTCCACGATGTCAACGGTGGTTTCGGTACCCTTGGCCTCGTCGACGGTGATAACGCCTTCTTTCTTCACTTTCTTCATGGCCTCGGCGATGAGACGGCCGATGGCCTCGTCGTTGTTGGCCGATACGCGGGCCACGTCTTCGATTTTCTTGAAGTCGTCGCCAACTTCTTCCGACATAGCCTTGATGTTTTCAACGACTACTGCAACTGCCTTGTCGATGCCGCGCTTGAGATCCATGGGGTTGGCGCCGGCGGCCACATTCTTGAGGCCTACGTTGATTATGGCCTGAGCGAGAACCGTGGCGGTGGTTGTTCCGTCGCCGGCGTCGTCGCCGGTCTTGGAAGCAACTTCCTTGACGAGCTGTGCTCCCATGTTCTGGAACGGGTCTTCGAGCTCAACTTCGCGAGCCACGCTCACACCGTCCTTGGTGATGTGGGGAGCGCCGAATTTCTTCTCGATAATCACGTGGCGGCCTTTGGGGCCGAGGGTTACTTTAACGGCGTCGGCAAGAGCGTCTACGCCTTTTTTAAGCTCTTCGCGAGCCTTTATTTCGAATTTTATTTCTTTTGCCATGATGTTGTTTTGTTTTCAGATGAAAGTTATTGGGGAATAAACTGAAAAATGCGGGACGCTCAACCTATTACGGCGAGAACGTCGCTCTGGCGCATGATGAGGTATTTTTCGCCTTCGAACTCCACCTCGGTTCCGGCGTATTTGCCGAAAATCACGGTGTCGCCCTGTTTCAGGACCATTTCTTCGTCCTTGGTGCCGTTTCCGACGGCTACTACAGTGCCTTTCAGGGGTTTCTCTTTAGCTGAATCAGGAATGATAATGCCGGTGGCGGTGACTTCCTCTGCAGGAGTGGGAAGAATGAGCACGCGGTCGGCAAGCGGTTTGATGTTCATGATTTTATATTTGGTTAAGAGTTATATGATTCATTGTTACGTGTGGTATTACTGCACAATTCGTGCCAACCGGTTATTTCTGCCACCGGTATGACAAAATGGCGTGACATGCCTTGGCTATGCCGCACTTTAGAATAACAATTAAATGAACCGAAAGTTAGAGCTTGTTTAATAATAAGCTCTTTCAGAAGGATGTGTCATAATGGCATAGCCAGAGTCAGCGTGCCGGCTTCTGGTCGCCGGGGACGGGGAGCGACGACTGGATGGCGTCCCACGCTTCCTGCATTATGCGGGAGGTGTCGGTGTGGTCTTCACGGCCCGGCATTATGGGCTTGTGGATGGTAAGGGTTATGCGGCCCCAGTGAGGCAGCGTCTTGTTGCGTGGGAGCACACGGTAGGCTCCGTTGATTGTCAGCGGCACTACGGGCAGATGGAATTCCTCGGCCAGAATGAAGGCGCCGCGTTTGAAGCGGTGCATACGGCCGTCGAGTGTGCGGGCTCCCTCGGGGAAAATCACCAGCGACATGCCGCCACGGAGCAATGCCTCGGCGCGTTCCATTGTCTGCTTCAGCGCACCGGGAGTGGAGTTGTCCACGTAGATCTGATGTGACTTCTCGCATGCCAGCCCAATCAGCGGCATCTTGCGCAGCTCCTTCTTCATCATCCACCTGAAATTGTGGTGGAGCAGGGCATAGACGGTGAAGATGTCGTAAGCGCTCTGGTGATTGGCCACGAACACATAGCTTGTGGCCGGATCGATGTTTTCTCTACCCTCTACCTTCACTTTTACGAGCGTCATGGCCAGAAAAAGCCTGGCCCACACCACCTGCGGATAATAACCGCCCCAGCGTCCGAAGCCGAGAACGGAAGCAGCCATGACTGTCAGAGCGGTGAGTACGGTGGCCACCAGCAGCACCGGGGCCATGATGAAAAGCTGATATATGCGGTAGAGAATTATCATAGTAAAGGCAAAGTTAGATATCGCCGGATTTCCATGCAAGTTTTTTTATTTAAATAACGGGTGCGATAAAATATTTGTGGTTGTTGGCAAAATAACGTAACTTTGCATGCAATAAAATTTTCAGACTAATCATCGATAGCCACTATGTCATTTATTGCAGAAAAAGTTAAGATGGATGGTCTTACGTTTGACGACGTACTGCTCATTCCCGCCTATTCGGAGGTTCTGCCTCGCGAAGTTAATCTAAAGACAAAATTCTCCCGCAACATCACGCTCAACGTTCCTCTGGTCTCCGCGGCCATGGACACCGTCACCGAATCGGGCCTTGCCATAGCCATTGCCCGCGAGGGAGGTATAGGCGTTATTCACAAGAACATGTCGATTGAGGAGCAGGCACGTCAGGTTCATGCGGTGAAGCGTGCCGAGAACGGCATGATATATGACCCGGTGACCATTAAGAAAGGCAGCACCGTGGCCGATGCTCTCTCCATGATGAAAGAGTTCCATATCGGCGGCATACCGGTGGTGGATGACGACCGCAAGCTCGTGGGTATCGTCACCAACCGCGACCTCCGCTTCGAGAGCGACGTGAACCGTCCCGTGGACGAGGTTATGACCAGCGAAGGACTCGTGACCACTTCGCAGACCACCGACCTCGAGGAAGCCGCCAAGATACTCCAGGAACACAAGATTGAGAAACTGCCCGTTGTTGACAACGACGGCCGTCTTGTGGGGCTGGTTACTTACAAGGATATCACCAAAGCCAAGGACAAGCCATTTGCCTGCAAGGACAAACTGGGCCGTCTGCGCGTGGCAGCCGGTGTGGGCGTCACCGCCGACTCCATGCAGCGTGTTGATGCTCTCGTGGCTGCTGGAGTAGACGCTATTGTAATCGACACCGCCCACGGCCACAGCAAGGGTGTGATCGGCGTGCTCAAGGATGTGAAAGCCAAATATCCCAATATCGACGTTGTGGTAGGCAACATAGCCACCGGCGATGCCGCCCGCTATCTCGTGGAGAACGGTGCCGACGGTGTGAAAGTGGGTATTGGCCCCGGTTCCATCTGCACCACCCGTATAATTGCCGGTGTGGGAGTGCCCCAGCTTTCGGCCGTGTACGACGTGGCAAAGGCTCTTGAGGGCACAGGCGTGCCTCTGATTGCCGACGGCGGCATACGCTATTCAGGCGACATCGTGAAGGCTCTCGCCGCCGGCGCTTACAGCGTTATGCTCGGCGGAATGCTTGCCGGTGTGGAGGAGTCGCCCGGCGACACCATCATCTACAACGGACGTAAATATAAGTCATACCGCGGCATGGGCTCGCTCGAGGCCATGGAAAAGGGATCGAAGGACCGTTATTTCCAGGGCAATGTGTCGGATGCCAAGAAGCTCGTGCCCGAAGGCATTGCCGCCCGCGTGCCTTACAAAGGCAACCTCTATGAGGTGGTGTATCAGATGCTCGGCGGCCTCCGTGCCGGAATGGGCTATTGCGGAGCCAAGGATATCGACGCTCTCCACGGCGCCATGTTCACCCGCATCACCAATGCAGGTGTGGCCGAAAGCCATCCCCACGACGTTGCGATAACCAGCGAGGCCCCCAACTACAGCGCATCCAACCGCTGACCTTAGTGTTGGCACAGAAATAAACGGTCCCGCGACGACACTTTTCGCCGCGGGACTGTCTTTAATTGTAACTCATGCCTCTTACTGACAGGATGAAAAATTTGATTACCCTCCTCGTGCTTTTACTGCTGGCAGGAATTGCCGTGCCGGAAAATGTTTCAGGAAGTTGCAGGCAGGACACAACCGCGGCCGATGCCGATTTTCTGAGAAAGGTTAGGGCTGCCCGCGATGCAGGCATTGACACTCTGGCGGAGGTAAGAACCGAGATAGCTGAGTTTGCCTCGGCTTTAACGGCGCGTCCTGATTCTGCCTCCGGAGTGGAGTCGTTCCGCAACGGACTGCTGGTATATGAGATAACACGGATGATGGTCGATGAGCCGTCCAGAAGGGATACAGCCGCTCTCAACCGCTATTTTCTCAGCCACAGGGATGAATTCCGGTGGACGCGCCCGCGTTTCAAGGGTTATGTGCTTGCCGCCGTGTCCGATTCAATCGCCGATATCGCTTTGGAATGGCTGGCTCCCGGGAAGATAGCCTGTGATACGGCTTCCCGCGCTCTCAGGCAGCGCTTCGGGCCGGGAGTGAAGGTGGAGCGCGTGCTTGCTGCCAAAGGGTCGGCGCCCGTCATAGACCGCATTGTCTTCGGTGATACATCCGCCACGGTTCCTGACGGGCTGTGGGCGGTTCACCGTGTGGTGGAGGGGCGCGTGATTGATGCTCCGGAATCGATGGACGATGTGCGCCATCCGGTGAGCGATGCGCTCAGGCGTGAGCTGATGGAGAAATGGATTGCTGACCTGCGTCGCCGCTATCCCTGATTGCTGTCGTGACATTTGTAATTATTTGTGCTTTTTAATGGGGGATTTTTCACTCCGTTGTTTATTTTTGATTAAAAACTTAAATTTGTAGAGGAATTTAAGTTAATGGATAATAAAATTCTGAGATGAGAAAGCTATTAAAATCAATGACGTTGGCCGTGGCTCTCGTGGTCTGCGGCACGGCTGTGGCGCAGGATACGAAGTGGTTCAATCCGCTTGACGCGCCTGCCGGTAAAACATTTGTTCATAATCAGGCATGGAATGAGGATGGCGGCAACTATGCCCGTCTGCCCCTGCGTGCGAAAGACAAAGTTCGTGAGCCGCTGTGGGACCTTTCCCGCAATTCAGCCGGTATCGCTCTCCGTTTCAAGACAGATGCAAAAGATATCAATGTGAAATATACGGTGGCAGGGGGTATGTCGATGCCTCACATGCCCGCTACGGGAGTGTCGGGCGTGGATTTGTACCGCGACCGCGACAAAGGTTTCTGCTTCGGCAGTTATTCATTCGGTGACACTGTAAGATATTCCTATAATGTGGACCGCGGTGTGCGTCCCGGCGCTATGGAGGAGTTCACACTTTATCTTCCCCTTTACAATATAGTAAATGAAATGTGGATAGGGGTGCCTGAAGGAGCGCGGTTTGAGTTCGTGGAGCCTGCGGCTGAAAAACCGCTGGTGCTTTATGGAACTTCTATAGCCCAGGGTGCGTGCGCGTCGCGTCCGGCAATGGCCTGGGGCAATATTCTGTCGCGCAATCTCGGCATGCCGCTCGTCAATCTCGGTTTCTCGGGCAACGGCCGTCTGGAGCCTGAACTTATCGATATGATAAATGAAATCGATGCCGGGGCGATTATGCTGGACTGCATGCCCAATCTCATAGGCCGCTCTTCGGAGGAAATCGAAAGCCTTGTGACCGAGGCCGTGAAGCAGATACGCAAGGTTCATCCCGATGTGCCTGTGGTGCTTATAGAGCATGCGGGCTACAGCAATGCGCCTACAAATGAAGTGAAGTTCTATGAGTATGACCATTCGAATAAGGCGCAGCGCAAGGCCTACGAGGCTCTGAAAGCTTCCGGTGTGAAGAATCTGCATTACATAGAGCGGGCCGATTTGGGCGTGCTCCCCGAGGGTATAGTGGACTATGTGCATCCCTCCGATCTTGGCATGATGCGTCAGGCCACCGCCGTTGAGCGCCATCTGCGCAAGATTCTTGATAAATAATGACTGACCTATAACCAACCATAAAAAACCAAACTGCAATGAAAAAAGTACTTGTTACGGCGATGTTCGCCATCATGGCGTCGCTGTGTGTGTTTGCGGCCAAGCCTAAGGCCCAGCATGTGATTCTTGTGGGCTTCGACGGCTGGGGAGCCTACAGCCTTCCCAAGGCCGATATGCCGAATGTGAAAAAACTTATGGCCGACGGCTGCTATACCCTCGACAAGCGCACGGTTCTTCCGTCGTCGAGCGCTCCCAACTGGGCCTCGATGTTCATGGGCGCTCCCACCGAAATTCACGGCTATACCACCTGGGGCTCGCAGAAACCCGAGATTCCCTCGCGCTGGGAGAAAAAACACAATATTTTCCCGACCGTCTATCAGATTACCCGCGATCAGCATCCTGCGGCCGAAATCGGTGTGATCTATGAATGGGACGGTATAAAATATCTGGTCGACACGCTTTCGCTGAGCTACCATGCACAGGCTGTGGACGCCCAGAAATTTCCTGCACGCACTGCCGAAATGGCTGAGAAGTACATCAAGGAGAAAAAGCCCGAACTGCTTGCCGTGTGCTTCGATGAGCCTGACCATGTGGGTCATTCCGCCGGTCACGACACTCCCGAGTATTATGCCAAACTCGCGGAAATCGACGGATATCTCGGCCGCATTATCAAGGCAGCTGAGGATGCCGGCATTGCCGACGAAACAATATTTATCGTGACCGCTGACCATGGCGGAATCGAAAAGGGACATGGAGGCATCACCCTTCAGGAAATGCGCACCCCCTTTATAATCTGTGGCAAGAACATAAAGAAAGGCGGCGAGTTCCCCGAGAGTATGATGCAGTATGACGTGGCTTCCACCATAGCCTATGCCCTTGGAGTGGAGCAGCCGCAGGTATGGACCGGACGCCCCATGAAACAGGTGTTCAAATAAGGCCCGGTTCCCGCCAAATCGCTTCTGCGAAGCAGCATAAAGCCGCCCGTCAGTGTTTTTTCACTGCGGGCGGCTCGTTTTTCGTCTAATTTTAGTAACTTTGGACGCAAAATAGGTAACTTAATAAGCTATATAGTGAAAATTAACAAGATACTTACGCTTGCCGCACTGATGTTCACGGCCGTGACATCCGTGGCCCAGACCAATATCGTGGAACAGGTGGCATGGGTAGTGGGCGACCAGCCCATCTGGAAATCAGAGATTGAGGCCCAGTACAACAACATGCAGAATGAGAAAATCGACATCAAGGGCGATCCCTACTGTGTGATTCCCGAGCAGCTCGCCATCGAGAAACTCTTTCTGCATCAGGCCGACGTTGACACCATCGAGGCGCCCAACGCCCAGGTTGTAAATGAAGTTGAGCAGCGTATCAACTTCTACATAAACCAGTTCAGCTCCAAGGAGAAAATGGAGGAGTATTTCCGCAAGACCATGCCCGAGATACGCGATTTTCTCACCGAAATAGTGCGCAACAGCTACCGTGTGCGCAATGTGCAGCAGAACCTCACAAAGAATATCAAGGTTACTCCGAGCGATGTGCGTAAATACTACGACGCTCTGCCGCAGGACAGCATCCCCTTCGTGCCGATGCAGGTTGAGGCTGAGATAATGACGCTCTATCCCGTGATTCCGCGTCAGGAGGTTGAGGATGTGAAAGCCCGTCTGCGCGATTTTTCCGAAAGTGTGGCCAAGGGCGAGAAAGAATTCTCCACACTTGCCATCCTCTATTCCGAGGACAAGGCCAGCGCAGTGCGCGGCGGCGAGATCGGCTTCATGGGCCGCGGACAGCTCGACCCCGAGTATGCCGCCGTGGCGTTCAACCTCAATGATCCCAAACGCGTGTCGAAAATCGTGGAGAGTGAATATGGTTTCCATATCATACAGCTTATAGAGAAGCGCGGCGACCGTATCAACACCCGTCACATCCTGTTGCGTCCCCGCGTTTCCGACGCCAGTCTGCAGGAGGCGCTCAACCGTCTTGACACTGTACGCGCCGATGTGGTCGACCTGAAGAAAATCACCTTCGAGGAAGTTGTCCCGCTCGTGTCGCAGGACAAGGATACCCGCAACAACCGCGGCCTGATGGTTAACCCCCAGACGGGCACATCGCGCTTCGAGATGTCTGAACTCCCTCAGGAGGTGGCAAAAGCCATAAACGACATGCAGGTAGGCGAAATTTCCAAGCCTTTCGTGATGATGGATCCCAAACTCAACCGCGAGGTGGTGGCCATGGTGAAGCTCGTGAACCGCATCGACGGCCACAAGGCGAATATGGCCGACGACTACCAGACGGTGAAAAACATGTATGAGAACGCGCGCCGCGCCGAGATTCTCGAGGAATGGATTGAGAAGAAGATAGCCGATACATACGTGCGCATAGAGGACGGATGGCGCAACTGCGACTTCCAGCACAAGGGATGGATAAAGGAAGCAAAGAAATAACACGGCTCAGGCGCCTGGCAGCTCCGGCGCTCATGCTGGCCATGATTCTGCCGGCCATCTGTGGCGCCGCTCCCCAGCAGCGCCGCGCTCCCCGCACCCCCCGCGCGCAGCAGGCAAAGGTGATAAAGCCTGTGATTCCGGAAGCCGACCGCAACCAGGACGACAAGGTGTTTCTGGAACACGCCGACATGCTCCATTACGAAAAGACCTACGACGAGGAGTATGAGCAGTATCAGGTGCTCACAGGCAACGTGAAGATGCGCAAGGGCGGCATGTTCATGTTCTGCGACAGCGCGTATTTCTACGAGGAGTCCAATTCCATGGATGCCTTCGGCAACGTGAGAATGGAGCAGGGAGATACTCTGTTTGTGTATGCCGACGAACTCAACTACAACGGCGAGACCGAACTCGCCGTGCTTTATGCCGATGCCGGCCGAAAGGTAAGGCTCATAAACCGCGACGTGAAGCTGGAGACCGACGTGTTCAACTACGACATGGCTTCGGAAGTGGGATATTACGATGTGGGCGGTGTGCTCACCGATGCCGAAAACCGTCTGGAGTCCATGCACGGGGAATACCATCCCGACACCAAGGACGCCATTTTCAACCTTGACGTGCATCTGAAATCCCTGCGCCCGAACGATACCCTGTATATCAACACCGATTCTCTGCGCTACAACACGTTCACCAATCTTGCCCGGCTGGTCAGCCCGAGTGAAATCATCAACCGCGACGGAACCATCTATTCCTCCCTCGGCACCTACAACACCCGCACCGGCGAGGCCGATCTCTACCGCCGTTCGCTGGTGGTGACAAAGCGGGGCAACACGCTGACGGGCGACACGCTGTTCTACGACCGCACGCGCCAGTATGGCGAGGCCTTCGGCAATATGATACTCACCGACAGTGTAAGGCAGTCGTCGCTGCAGGGCGACTATGGCTTCTACGACGAGGTGCGCGACAGCGCTTTCGTCACCGGCCGCGCCCTCGCCAAGGAATACTCGCAGAAAGATACCCTCTACCTTCACGGCGACACCATCACCGCCTATCTCGACACGGCGGATTCCACTCACGTGACCAATGCTTTCCACCGGGTTCGTTTCTACCGTGTGGATCTGCAGGGTCTGTGCGATTCGCTGAGTTTCACCGAGCGCGACACTATCCTGTATATGTACCGCCACCCCGTCATTTGGAACGAGGAGCGGCAGATATTCGGCAATGTGATTTATGTGCATCTCAACGATTCTACAGTTGACTGGGCGCGTCTGCCCGAAACCGGAATGATGGCCGAGCATATCGCCGAGGACTGTTACAACCAGCTCTCCGGAAGCGACATGACGGCGTGGTTCAACGATTCGACCATACGCCGCCTTTACGTTGAGGGCAATGTGGAGGTGATAATGTTCCCCATGGAGTCCGATTCCACTTACAACAAGTTCGCCCAGACCGAAAGCAGCTTCATGGATGCTTATTTCAACGGCAATTCCGTGGAGAAAATCAACTTCTGGCCCGAGACCAATTCCACGGTCACTCCGCTCTATCTGGCCAAACGAAACTCATATTATCTCAAGCGCTTCCGCTGGTATGGCGACATACGCCCAATGAGCCCCGAAGATGTGTTTGTGGTTCCCGAGGGAATGGTTGAGCTTATGAACAGCGCCGTGGAGGAAAGCAAGGCCTCCAGATCGCGCAAGGAGCAGAACCGGCGCCGCCCCGGCGGCACGCCGGCCGTCTCTCCCCCGGCTGTTAAAGAAGTCGCGCCCTTAAAGGACATGACGCCCATAAAAGATGTTGAGCCGGTACACCCGGTAGAAAAGGAGTAGACCGCAGACCCACGCAGAACCGCAGAACAGTCGCGGAACCATAATAATTCTTGGAGAAGAAATAAAAAGTTCTGCGGATTTCTGCTGTTCCGGCGCCGTTCTGCGTCTCTTGTTAAAGTGAAGGCAACGCAGAGCCACGCAGAACCGCAGAGAGTCCGCAGAATATCCGGAGAGCTTGTTTAATAATAAATGTTGACGACAGGGTCGCATAGCTTGAGCGGATTT
>CAUBWJ010000032.1 GCA_958439725.1 uncultured Muribaculaceae bacterium | reverse complement strand
CAACTGCTTGGATTTTCTCCAACATTGAATCTGCATTATCATCACTTTTGCATCCGGTAAAAAGTAATGCAATCGTAACAACCGATAATAATTTTAAAATGCTCATAAATTTATTGTTAGTAGTAAAAATTTCTATTAAAGATCATCCCATCTTGCTCTTCCTCGTACAAAGGCCACATCAGATACTGTACTAAGTGTAAACTTCCAAGTTAGTGGTGTTTGACCGAAAATACTATATCTTTTCCCATTAGTTACCCCATAGGGGGCTATTAAATAATGCTCATATTGACTGGAACCTGCAAACTCTTCAGTCAGAATTACCGTGACTCCAAGCGCATTGTTGTTTTCAAGATAAACCATAATGGCTTGGTCTGCTAAAAAAGACCACTCCACACTGGAATTAGGCGGATTTATAAGCCAACAAAATGCCTGTTTGTATTCCTTTGGCTCTACAGAGTTACTAGAGCTGGATACAATAAAGCAGACTAGGAACATGAAGAACAATAAAAAAATTTTTTTCTCATCGTATTAATAGGTAAATTATTATGGAATTAAAAAAATATTAGTTAGCTGAATTCTGATTCTTTTTATTAAATCTTTGTTTCGCAAAAATAATAATTCCCCGGAATGTCATAACAGGACAATCCGGGGAATCGGATGGACTATATTATTATAATTGTTGAATTATTTGCCGCCTTTCTGGTGAAGGTCTTTGTCTTTTTCGTCGGCGAGGCCGCGGTTGCGCAGGAGGGCGTCGACGCTGGGTTCATGGCCGCGGAACTTCACGTAAAGCTCCATGGGATCCTCGCTGCCGCCCTTCTCAAGAACGAGCGATTTGAATTTGGCAGCGGTCTCGGGATCGAAGATGCCTTTTTCCTTGAAGAGCTCGAAGCCGTCGGTGTCGAGCACCTCGGCCCAGAGATAGGTATAGTAGCCTGAGGCATAGCCGTCGCTTCCGAAGATGTGGCGGAAGTAGGGGCTGCGGTAGCGGAACTGCACTTCCTTTGGCATGCCGAGTTTCTCGGCCACTGATTTCTCGAAGCCGGCCACGTCGATATCGCCGTCGGTGTTGAGCTTGCCATACTGGAGGTCAAGCAGGGCGGCGCCCACGAGCTCGGTGGTGGTGAAGCCCTGATTGTGGGTGGAGGCAGCCTGGAGTTTTGCCACGAGACTGTCGGGAATCACCTCGCCGGTCTTGTAATGATGGGCGTAGGTCTTGAGGAGCTCGGGCTCGAGTGCCCAGTGCTCATGGATCTGCGAGGGGAGCTCCACGAAGTCGCGGTCAACGTTTGTACCGGCCTGGCTGCGGAGCTTGGCGCGTGTGAGCATGCCGTGGAGACCGTGGCCGAATTCGTGGAACATGGTCTCTACCTCATCGAGGGTGAGCAGCGAGGGGGTGTCGCCGGAGGGCTTGGAGAAGTTGCCTACGTTGTAGACGATGGGACGCTGCGAAGTGCCGTCCTCGTCCTCGAACGCGCCCTGGAATTCGCTCATCCAGGCACCCTGACGCTTGGAGGCGCGGGGGAAATAGTCGGTCATGTAGACGGCCACGTGCTCGCCTTTCTTGTCCTTCACCTCATAGACCTTCACCTCGGGATAATACTTGGGAGCATCGGGAAGTTCGGTAAATGTCACGCCGTAGAGACGCTCGGCCATGGAGAAGATACCTTTGCGCACGTTCTCGAGCGGGAAGTAGGCGCGCACCTGATCCTCGTCGAGGTCATATTTGTCTTTACGCACCTTCTCGGCGTAATAGTAGTAATCCCACGGCTCGATGGTGATTCCGGCTCCCTGACGGTCGGCCAGAGCCTGCATTTCGGCCACTTCCTCATGAACGCGTTTCACGGCCGGTTTCCATATCTTCAGGAGAAGGTTCTCGGCGTTGTCGGGAGTCTTGGCCATTACGTTGGCGGTCATGTAGCTTGCGAAGTCCTTATAGCCGAGGAGACGGGCCTTTGCGGTGCGTACTTTCAGAATCTCGTTGATAACGGGGAGATTGTTGTGCTCGCCTTTGGAGGCGAGGGAGGTGTAGCCCACATACATGTCGTGGCGCAGCTGACGGTCGTCGGCATACTGCAGCAGAGGCAGACGGCTGGGAGCGTGGAGGGTGAAGAGCCACTTGCCTTCGGCGCCGCGGGCTTTGGCCTCTTCGGCGGCGTTGGCCACATTGCTTGCGGGGATGCCGCTGAGACGGCTTGCGTCGTCAACCCACAGCTCGAAGCCGTTGGTGTCGTCAAGAAGGTTTTTGTTGAACTTCAGGAAGAGGTCGGTCATCTTCGAGTTGAGTTTTTTCAGCTCTTCCTTCTTTTCGGGGGAGAGAAGGGCGCCTTCGCGCACGAATGATTTGTAGGTTTCCTCCACGGCACGTTTCTTGTCGCCGGTGAGACCCATCTTCTCGCGGTTGTCGTAGACGTATTTCACTTTCTTGAAAAGGCCGTCGTTCATCATCACCTCGTCGGAAGCCTCGGAGGTCATGGGATAGATGATTTCGGAGAGTTTCACCATCTCGGGCGAGGAGTTGGTTTCGTCAAGCGACGAGAATACGAGTATCACTTTCTGGAGGAGCTGGCCTGATTTCTCAAGGGCGAGGATGGTGTTGTCGAAATCGGGAGTGGCGCGGTTCTTTACAATCGCGTCGATTTCCTGCTTGCGCTCGGCTATACCCTGCTTTACGGCGGGGAGATAATCGTCGTAAGTGATTTTTTCAAATGGAGGGATGTTGAACTGCGTTCCGTAAGGCTGCAGGAACGGGTTGGTGTGTTCAGCTGCCATGACGTCTGTCTGGATTGAGGCCAGCGGCAAGAGAACCGCTGCACCCAGGGTTAATAATTGTTTTAACATGCTTGGTGATATTTGATTGGTTGTTGATTGCTGTGGTGGAATCCACGGGCGTAAGCCGGAAGTAGGCAAGCAGCGGATAATGGTCGCTGGAGTTTGCCGAGCCGGTCCAGGTGCGGAGGGCGTCCACGCCGTCGCCGTAAACAAAATGATCTATGCGGAAATAAAAACGGTTTACGTGATAGGTGATGGCGGGGCCGAGACCGGAGGTGCGGTAAGCGTCGCGGAGATTCGGGCCCATGATTTCGCGCAGGGCATAGCATCCGGTCACGTCGTTGAAATCGCCGCCGAGAATCACCGGACCCTCACCGGCCTTTTCAATCTCGGCTCTGACCTGAGCTGCCTGGGAAGCGCGCAGGCGCATCGCTTCCTTGAGTTTGCCCAGTAGGTCGCGGCGTATCTTGCCTACCTCGCCTTTGGCCTCCCCTTCGGTTATGCGGCGGTAAAGTTGCTTGTCGTCGTCAGTGAGGCCGATTGACTGCAGATGGATGTTGAAAAAATGGACGGTACGTCCGCCGATTTCCACGTCGTAGCGTGCGGCGGCAAACGAAGGGGAGCTGTCTATATCCGTGCGCACGGTCTCTACCGGAAACTTCGAGAGAAGGCAAAGACCGGTGCCGTCGGTAACAATATAGGGGTAACGGGCCTTGAGGGCGTTGATTTCGTCGGAGGATACGTTTCCGCTGGAATGCAGGGATGCAAATGCTTCCTGAAGCAGGTTGACGTCGGCATCCTGCTCGAGAATGTAGGCCACGGTGCGGTTTCCCTGCGCGGACGCTCCGGGGGCTATGTCGGTGAAGTTATACACGTTGAAGGTCATCACCTTTATGGCGGTGTCGCCCATGCTTTCGATTGCCGCCATTGAGGGTCGGTTGAAATTGAGGGGACAAAGCGACAGAAGGGGGCCCGTGCAGATGGCCAGAGCTGCGATATCGAGCAGGGCGACACGCCTGAACCAGCAGAGGTTAACGAGCAGAAGCATAATCACCCCAACGGCACAGAGGGGGAAGGTCATGGCTGCGATACCTCCCCATGCATTTGTGAGGGGGCTGACGCGTCCACCGAACGCCGAGGCTATAAGAGCCGCGTACGCAAGGAGATTGACGGCCATGACGAGGAATCGGATGACGCGCGCCGGGAGAGATGTGTTATTTCTGCTTTTAGTCATTTTTGGTCTTAATGAACAGGGTGTTTCGCTCGTGTTCGTCGAGAGAAGAGAATCCTGAGCGTTTCACTTTTTCAAGCACGGCGGTGAGGTCGGCCGTATCAAGGCAACTGTGGCGGCGATGCCGAAGAGCGGCCGCGCAGGCACAGCCGGAGCCGAATCCGGCCAGATGGCAGAAATGGGCGGCTACATTGCCGGAAAATATGCCGAGAAGGTCGAGAAGCACGAGCGAACATATAATCCAGACGGCACGTGGAGAACCGAATTTGCCCAACGGGAACCGCAGCGAGGGGCGGAGCACAAGCACTGCGCCCATCATGGCCATGACTGATGCCGAGCTGCCCACAAGCACCCCTGAGGCGGCGCCCAGGACTCCCAGGAGGAGGTAGAGCATAGCCGCCGCAAGTCCTCCTCCCAGATAAACCGTGAGCGCGAACGAACGTCCGGCCACGCGGTCGGCAATCATGGCGAAGAGGTAGAGCACAATCATGTTGCCGGCAAGGTGCCACCAGGAAAACTGGGTGAACATATAGGTGATGGCGGTCCACGGCCGGTGGAGCCAGGTGGTGAAGGAGGAGGGGAGAGCCAGGGCGTCGACAATGGCGTCGGCGGCCGACGGTGATCCCGAAGCGATTAATGAGGAATCGTGGTCGAATGTCCAGGCCATAAACAGCAGCACGTACACGGCCACGTTGACCGTGACAAGCGTCGCGGGCAGGAGGCTGCACTTATGAGTCCTGTCAAAAACCTCCATGAATCACATTCTTTTTCTTCCAGTATAGGATTATGAAGAAGCCGAACAGCATTCCGCCGAGGTGGGCGAAGTGGGCCACACCGTCGTTGGCCTCGCTCATGCCTATGAGAAGCTCGAGCACACCGTAGCCAATCACCATCCATTTGGCCTTTATAGGCACGGGTATGAACATGATGTAGGTGGGAAGGTTCGGGAACAGCATGCCGAATGCCAGAAGCACTCCGAATATTGCGCCCGAGGCACCTATGGTTACGAAGGAGTTGAGGGCCCCGGATATCTGTTCGGGGGAAGAATGGGCGAGAATCTGCTGGAAAGTGAAGGAGTCCACATGCATCATTTTGGCAAAAATGCCTTCCCACGTCATCGCCCATACGGCTTCCTGAACCAAGGCCGCTCCGATTCCACAGCTTATGTAGTAGAAAAGGAAACGCTTGGCGCCCAGAGTGCGCTCAAGCAGGATTCCGAACATGAACAGCGTGAACATGTTGAAGAGGATATGTGCGAAATTGGCCGTGGAGTGCATGAACATGTAGGTGAAAATCTGAAGCACATTGAAGTCCGAAGCCTCGAAATAATGCAGTCCGCCGAAATCAAGGATGGTGCTGTCGGCACGGCGCCCGGCCACCATCATGGCAAGCCATATCACCAGATTAATCAGAATCAGGTTTTTGGTGACAGGGGGTATGTTGTCGAAAGCTCTTCTGAAATTTCCCATATTATTTATAGAGTATAATTAAGATACAAATATACAAAAATTTCGTGAGCGGTACATGGTGTTAAAACCGGGAAGGGGCCAAAAGCGAAACTTTTTGGGCTCAATCGGGCAATCAGGACCGCTTTTTTCAAAATAATTGTTGGAAGATAAAAGTTTTAGGTATATATTTGCGTGTCTGTACTTAACCAACTGGAAGAGCATACTATTTTATCACTTATCAAATATATATACCCATGAACAAAACAGAGCTTACCTACGCTATCGCTGAAAAAGCCAATCTTACCAAAGCCCAGGCCAAAGCCGCCCTTGAAGCGACACTTATGACCATTACCGAGCAGCTTGCCGAGGGCAACAAAGTGGCACTTATCGGATTCGGAACCTTCGATGTAACCGAGAAAGCCGCCCGTAAAGGCATCAACCCCCAGACGAAGCAGGTGATTGAGATCGCTGCCCGCAAGGTGGTTAAGTTCAAGGCCGGTGCCGAACTCAACGACGTTGTGAAATAACGTTTTCCCGCGGATTTTTTTATTAAAAAACAAGCTGCGCCATGACGATCTCCGTTGTGGCGCAGCTTTTTGTTGTTTTATAGTTCTACAACCATGAAAAAACTCTCTTGGAGTCTGGAATTGTGTAGTATGGGTTAGCGTACGATGATTTCATCGGTGAAGAGCACACCGTGCTCTGCCAGGGCGCGATAGCGGATGTAGCGTGCGCGCGCGGAGCCTTCCCATGAGAAGGTCTTGAAGCTGAGACCGGTGTCGCGGACCACATTGTGGTCTATCTCGGCAAGGTCGGTGTAAGTCTTGCCGTCTTCCGACGCTGAGATTATCACCTTGCAGGGCATCCATACGTCGGGACCGCAGAGCTGCATGAACTCAGCTCCCACATAGTTGACGGGCTGGATTTTTCCGAGGTCGATCGTGACGTCGACGCGGTCGGTGGTGTTGGAGAGGAAGCCCTGCCAGCGTCCGTCGCTGTATGTCCATCCTCCGCGCAGTCCGTCGGTGAGGGTGGCGGCGTAGTTGGCGTTGTAGTTTGTCCACCAGGGCACATTGTAGGTCACGGGACAATTAAGAGCGAGATGTTTCACGGGCGTGAGGGACTCCTTGCGGTTTCCAACCTCGCGGCTGAGGTCGAACACGTTGTAGCCCTGCGCGGCGAGATGGCGGTTGTAGGCCTCGGCGCGCGGACGGAACTCAGTGTAGTCGCGGCGCTCCTGAGGAGTCCATGCCACTTCCGCCAGCGCTATCATGCGGGGATAGAGCATGTATTCGGCGTGCTCGTCGGTGGGAATGTATTCGGTGAACATTGTGGCCTCGAGACCCATGATGTTGGCGCGTGCTGCGGCGTCAAGCGAGTCGGGAGCGGGATTGAAGGAGTACACTTTTTCAAGGGGAAGGTAGCCTCCGATAGCCTCGGGCTGGGTCTGGGGTGCGTCCTGGTAGCCGTCGAAGTAGCAGTATGAGCCGGGAGCCATAACTGCCTTGTGGCCCTGACGGGCGGCCTCGGCGCCGCCTTCGACACCACGCCATGACACCACGGCAGCGTTCGGTGCAAGTCCGCCTTCCATAATCTCGTCCCAGCCTATGAGGTCGCGTCCCTTGGAGTTGAGATATTTCTCTATGCGGTGAATGAGGTAGCTCTGCAGCTGCTCTACGTTCTCGAGCCCTTCGGCTTCCATGCGGGCCTTGCAGTCGGGGCATTTGCGCCAGGCTGCCTTTCCGGCCTCGTCGCCACCGATATTGATGTATTTCGAGGGGAAAAGCTCAATCACCTCGTCGAGCACATTCTGGAGGAATTCGAAGGTGGCTTCCTTGCCGGGGCAGAAATCGCTTGAGGTGTAGGGCTTTCCCTCGCAGCTGAGCTCGGGATAGGCGGCGAGCACTTCCTCGCTGTGGCCGGGCATCTCAATCTCGGGAATCACTGTTATGTAGCGGTCGGCGGCATAGTCGAGAATCTCGCGTATATCGTCCTTGGTATAGTAACCTCCGCAGGCTTCGGGGTCGGTGCGGTCAAGGTATTTTGAGCCTTGTTCGGTCCAGTCTTTCCACGTCTGGCCTTTGCGCCAGGCGGCGAAATCGGTAAGACGCGGGTAGCGGTCTATCTGCAGACGCCAGCCTGCGCCGTCGGTGAGGTGGAACTGCATTTTGTTCAGCTTCAGGGCTGCCATGGCGTCGAGCTGCTTCTTTATGAACTCTTTGTCGCGGAAATTGCGGCTCACGTCAATCATCACTCCGCGATAGGAGAAGCGGGGCTGGTCGGTGAGGGTGACGGGAGAGAGAGGCTGTCCGCTTTCCATGAGCTGTATGAGCGACTGCAGGCCGTAGAAAAGTCCGGCTCCGGATGTGGCTTCCACCAGAATGCCATCGGGTTTGATGTCGAGACGGTAGCCTTCGGGGCTGTCGATGCCGGGAACCGAGGAGACTGTGCGGAGTTTAATCTGTCCCGAAGCTCGGCCTATATCGGTGATTTCGAGCTGTGGCATTTTCTGGGATAGATAGTCCGAAAGATGGGCCACGTCGGCTGCGGGCGCGTCGATTTTCACAGTCTTGAACTGTGAGGGCGAGAAATTTCCGCACGCTCGCTGAACCACATCGGCCGAGGGGCGCGGAGTGATTACACTGTGAGCCTGCGAGAACGCCGGGAGAGAGAGCGCTAAAAGGGCTGAGGCAAGTAGTAATTTCATGCTTTCTTTATTTAAGGTTTGATAATATTTTTTCTGATGCTCCGCTTGGGTTCAGCCAGGTGACGGAGGTGTCGCGGCTGAGCCACGTGAGCTGCTTCTTGGCGTAGACGCGGGTGTTCTTGGCCATCCGCGCCACGGATGTGGCGCGGTCCATAGTGCCGTCGAACCAGGCGAACATCTCTTTGAATCCGACAGTATTCAGGGCGTTGAGATGTCGCAGGGGGTAAACGCTGCGGGCCTCCTCTTCGAAACCTGCCTCCATCATGGCGTCGACGCGGCGGTTGATGCGGTCCATCATCTCGTGGCGGGGACGGTCTATGGCATATTTCAGCACTCTGAAAGGGCGCTCGGTTGGCGTTCCGGTACACAGCGAAGAGTATTTGCGGCCGGACTGAAGGCAGATCTCCAGGGCGTGAATTACACGGCGCGGATTCCGGAGGTCAATTCTCGAGCAGCTTTCGGGGTCGATGGCGCGGAGCCGCGAACAGACACCTTCGAGGCCCTCGGCGGTGTAAAGCGCGAGAACGCGGGCGCGGATTTCGTCGCTGATGGTGGGCAGAGGGTCGATTCCGTTGACCACCGCGTCAACATACATCATGGAACCGCCGCACATCACGGCTACATCCGGCCCTTCCCGCCATAAGGCGTTGAGACGCTGAATGGCCTGCTCCTCGAAAAGCGCAGCGCTGTAATAGCTGTCAAGCTCCAGCTCCTCCACAAAATGATGGCGCACGAGCGCGCGCTCCGCGGCCGTCGGAGCGGCGGTTCCTATGGGAATTCCTTTGTAGATCTGGCGTGAGTCGGCCGAGATGATGTCGCACCCGACGGCCCGCGCAACCTCAATGGCAAGGGCTGTCTTTCCGGAGCCTGTGGGGCCGGTGATGACAATAAGCGTGGGCACGGATGCGGCAGGCATTCGGAGCGCGGGATTACTGTTTTGCTACAAGGCGTGCAATCTCCACTATGACCTGAGTGGCCTTTTCCATTGAAGGTATGGGCACGAACTCATAACGTCCGTGGAAGTTGAGGCCCCCGGCAAAGATGTTGGGGCAGGGAAGCCCTTTGAAAGAGAGCTGTGCGCCGTCTGTGCCGCCTCGGATGGGAACAACCTTGGGTTCAACGCCGGCGTCCTTCATGGCCTGAAGAGCGATGTCGATGATGTGCATCACCGGCTCGATTTTCTCGCGCATATTGTAATACTGGTCCTTGATCTCGAGGGTGGCAACGCCGGGGAACTCGTTGTTGATTTTGCGGGTGAGGTGCTCGAGCTCCTTTTTGCGGCGCTCGAAGCGGTCACGGTCGTGGTCGCGGATTATGTAGGTGAGGGTGGTTTTCTCAACGGTGCCTTCTATGGAAACGAGATGATAGAAGCCTTCGTAGCCTTCGGTGTGCTCGGGGGTTTCCCAGCGGGGGAGCATTATGGCGAACTGGGTGGCGATGCGGAGAGAGTTGATCATCTTGTGCTTGGCATAGCCGGGATGCACGTTGCGGCCGCAGATGGTAACCTTAGCCACGGCGGCGTTGAAGTTCTCGTATTCGAGTTCGCCGATTTCGCCACCGTCCATGGTGTAGGCCCAGTCGGCGCCGAAGCGCTCCACGTCGAACTTGTGGGCACCCTGGCCTATCTCCTCGTCGGGGTTGAAGGCAATGCGGATGTCGCCGTGCTCGATTTCGGGATGAGCCTTGAGGTAAGCCACAGCGGTGATGATTTCAGCTATGCCGGCTTTGTCGTCGGCACCCAGAAGGGTGTTGCCGTCGGTGACAATCAGCGGCTGGCCTATATAGTTTTTGAGTTCGGGAAATTCCGATGGTGAGAGGACGATTCCTTTTTCAGCGTTGAGGGTGATATCGCCTCCGTCGTAGTTCTCCACTATGCGGGGTGAAACGTGGCGTCCGCTCATGTCGGGCGATGTGTCGAGATGGGCTATGAATCCTACCGTAGGAACATCCTTGCGCCCGGTGTTGCCGGGGAGTGTGGCCATAAGGTAGCCGTTGTCATCGAGCGAAATGTCGCTCAGACCCATTTCGCGAAGCTCTTTCTCGAGGTGTTGCGCGAAAATCATCTGTCCCGGAGTGGAGGGAGTCATGTTGGTGAGTTCGTCGCTCTGAGTGTCGAACTTCACATATTGGAGGAAGCGGTCAACTACTGTCATGTCTTTTTCTGTAATTTAAGGTATTGTGACACAAAGGTAATAATTAAGGCGGAAACGGAGGCGGCCGCGTGGGGCGGCTTTGTCCGATTTATGATTTTTTATAAGGAGTTGAGCAACGCCATGCTTATCGACATATAAATGAGCATGCCGATGATGTCGTTGGTGATGGATATGAAGGGGCCGGTGGCAAGCGCGGGGTCAACTTTGAAGCGCTCGAGGGTGAGGGGAACGAATGTTCCGAAAACCGAAGCGAACAGCACCACGCACAGCAGTGAAAGCGACACCGCCACGGTGGTGACATTCTGGACACCTCCGAATTTTATAAAGTTGTAGATGAACACGAGCAGGGAGATTATGCAGCCGTTGATAAGGCCCACGCCGAGTTCTTTCAGCAGCTGGCGCGCCGAGTTCTTTATGTCCATCGAACCGTTTGCCAGACCCTGCACCACGATGGCCGATGACTGGGTGCCGACGTTGCCGCCGGTACCTCCGATAAGGGGGATGAAGAGGGCCAGTGTGGGGTCGGCGGCAAAGCCCGATTCGTAGTTTCCGAGAATAAGCGAGTTGCCGAGGCCTCCCACCATTCCAATGAGGAGCCAGGGCAGACGGGCTTTGGTCTGGGTGAAAAGAGTGTCGTCGCCCTCCACATCGCTCGACAGACCGGATGCCAGCTGATAGTCACGCTCGGTCGACTCGCGCACCTGGTCCATTACGTCGTCGAAGGTGATGCGTCCCAGCAGGCGCCCTATGGAGTCGACCACGGGCATGGCCACGAGGTCGTATTTCTCAAAGTCGTGGGCCACTTCGTCAATCGGGGTATCGGCTTTTACCGAAGGGGGCTCTTCCTCCATCACATGCTTTATCTTGGATACGGAAGGATGTGTGATGAGTGTCTTGAGCGGGAGAACGCCGCGCAGGCGGTAATCGTTGTCGACCACATAGACGTAATAGATTTCGTCCATGTCCTCGGCCTGCATCCTCATTTCCTTGATGCACTCGGGCATGCTCCAGTTCTCGTTCACCACTATCATCTCGGTGCCCATGAGGCCGCCGGCGGTGTCCTCGCCGTATTTCAGAAGGTCGATGATGTCGCCGGCCTGCTCCACGTCGTCGATATGGCTGATGATTTCGTCGCGGTCCTCCTCGTCGAGTTCCTGAATCACGTCCACGGCGTCGTCGGTGTCGAGGTAGTCGAGCTGCTTGGCTATCTGTTCGGGTTCCATGCCGCTCAGTAGCTTGCGGCGGTCGTCCTCATCGAGTTCCATCAGCACATCGGCCGCTGTCTCCTCGTCCAGAAGTTTATACAGGAATTCCGCTTCCTCAAGGTCGAGATCGCGGTAAAGCTCCGCAATGTCGGCCGGGTGGAGGTCGGCGAGCTCGCGCCGTGCGGCCTCGTCGTCGCGTTCGGCTATAATGCGGCGGATGTTTTCCAGATAGTCCGGAGTGAATTCTTTCATTGCCGTGAGAGGTTAATCAGGTTGGTGAGCTGGACAAACTGCTCCACGCTCAGTTGCTCGGGGCGCATGGCCAGCAAAGGGGAGTCGGGCACGGGCGCTCCGGGAGGGAGAAGGCTCTTCACAGAGTTGCGTATGGTTTTGCGCCGCTGCCCGAAGGTGGTTTTTACCACGGTCTTGAAAAGGCGTTCGTCGCATCCCAGGTCGGTGACACTGTTGCGCGTCATCTTTATTACGCCGCTTTTTACCTTTGGCGGAGGGTTGAACACATTTTCGTCGACGGTGAAAAGATACTCCACATCATACCATGCCTGTAGGAGCACGCTCAGAATTCCGCGGGCCTTTGTGCCGGGGGCGGCTGCCAGACGCTCGGCAACCTCGCGCTGAAGCATGCCGGAGCAGCAGACCACGAGATCCTTGTAGTCGAGTACGTGGAAGAAAATCTGCGAAGATATATTGTAAGGGTAGTTTCCGATCACGCAGATGCGGTCGCTGCCGGGAAACACTGCCGCGAGGTCGGTCTTGAGGAAGTCGCAGTCAAGAATGCGGTTTTCGGCGGCGAGATCGGGAAAATGCTCATGGAGATACCGGATGCTCTCGCCGTCAATCTCGGCCACTTTCACATCGTGGCCGTCACTGACGAGAAACTGTGTGAGAACCCCCATTCCGGGGCCGACTTCAATGACGGGGATGCCTTTGCAGCCGTCGAGGGTGGAGGCGATACGCCTGGCTATCGAGAGGTCAGTAAGGAAGTGCTGGCCGAGAGCCTTTTTGGGTTTGACTTTATCCATGCCGGGCAACGATGATGAGTGAAACATTGTCAGCGACAAAAGTAACTCTTTTCCTTCAAACGACCAACATCAAATAAGACACCGGCCAAAGCTTCCTTGACGGAAGCCGGGGCCGGTGTCCTCCCTTTCTTACTAATGTTTTTCCGGTAAGAGAATGAAGCGGTGCAGTTGTAGTCTGCTTTGTGCCGCTTCGGCAGATAGACTATAGTGTGTTTATTCAGGCATTATTGTGTTTCAGTGATTGGTATTAGTGAGAGAGGGATAAATAAGACTGGTTTATTCAAACAATCATATCATATATAGATTTCAGGCCTTATTTCTTATCAAGCCACAGGCTGCTGCGGTATGACGCGCTTGGCGCCTATGAAGTTACGGCTGTAGTAGCCGCCGTCAGGAAATTTCTGGAGGTTCACGCCTTTGCCGCTCGAGGAGTGGATGAAGGTGCATGTGCCGTCGGCTTCGTTGACATCCACCACCATCGCCACGTGGCCTACCCGGCCTTTGCCGCTGCGGGGGCTGCTGAAAAACATCAGGTCACCTGCCTTGAGTTCGTTGCGGTTCACCTTCTCTCCCACACGATACTGCATGCGCGAGGTGCGCGGAAGCTCGATGCCTTCGTTGCGGAACACATAGCTCGTGAAGCCGGAGCAGTCGAAGGATTTGGGGCCGGTGGAACCCCATACATAGCGTCGTCCGAGAAATTTAGAGGCAAAATCCTTGAGACGGTCCACAAGAGCCAGATTGGACTCTTCGATATTCTGTTCGAGGGCTTCGGACGCGAGCTGGGCCAGACCGGAAGCCGGTGTCTGGGCGACGGAGGTCTCTATGGTTTCCTCGGCTATTGATTTCTGTGAAGGGGAAAAGAAAAATACGGATAAAATTATGGCGAAAGCGGAAGCTGTTACAGCTGCTATTTTCTTCATTTGTTTTATAGTAATTGCTTTAATTTCAGATTGTGATACATACAGGGCTTTTCAATAATGTATCCGACTGGTTATGGGAGGGATTGGTGTGTGGCCCTGATTAGCTTTACAGATGCAAGCGTGTGTAGAGGGAGATTTTCCCGACTTGCGGTGCAAAATTACAACATTTTGAAGGCGAAGTCAATAGCCTGGAATTATACCGTTTTCGGGTTAAGTTAATTTAAGCAAATAGCAGTGCCGGTTAAAAAGAAATCGCGGCTCTGCTGCTTCCGGAGAATAAAACGTAAAAGAAGAGAGGGGTGTCGGGAACCTGTGAAGAGTAGGGCTGCTCCATGGAGCAGCCGCGGTCAAGGGATTGTAAATCAGTAAAGATGCGGGTAAGTATGGTGATAATCGGCGGATGCACGAGCGTGCATCCCTACAATTTGGGGTGGTGATTATGGCTGTATTTTGCCGCTTCCGGAAGAATTAAAAGTAAATGGAGTGTCAGAATCCTCGGATTCTGACACTCCAAAAGCTATTAATAGGCCCAAAAGAGATATTTGGCGAATATGCGCTGTGTTAACGCTATTGCAGGTTAGGGGCTTATTTATTTTACAATATTAACTTTGGGTTTAACTATTTTTATGGGAGGGTTCTGCAACTTAATCAGTTATCCGTGATTGCTCATCCGCTACAACTGCGGAGATATCAACTTCGGCATTTTGCAGCCCGGGAGTCTCGAAAGAGAGGTGTATTTTTCCGGTTTCACCTCGCTTGGCTTTTACAATAGCGAGATAAAGGCCGTTGAAGGCCGGGCGCGTAGGCTCATGGAATGGAATGAGGCAGGTGGGGTCGCCATTGTCGGTAGCCCTTATCACACCCGGGCCGGAAATTTTTGAGGTAATAACCGGTTCGGCCACGGGGACTTCGAATCCGTCGGCATCAAGCGCCGAAACTCTCACGAATACAAGGTCTTCTCCGTCTGACTGAACCACGGTCTTGTCCGGTACGGCGTGGAGTCTCACCGCTTTTCCTGTTGTGCGCGTTTCCGTTTCAGCCCACTTCTCACCGTTTTTGTAAGCGACCGCGCGGACAACTCCCGGCTCGTAACACACGCTGTCCCAGCGCAGGCGATATTCCAACGGCTGTTTTTTCTTCCGACCCAATGATTTGCCGTTAAGGAACAATTCGGCTTCATCGCCGGAGGTATATACAAATACGGGCACATTTTCACCGATCTTGTCGTCGAAGTTCCAGTGTGGCAGGATGTGGACCATGGGAGTGTCGGGCATCCAGCGTGACTTATAAAGGTAATAGCGGTCTTTAGGAAATCCGGCAATATCCACGATTCCGAAATAGCTGCTGCGTGAAGTCGGGCGGTTGGCCTCGATTCTTTTCAGTACCTCGGCCTGTTTCTGCAGCTCTTCAGGACTTAAGGCTGCGGAATGGTTCAGAAGAACAGTTTTATCGCTGTTAAACGGGGTGGGTTCGCCCAGATAGTCAAAACCGGTCCACACAAATTCACCGCATATCGCCGGATAGCGGTCGAGGGCAGCAAACTCCCAGTCGGGGAGGCCGCCCCAACCCGGCTCGGTCAGATCGTAGGACGACACCTGAAACCTGCGGGGAAAATATTCTCCACGCGAGCTCATGGTTGAGCTGCTCTCGCTGGAATATCCCGACAGCTTTTCATGTCCTTTCTTGTTAAGGAATTCTCCATATAAGTGGGTGCCTCCGTAGACACCAGCGGCATAATTCATTCCGTGGACGTCGACCTGCAATTCGGTACCGTTGAGTGCCGACCGGCTCGGATAGGACGCTCCGAAG
Organism: uncultured Muribaculaceae bacterium; assembly: GCA_958439725.1. Lineage (GTDB taxonomy): Bacteria > Bacteroidota > Bacteroidia > Bacteroidales > Muribaculaceae > Paramuribaculum. The sequence continues at coordinate 10,797 of CAUBWJ010000032.1, read as the reverse complement.
GTCGCGGGGCGCGTGTCGTCGAAGCGGTGTACCACGCTCGTAAGATATCCGGCTATTCCCATTTCCGGAAAATACTGCTCTTCGACCTCGTTGCCGGTGCTCCACATTATCACTGAGGGATGATTCCGGTCGCGGCACACCAGTGCCTCAATATCTTTTACATGCCAGTCCTTAAAGAGCGAGCCATAATCGCCGGGCTGCTTGCCTCGTGTCCAGCAGTCGAAGGTTTCGTCCATAATAAGAAATCCCATCTTGTCGGCAAGCTCGGGCAATTCGGGGGCCGGAGGATTATGGGAAGTGCGGATAGCGTTGCAGCCGAAGCTTTTCAGGATGGAAAGCTGGCGTTGCAGGGCGGTCTTGTTCATGGCTGCGCCCAAAGCGCCTAAGTCGTGATGGTTGCACACTCCCTGAATCTGCACACGCCGCCCGTTAAGATGCAGACCGTCGTCGTGAGTAAACTCGACAGTCCTGATGCCGAACGGAACTTCATACAGGTCGACAAGCCGGTTATCGTCATAGACCGAAACTTTGGCGAGGTAGCGGTTTGTTTCCTCCAGACTCCACAATTTAGGCGAGGAGATATGCAGTGAAACACTGTCCTCCGCCGATTCGCCCGGCATTACCGACACTCTGTGTTTGCCTGATACGGCAACCTTTCGGCCTGTTTTGTCATCCTTGTCAAGTTCATAAATCGAAACGGAGAACTCCGGATGGGCTATCTTCGGCAGATTATTGTCAATTCTGACTATGACATCGGCTTTTGCCTTGTCGGCTGAAATCTCAGGAGTCTTGACAAATGCGCCCCAGTGAGCAACATGCAGGGGATTGGTCCTGACCATTCTTACATGGCGGTAGATTCCGGCTCCGGGATACCATCGCGAGCCGATACGTTCGGTATCGAGTCGTACGGCCACAATATTGTCAGCTCCCGGGACGATATAGGGAGTCAGGTCGACACGGAACGAGGTGTAACCGTAAGGATGTCCTCCGGCCTTCTTTCCGTTGACCCAAACCTCGGCATGTGCCATAGCTCCGTCAAAATCAAGATAGAAATTCTTGCCGGCGTCATCTGCGGATACATGGAATGGTTTGCGGTACCACCCTATTCCACGCCAGGGCAGTTTTCCGGTGAAACCCTCAAGGTCTGTACGGAAAGGACCCTCCACACCCCAGTCGTGGGGTAAATCGAGCCGGCGCCAGCCTGAGTCATCATACTGCGGGTCGGAGAGCCCTTTCGGTTCATCTTTGCGTGAGCCGTCGGGCTGCAGGCCGTAACGGGCAAACCTCCAGTCCCAGTCGAAATTTTCCACTTCGCGCACACCCTTTCCGTAAATCACACCGGAAAGGCATGCGCAAATCATAAAAATCCAAAATGCCGATAGCCTTAAACTGTACATGGTCGTGACTATTTTAATAGTTACAGGTTGTTTTGTAAAAATAAAAATAGTCGGCGTCCCGGCAAAACAATAATAATATAATCCTACATCTTAGGATGAAAGTACTAAGAAAGGGGATATCAGCTATTTTTATGGACGGCTCTTACTGCCTCACCCACGAGGAACACGGGGGAGGTGAGGCCTACAATCCACAGCCAGTCGGAGAACGAGAGGGGTACAACGTTGAAGAATGCGCCGCCAACTGTCACTATCAGAATCTGGCCTACGAATACCACAGCGGCTATAATCAGGAATTCCCCGCAGTGACGCAGGAACAGTGCGGAGCGTCCCGAGGCGAAAGCGCGCGCGTTGAAAAGGTTCCAGAACTGGAGCATGACGAAAATAGTGAAGAACAGGCTAAGCTCCGTTGGCGAAAGCCCGGCGTAGGCACGGGATATGGTGGAGTGCCACAGGTCTGTCATGGAATCGATGTGACTGTGCTCGAAAATGTAGAGCAATCCGATCATCACAGCGCCGAACAGAAGGCCTACGCTCACTATGAACCGGGTCATGGCGGGGGTGATTATGAAAGCGCGGCGCGGACGCGGTTTGTCATCGAGCACTTTACGGCTCGGAGGCAGCGAGGCGAGAGCCATGGCGGCGAAAGTGTCCATCACAAGGTTGACCCACAGCATCTGGGTGACGGTAAGCGGCGCGTCGGTCCCCATAAATGAGCCCACGAGCACAGTGAGGCATGCGGCCACGTTGACGGTGAGCTGGAACAGGATGAAGCGCTGTATGTTGCGGTAGAGGGAGCGACCCCAGACAACGGCATTGGTTATTCCGGAGAACGAATTATTGAGAATGGTGATGTCGCTGGCTTCCTTTGCCACTGAAGTGCCGTCGCCCATCGACAGTCCTACCTGGGCGGCTTTCAGCGCTGGAGCGTCGTTGGTGCCGTCGCCGGTAACGGCCACTACCTCTCCGTGGCTCTGAAGGGCTTCGACCAGGCGCTTCTTGTCCAGCGGACGGGCGCGGGAGATAATCTTGATGTGCTGCACGCGGCTGCGCAGCTCGTCATCGGTCATGGCTGCGATTTCGGGGCCTGTGGCTTCGGCGGTGGAATCGTCGGCAGAGGTCCAGAGGCCTATCTGGCGGCCGATTTCGCGGGCGGTGGCCGGAGTGTCGCCTGTCACTATCTTCACTTTGATGCCGGCATGGAGACACTGACGCACCGCATCGGGCACGTCTTCCCTCACGGGGTCGCTGATGGCGGCGATGCCGTCGAACGTCATGCCGGAGACGGACACGCGGCAGTCGGCAATGGGCTTCTCTTCCTCTTTGAGCGGCCGCGAGGCAAAGGCCAGGGTGCGCATTCCTCGGTTCTGGTAGCCTTCGAGAAGAGCGCGGAGATCAGAGGGCATATCCTCGCCGGGGTGACAGAGCGAGTAGACTATCTCGGGGGCGCCTTTTACATAGAGCACTTTCGAGCCTCCGGGTGTGCGGACCACCGAGGCCATGTATTTGAGTTCGGTGCTGAAGGGGAGTTCCTCTTCCTTGACCGCGGCCTGACGCAGAGTGCGGTAATCGCCTCCCGAGGCGTTGATCCACATAATGAGGGCTCCCTCCGTGGGATTGCCTACGGGTACGGGGCGGGAGGGATCGGAGAGGTCGAGTTCGGCGGTGGAGTTTATAGCCATGGCGGTCATCAGCGCCATGCGTCTTTCCTTGTCATCGGAGCTACGACCGTCAGGGCCGAGGATGGTTACTTCCTCCACGGTCATGCGGTTGGCGGTGAGAGTGCCGGTCTTGTCGGTGCAGATAGTGGTGACGGCTCCCATGGTCTCGCAGGCATGGAGCTTGCGCACGAGGTTGCCGGTGCGCAGCATGCGCCGCATGCTGTAGGCAAGGCTGAGGGTTACGGCCATAGGGAGACCTTCGGGAACGGCGACCACAATGAGTGTCACAGCCATCATCACAGACTGAAGAAGATAGGCGAGGAAGCCGATCCAGTCCGTCACGGTCCATCCGGAGTTAATAAGATACATCAGAACGCGTCCGGCTATTACCAGAGCGCCTATCACATAGCTCGCCACAGCCACGAGGTGCCCCAGGCGGTCGAGCTGCTCGTTGAGAGGTGTCTTGGTGGAGGAGTCGATGGTGGAGGCTTCATAGACCTTTCCGGCTTCGGTAGCGTCGCCCACGGCTGTGACGACCGCAACGGCGTGGCCTTCCATAATCTTTGTGCCGCGGAGCACCATGTCGGAGGGGAATGTGGCTTCGGGGTCGAAGTGAGCCGGGTCGGTGGTCTTGGCGCAGAGGGGCTCGCCGGTGAGGGTGGATTCGTCGACGCTCAGACGTACCGATTCCAGAAGCCGGGCGTCGGCCGGCACTTCCTGCCCTGCGGAGAGGTGAATCACATCGCCCACCACCACATCGCGCCGCGGAATCTCGCGCACGGTGCCGTCGCGGAGCACCTGCACGGGCTCGTCGTCGTTGATGCGGTTGAGTACGGCAAATTCCTTCTCGGCCTTGTATTCAAAAACGAATGCAAGCCCCGTGGCGAGAAAAATGGCCATGATGATACCCACCGGCTCGAAGAATACTTCGGCGCTTTTCCCGAGGCTGAAATACTCATAGAAGGATATTCCTACGGATACCACGCATGCCAGAATAAGTATCTGGATGAGCGGATCGCGGAATTTGGCGAGAAAAAGGGCGAAAAGCGATTTGCGGGGAGGGGGAGTGAGCACGTTGGCTCCGTGACGCGCACGGCTTTCGGCAGCCTGCGCGGTGGTAAGTCCCTTGAATTCCGGTGTATGGTCAGTGGATGACATGTCTGTTTTTTTGGTTATGTGGATAAAAACTCTGCAAAAGTACTATATAATGGCCACCTGAGGGGGTGTGAAATGAAAATTTCACAAAAATATTACAAAATCTTGTCTGCACCGCTGCGGTAGAGTAATTAGGCTCCGTAAAAATATGTGCTGCTAACCTGCAAAAAAAAGTAGGGCTGCTCCATGGAGCAGCCGATAATGGTTTTAATGTCAATGCGTTGGCGGTCAGCGGATGCACGAGCGTACATCCCTACAAAGAGAGCGGGAATTTTGCAACTCTCTCATGTCGGGGGTATCCGAATTATCCGGCGAAGGATTTGAGAACTTCGGTGAGGAATTCAGAACGGTGCTCGGCTGTTCCGGAAGAGATGTGGTCGCAGTTGAACCAGGTTACTTCGTTCATTCCCACGGTTTCGAGTACGAGAGGCTTGAAGTAGCCGTCGATAAAAGGCTCGATGATGGCGGAATCCTCCTCGGAGGTGGTGATTACCGTGGTGCGGTGTATGTCGAGGCATGGCATCAGTGCGCCCTCGGGAGTGGTGTCGTAGATAATGCCTTTGAGGAAAGTGCGGTCGAAGAAGCCTTTGAGCATGGCCGGCATCATTCCCCACCAGATGGGGAAGATGAATACAATCTCGGATGTGCGCTGCAGCATTTCGTCGTAATGTTTCACCTGTTCGTCCAGAGTTTTTCCCTGCGAGTAGACCGCAAGGTCGTTGACTCCGAGCACGGGGTCGAAGTGCTCGTCGTAGAGGTTTATCACCTGGTAGTCGCGGCCGTTGTCGGTGAGTTCCTTCGTGACGGCGTTGAGAATGGCATGGTTGAAGCTCTTGTCGTAAGGATGGCAGTAAACGATGGTAATCATGACGGACTAATTTTTGCAGTGTGAGTATTAAGGCCTGTATAAGGTTGTAACAAACGAGGGCCGGAAAAAGTTCCGGCCCTCGTGAAAAAATAGTATGAAAAAGTTGTTACCTATTGCTGCTGTGCGGGTTCCGAGGCGTCAGCCGCGCGGTTTCTGCGTGCTTTCCAGTGCTCTACAACGCTGTCCATGCTTATACCGAGCATATCCATTTCGGAAAAGAGATGGTCAAGAGTCTCGGAAAAGAACTGTTCGCGGCGTATGCGGTCAACCTGCGATTCGGCGTCGTCGGCCAGAAAGAACCCCATTCCTCTTTTGGGGTAAATAACTCCGGCATCCTGCAGGAAATCGAAGGCTTTTATCACCGTGTGGGTGTTGACCGCCATCTGCAGAGCCATTTCCCTGACGGACGGAACCTTCTCGCCCGGCAGCCACTTGCGCGTGAGAATGCAGGCGAAGCAATAGTCGACAATCTGTCGGTATATTGGTTTGTCGGTCTTGAAGTCCATTTACTACTGGTTAATACTGATTTCTGCGGATAGCGCGGGCTGTGAGCCAGCAGAAGATAATGTCGATAATTAGCCCGATGACTGAGATTGTGATGGTCAGCGGCCGGAATACGTCGAAGAACTGGGTCTTGACGGTCTCGCCGTCCATCCCCGAGGCGATGTCGGTGAGAGCAAACCATATTCCGAACACTATGCCTGCTATGGCCGGAACCATTATGGACACAATGGTCCAGATGATGGAATAGAGCACACGGCGCTTGCGGAAGAAGAATACACAGAATGTGCAGACAGCCACCGGCATCAGGGTGGAGCACAGCGAGATTGCCTGTATGAAGAAGGAGTTGTCGGCAAGGAGGTCGCGGAGCACTTCCTGGGCTTCCTGGTCGTTGGCCAGGGTCATGGCATAGTCGGGGAAGAAGATATAAGTGACTATGAACTTGGGGAAGAGGATGAGGAAGGGCATTACCACGAGATTGTAGAGAAGCACGAATGTAGTCTTCTCGGAGGTGCGTGCGGGAATCATGGTCTCTATCTCCTGATTTGACTTCATGGCGAAGACCAGAGGCCCGAAGTTAAGCAGAAGCGACATCGGCATCGAGAGAAAACCGGTGAGGATGAGCGCCCAGCCGGCATGGCCTTTGCAGAGGGTGATGAGTATGCCTGCCACAAGTGAAATGGCCGGATAGAGGATTACCTGCATTCTTACGGTGGGCCAGTAATAGCGGGCCACCATCGCGAGTCGGCCGAAGGAAAAACGGTCGGCGGGATATGTTGTGATTGAGTTCATGATTATTCGGCGTTAAGGATTGAAAGAATGCTTTCGCTGCTCGGCGAATGTAGGGCCGAGTAGAGCAGGAGGAAGTCGAGGTCGGTGGGGTTGTCGGGATCGGCCGGAAGAATGGCGTGGAAGAGGCCCTGGAGCTGGGTGGAGTAGAGGGCATCCTCCACGGGCAGACGGTCGGTGACGAATGCCAGACGGCGGGTGATGTCCCAGGTGGACATGGCCGTGAGCATCTTTCCGCGGTTTATCACCATCACGCCTTCTATGAGGTTCATGAAGTCCCACACCACATGAGTGGAGATGATCACTGTCTGGTCGGGGAGGATGAAACGTCCCAGAAGTTCAAGCAGAATCTGACGGGAGGATATGTCGAGTCCGTTGGCCGGCTCGTCGAGAAGCAGAATGTCGGTCTGCAGGGCGAGCACATAGGCAAGCTGCGCTTTTTTGCGGTTGCCGAGCGACATGTGGGCCAGCTTTTCATAGCCCGTCATGCCGAAAGCGTCAAGACACTGGCGCAGCACGTCGGGAGAAAAGCGAGGGTAGAAGTCGGAGCAGCGCCGGGCCATCTCGTTGATTGACGATGCGGGAAACATGGTGTCGTCGGCCATGATGCACACCTTTGAAAGCGTGGCGGGCGAACGGAGAGAAGTGTCGACGCCGTCTACCAGGCATTCTCCGGATTCTGGAAACCGGAGTCCGGCTATGATGTGAAGCAGGGTTGTTTTGCCGGCACCGTTCTCGCCCAGGAGGAGATGCAGACCGGTAGGAACAGTCACGTTGATGCTGTCGAGGGCTTTTTCGCCCTTGCGGTAGCTGTAGGAAACGTTGTTGAGCTGAAGCATTATATTATCTCGTATAATGGTTTATATCATTGCTGGGTGATGGAGTTTTCGGCCGGTTCCACAGTGTAGCCTTTTGAACGCAGCAGGTTGATGATTCCGCTGGGGCCCGGGAGATGTCCGGCGCCTACGGCTATGAACATGGGGGCCGTTGTGAGGGCGCCTATCAGAAAGTTCACCCATGCCTGGTTGCGGCTGGTGATGAGGGTTTCGGCCTCTTCGGGAGTCATGCCTGTCTCGGGATCGTTCATCAGGGCGTGCAGACGCTCGAGATCTCCGGCGGTATATGCGCGGGTGAGTTCGCGGGTGAAAAGGCGCAGCTTACCGTCGAGCCTTACGGATTTCATAAGGTCGGCTGCCTGGCGTGCTACCGGCGAGCCGTAGAGCAGTTTGATCTGGAAAGCGATTGTCTCGAGACCGTCTACTTTCTTGCCAAGCTCGGCAGCCTTGGCCTGAATCAGCGCGTCGAGCTGCCGCGCAGGGTTGAATCCAGGAAATACGGCGAGAGAGCGGAGCGCTTCGAGCTGAGTAGAGATCATTGCCGGCTTGAAAGCTGAGAACATTGCGGGGTTCACAGGTGTGCCGGCGTAGGAGGTGAGGAGGGTGCCTATGGAGTCGAGCTGGGCGGTGGAGAGGATGTCGGTAAGGGTAGAGTCGGCAGGAGCCTGTAGTGCCGCCAACACCTCGTTTTGGGCCGATGCCATGTCGGAGAGCAGAACTTCGCCGTACACGCAGTCAACCGCCTGGAGTGCGGCGTCGATCGATGGGTGGGATGAGAGGATGGAATCGGAGGGAGCGAGGTGATGGGTTCCGAAGATGTACGACGGACGTTCTATGCCGTTGCCCGACACTTTCCAGAGAAGTTGTGCCTGAACCTGAACAGAAAGGATGGTCACCAAGGCAATGAGCAATGTTTTTTTCATAACGGAGGACAATGATTTGTTGTGGTTATATGGTGTTGTAGTGAAGTACAACACTGCAAAGGTATGGAAGAATTTTGTATCTCCAAATTTTTTCGAAAAAAATTTTAAAGAATCCCAATTTTTATCGCATGATATAAAAATAGCGAAATGGGACAGTAGAGGGTGCTATTATTACCGGAGGAGGGACTGAAGGTGGGTCAGGGCCTGGGGGAGGGGGAGGTAGAGGGCGGGGTTGCCGGGAATGAGGGGGAGGGGACGTTCGTTGAGGTCGAAGCGCAGATAGTGGCGGCCGGAGGGTGCGCGGAACACTATGAAGCGCACGTTGGCAGCCATTGGCACAAGGTGGAAGTCGAGCCAATGGGTGGCTACTTCATGAAGATTGTCGGATATAAAGTGTGCCGGAGCTATTTCCAGAAGGGAGAGGAAGGGCATGAGGGTTTCGGCATGGCCGAAGCGAAGCTGCACCGGGGCGCCTGCGCCGTGATAGACGTAGCTGTCGGTGGTGGCTATTATGTCGGCCAGCAACGCCGATGCTGCCAGCGCGGGAGTATCGCCAAGTATTGAGCAGGAATAGCGCAGATACTGGCGCATGTTGAATATGGACCAGAGGCGGTTGAATTCCTCCGGTGTGAAGTATTGGGAAATGTCTGGCGACGGAAGGCTGATGGCCGACAGCCCGGCAAGGAGCTGATATTCCGCAAGGGCGAGGTCCATGAGTTCGGATTTATCGGCCGGAAACGGGAATCCTGCGCCGAGCACCCTTTCGAGCGGCGCTATGGTAAGGGCCGTTTCGGCGTATTTCTTAAAGGTGTGTTTCAGTTCGTGGCTTTCGCGGAAAGCGAGGTAAGCGGTGTCGGTTTTGAAGAATCGCATGAGTGGCGTGAATTCGGGGCCTGCGTCGGCCGAGATCTCCAGCCGCGGATCGAGCAAGGCAAGTTCGTGGACAAAGGCATACATGCTTGCGCGGCACCGAGGCACGTAAGAGGCGATTGCGGTCACTTTTCCGGCTTTGAAGGGCTGCGGGAAGAGCCGGTACATGCGCGAGGCGATTTCGCGCTGTTCGGCGCGGCCTAGTGAGTCGAGCTGTCCCCAGCGCCCGTCGGTATGGTGCACGACCTGTGCTGCAATCACCCGCAGCTGTCTGCCTGCGGGGGTGATGGTGCCGAGGCTATCGGCGGTGTCGAGCGCACGCGTTATGACCGATAGCGATTTGGGCGATGCCGCGAAGCGTGCGCCGTGACGCCCTATGTGGTTTATCATCACCGGTTGCAGGGAGTCGGGATAGGATGGCGTGACATCTGGCGCCGGATAGGGGAGCGCGCTTCCGGTGCATTCCTGCCATGTGTGGTTGCTGACGGTGACGGGCGTGCGGGCGTCGACCTGGGTGATGCTTACAATTATTGCCAAGAGAATTATTGCGGGTCTGGCGGGATGGAGGATTTTCTTCATTCTTTGCTATCTTTGCAGGGTGGTAAATCGTGGCAGCGCGGCCACCTTTTTATTTAGAACATTCTGAAAGGTAAAAAAGTAGGAAAATGACTATAGAAGAAATTGAAGGACTGATAAGGAAAAACAAAACCGGCGAGGCCATGGAGGCGCTCGACCGGTTTGTGGCAGAGGATCCGCAGAATGCGCAGGCTCTGTTTATGCGCGGCAAACTGTGGTGGCGGCTGGGGCGCCGCAGCTCTGCCATTAATGATTATGCCGCCTCGGCGGAAATAGATCCTGAAGGACCGGCGTCGAAGGCTCTGGAGCAGGCGCGTGATATCGAGGCGTTTTTCAACCCCGACCTGCTTAATCCGTGAGCGCTGTCACACGGCTGCCGAGAACAGCAGCCTATGGGTGGAACTCCAGCCCTGGCTGCCGTTGCGCAGCGACAGAGTGGCCATGCCCGAGAGGGAGTCGACCGACGACCGGATTGTGCGGATAATTTCAGGGAGTGTGCTCACGCCACTCATCTGCATCGATGCCACGGTAGAGCCGTGGAGCGAGAGTGTGGCGAAAATCAGATCGGATTTTGCGATGGTTGTCATGGGAAAGAGAATTTAGAAATTATGCCGAGTGGCTATATCATTGATTGTACGGCAAAAATACCTCCATGTGTGTGCAACTATCCCGCACTCCCCATCAAAATAAAGTTAAATATGGCGGTTGGTGCTCCCATACTCCTTCCCACGCGTCGAGTATTGCAGGTTTGCCATAATATACTATCGTGTTGATTTATTCGTCGCTATCAGGGCAACTATGCCTGCAGCGATAATAAAGAATCAGTCTGAGGTATTCCGGTCTTTTAATTTCTTGATTTCTCTGTCAAAATCACTTTCCCAAAGGGCCATTTCACGTTTGCGATAAATATCGAACTCCTTTTCGGCCTTCTCGATTGCCTGTTGATGCGTGACATTTCCAGAGGCGGTGAGGACCTTTCGCTTATGAGCAATAATCTGGTTATCTAATGCTTCTATCCAATCTCTCATTGTCATTGGATTCATTTCCAATGCCTGGAACTCTGCAAAATCCAGAAAGCCCGAGACAAGCAGGTTTAAGCGTTTAAGTTCAATCTCCGACAAATAGTTTTTGGCTATCTTTACATCATCCTTCGTCACATAGTTGCCCTTAGACCCCGTTCCCCAATATTTGTTAACGCTGGGGTCGCATATCTCTGAGTGATTT
>CAUBWJ010000031.1 GCA_958439725.1 uncultured Muribaculaceae bacterium | reverse complement strand
ATGTCCACTTAGAACTTTTGCAACGCAATCCATCACCCCAAATGTCCACCCTGCCAATAATAAAAATAAAAACGAAAAAAGCGGTGTGTCGGATTATGAATTCCGACACACCGCTTTGTGCGGGTTATTGTGGTGAGTTATATCTTGTTATTTGCGGGGAGAACCGAAACAGTATACGTTGCCGCCGAAGTCGGTTGCCACCAGTATATTGCCCGAGGGGGCTACGGAGCTGAACATGGGCGCTCCGGTCTTGTAGCGCCAGCGTACGCGACCGTTGCCGCGTTCAAGCCCGTAGATTGTGCCATCGGAGGCTGCCACGTAGATATATTTGGCTGTGGCCACGGGGCTTGTCTCTACCTGGGCCGATACGGGTCGGGTGTAAGGGCCGGTATAGATAAGAGCGTCGCGGGTGGGAGTCTTCCATTTGAGTTCGAGAGAAGATGCGTCGACGGCTACGATACCGTCCTGCGACGTTCCGAACACAATCTCATTCCCGGCGAGAAGTGGCGACGAAGTGACGTCGACCTTGACGGGGAGCTCTTTACGGGTGACAATGCGTCCGGAAGCCACGTCGATGATGAAGAAAGACTGGCGGGAGGGTACGTAGGCGAGACCGTTTACAATCACCGGTGAGGCGCCACGGTCGCTGAGACCGTCGGAACCGATTGACCATAGTTTCTTGCCTGTTGATTCGTTGTTGGCAAAGAGCGCGCTCCACTGCGCTCCACAGAGCACGGCGCCGGCGCCGACAGAGAGGGTAGAAGTGGTGCCTTCGGCCTGACTCCAGTCGTTGTTGAGCCAGAGGCGACGGCCGGTGCGGGCGTCGAAAGCCGCCAACCCGCGGCCGGTGCCTGCAAATACGGTGTTATCGGTGGTGGCGAGACCCTCGATCAGGGCGTAATACCAGCTCACAGGCAGAGTAGCAGTCCATGCCGTAGAACCATCGGCGCAGTTCACAGCATAGAGATTGCCCATTACGTCCTGGGCAAATACCTTATTGTCGGTTATGGCTATGGTGTTTTTGATTGATGCCTTCACGGGATAGCGCCATGCAATGGAGCCGTCGGCGATGTTGAGGGCGTAGATGGCGGCACAACCCTTGTCGTCCTCATCGACAGAGGCAGTGTAGATGCGTCCGTCGTGAATGAGCGGGGAGGTCATGAAGATATTTGCTCCGACGTTGCTAACCCATGCCAGAGCCGGGATGCTGTCGACTGTGGCGCCGGTGAGGCCTCCGTTGTGGGCGGCGTTGCCAAGCAGATTGTCCCAGTCGGCGCCGGGAGCAACGTTCACGCCCGAAGGAGAGTAGATGAAGTCGGAAGTCTGCTCAATGCGGTTGCCGTTGGTATAGGTGACGGTAGCCTTGATGGTGAGACGCTTGCCCTCGAAGCCTACGGGAATCTGAAGCGGAGCGGTCCACGTCCAGTCAGTGGCCTGAGTCAGACGGCGCGCCGGGGTGACAGCCTTGCCAGCCTCGAAACAGGTGTAGGTTATATCCTTTACGCGTGTGATCGATGAGTAGGCGTTGACGGTGACAGTCTGCGCTGATGTGCGTCCGGCCGGTGATGCAATCACGGCATGGTCGCGGATGTAGGAATAGCGCAGCTCGGTTGTGGAGTTGCCGTTGCGGTCTACGTTGACCACACGGTAGGCACTCGTGGAATGGTCGATACCGCCCTTGTCGGGGGTGGATGTACACATTACGAAGGCACCCGGAGTGTTTTCGTGCTTATGGTTGATATGGTAGTGCCCGTAAATCCATCCTTTGATATTGTAGTCTGTGAGATTGAGGCTGTCGGTGCGGCCTTTGTAGGTGAAATTGCCTTTGGCGAAGGGGAGGTCGTGGTTGAAGAAGTAGAGAGGGGTACCCTGGGGCACATTCGCGAGGTCGTTGCGGAGCCAGCGCACCACCTGGTCGGTATTATAGCTCGGGGCGTGGTCGCCTCCTGCCATCGGGGTCATCACATAGTGAGTGCCGTTGACATCAAATGAATAATATACCGGGCCATACAGGCTCTCGAAAAGTTCCTCGCCGTATTTGCCCTTGACGAGGTCGTGGTTACCGATGCCGTAGAACACAGGCACGCCCATATTGGCGGTGTTCATCAGGCGTATGTGGGCGCGCAGGCCGTTGTCGTAGCAGATGTCGCCGGTGTGCATGATGAATGCCACGCCTTCGTTGGCGGCATAGCGGCGGAGGTCGTCCACCCAGTCTTCGTTGAGCTCGGTGTTGAAAATCTCCGTATCAGTCACCTGAATGAAGCTATGCTTGCCGTCGCGGGTTATTCTCGCATCATAGGGGATGAGGCCGAAGTCGTATGACTTTACCTCAGGAGAGATGGCGATGTAGTGGCGGTTGTGGGTCAGATAGCCCGAGGGAGTGGTGATGAACACGAAGCGCTCACGGTCGAAACCGGGAAGGGTGAAATGTCCCTTGGCGTCGGTTTTTACAACGTTGAGACCGTCGGACACAGCCACGCCTTTCAAAGGCTTCTCGCCGTTGTCGAGAACGCCGTTGGCGTTGGAGTCCACGAACACAGTGCCGGAATAGTCGGCGCGTGCGGCAAAAGCTGTCAGAAACAGCGTGGCGATGGCCACAGGCCGCAGAAACTTTTCGGTAAAACTCATAATGATTGGTTTGGTGTAAAAATGAAATTCGACGCGAAATAACAAAAGTTTTTCCAAAATTGAAACCCAAGTGTAAGAAAGTCCATGAATATAGTGGAAATTCTCCATTGTAACCTTTGTGAAAGTAGAGTTACTTTGCAGTCGTAAACCATGATAAAAAACATAAGCAATCATAGAGAGAAATGAGTAAAATTATCAGGGGAACGGCCGGGCGTGCATGCCTCGGGATTCTGTTCTCGTTAGGGCTGTGGGGATGCTCCAGCCATGAGTCAAGTATAGACCTTGCAGGTGAATGGTCAATTTCTTACGACGGGGGCGCCCGAACCGCCACAGTGACGCTTCCGGGCTCCATGACTACCAACGGTCTGGGAGATGAGCCGGGCCTTGAAACGCCTTGGACAGGCCAGATAGTAGACTCGTCGTTCTTCAAATCTCCGGAGTACGCTCGGTTCCGCGAAGCAGGAAATTTCAAGGTGCCGTTCTGGCTCCAGCCTGAAAAATACTATCGTGGCAAAGCTTATTATACCCGTGAAGTCGATATCCCCTCCTCGTGGAACGACAAGCAGATAGAGCTCGAGCTCGAGCGCTGCCACTGGATAACCGAGGTGGAAATAGACGGTAAAAAAGTCGGGACACGCACTTCGCTTGCAACGCCTCATATTTATAATCTGTCGGAACTGCTCACACCCGGTCGCCACACAATAAGACTGACCGTGGACAACAGTCTTGACAGCATAGACCCCGGAATTAACTCACATAGCGTCACCGACCATACCCAGGGCAACTGGAACGGTGTCGCAGGCAAGATGGAGCTGAGGGCCAGAGACCGTGTGAATATACGTGGCACAAAGGTGTTCCCTGATGCCATGGCCCGTAAGGTCAGGGTCGAGACGTATGTGGAGAATGCCACCGGCGCTACGGTGCAGGGTACTCTTGTCGGAAAAATCGGCAAGGTGGAAAAATGCGACGACGTGACGTTGGAGCCCGGTGAAAACAGAATTGTGACCGAATTCGTTCTCGGCGCCGACGCTCCGCAATGGAACGAATTCAATCCACAGCTTCTTACCCTTAACCAGGAGCTGAAAGCCGGCGACATGAATGACAACCGCGCCACGGAATTCGGTCTGCGCACAATCGAGGCGCGCGACGGCAAGATTCTGGTCAACGGGCGTCCGGTGTTCCTTCGCGGCACCCTTGACTGCGCCGCTTTCCCTATCACAGGATATCCTCCCACCGACGAGGCTGCGTGGGACAAGATTTACGATACTCTCAAGGCCTATGGCCTTAATCATGTTAGGTTTCACAGCTGGTGTCCCCCTGAAGCCGCATTCGCCTCGGCCGACCGCAAAGGCGTGTATCTGCAGGTAGAATGCGGCTCATGGGCCAACACCTCCACCTCTATCGGCGACGGTCATCCAATAGACCGCTTCATAGCCGAAGAGAGCCAGGCGATAGCTGATGCCTACGGCAATCATCCGTCGTTCGTGATGATGACCTACGGCAATGAACCCGCCGGCAACGGAATGGTGAAATATCTTACCGACTTCGTGGAGGGCTGGAAAGCACGCGACGCACGCCGCATCTACTCCGTGGCCTCCGGCTGGCCCAATGTGCCCGAAAGCCAGTATCTGGTCGATCCCACCCCGCGCATCCAGGGCTGGGGACAGGGACTCTGGAGCGTTATCAACTCCCGCCGTCCCGCAGCGGATTTCACATTCAATGACTATACATCACGTTACAATCAGCCGATTGTAAGCCACGAGATAGGACAATGGTGCGTCTATCCAAATTTCAATGAGATAGAGAAATACACGGGAGTAATGAAACCCCGCAATATGGAGATATTCCGCCAGACGCTTGCCGATGCCGGACTGGCGCATCTTGCCGACAGCTTCCTTATGGCTTCGGGCAAACTCCAGACGTTATGCTACAAGGCAGATATAGAGGCCGCCCTTCGTTCGAAGGATATGGATGGATTCCAGCTTCTGGGACTTGAGGACTTCCCGGGCCAGGGTACGGCACTTGTGGGTGTGCTCGACGCGTTCTATGAGCCGAAACCCTACGTGACGGCTGCCGAATACAGCCGGTTCTGCAACACCACCGTTCCGCTCGCCCATCTGCCCCGGATGATATTCACTACGGCCGACACTCTGCGCACCCCCGTGAGTGTAGCTCATTTCGGAGCCGCCGATATGGAGGCGTCGGTACCCGCCACATGGAGCCTTACTGACGCTGACGGCGGCGAAATAGCCTCGGGCAATTTCCGACATGGAAATCTGCCTGCCGGCAGTCGCTCGCCCCTCGGCGATATTGAAGTGGCTCTGGCAGGGGTAAAGGCTCCCGCACAGCTTCGCCTTACCGCAACCGTAGGCGATAATGCCAACGACTGGAATATATGGGTGTATCCCCGGCAGGTTGCACCGGCGGCAGAAATAATGATGACAGACCGTCTGGACGCCAAAGCCCGCGCCGAACTTGCCAAGGGTGGAAAAGTGCTTCTGTCGGTGCGTAAAGGCGAGATGACCGACTCGCTTGGCGGCGATGTGGCCAACGGCTTCTCAAGCATATTCTGGAACACGGCATGGACGGGCAAACAGGCTCCCCATACTTTGGGCGTGCTCGTGGATCCCGCACATCCGGCTTTATCACAGTTTCCCACAGCCTATCACAGCGACTATCAGTGGTGGGACGCCATGACCAATTCATCGGTTGTGAAACTCGCCAAAGTAGCTCCACAGGCACGTCCGATAGTGAGAGTGATTGACGACTGGTTTACCAACCGTCCTCTGGGGCTTATATTTGAGGTGAAGACCGGCGGCGGCAGTCTGCTTGTGAGCGGCGTGGATTTCTGGAATGATATGGAAAACCGCCCCGAGGCACGGCAGCTTCTGAAGAGCCTTACGGATTATATGGCTTCGCCCGCGTTCAATCCCGCCATTGAGGCCGACATTGAAAAAATAGCATCTATCGTGAAATCAGAATAACAGAATACAGATATGAAATTATTGGGTAAGTTAACCATATTCGCTATTGCGTTGTTGACTGTCGCTCCCGGAGCGACGGGCGAAAAGAAGGTGACGTTTGCCATAGGATCGGACTTCCATGCACCGGATGTGCCTGCCGGCGGCGACAATCTGAAAGCATTTGTAAAAGAAGCGACAGACAGAAATGTTGACTTCATAATAGAGCTTGGCGATTTCTGCCGTCTTGACGAGAAAAGCGCCCCGTTTCGTGAGACCTGGGCTTCATTTCCCGGGGAAAAGTACCATGTGATAGGCAATCACGACATGGATGCCTATACTCCGGAGGAATATGTGGCCGGAATGGGCATGCCCGGCAGGTATTATTCATTTGATAAAGGAAATTTCCATTTTATAGTGCTGGACGGTAACAATCTTTACGATGGAAAGACCTATACACACTATCAGCACGGAAATTTCTATCGGCCATACGAGCAGCGTGCGTTCGTGGATCCGGAGCAGATGGAGTGGCTCAGGCGAGACCTTGCCAAGACCGATAAGAAATGCGTGCTGTTCTCCCACCAGAGTATCGACACATTCATGAACAATGGCGCCGAAGTGCGCAAGATACTGGAGGAAGCCAACCGCGAGGCGGGCTTCAAAAAGGTGGTCCTGGCTTTTTCGGGCCATAACCACAGCAATTACACAAAGGAGATAAACGGTATAACGTACATTCAGATTAACAGTGCATCGTATGTATGGTGCGATGTGCCCACCAACACAGAGGCGCGTTATCCCCGGGAAGTCAACGAACGCTATGGTGGCATACTAAAATATTCGATAACATACGATGCTCCGCTTTTCGCCATAGTAACCCTTGACGAGAAGGGCGCGAAGGTGAAGGGGCGCAAAGCCAAATTCATGCCTCCCTGTCCCAGTGAGATAGGGCTGGGTGACAGCATTGACGGTTTTCCGCTGGTGAGCGTGATAGAAGATGTAAACGTGAAGTTCTGATACTGACAGTAAGATTAAAATAAGGGCGGTGTGTCGATAGAGAGACTCTGACACGCCGCCCTTATTTTTTTATTATAGAGGTAACGGAATGCTTATGCGAGGTTGCGGCGCACACCGTCGATGAATTCCTTCATGGCGGCGGAGTCGCGACGGGCCACTATGTCGCGCAGATGGGCGAGATTGTCGATGATGAGATCGAGTTTCTCGGGGGTGAGGGGATTGAAGAGGATTTCCGAAAGAAGGAAATCGTCCTCGCTCATGAGCCCTCTGGCTATGGTCATGTGGCGCTTGAATGTGGTGCCGGGTGCGTCCTGATGCTTCATCACCGCTCCGAACGCGAGCGTGGAGGCGAAAGGAATGCTCAGTGAGTAGGCTATCGTCTCGTCGTGTTCGGCGAAGGTGTATTCCACTATGTGCAGGTGAAGGCGCCGGTAGAGGTCGTGGAAGAACACGCGCCCCAGATGGTCGCCTTCCTTGATTATCACCACGTTTTCGTCGGCGAGATTGCTCAGGGAGGCGAACGTGGGGCCGAACATGGGGTGGGTGGACACAAACGGATGTCCGCAGCCGGCGTAGAACTCCGGAAGGCCGGTCTTTACGGAGGCGATGTCGCTGAGTATGCAGCGCTCCGGCAGATAGGGAAGCACGCTCTCGAAGGCGGAGAGGGTGTATTTGACGGTTGCGGCGTTGATTACGAGTTCCGGCTCGAACTCCTGCACCTGTTCGGGACTGGTGAAACGCTCCACATTGAATGTGAAACGGAGGCGCTGGGGATTGGTGTCGAGCACCGCCACCTGATGGTCAAACGAGAGGAGATCGCAGAAAAAAGAGCCCATTTTGCCGGCTCCTATAATGAGGATTTTCATTTGCTTTCAAGAATTTCGATTTGCTGTCTTACGGATTCCTCGTGGATGGCCGAGAGGACGGTGCGCACGAAGTCGGCCGCCATTCCCAGTTCGGCACCCTGGTCGGCGCGGGAGTTGAGTATGTCGTCGAAACGGCTTGTCTGCACCACGGCCATGGAATGTTCCTTCTTGTAACGGCCTATGTCGCGGCACACGGCCATGCGGCGGCTGAGCACGTCGAGAAGCTCATTGTCGAGACGGTCGATGCTCTGGCGGAGCTGACGCAGGCTCTCGGTGGACTGCTTGCTGTCGCGCAACACCAGATTGTCGAGAATCACGGCGAGCACGTCGGGCGTCACCTGCTGGGCCTTGTCGCTCCATGCGCAGTCAGGGTTGCAGTGGCTTTCGATGATGAGTCCGTCGAATCCCATGTCGAGGGCCTGCTGGGAGAGCGGGGCTATAAGCTCGCGCTTGCCGCCGATGTGGCTCGGGTCGCAGATAACGGTGAGATTGGGGAAGCGGCGGCGCAGCTCAATGGGGATGTGCCACTGGGGCTGATTGCGGTAGAGGTGCTTTCCGTAGGCCGAGAAACCGCGGTGGATGGCGCCGAGACGGCGTACCCCGGCATTGTAGATGCGCTGCAGGGAGCCTATCCACAGCTCGAGGTCGGCGTTGACGGGGTTTTTCACCAGCACGGTGAGGGCGGCGGGATCGCGCTCGGCGATAGCGTCGGCTATCTCCTGCATGGCAAAGGGATTGGCTGAGGTGCGCGCTCCGATCCACACCACGTTGATGCCGGCGTCGATTGCGGCGAGGGTGTGGGCGCGGTTTGCAACCTCGGTGGCGGGAATCATGCCCGTCTCGGCGGCCACGCGCTGCATCCAGGGGAGCCCGACAAGGCCCACGCCCTCGAATCCACCGGGGTGGGTGCGGGGTTTCCAGAGGCCTGCGCGGAATATCTTTATGCCGTTGGCCGCGAGATTACGGGCTGTGTCGAGAACCTGCTGCTCGCTTTCGGCGCTGCAGGGCCCGGCTATGATTATGGGGCGGCGTGCGCCCAGAGTGTCGTCGATTATGGGAAGAATGTCGTTCATATAGGGGTGTTGTTGATAATTGGTTACATGTTATTTTTCTGTGATGCGTCGGAGCGCCTCCTCAAGGCGTGCGGGAGGGGCGCAGAGCGATATGCGGATGTAGCGCTCTCCGTTCTTGCCGAAAATGAAGCCGGGGGTGATGAACACGCGGTAGTCGCGGAGCACGCGGTCGGCCATGGCCTCGCTGCCGGATTCGGAGGCGGGGATGCGTCCCCACAGGAACAGACCGCGCTGCGAGGGGTCGAAGGAGCAACCGAGGGCAGTCATGATCCGTTCGGCGATTGAGCGGCGTTCGGTATAGGAGGCGTTGAGGGCTGAGAACCATGCGGGGTCGGCATCGAGCGCGGCGGCGGCGGCAAGCACCGCCGGTTTGAACTGGCCGGAGTCCACGTTGCTTTTCACCTTCAGAATCCAGTTTATGTATTGCGGATTGGAAGCTACCATTCCCATGCGCCATCCGGCCATATTGAACGTTTTGCTGAGTGAATTCAGCTCAAGGGCCACATCCGTTGCTCCTGGCACCTGAAGGATGCTCATTGGAGCGTCGTTTAGTATGAAGCTGTAGGGGTTGTCGTGGGCTATCACAATGTCGTGGCGGCGTCCGAATTCCACGGCTTTCTCAAAAACGGAGCGGAGAGCGGGGGTGCCGGTGGGCATGTGGGGATAGTTTAGCCACATCAGCTTCACCCCTTCGAGCGGTGTCTGCTCGAGGGCGTCGAAATCGGGCATCCATCCGTTTTCAGCCGTGAGACTGTAGGGTCGCACCACGGCTCCGGCCAGACGGCTTGCGGAGGTGTAGGTGGGATATCCGGGATCAGGCACCAGAGCTATGTCGCCGGGGTTGATGAACGCCATGGTGATGTGGAGAATGGCTTCCTTGGAGCCGATCATGGGCTGAATCATGGTGTCGGGGTCGAGTTCCACGCCGTAATGCCGGGCATAGAACCGTGCCCATGCGTCGCGGTATTCACGGATTCCGGCGGTCACCTGATAACCGTGGGTGGAGGCGCGCCCGGCTTCCGCGCAGAGTGTCTCGACGGCGGCGGGGGGCGGCGGCATGTCGGGGCCGCCCACGCCGAGCGACACTATATCAGCACCGGCGGCGTTGAGCGCCGCTACTTCTTTCATTTTGCGCTGCAGGTAGTATTCCTGGACCGAGGCAACGCGTTCGGATGGTTTTATATTCATTTTACTGGATTTTTTGACGAAGGGTTATAGACCGGAGGAGTAGGCGCCTCGCGATAGAGGCCGAGCTCGTGGAAGTCGTTGAGAAGAGGGGTTATGGCCGTAATTGCCTGATGGTAGCGTACGGGGTCGGCGAAGGATACGTCGACGTAGAAGCGGTATTCCCATTCACGGCCCACAATGGGGGTTGACTGAATCTTCGTGAGATTGATATCGTAGAACGACAGGATGGTGAGCACCTTGGAGAGCGCTCCCTGGGTGTGGGGAAGGGAGAACACGAGCGAAGCCTTGTCGACCTCGGTTGAAGCGGGGGCTATATCGCGTGCCACGAGCGGGTCGGCCAGAATCAGGAAGCGGGTGAAGTTGTGTTTGTTGGTCTCTATGCCGTCGGCGAGAATGTCGAGGCCGTAGAGCCGTGCGGCGTAAGGGCTGCATACGGCCGCATGACCCGTGAGGCGGCGCGCGGCGATTTCGCGGGCGCTTCCGGCGGTGTCGTTTTTCTCCACCATGCTCATGGCGGGATAGCGGCGCAGGAACTGCTCGCACTGCATCAGGGCTATGGGATGGGAATTGACCTCATGGATATCGCCGATGGTCTGGCCGGGAAGAGCGCATAGCGCGTGGGAAATGCGCATTTTGTGTTCGCCCACCACCCGGGCGTTTGTGCGGCGTATCAGCTCATGGTTAGGGAGGATGCTTCCGGCTATGGTGTTTTCGATAGCCATGATTCCGAGAAGCGAAGCGTCGGCGGTCATGGCGTCGGCCAGGTCGGCGAATGTCTCGCACTCCACAATGTCAATCTCGCAGCCGCGGGGGCTGAAGAATTCGTGCGCGGCGGCATCGTGGAAGCATCCGGCTTCGCCCTGGATGGCTACTCTGAGTCTGGTTTCTTCTGAATGGGATGTCATTGGCAGAAAATATTTGACCCGCTTGCCGTGAGGCAGGCGGGTCAGTCGGTTTCAATGATGAGTATTCTTATTGTTTTTGACTTTCGATTGTGCGCGATGGCCCGCTTCTATTCGTGTGGAATAAAATAACCAAAAAAGTATGCGTAAAATCGGTTAGTCTTCATATTGTTCAGTTGCCGTCATAGCAAAATGTCATGTTTTACATCGGTCAACGAGGCAAAGGTAATAATTTTTTCATTGATTCCAAATTTTATTTCAGAAATATACATTTGCTTCACATTTGCTTACATTTTGCTACATTTTACCGGGCTTCACCGGATATGAAAATGGCGGATGAAACGGTAAGTGTCGATTTTGTCCTATTGTATGACGGAATATTGAATTCCAAACCATAAGAAACCGCCTAACTTTGCCATATATAATTTGAGAAATTACTTAGAGGTTATATCCATTGAGCAATCTTTAATAGTTATGGTGAGAAATATTTTAGGAGCAGCGCTTTTGACTACATTTCTGGCTTGCAATGCGCAGATTGTGGAACGGACACGCCCGGCCGAATGGGACAGCCTGATTGAAGGCGGACGGTTTATGGACTGCTTCATGTCTATGCCTGAGGGTAAGACTGAAATCGGCGTGTGGGGCACGGATTCAGTAAAGGGGCGATACGTGGACAACGGCATAGAACGGCCTGACATTTCGTTCTGGGGCGGTAACGTGCTGAAAGGGAAAGATGGGCGTTTCCATCTTTTTGTGTGCGGTTGGCCCGAAAATTCGCCCGGCGGACACCATTATTGGCCGCAGTCTACAGTGTTTCACGCAGTTTCAGAGCGTGTGCAGGGACCTTATTCCATAGTCAATACTATAGGACCGGGACACAATCCCGAGGCGTTCCGCCTAAAAGACGGTAGAATAGTGGTATATGTGATAGGAAGCTATTATATTTCCGACAATGAAAATGACCTCGTATGGCTGCACAAGAGATTTGATTTCGATACCCGCGACCGGAAGATTATAGAGGGCCTGTCAAACCTGACTTTTACTGCTCGTCCCGACGGTTCACAGCTGATGGTATGTCGTGGCGGCGGAGTATGGGTAAGCGAGGATGGCCTTTCTCCGTATATGCAGCTTACCCACGAACGAATCTATCCGCCGGTGAAAGGGGAGTTTGAAGACCCAGTGGTATGGCGTGATGAATTGCAGTATCATCTGATTGTGAACGACTGGCTCGGCCGTATCGCTTTTTATGAGCGTTCGCTCGACGGTGTAAACTGGGTGGTGGAGGAAGGCGAAGCATACGCCCCCGGTATTGCCGTGCACTCAGACGGCAGCGTTGAGAACTGGTTCAAGTTTGAACGGATGAAGGTGTTTCGCGATGAATTCGGACGCCCCGAATATGCCAATTTTGCGGTGATTGATACTCTTAAGAATGAAGATAAACCATCCGACCGACATAGCTCCAAGAATCTGTTTATACCATTGAAGAAGGGGATGCGTATGGAAGTTATCGGAGCTTCCCCTCTTGACAGGAAAAACAAGAAGTTCAAAGTACGAATCAAAGCCGAGAAAGATTTTAGCCCTTGTGAGAACGTGGATGTGAAAAGTCTTGTATTCGGCTCTCACGAAAATGTTAATTTCGGCAGAGGGTTCAGAGCGGCCAAGAGTTATTCCGACGGCAACGACCTGATAGTGGAATTCAGCGGAAAAGGAGATTTTGTAAGAGCCGACGATTTTGCCCCAAAGGTGATAGGACGTGATAATGACGGGGAGATGATATATGGTTATGTACGTGTGCCCTGGGTTGATTACAGCCCGGCAATCCTGTCGGCACGGCGTCCAGTTGTGTCGGACGCTACCGGTAACCTGACCGTAGAAGTGGCTAATTACGGGCTATCCCCGTCGAAGCCGAATGTGGTATTGCAAGTCTACGGCAAAGATGGAAAAGCAGGTGAGTGCATTGTGCCGTCGCTCTCGCCCTACGAGAGCCGGATGCTCGAAATTAAGGCTACGGCAACAGACGAGATCGTGGAGGTGAGGTTTGTAGGCACGGATGGTAAGACAACATTAAACAAATTTTCCGAAACTGATAAATCAAAATAATTTCATGAACGAATCACGAAGAGATTTTTTTAAGAAAGGACTGGGGTGTCTGGGTCTGGCCGCACTGGCAACCGTTGCTCCGCAGCCTCTTTTAGCCGCGGGCGTAAAGAAATCCGGAAAACTGAAAAAAAGAACTAACAGGGTGCTCCTGATTGCTCTTGATGGAATCAGTGTTGACGGATTCAAGCAGGCTGCCACTCCAAACCTCGACAAACTGCTTGCTGAAGGAGCGCTTTCGTTGAAAACCCGTGTGGTGATGCCTTCTATGACGCAACCCAATTGGATAAGCCACCTAAGCGGCAGCGGTCCGGAGCAGCACGGCGTGGACAACAACGGCTGGCTACGCGACAAGAATCATGCGCTTGATGCTATTGTGACTGATTCCGACGGTTACTATCCAACGGTATTCAAGGTTCTTAAGGACTCGGTGCCGGGTGTGAAAACCGCGTTTTATT
Source organism: uncultured Muribaculaceae bacterium (assembly GCA_958439725.1). Classification (GTDB taxonomy): domain Bacteria; phylum Bacteroidota; class Bacteroidia; order Bacteroidales; family Muribaculaceae; genus Paramuribaculum. The sequence goes on along the minus strand of CAUBWJ010000031.1, from coordinate 13,058 downwards.
ACAATTGGCCGGAGCTGATAAATCCGTATAACCAGCGGTATATCGACGAGGTTTCGTTTGAAGACAACGATGATTACCGTGAAAACTACGACAAGGCTTTCAAGTTCATGATGTCGAACCGTGAGAACCCTACTCTGGTATTCCTCTATTCGGTTCATACGGACCATGCCGGACATAAATACAAGTGGATGTCGCCGGAATATATATCATCCATAGAGGAAGCCGACGTCAATATCGGCAAACTGCTCGGGCGGATGCGGGAAGAAGGGATTTATGATGATACCCATATAATGTTCATTACCGATCACGGTGGCATTAATTACGGCCATGGAGGTATGACGCCTGACGAAATGATTGTGCCCTGGGGAATAAAAGGGAAGGGGATACGCAGTAACTTCGTTATAGAGGATGCAAACAACACCGTCAATACCGCTCCGACCGTGCTGTATCTTTTTGGGGTGGACCGTCCCTCATTCTGGACGGGAGAGGTGGCGCAGTCGATATTCAAGTGAAGAAATCCGGTTCATTCAGGGTTAAAAGAGTTTCGATATTTAAGGGGTGTCAGGGATGTGTGCTTTTTGAACAGACGGGAGAAGTACGAGAAATCATAACAACCTATCGAAGAAGCCACATCCTTGATTGGCAAATCGGTTGACGCCAGCAATATCTGGGCCTTCGTGATTTTACGTTGGATTATATATTGCGCGGGCGTGCAACCGATTTCTTTTCTGAATTTGCGAATGAAATGGTCAACCGACATGCAGGCGTGCTCAGCCAGTTCGCCAAGAACGAATGATTCGGAGATGTTGGTGTTGATATGGTGAATGGCCTGCCTGATTCGCTGGTCGGTGGAATAGTATTTCGGCTTGGCATATCTAATAAATCTGGATAACAGCTGAAATATGATTCCTTGTGTCTCCATGCGGTCGTAAAGCAGACGCTCGCTATTGAACCGGATGCTTTCTATCAGGGATTTATTATTGTCGTAGAGTTTGGGGTTGGAGTATTTCAGGCGCATCAATTCGTTGTGCTCACATACCAGACGGAACAGATACAGGTCGTAGTCCGTTCCGTCTATTTCGGTGGGAAACTCCAGACTGTCGAGAGTGCTCTGCCCTGTTGACATGTCTTCATAGATATGTGCATAATAGTGCTCGAATACACCGTGGCAGATGTCGGAATGAGTCATGAAAGCGGGCACAATGTACATTTTCCCTTCGCGCAGGTTGAATCGGCCATTTGGAGTGACGAGTATTCCGGAGCCCTTCGTCACATAGTATATCCGCGTGAAAGGACTGTTCACATCGTTATAGTTCCAGTCGGCGTTATGACGTGCCAGCCCTACGTTAAGAGTAAGAATAGAGGGAATTGGCTCAAAAACAGACATTCAATTTTCAATAAATAAGAAAAGAGGAATAAGGATATGGACACAGAGGCAGTCTTACCGGTAGCATTCAGCTTGACCAAAGCCGTTTTAGTTACGCTTACAAGCTACATAGCATCACAAAAATACAAAATAAATTAATGATACCCGGGATTACCATAAGCAGGAACGGGAAAGTTAAATGAAAAACAATTGCGGGAACATTGGTATATGTCCCGCAATTGAGGGTAGGATTGTCAAAAAAGTCAAATCATGAAATGATGTCCTGGCGAGAGTGCCTGACGGTTATTTGTGACCGAGCAGCAGGCGTATGCTTCCGTGGCAGGGAAGGGCCTCGAGGGTCTTGCAGTAGTTGCCCCAGGCTATTTCTGGGTAATCCCAGCGGTTGTCGGCATAGAGCGAAATGGAATTGTCGGAGGCTGTTGCGAGGCGGCAGGCAACGTCGGCTTTGGGAGATATTACCGAAAGATTGCAGGCTCCCGAAAGAGTGTAAATCTCGATGTCCTCTTTCATTGCCTTTGCGGCCATCGTGAGGGGGCGGTCACAGTTGGCGCCGCGGTCAGCCCAATAGAAGTAGTCGTGGGTGTCGTCGCGCCATGCCTGACGGGGTTCCTCGCCGTAGCGCACAACCTTGGAATTGAAGAGGCTGACGCTTCCCTTGTTTCCTGACATCGCATCGGCAGGATAGTCGTCCCAGTAGCCGCGACGCTGCCACGAGAGCTGATTGTAGGAATCGGGGAGGCGGAACATGAGTCCCTCTTCGCGGAGGAAGCCGTTGGGGAGACCGTCAACGTTATAGGTGGTGATCAATTCGCCCTGAGGGGTGATGAGGATGTTGAAAGTTACGCTTACATCGCCGTAGGTGCCCTTGAGGTCAACAATGATGTCGGCTCCATTGCGATGATGTGTCAGCGATGTGAGTTTCCACTGGTCAGGATTCACTACCACATGGTCGGCGATCTTGCGTACCTCAGCTCCCGAGAGGTGATTGAGGTTGACGTAACCGTTGAAATAGGGGCCGCTTGCAATTGCCGGGATTCCATTTACTGTTGCGTTGGTTATCAGTCCGGTGGATTTGCTGAACGGTATAGTGAAACCGTCGCCGGTGATGGTGAGGCTGTTCCCGCTGTCGCTGACGCTCAGCGATGTGCCGGCGGAGGCAGGGCCGGGTATCTCGGCCTTGATGTCACCTATGGTGAAAAGGTAGCTGTCGATAGTGTCACGGCCTGTGGCGGTGGTGAAAGTCAGGTGAAGGGAGTCGCCGCGCTGCCAGTCTGAGCCGGGAATGACGAGAGTGGCTTTCCCGTGTGGCATGAGGTCGGGCATCGCAACGGGGATGACGGTGCCTTTGTGGGAAACGGAGGCTCTGATCTCATTGAGGTTGGTGTGGTCAAAGCGGTTCATAACCGTAAGATACACCGGCTGTCCTGGCACCGCATCGATGGCTCTCGCATCAAGGACTTTTACTGGGGTATAGGCTTTCTTGGTGGCCCAGAATTCGGGCTTGGGACGGCGCCAGATATCGACTATGCCCCAGTCGCCGTAGCCTACGCATTTTCCGGTGTAGTCCACCGGTTTTCCGGAGCGTGCAAACTCAATCCAGTAAGGTTCGCCTGCTTTGGGGTCGGGGAGCATGAAAACATCGTCGATATATCCCCAGATGGCACCTCCGAGAGCTCCGGGAGCGTTGTACACGCCGTCCCACATCATATCGAGGGATTTTCCCCAGAATTCGCGTATACCGGGGTCGTTACGCAGGGTCTCGAAAGTGTAGCAAGCGGGATGTGCCCATTCGTCGAACAGTGCGGGGATTCCCTCGCCCTGGAAACCGCGGGTCTGCTTGCCAACCTGCCAGAGGTTGCCGTCAACGCCGGGGTAGTGCATGCTGAGTATGTCGTAAATAGGTTTGGTGCCCTCAGGCTGATAACCGGGATAGCTCCATATCACGGGGCGTGTGGTGTCGTAGGCTTTCACGCGGTCGTAGCTTTTCTGGAAGTTTGATCCGAACTGGCTTTCGTTGCCTATGCTCCAGAACAGAATGGAGGGATGGGTCTGGAAGGCCTTTACCATCTCGTCGAGCTGTCCGAGGTATTGGGCGGTGAAAGTGGAATCGTTGTGGGAAGCGCCGGGGGCGTAGTTCTTCTGACGGTGGGTATTGACGAAGCAGGCTGCGGTCTCGCATTCGATGTAGATTCCGAGGCGGTCGCAGAACTCAATGAAGTCTTCGGTTGGCGGATAGTGGGATGTGCGCACCCAGTTCATGTTGGCCTGCTTGAAAAGGACGGCATCGATGCTGTCGGTGGCGCGGTCGGTAGAGCGTCCGCGGCGGGGATCCACGTCGTGACGGCAGGCACCGCGCAGTTTCACGGGCATTCCGTTTACAAGCATGCGGTCGCCTTTGATTTCTATGTTGCGGAATCCGATCTGTTTTCTGACGGTTGATGCAGCAACCCCGTTGTCGGGATTTATCTGAAGGGTCAGGGTGTAAAGATTGGGGTGTTCGGCATCCCATTTCAGCGGTTTCTTAACGACTTCACTTATTTCGTTGAGGCCCGGTTTCAACTGCGCTGTGCCGAGGTTCACCACGGAGCCGTCGGGTGCTGTAAGTGTCACTGTTGCTTTTGCCGGTTGTTTTCCGGTGAGATTGAAGTCAATGTTGAGCCGGGCATCGGTGAAGGTGGTGTCAAGCCGTGCGTCGACGCGAAGATCGGTCATGTAAGTGTCAGGAACGGCAAACAGCTCGACACTGCGCAGGATGCCGCATATCGGATGATGGGCATAGCCGGAGCCATAGGATATTTCCTCGATAGGGTCGACCAGTTTCAGTTCGATAGTGTTTTCCTTGCCGGGTTTCACCCAGTCGGTGACGTCGGTTTCCCAGCGGGAGAATCCTCCGCGGTGTTCGCGCACATATTTTCCGTTGATGATGAGGGTGGCATAGCTGTAGGTGCCGTTGAAGCGCAGTATGGTGCGGGAGCCGGCAAATGACTGCGGCAGACGGAACTTCTTGCGATAGACAACCTCCTTGTCGTGAGGCACGGCGTAGCCTTGCATGGCGGCCTCGCCGGGTACATCTACTGATGTCCAGCCGCTTTTGGGTGAGAATTTAAACTGCCATTTGCCGTCGAGGTTAAGCGACGCGGGGCTGGAGCCGTTGACCGAAGCGGGGAACGGGTAGGTGACGGCGGTGTAAGCGTCGTAGGCATTGGCCCCGAATGCCGATGCCAGCATCAGAGCCGCGATTGCGATTTTTCTGAGGTATGAGATTACACTTTGCATAGGATGAAATATTTTCTGCAAAGTTAGCAAGTGTCAACACCTTTATGATGCTTTTAATGGGCTGGATGCTTGCACAAAGCGGAATTTTACTGGCGGTGAGTTTGCACTTATCGGACAAGGAATTCCATGGGAGGACGGCCGGTGACCTTTTTGAAAGCCCGGGAGAAATATTGCGGGGACGAGAATCCGCAGGCAAAACATACTTCCTTTACGGAGTGTTCGCCGGAGGTGAGCATGGCGATGGCCTGCTGAATGCGGATACGGGCGAGATAATCGGAGGGGGAAATCTGCAGATGGGCGGCAAATAATCTGCGCAGTTCGCGGTCGGAAATTCCTACTCCGGCAGCCACTTCCGAAAGGGATATATGGCCAAAGGCATTGCGGTCTATGATTTCCTTGGCCTTTGAGAGCGAGGGGGGATAGGATCTGTCGGCCGATGCGGTCTCGCAGTGGCGGCGCAGCAATATGATGAGCTGCGCATAGTTCAGAAGGGCCGCATTGCGGTAGGATGTCTTTTTGTTGGCCAGTTCCCAGATAATGGCATGGATTGTGGAGCGGATGCGTGCATTGCCGGAAATGCGCACCACTGGTTCGCTGAGTTCGAGACTGAATGAGGCTTTGCCTGAGGCGAGAGTAAGCACCTCGGGCATCATTTCAAGCTGCAGCAGCGTAGCGCCCTTTCGTCCGGCCTGAAAGCGGTGGGTTGTGCCGGGGGCTATGAGCATGGTATCTCCTTTGCGGAACGGGAGGCGTTTCTCCTGGGTGAGGAGGAAGCAGGAGCCGCTGCTCACGTAGTTGATTTCGATGCGGCGGTGAGAGTGGGGGCCGTATGCTTCTCCTGGAAGGAACGAGATGCTTCGGAACACCTCGGCAAGACGCCGGGCGTCGGCAGAAGCGGAATCTCCGTGTGGAGTGTCTGAATCCAGAATATGTGTCATCCCCGGGAAAAATTGGTGTTTGTCAGTTAGCGGATGTCTTCGAGGCGCGGCGCAGGTCGGTGTGGGAGAGACGGTTGCGCACTTCCTGCGCAGAGATGCCGGGAGCGTGGAGGGCGACGCGATATTCGCGGCCCGGAAGCAGGTCGAAATAGTTGTCGGCGAAGAAGTAGTCGCCGTCGCCGAGAGTCATGCGGAATGCGCGTACAAACTTGTCGGACTTTACGGTGACAGTATAATCACCGTCGGAACCATCGACGCTGCATGTAATGGTAGCCTGCGGGAAGCGGACTTCTTTCTGCGGGGCGAGAAGAAGGAGAGTCTCATAGGTGGAATCGTCGGGGGTACGGAGCGAGGCCGTGACGAGCGCGTCGCGCGGTTCGATGCCCTCGGCGAGGTCTGACGCGGGAATGGTGAGAACGGTTACGGAGTCGGGCTGAACGTTGACTTGGCGGTCGAGTGAGGTCAGTATGCGGCCGTCGAGAGAGAGCAGGTCAATGTCAACGTGGGCCGGAACGGCTTCTTTACGGTCGGAGGCGATATAGAGGGTGAGGGTGCCGAGGCTGTCGGGACGCAGGGAAAGCATTATGTCGCGATAGGCTTTTGTGGCGAAATAATGCTGCGCTTTCCAGCGGCCGTAATAGTCGCGGCTTGACCATGAGGCCACGGGCCAGCAGTCGTTGTGCTGCCAGAAGAGTGTTCCCATGCAGTAAGGACGGTCGCGGCGATGGGCCTCGATAGCGGTGCGGATGGCATCGCCCTGCAGAACCTGGGTCATATAGAGCATCGATTCGAAATCTTTCGGCTCGGGATAGCCTTCGAGAAGGTATTTCTCGAGTTTGCGGTTGGCGCCGGCGCCGGCACGCTGATGGGCAAGCATCACGTCGGAATCGATGAAATGCGAAGCGGAATCGGGGGCATATTTCCTTACGGTCTCTATTTCGGGGAACGACTGGAAGCCGTATTCGCTGAAGAAGCGGCTGCGCTGCTTGTTGTAAAGCTCGATGGGCGCGCCGCCACCCCATACGGTCCAGAAGTGGAAGTCGCCGCGTTCGGCCTGCGAGGAGCCGTCGGGACGGCTGAACGGAGAGGAAGGTGTGTAGGCAATGTCCGGATCATGCTCGGCTACGGTCTGCGGCAGGAGGGAGAAATACACGTCGTCGAACTGACGGCGCATCATGTCAGCCTCGCCCGCGGCCTCGGCACGGCGCCGCCATCCCCAGCCGTACCAGGCATCGAGACATTCGTTATTGCCACACCACACGGCTATCGAAGGATGGTTGCGCAGACGGCGCACATTGTCCACAGCCTCCTGGCGTATGTTGTCGAGCAGAGCGCCTTCGGCGGGATACATGCTGCACGCAAACATGAAATCCTGCCATACCATTATTCCCATGCTGTCGCAGAGGGAATAGAAGCGGTCGTCCTCATAGATGCCGCCGCCCCACACGCGGAGCATGTTCATGTTGGCACGGGCTGCGTCGGCTATGGTGCGACGGTATTTTTCGGTGGTGACGCGGGGCAGGAAGTTGTCGGAGGGAATATAGTTGGCGCCTTTGGCAAATACCGGCCGTCCGTTGAGTCGGAAATAGAATGTGCGCCCCTCGGCGTCTTCGTCGCGCACAAGCTCGATAGTGCGTATTCCGGCAGTGACCGAGCGGGTGTCGGCAATGTTGTGTCCGGCGGATATTTTTACATCGAATCTGTATAATTCGGGATTTCCCAGGCCGTTGCACCACCAGAGGCGGGGATTCTTTACGGTGAAGGGAATCTCAATCCGGTTGAGGCCGGGAGTAAGGTCTGTTTTGGTGCGGGCGTAGGTCTTCTCGCCGCCAACGGTTACGGTGCAGCCTTTGACGAGGGCCGGAGAGTTGATTTCTACGGTTGCCGTCATGCGGGCTTCCTTGCCGGAGGCGGAGAGAGTGCGGATGAAGACATCGTCAATCACCGGCCCCGACCAGGCTTTGAGGTAGACGGGGCGCCAGATGCCCGAGGTGACGAGACGCGGGCCCCAGTCCCAGCCATAGTGGTAACCGGCCTTGCGTGCGAAGACGCTTACTTTTTTATTGAATACGCCGCCGTTTTCCGACTGGTCGTTTGACGCCGGATAGGGATATTTCAGTCCCAGAGCCTCGTATTTGGGAATGTCGGTTTTAAGCGGGGAATGGAAAAGGATGCGGAGATTGTTGCCGGAGGATTTCAGCAGCGACGCAACGGGAACTTCCCAGCGGCGGAACATATTGTCGGTCTTCAGAATGAGGGAGTCGTTGAGAAGCACATCGGCGTAGGTGTCGAGGCCGTCGAACACCAGATTCACGCTGTCGGCTGCGCTCACCGCGGGGTCGAGGTCGAAGGTTGTGGAATAGAGCCAGTCTTCCTTATCGACCCACTGCACCATCCGCTCGTTCTGGGCAATGAAGGGGTCGGGAATCATGCCGGAGGCCATGAGGTCGGTATGTACCGTTCCCGGAACGGTGGCGGGGTGCCACTGCATGAGGTTGTTCTGACGGAATTGCCAGCCGGAGTGGAGCGGCTGCGTGATTACGGAGGCGTTTGCCATCAATGACGATATGAGGATTGACGATAGGATAATGACGGATTTCATGGTGGAGGTATGGCAAGGTTGATGATGAATGGGAGAGGGGGAAACGGGAGTGCGTTCCAGCCTATTTCTCGAGGTCGGCGAGGATTGCTTTCAGTTCCTCGTCGGTGGCCTGCAGACGGCGGCGGCATTCGCGCAGGAGTTCGGTGGCGCGCCGGGTGTAGGCTGTCAGAAGGTCTATGTCGCAGCTGTCGCTCTGCATGTTGCGCAGTATGGCGTCGAGTTCGGAAGTGGCCTGAGTGTAGGAAAGCTCGGCAACGGGGGTAAACTGAGGTTGTTCCATAAGGAGGATGGTTATTGCTGTGGAAGGATGGTTTTGACGGTGGAGGTGAATTCTCCGGAGGCGAGGCGCGTTGTGACTTCGGCTCCGGCAGGAAGCGAGGAGGCATCGGTGACAGCACGGCCCCGGAAGGTGGTGAGGGAGAAACCGCGCCGGAGGGTGGCCTGCGGGGAATAGGCTTCGAGGAGGGCGCCCTTGGCCGTGAGCCTTTCGGAGGCGCGTGATGTGAGGGCGGTGGCGGCTGTGGTGAGGGCGCGGCCGGTCATGGAGATGCGTTCGAGTCCGGCCACGATGTGGCGCGAGGCCGCGGAGCCAATCACGGCGGCATCGCGGTCGAGGATGTCGAGGGCGCGCTGCCACGCGGCACGGGGCGCTGCGGCGAGGGTGCTTGACTGATAGGCTACCTGCATGCGGTACGCCGCGATTTTATCAGATGCGGCACGGACTATTGCGGCAGCTGTGGCGTCGAGACCGTCGAGTTCCTGCTGGGCCTGGGCCACGAGCCATTCGGCGGCGGCGGTGGGGGTCTTCACGCGCATGTTGGCCACGTAGTCGAGCACCGTGACGTCGCGCTCATGGCCTATGCCCACTATGACGGGGAGAGGGAACTGGGCAACGTTGGCCGCAAGATCGTAATCGTCGAACGCCATGAGGTCGCTGGTGGCTCCGCCCCCGCGGATTATAACCACGCAGTCCCAGCGGTCGGCATCGGCGGCGATAGCCTCGAGAGCGGCGATTACCGTGGCGACGGTGCGCTCGCCCTGCATCACGGCCGGAAACAGGGCGGTGCGGAAGCGCAGTCGCGAGGGATTGCCGTAGAGCTGGTTCATGAAGTCGCCGTAACCGGCGGCTCCGGCGGCTGAGATGACGGCCACGCGCAGAGCGGGGACAGGCCATTGGATTTCGCGGTTCATGCCGAGGATGCCTTCGGCCTTGAGGCGCTGCAGGATCTCGCGCCGGCGGCGTTCGGCCTCGCCCATGGTGTAGGCGGGATTGATCTGCGAGATGACGAACGACATGCCGAAGGCGGCATGGAAGCTGACAGTGCCGCATACCATGACCTTGAGCCCGGATGCAAGGCGCTGGCCGGTGGCGGCGGTGAAGAGGGCGTTGAGGCGCACAAAGACGTTGGCCCAGATGGCAGCGCGCATGCGGGCGAGAACTGCGCCTGTGGCGGGGTCTTTCTCAAGCAGCTCGAGGTAGCAGTGGCCGTTGTTGGTGCGGACGTCGCTAAGCTCGGCCACCACCCATCGCGACTGGAGGGCGGGCACGGCAAGGGAGCGCCCCACAAGGGCCGCGAGCTGGCGCAGGGTGAGGGCGGCAGGAGTTTCGGGTGCGGGCGAGGGAATGCTCATGGTCTGGGCTCGAATCTGCGTCCGTTCCATTCATACTGAAGCTTGTCGCGCAGATAAGGACGGACAGCGGCGGAGTCTTCGGATGAAAGGGACTTTCCGGTGTTGTTGGTGAGTGTGAGCAGACGCGTGGAGGGGTCGTAGGTGTAGGCTACGAGCATGAAGGGCACCATTTCGGTTACCTGGTCGGTATGGGATTTGCCGAGGGGTGTGAGCCAGTCGCGCACGGCGGGTGCACGGAACACGCGGTCGGTGAGCGCACGGTTCCAGTCGGAAGAGTAGATGTCGAGCCGGCTGTCGCGCTCGGGGACGTCCATTGTGGTGATGACGGCCACGAGTGTGTCGGTGCCGCTTTTGGGGGGCAGCACGGCTATGAGATAATCGGAGACCTCCGTCATGTCTATTTCGATAGCCTCGGGCGAAAGGCTCTTTACACCGCTTTTGCCGCGCAGGACGTTGGTGGACTTCACGTCCATGCCGCTGGCGTGGTAGTCGAGCATGTCGAGGCGCGTTGTGCTGTCAAGGAGCGGCAGGACTGTCTGCGGGGCCGTGACGAACGCTCTGGCTGCGGTGAATTCCGAACGCAGAGGGAGAGCTGTGAGCGCGCAGACGGCTATTGCCAGAAATGGCAGAAGTTTCGTTTTCATAATGCGTCTTTATTTTTTGCGGCGTGTGGCTTTGGGGGATTTGGCGCTTTGCTTTGGCTTGGCCGCGGCGCGGCTTTTCTTGCGGAAGTAGTCGAAGGTGGTCTCTTCGGCGGCGTCGGCTCCTGACGATGCTTTGCGGCGGGAGCTGGAGCGCTGGTAGTCCTTGTCGGTGGCTATCTCGCTGTAGAGGCGCTCGCCCATCCAGTCGGCTCCGGTTAGTCCGTCGACCACGCGGCGTGCCTCCTGCGAGGGAACGTCGAACAGGGTGTAGTTGGGCATGAGGTCTATGCGGCCCACGTCGACGCGCTTGCCGGGCACGTTGTGGTTGAGGACCTCGATGAGGTTGCCGGCGAAGAAGCCGTCGGCTTTACCCATGTTGACGTAGATGCGTTCCATGCCTTTTTCGGCTGTGCGGCGGTCCTTGTCTTTGTCGTTGCGCGGAGCGCGTTCCTTGCGGTCTTTGGTAGGCTTCTCGTCGATGAAGTCGATCTCGGGAGCGTCGCGGTAGTAGTCGAGCAGACGCTGGAATTCGAGGGACACCACACGCTTGAGGAGGTCTTCGCCCGACAGCCATTCGAGTTTGCGGCTCACGCCGGGCAGATATTTGGCGATTTCTTCCTCGTCGACTTTCACTTTCTCGATGCGGTCGGCAAGGTTGTAGAGCTGCTTTTCGATGATGTGCTGCGGAGTGGGGACTTCCTTGCGTTCGAACTTCTTGCCGATCTTTTTCTCGATTTCGCGGAGCTTGCCTTTCTCGCGCGAATGGATTATGGCCACGCTCACTCCGGTTTTTCCGGCACGGCCGGTTCGGCCGGATCGGTGGGTGTAGACGGCGGTGTCGTCGGGCAGACCGTAGTTGATCACATGGGTGAGGTCGTCGACGTCGAGGCCGCGGGCGGCGACATCGGTTGCCACAAGCATGGTGATGACACGGTCGCGGAACTTACGCATCACGATGTCGCGCTGCTGCTGGGAGAGGTCGCCGTGGAGGGCGTCGGCATTGTAGCCGTCGGCAATCAGCTTGTCGGCGATTTCCTGGGTGTCGCGGCGGGTGCGGCAGAATATGATGGCGTAGATGTTGGGCGAATCGTCGGCGATGCGTTTCAGGGCAAGGTATTTGTCGCGGGCGTTGACCATGTAGTAGACATGTTTCACGTTGGCGGAGCCCTCGTTGCGGTTGCCGATTACGAATTCCACGGGCTGTTTCATGTATTTCTTGGCTATGCGGGCTATCTCGTCGGGCATCGTGGCCGAGAACATGAGCATTTTGCGGTCGGAGGGCACATGGCTGAGGATGTCGTCAATTGAGTCGAGGAATCCCATGTTGAGCATTTCGTCGGCTTCGTCGAGCACCACGGTGTGGACATGGTCGAGCTTCACCACGCCGCGGTTTATCAGGTCGATGAGTCGGCCCGGGGTTGCCACGATAATCTGCACGCCCTCACGCAGGGCGCGAATCTGGCTTTCGATGCTTGAACCGCCATAGACGGGGAGCACTTTCACGTGGGGCATGTATTTGGAGAAGTCGGCGAGGTCGCTGCCGATCTGGAGGCAGAGTTCGCGTGTAGGGGAGATGATCAAGGCCTGGGGCTGATGGAGATCGGGGTCGATGCGCTGCAGGAGGGGGAGGCCGAATGCGGCCGTCTTACCGGTGCCGGTCTGCGCGAGGGCCACCACGTCGGCCGACTCGGGGTCGAGCAGGTGGGGAATCACCTTTTCCTGCACAGGCATAGGCATTTCAAAACCAAGTTCTTTTATGGCTTTCAGCAGGTCGTCTCTCACGCCCAGCTCTTCAAAAGTTTTCATAAGAATAAAATTAACGGTTACAAATATACATCTATTATAACAAACTTGCGGCGAAACCGCTTTATAACATTTGGAGATATTTGGAAAAAATGTTTGTACAGAGGGGGCGGGATGAGGATTTTGGTGGCGGTTTGTGGATTTTTGTGGATTTTTTAATGGGAGGGTTGGGAGATATGGGAGTTATGGGAGATATGGGAGCTATGGGAGATTTTCGGGTTTATTGTATGATTTTGTCGGCTTAACGTATGAATCTTGTTGAGATGCGGTATATGGCTTGTAAGCAGAGTGTTATGACGTTGCTGATACGATGTGGAATTTTATGTTTGAAAAAAATAGTGTAAAAACTATGGTTCAAAATTTGCGTAACTCAAAAAAATCCTCTACCTTTGCAACGCAAAACCGCAAAAGGTGCCATAGCTCAGTTGGTAGAGCAAAGGACTGAAAATCCTTGTGTCACTGGTTCGATTCCCGTTGGCACCACTGAAAATCAGAGAGTTACAGAAATGTAGCTCTCTTTTTTTGGTTCTCTCGCGCTACTTGTGACGGGGCGCGGCAGGAGAGGGTTAAACCGAGAGTTAAACGGATCAATGTAAATAACCGGTTGAAGTGTTAAAAAACTACCCGAGTGTAAAAATTTCTAGGCGCATAGTTTGGAGAGACGGAACAGGAAGAAAGGAATGTCGGTCCCACCCCGGAACTGGCGTCTGAAAGCTTTGACTTTGGGGCAGGGTGGACATTTGGGGTGATGGATTGCGCGTAACGCATTGATTTAA
>CAUBWJ010000030.1 GCA_958439725.1 uncultured Muribaculaceae bacterium | reverse complement strand
TTCTGCCTTTCAAGATGTTGGACTCACTGATTTATGGTTTAGCGGACAGTAATAATTACCGTCCAAATTGTAGGGATGCACGCTCGTGCATCTCTGAAAATAAACGTATTGAATTCGGCTGCTCCATGGAGCAGCCCTACTTTTCGCGATTTTGCGACACCCCTCCGCCGATTACATCGAGGTTATAATAATCTATGTTGCGGGTTACCCTGCGGCTTCCCTCAATCTGAACTGTCGCAAAATTTGCGATAGTTGAAATACCATCCAAAATTGTGCGACAGAAAGATTAAATGCTCCCCGAAAGTCAGACTAAAACTTTCGGGGAGCAGGGTTATTCGATGGGTTATTTTGAGGGTGTTTATCCTCTAAATCGTAGAGATGAGCTGGGGTGCAAACTCCGGTAACCAATATTCTGATATCGGCCGGTATTTGGAACAGCCTTCTGTTCGTATTTATTTTTTGGCGGGGGCGGCGGGTTTGGGGGCCGGGGTGGTTACGCGGCCGAGGGTGGAGGGCTGGGTCTCGTAGCTGTCGGCGTCGGCTTCTATTACGAAGCTGTGGCGCTTCCAGATGGCGATGAGCAGCACGGCCAGAAGAATGAAGCCGTTGAAGATGAACGAGAAGTTATCGCTGTGGGAGTTGAACAGGCGGCGCGCAGCCCCGATAATGAAGGGGACGAGCGAGATACCGATGTAATTGCAGGTGAGCAGATAGGAGAAATACTCGTTCTGTTTGGCCGTATTGGGCGCAACGTAGGAGGTCTTGTCGTAGATAAGTGGCTGGATTATACCATAGCCGAGTCCCATGATGAAGATTCCGAGAATGTAGGTCCAGTATGCGTGAAGCACACCCACAAAGAACAGGCCGAATACCACAAGGAACAGGGCGATTTCCATCGTCCACTCGCGGCACACCTTTATGGCCTTTGGAAGTATGAATCCCGAGAGAGTGGCCGATGCGAAGTACATGGCGGTGGCCACACCGACATCACCCGTGGTGAGATGATAGTCCTTCATTGTGAAGGGAAGGTAGTAGCTCACAACTTCCGTGCCGTAGGTGGCTATGAAATAAAGGGCCATAAGTCCGGCAAGAAGCATAAGCGACAATTTACCCTGGTAATGGAAATTCGGGCCTGCGGGCTTTCCGGTGCGCTTTGTCTGGGCGATATCCTCGTCGGATGGTCTTGAAGGCTCATGAACCGGGGGCACAAATTCGTTGGGATAATCTATGCGGTGACCGTAGATGTATTTGCGCGTCATGAACGGGATGAGGCAGAGCGGAATCAGAGGTATAAGATAGACGGTGAAAGCTATGTGCCAGTTGTATGAGGCTACCCAGCCTACAAACAGGGTGGCGAATATCACCATGAAATTGCTGACACCCGACTTCATGCCAAGGGCTTTGGTACGTGCCTTACCGACGGTGTACTCAGAAATCATCGATGCGGCAAGAGGTATGATAAGGCCGCATCCCACACCGAGCAGACAGCTCAGGACAATCAGCTCAATCATCTTGTCGGCGAAGAAATACAACACGCCTGTCAGTGTATAAATCGCCAGACCGCTTCCAAGAATGTACATCTGGTTTTTGGGCGTGCAGATTTTTCCCGAGCAGAGAATGAATGGAATAGTGACGAGATTAGGAAGTACGGTCAGCAGCTGTATTTCCAGTTCGGTGACATTGGTGAACACTTCGTCAAGCTTTCCCATAATCGGCGAGATAGCGAGTCCGGGAAGATTCACCGTAAGCGAAATTGACAAAATGGCGAGAAGTGAGATATAGGGTATTTTCCCGCAGCCGCAATCTACATATTTCATACGTGGGAATTTTTAAGAGGTTTATTTAATCACTTCCTTCTGATAATAGACATTGGAGATAGTACCGATGAAAGTGTTGCGGGCGAGGAATGCGTAGACCAGGAATATGGCGCATACCACCACGCTTATCACGAACGGGAACGTGCTTTCCACCGATTTATTGAATACCTTGCATACCCCCTGGGTGACGAGAGGCTCGATCACGATAGCCGAATAATTGGCGGTCAGGATAATGGAAAGGGCCTTGGTGCTCAGCGACGAGCGGTTCACACACTGGGTGGCTTTGTTGTAGAAGAGGGGCTGGAGAGCGCCGTAGCCGATTCCCGCAATAATTATGCCCATACCTACCAGCTGGACATTCTGGGCTATAGACACCACAAGCATTCCTATCAGACAGAGAGAAGTACAAACCAGCACGGTATTCTTACGCAGCATGCGTATGATAGGAGTCAACGATATTCCGCAGAAGAACACCATGAGGAAGAAGATGGATGTAAGCGAACCGGTGACGGAAGGATTGAAGTGACGTGCCTGCGCCAGGAACGGCAGATACTCCGAGATGGAAATGGTGCCGAAGGTGAGAAGGAAATACGCAGCGAAAAGCTCCACCATTCTTCTTACGTCCACGCCCTCTTTGTTGCATTGGGTGGAAGGAGCGTCAGTTGCGGTAACCACATAATTCTTCAGGTCGGCCTGAGTAGGATCGAGCTCTCCCATCGGCACACGCCCTATGAAATTGACCAGAGCCAGCGGAACGATAGAAACGGCGTAAACCATGAAAGGAGCATGCCAGCCTATGCGGGCCAGCCAGCCCACGGCGAAAGTGGCCACCACAAGCGTAAGATTGGATATGGCACTCTGCAGACCCATCTGCTTCATGAGCGGTTTGCCGGCGAAGGTATCGGAGAGCAGACCGGTTGAGAATGGCACCAGAATGCCGGCGCCTATTCCCAGTGTGCAGCTGAATATGATGAGCGCAAGCATGGAAGTGGAAAGCATATACCCCACTGTGGATCCGGCGAAGATAAGCAGCGCCGCCACAATAAGTATCTTTTTGTGGTTGGTAGTGGAAAGCTTGCCCGACATCAGCACGAAGGGTATAATGAGAAGGTTGGGCAGCATTGTAAGCAGCTGCTTCTCCAGAGCGCTCGATTTGGGGAAGATATGAGCCAGAGTGTCAAGCATGGGGCTGATAGCGAGACCCGGTAGGTTCACAATAAGGGAAAGCGATAAAATGGCTACATAGGCAGTGGGATCCAGAGGTAGCTTACCTGTTTTTATTGGCTTCATTTCATTAACTGTTTATATGGTTTCAGCCACCGCCGAGATTCCATGACTCCCGGGCCAGTGAATTACTGCTATGCCCGGTGCAGGTAAGTGGTGATGATGAAGTTTTTATAAAATTAAAAACGTCAAAAATTAAAAAATGTTTAGCCGGTTTGTCGAAAGTATCTCAGGCTTTTTAAGAACCGGTACGATAAAGTAACAAAATTTAAGTGCTTGGGTGTGACATCATAAATTATAATAGGATATTTTTGTAAAACTGATATTAAAACGAATATGCCGACGCAGTTCAACTCCTATATCGACCATATCGACACCGGTTTCTGGCGCCATCTGTGCGAGAGCCGCGGGGAATTGCGCCATTTTGAGAAAGGAGCGGAATTCATCACGGCCGGAGAAACAGGGCACTATATTGGCTATGTAAAATCCGGAGCGCTCAAATATGTGTGCTATTCCACCGACGGAACTCCCCACGTGGTCGGTCTGGAATTTGCGGGTCATTTCGTATGTGATTTTCCCGGATCCCTGTATCGGGAGAAATCCCGGTGTTCGATAATCGCCACCGTTCCATGCGAGATTTATTGCGTGCCGACGTCGGAGGTTGTAAATCTCATGGAGTCAGACGCAGCTGCAAGAGAGGTGATAGCCTCCACCACCCGCGCCGTATTCTCCACGCTTTACGACCGGTTTACCGATCTCTACTCAAAATCGCCACAGGAGCGGTATGACGAACTGATAAGCCAGGACCCCGATCTTTTCCGACTGTTTTCACTAAAGGACATCGCTTCCCTACTGAACGTCACCCCTACCCATCTGAGCCGTCTGCGTAAAAAATAACGGCCCGTTTCTTCCAGTTTCAACAAATGTTGAGAGCAAAGCACGGGATTCTGACTAACTTTGCCTCCGAGTTTTTCAATACTACAGATAATGAACCGATTCATCACCACCATAGTGCTTCTCAGCGTCACGGCATGTGTTTTTGCAAAGAAAAATCCTGAATATCCGCGCGCCTCAATCAAGGTTGGATACAATTACCACGAGAAATTCATGCGAGGCAATGTTGAATACGCGGAGCACGACATTCCGATGCTGTTGCTTGCCAACCCGGAGCAGTCAAAGTTCTACTGTCCCGCCACGGAATACAAAGACTCGCTCGAATCCACCCCTTCGGGACGGGCCAAAGCAAAACAGATATTCGACATCGCCGTCAGAAAATACATCGAATCAAAGGATGAGAGCGTAATGAGGGACGTTGCCTATAAGACCTTCATCTATGTCTTCAAAGACAACGCCCGAGAGGCAATGACCGTGTATGACAAGGCCGGAATGACGGAAAGAGGTGTATATGAGGAACCGTTTTCCGAGCTTACCTGGGAAACAGGCGATTCCACAAAGACCGTTCTCGGCTATGAATGCATCATGGCAACCACAGATTATCACGGCAGGAAATGGACGGCATGGTTCGCACCGGAAATTCCCATACACGACGGCCCATGGAAACTGCGGGGACTTCCGGGACTCATTCTTGAAGCCACTGACGACAAAGGCCATCACCGCTTTGTGGCCGAAGGTATCGAAGAGTCCAGCCAGCCCATGTATCCGATATATTCGCAAAACGAATATGACCGGATGAAACGGCTCGACATGCTGCGCAGTCTGAGAAACTACCGGGACAATTCCCACGCCATCTCCAAAGCCGCTACCGACGGAATGCTCGACCTGGGACCTGACGCCCCCACTCAGAACGAATATGATTACCTCGAAACCGATTACCATCAATGAGACTGATTACCACATATCTTCTGTTACTGCTTGTGGCCGTGAGCGCTGTGGCGCAGGTCAATGTGTCGGGAACGGTTGTTGACAAGGAAAACAACGAGCCGCTCACCGGCGCATCCGTCATCATCAAAGGCGCCGACGGTAAAATCAAGAAGTTCAGCACGTCGAAAAAGGACGGCGGGTTCGCCATGTCGGTTCCTTCAGTGGCAGGATGCCGGCTGGAAGTGTCGATGATGAGCTTTGCAAAGAAAACCATACCGCTTGACGGCGCCACGTTTCCCCTCACCGTGGAGCTTGAACCCGGCTCTACCTTGCTCAAAGAGGTGACAGTAAAGGCCGACCGCATACGCGAACAGGGCGACACCATAACATACAATGTGGGAAGTTTCGCCCAGCAGCAGGACCGTTCGATAGGCGATGTGCTCAAACGCATGCCCGGCATCAACGTGGAAAAATCCGGCAAAATCCAATATCAGGGTGAGGACATCAACAAATTTTATATCGAAGGGTCCGACCTGCTTGGCGGCAAATACGGCATAGCCACCAACGGAATCAACCATGACGATGTGGGCGCGGTGGAAGTGATGGAAAACCATCAGCCCATGCAGGTGCTGTCAGGCATCTCTTTTTCCGACAAGGCCGCAATAAATCTCAAGCTGAAAAACAAGGCCAAAGCTACATGGACCGTCCACGGCGACGCCGGAGGAGGATGGTCGTGGCAGCCCGAGGGAGCGTTATGGGACGGAGAGGTGTTCGCAATGGCGGTAATGCCGGATTTCCAGAACATCACCACCTTCAAGGCCAACAATACCGGAGAAGACCTATCGTCGCAGGCCACTGACTTCTTCGCCACGCGCCGCGGCACGTCGCTGGGCCCCTACGTGAGCGTGTCGCTTCCGGGAGTGCCGAATCTCAGCCGCAGGCGCACGCTCTTCAACCGTTCGGCTCTTGTCTCCACAAATTCGCTGTGGAAACTCGGGCGCGGGGAAGTAAAGGCGCAGATAGACTATTCGTTCAACCGCGTGACATCAGAGGCCGCGAATATAACGACATATTTTTTGGATGAATCCCCCAACCGGGTAATCACTGAAAACCGCGATGGCCGCGACCGTTCACACTCCCTGTCGGGCAAGTTCATCTACGAGCTTAACCAGAAGACGGCCTTCATAAACAACACGCTGAAAACAAACATTGACTGGGACGATGTGCGACTGGGCGTGACCGGCTCGCTGCCCAACACACAGACCGCCTCCCTCCCCGATTA
Organism: uncultured Muribaculaceae bacterium; assembly: GCA_958439725.1. Lineage (GTDB taxonomy): Bacteria > Bacteroidota > Bacteroidia > Bacteroidales > Muribaculaceae > Paramuribaculum. The sequence goes on along the minus strand of CAUBWJ010000030.1, from coordinate 20,151 downwards.
TTATGCAGGCAACGATTTCAAACTCATCAAGCGTTTCAACGAAAAGCATCTCGTGACATTCACAAGCAAGAACGAATGGGAATCAATGCCGCAGACGCTTACCGTAGCGATGGCCGACGGCACGATGCGCCAGAGTGTCAAGGACCATGCGTTTCATACCAACGAGAGCGCGGCCTACGCGTTCTCCATCAAAGGTATCACAGTGAGTCTGGAAGGAGGCATAAAAGGTTATCTGCGGGGCATGCGTTCGGAAGCCACAGGGCTTGAGAAAGGGTCGGAGCAACCGGACTTGTCGGATCTGACCGGAAATATGACGAATGTGGTCAACACCAATTTTCTCACGGTCTATGCCCGGCCGAAATTCGAGTATTGGGTAAAACGCGTGAACTTTTCGCTCAGCGCCCCGGTGAGTTTCTCGCACTATACCTTCGACAAGGCCCTCGCCAACCGAAACGAAGTGTATTTCTCACCGTCAATAAGCATGGACTGGAAGCCCAACAACCGCTTTTCCGTGGGACTGGACGGCGGTACGGGCCGCTCTCCGATGGATCTGAGCATGATACAACCCGGCTACGTGATGACAAACTACCGCTCGTTCCGCCGGGGGGTGGACAACTTCTATAACTCCACATCGCAGAACCTCTCTGCCAACCTCTCCTATAAGCACACGCGCCGCGGAGTGTTCGCCAACGCCTACGTGATGCAGTCGTGGAGCCACAACCCCTATACTCTCGCACAGCAGCTTTTCGGAGATTACATAGTCTATTCCTATACCGACGCCAAAAGCGACGGAAAGATGCTGATGGCGAGCGGAAACATAGGCAAGACTCTCGATTTCATGCGCGGCAGCGCCAATATCAACGGCTCGTTCAGCCGCAGCGAGCACCATCTCCTCTCGGAAAACCAGGCGGTGAATTCAATAGGCACATCGTGGTCGGCCGGCGCGAAAATCAACGGCGCTCCGCTGCGGTGGCTGAGTTTTGACTACCGCATAGACTTCTCGTCGAGCCGTCTGGCAATGAACGGCAACAACGCTTCATGGCTCGGAAGCATGGAAAACGAACTGCTGCTCAACATCATGCCGCAAAGGAGATGGGAATGGCACATAAGCGGAGAGCATTACCGCAATGAGCTTACCGCCAATCAGTTCAAGAACGTGTTTCTGCTTGACACCAAACTGATATTCAAGCCGGGCAAGCGTCTGGAATTCTCTGCAACACTGAGCAACATCTTCAACCAGCGCACATATAATTATACCACTTACAATCAGCTCAATTCCTTTGAGAGCCAGCGGCGCCTCCGCGGCCGCGAGCTCCTTTTCTCAATATCCCTCAGAAAATAAACCGAAATGGCTGACCGACACAGATTCAGAGCGCAATGGCATGACTACAATGACGGAATATATTTCGTCACGATTTGTAGTCATGAAAAGAGGCATGTGTTCGGCCGGATCAGAAATGGGAAAATGTTTTTCAGCAAACTTGGAGAGATAGTATTGCAATCTTTGGAATCCATACCGATTCATTATCCCCATGCGGAGGTATATAATTACGTAGTGATGCCCAACCACGTGCATTTGGTGATATCGGTAGGGACGCGATACATCGCGTCCCCCCAAACCGATGACACCATTAATTCCAATTTAGGTTGCCTCAAACCGCCTAAACATGGTGAGGCATGTGAGGACTTTCACCACAATAGTTGTCTTGCCACGATAATTGGGTCTTTCAAGGCGGCGGTGACGAGGCAGGCGAATCGGTTGGGGGAAGGGGATGGATTGGGGGGACGCGATGTATCGCGTCCCTACTGGCAACAACGTTATTATGAACATATTATTCGGGATCAACGGGCTTTTGATAATATTATGAAGTATGTTGATAATAATGTGATGAGTGGGAAGTCTGATTGCTTTAATGATTGATGAATTGACCAATATGAAAAGAATATTAGCATTCCTTATTATGTGTCTTGTGGTGATTGCCGCGCTTGCGCAGGAAAGCACCAGAATCAAGGTGGAGTACACCGAAAGATACCAGAACTGGACCGGCTCAAACAAGAAGGAGAAAATGCTGCTGTTGGCCGATGGCGACAAGTCGCATTATTTTTGCCCGATGTCACTTGTGGTAGATTCCATGCTATCCACTCCGGAGGGCACCGTACAGTTCAACAGCATGGTTGAAGCGGCAAATGCCGCCGGACAGCGCCCGTCACTCCTTCCGGGCTCCAGAACCTATGTGGTGAAGAATTTCAAAGATGGTAATACCGTCTATTACGGCGAAGCGGCCGGCGAACTCGGCCATTATGATGAAAAAATGGACGAACTTAACTGGGAAATCACGGATTCAAGCCGGACTGTTCTCGGTTACGAGTGCATTTCAGCCGAAACAGACTATCATGGACGGCACTGGAAAGCATGGTTCGCTCCAGAAATACCGGTTCACGACGGCCCATGGAAATTGTGCGGACTGCCGGGACTTATTCTTCTGGCCGATGCTGACAATGGCAAATACCGTTTCGAGGCCACCGGTATTGAGGTTACCGACCGTCCCTTTCCGCCTAAAATGTATGGCCACGCTCTCTCCACTCCCGCCAAACGCAAGGACATGCTGTCTCTCCAATGGACCTTCTACAATAATTCGGGAGCGCAGATGAACGCCGCCTACGGAACCTCCTGGCACGACGTCCCGCTACCAGAAGGCTTCGACCTGATAGAAACCGATTACAAGTAATATAACGAACAGGCCATCCAATTACTTTAATGAATGATAAATAGACCAATATGAAAAGAATATTCGCATTCCTTACTATGTGTCTTGTGGTGATTGCCGCGCTTGCGCAGGGCGACATGCTGCGTATCGGGTATGAGCATCATCTTAAGGTTTATAAGGATAAAACGAAGGAACGGATTGACAAGTATATCCTTCATACCGATTACAGCAACTCGGTATTTTACAATCCGAGCACATATTTTCTCGATAAGTCGGCGCACGACGATGCGGCCAGAACTGCCTATGGGCAGATGGCGTCGGCCATGCAGGCCAAGGGTCAGGGAGGAATGGTGCCAAGCAGAACTGTAAGCACTTACGTATTCAAGCGATTCGACGACAAATCGCTCCGAGTCTATGTGGACAGCAACGAGGAATACATCTGGTACGACGAGCCTTTCGATGAAATGGAATGGGAAATTGTCAGCGATTCAACCCGCACGGTGTTGAACTACGAATGCCTGATGGCCCAAACGGATTACCACGGCCGACACTGGACGGCATGGTTCGCTCCGGAAATCCCGGTTCATGACGGCCCGTGGAAGTTCAAAGGCTTGCCCGGCCTGATTCTGATGGCGGAAGATTCCACCGGAAGCCACAAGTTTGTGGCCAACGGACTGGAATATACCGGCGAGCCTATGCCTCAGATGGAAGTGCCGGAGCGTTACAGCCGCGGTGACCGCCGCGACTTTCTGAAACTCTCGTCCAAATCATTAGAAAGAACCATCAATGAAATAAAAGCAATGTACCCCGGCGCAAATATAAAATTTCAGGTTGCCGGAGGCGATGAGTTGGACCTGAATGGAATGTCGGACTACATGTCGACTCTTGACCCCGATTTCAAAGGACTGGAAACAGATTATTAATAAGATTATGAAGAGAACTATTGCAATTCTTTCCATCGGCTTTGCGGCATTTGCCGCCTCTGCCCAGCAGACAGCCGATATCCATGTGAGCTACGATTCCAAGGGACGTAACTGGTCCACCGATTCAATCGAGACCACACTGATGTCACTGCTCGCCAACGCCGGGCAGGCAAAGTATTTCAACGACATCAGCCTCTGGAACGACTCCCTGAACTCGACACCCAAGGGCAAGGCAGAGCTAAGAAAGATAATCATGGCCACGTGTATGACCCAGAATCCCGACGGAAGCGTAACCTTCGATATGCGCAAAGGGCCGGTGAAGAAGGTCCACACATACGTATTCACTGATCTTGGCGGCAATTCCCTGCGCTATTATTCAAAATTCGGCGATGAGCAGGGATATTACGACGAGCCTTTCGACGAGATGCAATGGGAGATAACCGACTCCACCACGAATATACTCGGCTACGACTGCATAATGGCCACAACCGATTATCACGGACGCCGCTGGACAGCCTGGTTCACGCCCGACGTCCCGGTGCCGTTCGGCCCCTGGAAATTACGCGGTCTGCCGGGACTGATCCTCAAGGCCACCACCGACAACGACCGCAGTATTATAGCTACAGGGCTTGAGAAATCCGACCGCCAGATTACCCCAATGTATTCCCCCGAGGATTATCAGAAGAAAGACCGCAAGAAAGCTCTGTCCGAACACGAATACTTCAAAAACAACAGCGAGTCCATACTCAGGGCAAAGTTCGGCAATGTCCAGTTCTCCGACGATTACTCCAACCGCCCGAAATACGACGCAGCCCGCTACGCCGACGAACCAGACTACAAGATGAAATGAAAAAACTGATTATTTACCTGTCACTGAGTGTGGCGGCGACGGCTGCAAGCGCGCAGACGGTTTCTGAGCAGGATGTTCTGAGAACCAATGCCGATAAAGTAGCGGTGATTCTTGACGGCAAGCCCCTGAACGGGGGCTGGAACGTGCTGTACGGGACTGAAATCGACCCGCTTGAGACAAAGGCCGCCGAGATAGTTTTCGCTTCCGATATCGACACTCTGAAAATTGCTCTTGAGGTATGGGAGTCAAAAGACTTCTCGATACTTTCAACCGACGGTAGAAAAGGACCCGTGAAAGTGACATCCACGGCACGATTCCCGATGTTGCCGTTCCTGCCGCCGAAGCTCTCGACAAAGCTCTTCAGATAATCAAAAAGAAAAACTGAAATGAAATTTCCGGTAATAATTGCATTTTTATTGTCGGCATCTGCCGCAATGGCGCAGACAGCCGACATCGAGGTAAGCTACACCGCCTGGGGCCCCAACATGGAGAATGGTGAGGTGGATGTAAAGAACCAGTATGTGCTGCTGGCCAATACCACTGATTCAAGATTCTATTCGCCCGTAACGGAATATATCGACTCTCTGAACTCCACGCCCGAAGGTGTGGCGAAATGGAAGGAGATGACGCGCGCTGCTTTAATGAAAGGCGCGCTGGAGGATATCCCGAGTAAGGACGGAAGTTACTACGTGGTGAAGAGTGCCGAGGGAAACACTCTGCGCTATTATGATTCCGCAGGACTTGACAAATTCTATTACGACGAGACGCCCGAAGAATGGTCATGGGAAATATCCAATTCCACCAAAAACATCCTGGAATATGAGTGCGTCCGGGCAACTACCGCCTATCACGGCCGGAAATGGACCGTATGGTTCTCACCGGAGATTCCCGTTTCCAACGGGCCGTGGAAACTCGGAGGGCTTCCGGGGCTCATACTTGAAGCGTCGACCGACGACGGCAAATACAGTTTCACAGCCACAGGCATCCGGCAGGCAGCAAAGCCACTGGGCACCGTCTATCTTGCCGATGACTACGAGAAAACCGACCGTATAAGCTTCCTGAAAGCCAAACGCGATTTTCTGGATAATCCGGTGGGCAAACTCAATGTGCAGCTGGGAGGAGGCATTAAGATAACCAGCAACTCCGATGAACCGGTATTTGCTCCGGCAGAAGTCGTAGACCTGATTGAAACGGATTATAGATAAACCGCGAACAATATGCGAAATCTTCTCTATATAATAATACTGCTGGTGGTAACCGGCTGCGGGTATTCAAATTCATATCCACAGGCGCTCGATGAGGCGCAGCGCCTTATGCAGAGCGACCCGTCGGCGGCGCTTTCGCGGCTGAACGGGCTGGATGTGTCGGAATTTCATGATTCCGCCACGATGGCCCGCTGGGCGTTGCTCTACAGCGAGGCGATGGTTGTCAACAAGCTTGCCGCTCCCACCGATACCATTGTCAACATAGCCATGGACTATTATGGAAGGAACAACCTCACGGCCGAGTTTCAGAAAGCTTCCCGGCTCAAGGCCTTGATGGGCGCTCCCGGAAAAAGAGATGATCTCGCAACGGCTCTGTATCTGCAAAAAGAAAAGGAATTCATGCTCTACCGCGAACGCACCAGGCGTGAACAGATTATGTTTGTCGGTATCATAATACTCCTTATAGCGGGGGGTGTGATAGCGTGGATGCGACAGAGAATCAGGATGCAGTCTATGCAAAACGAGTCGCTTATGGCCGAAGCATCGGGCCTGCGGAGCAGAATTGCGGCAACCCGGGGCGACGTGAACCGCCTGGAAACCACATTACAGGGACTTCTCGACAAACGCTTCGACCTTATCGATTCGCTGTGTCAGACCTACTACGAGAGTCAGGGTACCAAGACCGAACGAAAATCAATTGTGGATAAGGTGAAAAGCGAGATTGAGTCGGTGCGCACCGATTCTTTCCCCGAAATGGAAAAGGCGGTGAACGCTTGCCGCAACAACATTCTTGAAGAAATCAAAAAGAGCTGGCCCGACATGAAACCCGACGACTACCGGCTGCTGGTGTATCTGGCAAGCGGCCTTTCCACCCGCGCCATCTGCCTGCTTCTGGAGGAATCGGCCGACGTGGTCTACAAACGAAAATCACGACTGAAATCGCGCCTGAAAGAACGTTGCGGGGGCCTTGGAAGCGACATTTCAGCTGTTTTCTGACGCCGCGTTACGCGCGGTCAGATTTTTCAGAACTCGCCTACTGATTATAAGCGACTTACAGCGCCAACGGTCAGACTATTATTTTGGATTTTCAGGCTCTGTGTGAATAACTTTGCTGCAACAAAAATTCACTCACATGAAAGCCAGAATAATATTGATCCTGACCGCGGCACTTATGGCCGGAATCGGTCATGCACAGAACCAGGAAGCTACCGACAGTCTCACACGTCAGCTGCAGGAAGTGGTTGTTACGGCAAAACAGCCTGCCACCCGACTGGTTGGTTCTACACTCGTATCGACCATCCCGGGCACGAATCTCGCCGACCTCGGCACGGCTCTTGATGTACTCGCGCAGTTGCCTATGATCAAGGTTGACGATGCCACTGTAAGCGTTATCGGCAAAAGCAACATAGAAATCTTCATAGACGGGCGCCCGATGCGCGACAATCAGGAGTTACAGCAGCTCCTTTCATCCAACCTGAAAAAAGTGGAATTGCTCATGGCGCCCGGAGCGGCTTACGCCAGCACTACTGGAGCAGTGCTTAAAATCACCACACGCCGCAATTTCACCGAAGGGCTATCGGTAACCGATCAATTCCAGCTACAACGCCGCCGCAAATGGTCGGTTATGGATTACCTCTCGCTCAGTTACCGCGCCGAAGCCTGGGAATTCTTTGCCAACGGCACGATAAACCATAATAATTCACTGAACCGGGGAAACACCACCAATACCCTCTTATTTAACGGGGAGAAAACTGTGGTCGGAAGCAGTCAGAACAGTTCTACACCCACTACCGTAGGAGTGATAAAAGGCGGATTCAATTATTCGAAAGGGGCACAATCGTTTGGCGCATACTACCGGTACAATCCTGAGCGTGGAAACTTCAACAACTCCGGAACGGAGTGGATCGACGATAATCTGGCCATCAGGCGCGAAATTGACAAGCACATCCGAGCCCACAGCCATCTGGCTTCGCTATATTACGAAAACCGGTTTGCGGAGAAATATCTTCTTCACTTTGACGGCGATTTCCGCCGGTCAAACCAGAAAAACGACGTCGCGACCACTTACCCTCACTCCACCGATCAGGACGTGAACTCCAACGACCGCCGCACCTCTACCCTGTGGGCAGGAAAGCTATATCTCAACTTTCCTCTATGGAATGGAGAATTCACAGTCGGCACACAGGACAGCCATACCCGGACGTCGCTCGACTACCGTATGCTCAACTCCTCCGTGAGCGAATATATCCCCTCATCGCTTACCGACGCACGCCAGACCTCCGCGGCCGCGTTCGCCTCCTGGTCAGGGAGGCTCGGGAAGTTCTCCCTCGGAGTGGGAGCGAGATACGAGTATGTGGATTACGACTTCAAGGTGGATGGCCGGCGCGACGAGAATGTGAGCCGACGCGACCACCTGCTCACACCCGACCTCTCGGTAGGCTATTCGTTTGACGATGAATCACAGATAAGCCTCAGCTATAAGATGGCTACCGTCAAGCCACCGTACTCCCAGCTCACAGGCTCGCTGAATTATACCGGCCTGCACGAGATAGAGGGTGGAAATCCTGCGCTGCACGACGAGCACGCACACGATGTGCAGCTGTTCGGAATGTGGAAAGGCTTCATGCTGCAGGCCGATTACACGCGCGCTCTCGACACCTACGCATTTGTAAAGCAGGTGTATCCGGCAGCCAACCTGCAGCTTCTCATGCACCCTGTGAACATCGACGTCTCGGCCCTGAGCCTTTATCTGGTGTGGAACCGCGCTGTAGGCCGGTGGACTCCGAATGTCACCGCCGGAGTCTACAGGCAATGGCTCACGCTCGGCGACACCCGGTATGAGAAACCGATATTCTCCTATTATTTCGACAATATGTTTGCACTGCCTCACGGCTGGCTGATAACCGCCAACTTCAACGGAAGTTCCCGTGGCGACATGCACACCAACCGTTTCGGAGCCTCATGGTTTACGATGGACGCCTCTGTAGGCAAGACGTTTCTCAACAAGACACTGACCGTAAAGCTCTCCGCAACCGATATTTTCAATACCGCCAACAACGACTGGACAATGAACACATACGGCGTGTTCGTTGACAAAAAGCAGAGTTACGACCGCCGCGGCATCTCACTGAACGTCATCTACAATTTCCATCCACGCAAAAGCACCTACAAAGGCACCTCGGCCTCAGAAACCGAGATGAAACGCCTGTAAAGCCGGAAAAGAGATAAAAACGGATTTCGGGAAGCGGGGGGATTTGAGTAACTTCGCGGGCGGAAAAAAATATAGAGTATTATGAAACGACTGATTATTTTCTGTGCCGTGGTGATCGGCGCTTTATGCGGCTTTGCCCGGAGCGGCGAAAGCGAGATGACGGCATTACGCAACTGGAATGCCGGGACGCAGGTGAGCGCCGCCGCGGTGGAGAAATTCGGGATTGACCGTTGTTTCACGGCTACGGAGATAACTCCGGCAATATTCGCCCGCATCAAAGGGAAATCGTTCGCCGACGGCTGCACCACCCCGCTTTCCGATCTCCGTTATCTGAAAGTGCTCCATACCGATGCCGAGGGCCGTATACTCCTTGGGGAGATAATCTGCAACAAAGCTATAAGCCGTGACCTGCTCGATATTTTCCGCGAACTTTTCAACGCCGGCTATCCCATAGAGCGCATGACCCTGATAGACAACTACGGAGCCGACGATCAGGCCTCCATGACCGCCAACAACTCCTCTGCCTTCAATTTCCGCTATGTGTCGGGCACACGGAAGCTTTCCAACCACAGCCGAGGCCTGGCAATAGACATCAATCCGTTTTACAATCCTTACGTGCGCCGTCTTAACTCTAAATCCCCTGTGGTGGAACCGGCCGCTGCCGCTCCTTACGCCGACCGCTCCAAACCGTCGCCCTACAGACTGACTAAAGGCGACCTCTGCCACCGGCTTTTCACCTCCCGCGGATTCATCTGGGGAGGCGACTGGAAAACGGTGAAAGATTACCAGCATTTCGAGAAAAAAGCGGCGAAATAGGCTATCATACGTTATCGGAATCCTACCGCATCAAGCCCCTGACATCCCATTAGCCCGCGCCGCGCGACGCCCTGAGACCTTGTGAACAATAGGCGCCGGTCTGTCGTTGTAAATTTGTATCCTCGCCAACTCTTCCGTTTGGCTAAATAACAAATTTACACACAACCTTTTATTTTCAGTTCCTATGTTACACTGGCTAATGGACACACTGATAAAATATCCCTCGATTCCGATATTCCTTACTATCGGACTGGGATTTTATCTGGGAAAATTCAAGTACAAAACATTTGCTCTCGGCACCGTGACATCAGTGCTTCTGGTGGGTGTGGTGATAGGCTATTTCGTCAATAAGCTTGCCGGACAGCCTATTGTCATAGGTACACCGCTCAAATCCCTGTTCTTCCTCATCTTCCTTTTCGCCATAGGTTATAAATGCGGTCCGCAGTTCGTTGCAGCTATACGCGGACAGGGCATAAAGCAGGTGATTTTCGCCGTTGTGGTCTGCGTGCTGTGTCTCGTGGTCACATGGGGATGCGCCAAAATCATGAATTATAACCCCGCAATGGCCACAGGTCTCTTCTCGGGTGCACAGACCATCTCGGCCGTGATAGGCGTAGGCACCGACACCATAAGCAGCCTGCCCGACGTAGATGCCGCCACCAAAAAAGCATGGATAGACCTCATTCCGGTAGGCTACGCCGTCACCTATGTGTTCGGCACAATCGGTTCGGCCTATATTCTCGGCAGCCTCGGCCCAATGATGCTCGGCGGCCTGAAGAAAGTGCGCCAGCAGACCAAGGACTACGAGCAGGAACTCAACCACTCCACACTTTCGAGCGACCCCGCGTTCATCGACGGCAACCGCCCCATCAACTTCCGCGCCTATAAGGTTGACTCGGATCATTTCGCCGGTGCCCTGACAATCGCACAGGTTGAACAGCATTTCGCAAACCTCGGCCGACGGCTGTTTGTGGAGCGCGTGCGCAAGGCCGACGGCTCTGTGGTGGATCCCTCTCCTACAGTAACCATCGCCAAAGGCGACGAGATAGTGCTGTCAGGTCGCCACGAATACATAGTCCAGGACGAAAGCTGGATCGGCCCCGAAGTAGACGACCCGAAGCTGCTCACCTTCAATGTGGAAAAGACCAAAGTGATGGTCACCAAAAAGGTCGCAGGCATGACCGTGGATCAGTTGCGCGCAAAACCGTTCATGTATGGAGTGATGATAGCCTCAATTACCCGTCAGGGCGGTCTCTCCATCCCTGTGCTGGCCAAGACTGAACTCATGCAGGGCGACATGCTCGTGATAGAAGGTCTTCCGCAGGAAGTGGGAGCGGCGGTACCTCAGATCGGCGTGGAAGAGAAACCGACTTCGGTCACCGACCTCGTGTACGTATCGCTTGCCATAGTGATAGGCGCTCTCGTGGGCGCACTCACTCTCAATATTCATAATATCCCCGTGAGCCTCTCCACCTCGGGAGGAGCCCTTATCGCCGGCCTGTTCTTCGGATGGCTGCGCACACGCCACCCATCCGTGGGATTCATTCCCACGTCATCGCTGTGGCTCATGCAGAACCTCGGCCTCAATATGTTCATAGCCGTGATAGGCATACAGAGCGGCCCCACGTTCATCTCCGGTCTGGAGCAGGTGGGCTGGATGTTCTTCGTGATGGGTATAATAGCCACCACGGTGCCGCTGCTCTTAGCGATGTGGCTCGGCGCAAAAGTGTTCAAATTCCATCCGGCAATCAATCTGGGATGCTGCGCGGGAAGCCGCACCACCACAGCGGCCCTCGGAGCAATCACCGCTTCGCTTGGAAGCTCCGTGCCGGCTCTCGGCTATACCATTACATACGCCATCGGCAATACTCTGCTCATCCTCATGGGCGTGGCAATGGTTCTGATGTTTATCTGACATAATTATCTCTAATCTACATAATCACTGACAAATCATGGAAATTCCAAAAAATCCTGAAAACCGCACTTACGAAAAAGACCTTGAGAAATTGAGCCCGTTTGAAATCAAGGGTACTCTCATAAGCCTCGCAGAAAAGGACGCACAGCGTTCAACTGCAACGTTCCTCAATGCCGGCCGCGGCAACCCCAACTGGCTTCTTTCACGCCCCCGCAAGGCATTCTTCCTGCTTGGTCTTTTCGCCGCAAGCGAGGCCGAGCGCAAGGTCTACGACGCTCCCCTGGGAATCGTGGCCTCTCCCACGCAGGACGGCTGCGCCAAACGTTATCTGGACTTCATCGAAGCCCACAAGGACAACGACGGAGCCGAAGTGCTGCGCCACTACTACGATTATATGGTGAAGACCCACAATGTGGATCCCGATGATTTCGTGTTCGAGATGGTCGACGGCATTCTGGGCGACCACTACCCCACGCCCCCCCGCGCTCTCAAATACACAGAAATCATGGCCCGCGACTATATCCGCTGGGCTATGGGCGGCAAGGACGACCCAACCGTGTATGACCTCTTCCCCACCGAAGGCTCCACGGCAGGAATGTGCTACGCTTTCGAATCGCTCAAGCAGAATTTCCTCCTCAACGAAGGCGACAAACTCGCCCTCCTCACCCCCTGCTTCACTCCCTACCTTGAAATACCGCAGCTCGCCCAGTTCGGGCTGGAAATAGTCAACGTATCGGCCAACAAGGTCGAGAAGGATGGTTACCACGACTGGCAATATCCCAAAGAAGAGCTCGACAAGCTTCGCGACCCGTCGGTAAAAGCCGTGTGCATCACCAATCCATCGAACCCGCCGAGCGTATGCCTCGCTCCCGAGGTTCTCGAAGAGTTCGTGGACATCGTGAAGAAGGACAACCCCAACCTGATGATAATCACCGACGATGTGTACGGAACGTTCATCGAGGGCTTCCGCTCGCTGATGTATGTGCTTCCCTACAACACCCTCTGCCTCTATTCATTCTCTAAATACTTCGGTGCCACCGGCTGGCGCGTGGCAGCAATGGCCCTGCGCAGCGACAAGAACGTTTTCGACGACCGCATTGCGGCTCTTCCGGCCGACAAGAAGGCCGCGCTCAACAAGCGTTACGAGTCGCTCGCGCTTGAGCCTGAGAAGATAAAATTTATAGACCGTCTGGTGGCCGATTCGCGTCTTGTGGGCCTCAACCACACCGCCGGTCTCTCATGCCCGCAGCAGATCCAGCTCGCGCTTTTCTCGGCCTTCGGCTATCTCCACAACCAGGAACTTCAGCCCCGACTGATTTCCATGATCCATCGTCGCCTCAACGACCTCTGGAGCACCACCGGCTTCACGCTGCTTCCCGACCCCAACCGCGCGGGCTATTACAGCGAAATCGACCTGATGGTATGGGCCAAGAAGTTCTACGGCGACGAATTCGCAAAGTATCTCACCGACAACTACGAGCCTCTCGACGTGGTGATTCGTCTGGCCAACGAGACGGCAATAGTGCTTCTGAACGGCGACGGTTTCGACGGCCCGGCATGGTCGGTGCGCGCGTCGCTCGCCAACCTCAACGATGACGCCTATCTGAAGATAGGCACAGCCATCCGCAAGATTCTCGATGAATACCACACCGCGTTCCTGGCCTCGAAAAAGGCATGACACTAATTTTCCGTAAGCAAGGAAATTGCCCGAAATAAATAAACAGCAGAATGTGGCGCGGCCCACTGGCGCGGAACTTTCCGTCCGGGGCCGCGCCCTTTTTTATCTTGCCTGCAACGTTTTTATGGCGTTCTCCGCGGAATCCCCGGGGATTTTGACTAAATTTGTCAGACATTCAATTCTCAAACCATGACAATAGACCAGACACAGGACGAAATAATAGAAGAATTCTCTGAAGTGGACGACTGGATGGACCGCTACGCCATGATCATCGACCTCGGCAACACCCTTCCTCCCATCGACCCCAAATACAAGACTCCCGACCACCTGATAGAAGGCTGCCAGAGCCGCGTATGGCTCTACGCCCGCGAAGAAGACGGCAAAGTCTACTATACGGCCGACTCCGACGCCATAATCGTAAAAGGCATCATAGCGCTGCTTATAAAGGTGCTCAACGGCCACACGCCTGAGGAAATCACATCGGCAAACCTCTATTTCATTGACCGCATAGGGCTGGCCGAGAACCTCTCGCCCACACGCAGCAACGGACTCCTTGCCATGCTGAAGCAGATGCGCCTGTATGCGCTCGCGTTCAAGATAAAGGACGAGAATGCCGCCGGGGCCTGATTCCACTGGAAAATTATTAACCAATCATATCCACCACATTCACCAATCTTATCATGTTCAATCAACCTAAAGGCCTAATTCCCGCCGCCCTCTCCAACATGGGCGAACGCTTCGGCTACTACATCATGAATGCGGTGCTCGTGCTGTTCCTTTGCTCCAAATTCGGACTGTCGGAAGAAACGAGCACTCTGGTCTATTCATTCTTCTATGCCGGAATCTACGTTCTGAGCCTCGTCGGCGGTATCATAGCCGACAAGACACAGAACTACAAAGGCACCATTATCAGCGGTCTGATAGTAATGACCCTGGGCTACATAGTGCTTGCAGTGCCTATTCTCGCCACAGCCGAAAACACCACCTGGCTGCTCACACTCACATGCTGCGCGCTCTTCCTCATCGCGTTCGGCAACGGTCTGTTCAAGGGCAACCTCCAGGCCATCGTGGGTCAGCTTTACGACAATCCCCGCTGGGCTTCCAAACGCGACTCCGGCTTCCAGATTTTCTATGTGTTCATCAACATAGGAGGCGTTGTGGCTCCCTTCGTGGCTCCCATGCTCCGTTCCTGGTGGCTCGGCGTACACAATCTTGCCTACAATGCCAAGCTCCCCGCTCTCTGCCATGAATACCTGAGCGTGACCGACAACATGAACCAGCAGAACGCCGACAACCTCTATGCCCTCATCACCCAGGTGGGAGGCGACGCCGCCGGCAACATCTCGGCATTCTGCACCGAGTATCTCGATGTGTTCAACACCGGCATCCACTACTCGTTCATAGCATCCGTGGCCGCCATGCTCCTTTCGCTCGCCATATTCCTCTTCACCAAGAAGGGTCTCCCCTCTCCCGCCAAGAAGGAAAAGAGCGAGACCGTGAGCTACACCGCCGAGGAAAAAGCAGCCATGGCAAAGGAAATCAAGCAGCGCATGTATGCACTCTTCGCAGTGCTCGGCATTGCCATCTTCTTCTGGTTCTCGTTCCACCAGAACGGTACCTCGCTGTCGCTCTTTGCCCGCGATTTCGTGAACAGCGACACTATCGCTCCCGAAATCTGGCAGGCGCTCAATCCGTTCTTCGTGATTGTGCTTACCCCCGTCATCATAATGATTTTCGCTTCGCTCGCGCGCCGCGGCAAGGAAATTTCCACACCGCGCAAAATCGCCATCGGCATGGGTCTGGCAGGCATCGCCTACCTCTTCCTGATGGTCTACTCGCTCGTGATGGGTTATCCCTCAGCCACCGAGTTCCGCACTGAAGGCGGCATCATGTCGGGACCCTGGGTGCTCATAGTACTCTACTTCTTCCTGACCGTTGCCGAGCTCTTCATCTCGCCTCTGGGCCTTTCGTTCGTATCGAAAGTAGCTCCGCGCGACATGCAGGGGCTCTGCCAGGGGCTCTGGCTCGGCGCCACTGCCGTGGGCAACCTGCTACTTTGGATTGGTCCGCTCATCTACAACGCCTGCCCCATCTGGGTAGCCTGGGCCGTGTTCATGGGCGTATGCTTCATCTCCATGGGAGTGATGTTCGGCATGGTAAAATGGCTCGAACGCGTGGCTAAATAAACACGCAATCCACTACAAAAGAAACAGGCGGCATGTCGGAATCGGCGTGCCGCCATTTCTTTTGTGGCATCTGATTCTTCGCGACAGACTGAACCGCCGCGGATTCGGATTGTTTTATAAGAAAACGAAAGTCAAATTCCTCCGACACAAGTACTCCTATGACTCTGAACATCATTCCTCCCACGGCAATAGCATGGATCTACATGGCCGCCGCACTGATACTGGCCGTGGGAATCGGAGCGGCAATAGACCGCCTTTACCTCCGCCGCCGATTCCGCGGCACAAACCGCGATTCCGTACGCATAGCTGTTCAGCCGGCACAAATAGCCCGACGCTCTTCAAAATATTCACGCCAACAGTAGCATATTTGAAAAAATAGTCTTACCTTTGTGGCCGCTAAGCTCGGGGTGTAGCACAGTTGGCAGCGCGCCACGTTCGGGACGTGGAGGTCGGAAGTTCGAGTCTTCTCACCCCGACGAGTTAAAAGCAAGTGAGTGCAATACAACAAGTTGCGCTCACTTTTCTTTTTCAGCCGGAACAAGATTGGAACGGCGTTTTCCCCGCAGCTGACGCAGCGGGTTTTACGACCCCCGCGGCTCCGCCGCTCCGAGTTGGCTAATCTGATACAGGTATTGCAGACCCATTTTAACAACCATTATTCTCACATTAACCCCTTTTTTGACAGATGGCTTGAAAAGCCGGGGTTATACTTACTCACAGTATATTGTAGCAGGCGAAGAGCGCCGGAGGTGCGAAATTTTTACAACCGGTTGCGACAGCTGCCGGAAAAAGAGGCCAATAAATTTCCCCGAGGCAAGCTGCGGAGCATGCGCACCTCGCTGCCCCCGCGTAAGCATGGGCTGTCTATTGGGTTCCCACGCTTACGCACACTGCGGCATCGCCATTCCCAGACTCGCCGCAGGTGGCACAGACAGCGTTCCCCCCGCAGCTGACGCAGCGGGTTTAACAGAAATCTCCGCTCCGCGGCTATCAATCATTCATTTAATTATTCAATAATTATTCCATTATTCATTCGGACGACAGGGGCCGACCTTCCCGTTCACCGGTCAGTCATCCCAAAATTATCTTGACCTTTTCTCGCGCCTCTTCCCTCCCATCCACGGCAAACCGTCAGTAGATGGATTTTCATTCGGATTCAGCGGGCGCTTCGTATGCCTCCTTTTTTTCGGTAAAAAGAGATTGGATAAAAAGATAATAACCAGAGAAATCAGAATAATTTCTGCCATAATCAACCGTTTTCATCACAGATAACAAATATACAAATAATCCATACCGAAACTGTTGATATCTTTCGATGATGACCTTCTTTCATTATTAATAAATGTTAACGATTTGGCGGAGTTGGTATGTCATTATACCTTTGCTGTACCACTTTGATAGTACAGTATGACAAATAAACATCACATGGAAAATGAAACCGTAATTTTCAATCAGGCTGCAATAGGATATTCGCTGAAGCTTCCCGCGCTGCGCGATGTAAACCTCAGGCTGCATACATCGGCAATATATGGTCTGTTCGGTGAAAACGGCAGCGGCAAAACCACCCTGCTCAACACCATAACCGGAGGCATACCACCTCTGGCCGGCTCTCTGACTGTCAACGGCTTCGAAATGCCTTGCCGCGACCAGAAGCTATTATCAGGACTTTTCTATGTTCCGCAATATCCCCGCACAGCCGCTCTGACACCCACAGCAATGGCCGAATGCTACGGCCCGCTCTATCCGCGATTCTCCCACGAACAATTCGCCGACAACATAAAACTGCTTGGCGTGGACACCCACAGAAAAATGACGAAAATGTCGCCCGGCGAAATAAAGAAAGCTTTGCTTGCACTGGCATTTGCAACCGGATGCTCCCTTATTCTGCTTGACGAGCCTCTGAATTCCCTTGATATGGGTGGCAAAAGGGCGTTTCAGTCACTTCTCGCCCGCACCGACATCACTGACAAGACTATTCTTATATCATCCCATTCAGCGGCTGAGCTCCAGAACATCATCACGGATGTGATAATGCTTTACGGACGGAGGGTGATAATGGATGCCTCCATCGACGCACTTGCCGAGACATTTACATTCGGCTCCCCCGTGGGATATTGCGACGACATAGTGTTTGAAGAAGGTCTCAAGACCATAGGAAGGAATCACGACGGCGTATACTCCGACCCCGACATAGAACTGCTGTATACCGCAATCCATCAGAGCGAATATTTCCGCAGCATAATATCAACCGACCCCATTCAATAAGACAAATGATAAGATTATCCCGACTCTACATCTGCTGCCACTGGCGCCGCGACCTATCCATGACGGCCATATCGGCAGCCATATCCCTGCTCATTATACTCTGCTACTCTCCTTCACAGGCACGGTATGTGGGAGTATGGTGGATTTTCACCTGCGTGGTCTACACCGCCCTCACATCCCTGCGCGGATGCTTCGACGCCGAACAGTGCATATCCCCCTTATTGCTTCCGGTGGGTGAGTCCACAAAATTCGCGTTCACCGCCCTGCGCACTCTCGTGATTTTTCCCATCCTTTCATACGGTGTGATGCTCGTGCCGCTATTTTTTCTGGACCACACCACCTTTCTGAACATAGCCCGGCTTCCCTTCAGAACTCATCTTCCTCTCTACCATCTACCGGTGGTATCATATTTTCTGGTATGGTACTGCTCGCTCGGCATTCTTTTCACCACCTTTCCCCCGAAATGGAGATGGATAGCCGGTGTAACTCTGGGCATTATAGCAGCAGGAAGCGTCTCGCTGCTCGATGTGGCAGGATGCTTATCCTACCCCTTCATCGGCACAGACGTCAATATATGGACTAACGGTGTGGAATGGCACTCAGTCTGTTCCTGGACCGGACTGCCGGTTAAAGCCCAGTATGCGGTATCATATCTCTGGCTTCTGCTGCTTCCCGTAGCCGCCATAGCAATCTCATATTTCCGTTTCAGAGAAATCAGATTCGAGCGATGGAACTGAAAGACAACAGGCCCGTATTCATCCAGATAAAGGAATGGGTGGAGGACAACATACTGAGCGGACGCTGGAGCATAGGCCATCAGCTACCCTCAGTGAGAGAAATGAGCGCGAAGTTCCGCGTCAACGCCAATACCATTGTGCGCACTTACGAGCATCTGGGATTCGACGGCACGGTAAGAAGCGTGAAAGGAGTAGGCTTCTTTGTGGCCGAAGGAGCCAGCGAGGCAATAAAAGAACGGCGTCGACAGGCATTCTTCGACGAAATTCTACCTCTATGTATCAGACAGATGGAACTGCTTGGCATATCGCCAGATGAAATAATTCCAATAATAAAAAGACATGAAAACAAGCAATAAAGTAGCAATATCGGCAGCAATTATACTCGCAGTGCTTCCGGCCATATCGTTTTTCCTGAACAAGCATGCCGCTTCACGCTGCAAGTCCGATATAACGGAATGCCTACGGGCCATGAGTTCCGACACCGTGAGAGTGGTATGTTACGAAGGGCCCAAAGCCACACCGGGACTGCTGTATGTGAGGTCGCTGCGCCACAGATTCGGTTCATGTATAGACCTTAACATCGAGCCGGAAGTTTCACTGAGAGGCGACACTCTTTCGATTGTCACAGACGATCCGAGCGCAATCTATCAGGGAACCATACGCCTGCTGAATCTGTGCGAAGCCCGGCTAAACGATACGGTGATTTCATTCCGGCCCGTGAAAAAACAGTCTACCGATTCCATACCGGCTGACACCGCCTCGGCTGCACATTCTGAACACAAATCCATCAAATAGACAACTGCCATGTATAAAACACTAACCATCTCCTTAGTTGCACTTGCCGCAGCGGCTGCCAACGCGCATAACACCACGGATTCCATTACCGGCAATTATCCCGAAGGCTTTACAGTTACCGAAATCGGTAAGACCGCCCGGGAGCTTTGCCCTGACTCCGTAAGCCCGTCGTCCCCTCTTGACTTTTACCGGCTCAGAAGCTGGGTAGGCATAACGGGCAAGAAGCGTCTATGGGCCGATATTTCAACAAAGCGTTTTGACTTCGACCGCAACGCTGCGGATGCGCCTGTGGATTCAGCATTGAGAAAACGGATGCTTGACGAACACGTAAAAGGCATCGTCTCCTACCGCGACTCCGCGGCTGTGATAGTAGTGAGAAATTCACCCGAATATCTGATTCTTGACTGGACCTGGATAGAAGACGGCCGATGGGTAAACGGAGGACAAGGCCTTGCGGAGAACGAGGCGGAAATGACCGACATAATCAGCCGACAGCTTCCCAATATACTTGCAAACATACCGCGGATCGACATGATACACCGGGTGCCTGCCGACGTCACTCCGTTCACATCATTTCTTGCCGGAGTAAAGGACACACCCGAAGAGTTTCTTCTGAAAAAGCTCCGTGACCACCGGCTTGTGATAAACGGAGAATACCACCGCCGAAAAGTGTCATGGGACATGCTGCGACGCCTGATAGCATTGCCGGATTTTCCTGAAACTGCAGGCACGGTGTTCATGGAACTTCCCTCGTGGCGTCAACCCGACATGGACGCATTCATGGCTTCCGACACTCTTGATGCAGAAAAAGTACGAACTATATTAAAAACCAAATAAAATGAGGCAAAAATTACATCCACCT
>CAUBWJ010000029.1 GCA_958439725.1 uncultured Muribaculaceae bacterium | reverse complement strand
TTTTTATTGTCGTTGTTTTAGTTTCTTTTCAAGCCCGCTTTGTCCATAATTGCTTACGGAATAGCAAATCCAGCATCTCGCTCTGTAGAAATAGTAGAAGACGATATCGCTAAGGTAAAGGCCGCAGTCTACCGTTTCTATAAAAATGTATCAATAATTGATGGATACTACAGTTGTTCAATCCAAAGCGGTGCGGATATAAATGTTTCTGACAGAGTATTCACTGCCCTGTCAGAAAATCTGAACGATATGAATTCCTATATCAAGGAGGCTAAAGCCAAAGGTGAGACTGTCAATATGTTCGAACCCGATGAAAACTACCTGAATTCCCTGCTGGAATGAAATTCTGAAATTAGTAAAATAATGCATTCTATTCCCCGGATTGTCCTGTTATGACATTCCGGGGAATTATTATTTTTGCGTTGTCATTCATCAACTTAAATTTCACCTTAGATCATGAGAAAATTCTGGCTGGCGGCAGGAGTCGCAAGCATGTTGTGTTTCAGTGCATGCACAAATGAAAATAATCATCTGTTAAAGACCGACTACTTCGGAGTCGAGGTCAATCCGAAAGGTTACATCACCGGAATGTACGACCGCACTAAGGATAACCGCAATTTCAGTCCGGCCGACAAGCCGTCGCCGCTGCTGTCGCTTTACGACGAATCGCTTCGACGTTACTATTACCCGGTGAAAGCCGACATATCTGGCGGCAAAATCCGTCTTGAATATGAAAACGGCTCGGTGGCAACCGTAAAGGTAGATGAAAAGAACAAATATCTCCGTTTCACGCTTGAAGACCTTACAAACCGCGACAATATAGGGGGTGTGCAATGGGGAAAATACAATACCAATATAACCAATCTTCTCGGCGAGATTATAGGCGTGGCCCGCGACACCACCGAGAAGGTGCATTTCGCCATAGGCGTCCTCGCGCTCGACGACAATACCATAGGAGGCGAATCGCATTTCACCTCCGAGACAGGTGCCGGCGGCTATATCGTCCACACTCCCGACGCTGAAAAATATCCTCTGCCGGCTTCTCTGCGCGAAGGCCAGCAGTTCACCCTGGGAGGTGACGGGATAAGCGACGTGGCCTTCTACAACCGCCGCGAACCTTATTTCCGTATGCTCTACGGAAGCGCCGCCGGCGTGGACGAAAACGGACGCATAAATATCCGCTATCATTCGCGCGACCGCCGCAAGGAAAACCTGATTTATTCTCCCGAGGGGGTGCCAATCCAGTCCAACAACGAGCCTAACCATCTCATGCGTCAGGCTGTGCCCGGAGTGGATTATATAGGCTCGTCGATAGCTATGTGGGGAAGCCCCGACAGCATCGCTCTCATGGATGTGATTCAGAACATAGTGAAAGAAGAAGGTCTGCCCTACCCCACATTCCAGGGTAAATGGGTGAAGGATCCCACTGCGTTCCGGCCCGACATAATCACTCACGGCAACCTTTACGACAGCATAGCCTCCTACGCACGCCAGATGGGACTGAAAGCCATCCTCGCCTACGACCATCCCTTCCTGCATGCCGACCGCGCCAACGGCGGCTACATCGACGGAAAGAACGAGGAACGCAAACCTTATCACTTCTCCGACCGCGACCTCTCGCACCGTGAATATGCCGCCGAACTCGCAAAGGACGGAATTGTGCTGGGACGCACCTGCATCACCAATTCACTCGCGCCCAACACTGCCGACGGCGGTCCGGTGCCTTCCGACAGCGTGTGCGTGCAGCACCGCCGCAAACTCATGAAATCCATCTCGGCCACCGATACCATAATAGAGATTGACAATCCGCAGTACATGAACGAGATCGCCTGCTGGGAAGGACACTGCAAGGAACTCAACATGGTCAAGATCGGAAAGGAACTGATTCACTACATGGGCGTGAGCGACACCGTTCCCTATCGTCTGCTCAACGTCAGGCGCGGTTACTGGGGCACCACTGCCACCGGTCATACCGCCGGCGACAATGTCGACAAACCTCAGGTGACCGTGATGTGGGCCTATGAGGGCATGGTTCCCAATCTGGAACTCCAGGACGAGATTGCGCGTCATTACGGCGACGTGTGCGGCCGCAGCGGTCTGGGTTATTACGACTTCGACGGCCAGGAATTCCTGTTCCACAGCGGCTTCGGATCCTATTCCGTGAAACGGTTCTTCCGCAACATGTTCGCTCGCGCCAAGGAGCTTAACGTCCCCGCCGACATCCGTTTCACCGGTGCCACCCTTTCGGAAGGCTCATGGCACTACCAGAGCATCTGGAATGTGGGAGGCGGCCTCAACATCTACGATGTAAAGAAACGCCAGTGGGGCGGTGCCACAAGCCAGGGCAAAGACCTGCGCGACGTGACCTATGCCAACTTCTTCCCCTCGTCGTTCGGCGGTAATTTCCCCATTACGGCTTCTTCAACCGTGGAAGACTACGAACATATCGAGGCAACTGCGGTAGGCTACGGCGCAACCTACGGTCTGCAGCTGGGACAGCTGGATGTAGAGAGCTGTCCGCAGAAATATGCCATATTCAATGTTATACGCACATGGGAAGAGGCCCGCAGCGCCGATGCCTTCCCGACCCATGTGAAGAAACTGCTGCAGGACCCGGCCCTGAGCTGGCGCCTTGAAGCCGGAGACGCTCCCCTCACATGGCGTCTGCACCAGATGGAGGGAGGCAAACCCGTGCGCACTATCGAACTCAAAGGTAAAAACTCTTAAATCCATATCCCGATGAAACGAATCTACAGATTTGCAATTATTCTGGCCGCAATGGCCGTGTGCACTGCAGCCGGAGCCGAAAGAGTTTCATGGCTTCCCGGCAAGCCGGTGGTAAAGGACGGTATCAGGCTTCTTGACTGCAGCTACAGCGGCCCGCTGCTCACAGGGTGTGACGAAGTGACTGCCGGCGGACGGTGGAAAGTTATTCCGTCCGTTACCGACAACGGTCGTGGAACCACCTCACGCGTATACCGCTTTGTGGCCCTCAAGGATATGGACAGCTGCGGAGTGGCCGTGGCGTTTGACCGCGCCGGATGGTCGAGCGACAATTATGTGATGCTCCCCTCGGCTGTGTATGGCGGCAACCGTCAGCGCATAGTCTCGCGTGCATACGCCACCGGACTTGACCGCACCGACTATTACCGCAAGGATCTTGCCCTCACCTCCAACCCCATACCGCAGCTTTCGCCTGAATTCGGAGCCAAGTCAAGGCTTGAGCTTCTCTCCTGCAATGTGGCCACTCCGGCCATGACCGTGCTTGACCGCCGCAACGGAACCGGAACCATCTATATCACATCTCAGGGTATTCCCGGTGAAAAAGAAGTCAGGGATTTCGGCCTCATTGTTGAAGAGGCTCCTGACAGAAGCATGGCATCATTTGTAATCAGCGCTCCCGGCGTCAGAGAGCTTAAGCCAGAATTCATAGGATTCAGCCCCAGCCCCGACCGCGGCATAAAAGTCAGCAAAGGCGACACCCTCACGGTATCCGTAAACGAAATACGCTTCGACTGCCCCGACGTGCCCTCGCTGCTGGGCCGCTTCATGGCCGAACGCAAGAACATACCCGGCACCGCACCCTCTGAGGGAAGGAATCTCATACCGATGAGCCGGGTAATGGAACTGATGATGGGCGATATCGACGAGCGCTATCTCGACCGCGACACCACGCAATATTATTGCCCGGAGAACGCCGACTGGATGTCGTATGGCTGGATAGGAGGCATGATGAACACCTACCCTGCGCTCGCGCTGGGCGATGCAGAGCATCTGCGCCGCGTGGCAAATACGTTTGACTTCGGGCTTTCCCACGGCGAGGGCAAGAGCGGATACTTCTACGATACCGTAGGCTCCGACGGCAATGTGCTCCGGCGCGATGCGGCAGCCGCAGAGAACATATCTGACATAGCCCTTACCCGCAAGAACGCCGACATGCTCTACTGGCCCGTGAAGCAGCTCATGCTTATGAAGAAGCAGGGCAACGGAAATATGATCAGACCCGAATGGGAGAACCGCATGCGCCGTCTGGCCGACGCCTTTGTCAGCACATGGAAAAAGCATGGCACCTGGGGAAACTACGTCAACCCTGAGACCGGTGACATTGCCGTGTACAACACCACCGGCGGAGCGATGGCTCCCGCCGGGCTGGCCCTCGCATCGGTATATTTCAACAATCCTGAATATCTCGCCGTGGCGCGTGAGGGAGCCAAGGCTCTCTACGACGAATTTGCCGTCAAGGGATTCACCTCAGGCGGATGCGGCGACATTCTGCAGAACGCCGATTCAGAGACAGCGGTGGCACTGCTCACATCTTTGGTCACACTTGCCGAAGTCACCGGTGACACCAGCTATATTCCACAGGCAGAAGCCCTGGCCGCCCTCTGCTCCACCTGGACAGTGTCATATCCCTACATCCTCCCTGAAAATACCCCTCTGGCGCGCCTTGGAGCTGACCTTACCGGCGCCGTGTGGGCAAGCACCCAGAACAAACATGGAGCCCCGGGATTCTGCACACAGTCAGGCGACGCCCTTTTCAAGCTCTACCGCACCACAGGCAACGAGCTGTATGCCGCCCTTCTGCGCGACATAATCCACGCCCATGCTGAAGGCATACAGCCCAACGGCAAGATAACCGAACGTCTCACCTACTGTGACGCCGACAGCCGCGGTTCGCGCGGCGACGGAGGCAAGACCGGCTGGAACGAGACAAACGGGGCCATGATGGCCACCGAGATTCCCGGAATATATATCAACACAGACACCGGCCGCTATTTCGTGTTCGACCATGTGAAGGTCACTGAGCTGAAGAAGAAAAAAGGCGGTATTGAGCTCACGCTTTATAACCCCACAGAGCATGAGGCCACCGTTACCATTTTTGCTGAAAACTCTCAGGAGGCAGCAGCTCCGCTGGGCGACAACCGCTTTACCGAATGGACGCAGAAGGTCACCGTAAAGCCCGGAAAGAGCGTGAAATACAGAGTAAAATAAACCAATCAGATTTTCAGCCTATAACAATGAGCAGAGCCATTTTCACATTACTTTGCCTTGTGACCGCCTTCACAGCTTTCGGAGAATCCGAAACAAAACCGGCAAAGATTTTCGCGTCGCCCGACCGCATACGCTACGACGGCAACTGCATGACAATCGATGGTGAAGACAAGTTTGTCTATTCGGCAGCGTTTCACTATTTCAGATGTCCCGAGGAGTTGTGGCGCGACAGATTCCGTAAAATCAAAGAGGCCGGTTTCAACACAGTGGAGACTTATGTTCCATGGAACTGGCACGAGAGAACCATGCCGGCATCAATCAATGATACCACACATTTTGATTTCTCCGACCTGAAAAGATGGCTTAAAATAGCTCATGAGGAGTTTGGCCTTTACACCATTGTAAGGCCCGGTCCGTTTATCTGTGCCGAATTTTCGGGAGGAGCCTATCCCCGCTGGCTTGCCCGCTTCAGGCCCGACGGCGTTGAAGGGTTCTGGCTCCGAAGCTCCGATTCCAGGCATATAGCATGGTCGGAACACTGGTTCAAGGCTGTATGCGGAGCACTGGCCGACGAGCAGATAACCAGAAAACCCAAAGGCGGCAAGGGTATAATAATGATTCAGCTGGAGAACGAATACGATGCCCACTGGTGTGGCGGCAAAGACCGTTTTCTGAAGGCTCTCTATAAAACGGTGCGCGACAAAGGATTTGACGTGCCGGTTTTCACCTGCCTTACAAGCGAATGCAGAGGCAGCGCCGATGCTGAGCTCTCGCAGGTGTTTGACTGCGACAATTACTATGTGGCTCAGAACGATGCACCAAGCTGTGCTTACAGAATGTCGGCATTAAAACGCCGGCAGCCCGATGCCCCGGGATTCGTTACCGAGCTGCAGGGAGGATGGTTCTCGCTGGTTACCGGCACCCTGAGTGAAGAGCATTATTCCGACTCCCGCCATTTTCAGGCTATAGGCCTGATGACAATGCTGGGTGGAGGAACAGGCATAAATTATTATATGTTTTTCGGCGGAACCCATTTCGCCGGATGGGGCGCCAGAGGAATGACCACCTCGTATGACTACAATTCCGCCATAAGAGAAAGCGGCGGCGTAGGCGAAAAATATCTTGCCGCAAAGGGTCTCGGTGAGTTTATCAGAAAGTATGAGCCTCAGCTCGTGCGGTCGCAGGGCGGACCATGCAGGATTGAAAATGCACCTGAGGAACTGTTCGGAGGCGTGAGAAGAGCCGACGACGGCACCCTGTTTGTGTTTCTGCATAATACCAACCCGCATAAGCGCCTGAAGGGAAAGGCCACTCTGCTGCCGGGAAAGATAAGCCTGCCCCGGAAGGAGATGTATAATATCGACCAGAACGGAAATAAAGTGCTTATGAACGTTGCCGGAGCCGAAAGCTCACGCGACTCCATGTATGTGTCACCCATAACGGTTGAATACAACCTTGACAGTCTGGACAGCAAGGTGCTTGTGATTAAACCGGGCAAGACTCCCGCGTCAGGCGAATGGTGGCCGAGGAAACAGGCTGAAATCAAACGTCCCTCAAAACTTCCTGAGCCGGTGAGAATAGCTGCGGTGAAACGCAAGGAAGACAATTACGGAGCCGCTGAATGGATTTCACTGGTGCGTCCGGTGTCGATGACCGATCTTGGGGTAAATGATTTCAGATACAGCCTCTACAGATGTGCCGTGGACCTTTCAGAGCGTCAGGCCCTGACCGAGAAGTTCCTGCTGTTTAATATGTTTACGCGCGACATTGTATCTGTGACCGTGAACGGCAAGAGTGTGAAACGTCTCTTCCCTGAAAATGCCGATGCACAGACATGGCTCACACGCAACTGCTACGACCGTATTCGCAACGACGAATACGACAACCGGTTCGACGTGTCCGGTGCCTTGAAGGAAGGCCGCAATGAGATTCTGGTGGTTTACGAGAATCTCGGCCACGCCCACGGCTATGTGCCTATGGAGGAATTGTCGGGCATACGCGAGGGCGGTCTCTCGGTTTCCGAAACAGCCATGACTCACCCACTGGAGTGGGAATATGCGGCCGATGTAGCGGGAATAACCCAGAAATGGAATCAACCGGAATATGACGCATCGGGCTGGGATGAGGTAAGCCTTGACATACATAGCGAAATACCCCGCAAGGGCAACAACATCCAGCCTTCCGGTAAGCAGGACGGACTGTTCACCTGGTACAGAATGGAATTTAATCTGCCTGAGGCCCGAAAGAACGAATGGATTCCGTGGCTGATAAGAATGAATGCGTCGGGCAACGGATATATGTGGCTTAACGGCCACAATATCGGACGCCACTGGGAAGCCGGTCCGCAGCGCGAATTCTATCTGCCCGAATGCTGGCTTAATTTCGGCCGTGAAAAGAATGTGCTGGTAATAGGCCTGCGTCAGACCTCTAACGGCGCTTTCATAAAGTCGGCAGAAATCGCTCCCTACACTAATGCCGCCGAGTTGAGGATGTAGCATGCCGGAGCGTTTCTTTACGTCAACCAAATAAACAGTATCCACCCCTCTCCCTTATATAAACATGATCAAAAGGCCTCTGATTCTGATTCCGCTCCTGTTGCTTACTCTTGTAATATGCGCCTCGTGCCGGAGCGGTGCATATAAGCTCACCTCCCCTGACAATAAACTTGCCATGACAATACAGCAGGAGGAAAACGGACAGCTTACATACACGTTTACAGCCAACGGCGCACAGCTTGTTGACAAATCCCTGATGGGCTTCACAACGGAGGCGGAAGAAACAATTCCAGACTCCAGCTGGACCGTGGCCCGGGTCACAGAACGCAAGATACGTGATGAATGGAGGCCTCTGTGGGGCAAACGCGAGGTTGTGCCCGACCATTTCAATGAATTGACGGTGACGCTGTGCCGAAAGGGAGGTTCACCCGACAGCCTTGAGATTGTGGCCCGCGCCTACAACGACGGCGTAGCCTTCCGGTACTGTATCCCCTCCGGCTCCAATTGCGATACAACTACTGCGAACGAGCTCACGGAATACAATTTTGCCGATGATTATACTGCCTGGTATTACAATGGCGAAAACCATAATATCGGGCCGGAAAAACTCACTGAGACCGCCGAGCCCAGATTGCCGGTGATGACTGTAAAAGCCGGCGACACCCACTATATGGCGATTCATGAGGCCAATCTGGAAACCGGCGCTCCTCTGGTGCTGCAATCCTCAAAAGGTGAAAGTCTGTTCAGCGTGGTGTCGGTGCCGGTAAGTCTGTTTGCCGGCTATAAATCGGCATGGCGCGTGATAATGTACGGAGAGGCTCCGGGCGCGCTTACCGACTCCCATCTGTTAGAGCTGCTGAATCCCGACCCCGCTCCCGGTTACGATTTTTCGTGGGTGAAACCCGGAATGGCCGTCTGGGACTGGCGTATAAACGGAGCGGAATGGGACGGCTTCATGTACACGATGTCCTACCCGTCGTGGGTGCGCATGGTCGACTTTGCAGCCGAGCAAGGTTTCAAATATCTGGTGCTTGACGCCAACTGGTATGGCCCTGAATTTGAATCGGGCTCCAACCCGGTGGAAGGCGACAAGGCCGGTGATGTGCGCAAGCTGATAGAATACGGAAAGAATAAGGGTGTAGGTATATGGCTATATCTCAACGATGTGGGAGGACGCCGGTTTCCCATAGAAGAAACGCTTAAACAGTATGGCGAATGGGGTGCCGCAGGTGTTAAATACGGCTTTATGACCGGAAGCCAGGCCGAGAAGAATGCAAGGACGAAGATGATTACCGAACTCTGCGCCAAAAACCATCTCCTGGTGGACTATCACGACGGACCGGTGCATCCCTACGGCCAGATGCGTACCTGGCCTAATGCCGTGACGCGCGAATACTGCCACGCACAGCTTGACGGACACCATGTGTTTGACCCTACAACTTTTGTCACAACTGTTTTTGTTAATATGGTGGCCGGACCACTCGACATGAACAACGGAATGTTTGACCTCCGACAGGGAAACACAACCCGTGTGGACGAGAACCAGCCTGTGCCGTCTACCGTGGTTTCGGAAGCCGCCCGCACGCTGATAGTGTTCTCAGGTGTGACAATACTCCCCGACATCCCCGAATACTACAGGAAATATCCCGTGCTGCTCGACTTCCTTTCCTCGCAGAAAATGCCGTGGAAAGAAAGCCGCACTTTGGCCGGTGAGATAGGCGAATATATTGTAATGATGCGTCAGACCTATGATGCCTACCTTGTGGGCGCCGCCACCAATGAGTCCGCTCGCACTATCAGCCTGCCGCTGACATTTCTTGCCGATGGCGATTACAATGCTACCATAGTGGAGGATGGCGATGATGCCCATTATCTCACAAACCGCGAGACACTGAAAGTGACAGAAGCCACGGTAACCAGCAGCGACACCCTCCGGTTAAAGCTCGCTCCCGGCGGCGGCTCCTGCATCAAATTCGTCAGACGCTGACCCTCAGGGACCATGACCTTACAACCCCTCCCCAGAAACCACATTGCCTTATGAAGCCTGTAATATTTTTGGCATCCCTTATATTATGCCTGCCGGCTTGGGCGGGTAATTATAAACGGATTGAAAACGGTATCAAGACAACCGTTGAGTCGGTTGACATCGAGCTGCAGTTCTATACGCCGTCCATACTCAGAATTCTGAAGTATCAGGAAGGGGAACGCCCCGAAAAGAAGAGCTATTCGGTGATAAAAGAGGCGGAGAAAGTACCGTTTACCATTACTGACGGCGATTCGGTCACGATGCTCAACAGCGACAGGCTTGTCGTGGAAATCAACCATCGCACCGGCAGGATTTCCTTTAAGGATAAAACCGGGAAAAAGCTGCTGTCAGAAAAAGACTGGGGCGCACAGTTTACCCCGGTGAATTACGGCGATAATGCAACCCTCATGGTAAGGCAGTCGTTCCATCTCGACAAAGACGAAACTATCTACGGCCTCGGTCAGCATCAGAAGGGAAAGATGAGCCAGAGAAACCAGGCAATTAATCTTAAACAGAAAAATACCGAGATTGCAATCCCGATATTTCAGTCGATAAAAGGCTATGGCGTATTCTGGGATAACTACTCCCCTACCATGTTCACCGATAATGCCATGGAGACCACTTTTGACTCTCAGGCAGGAAAATGCATTGACTATTATTTCATCAATGGCAGCAATGCTGACGGAGTGGTGAAAGGCATACGCGAACTGACCGGGCAGGTGCCGATGAACGCTCTGTGGACCTATGGATTCTGGCAATCGCGTGAACGCTATATTAGTCAGAACGAACTGGTGGGCGTGGTTGACAAATATCGTGAACTAAATGTCCCGCTCGACGGAATTATACAGGACTGGCAGTATTGGGGCACAGATCCATCAAGCTGGAACGCTATTGAATTCGGAAATCCCGGCTTCCCCGACCCGAAGAAAATGATAGATGATGTGCACGCGCGCAATGCCCATATAATAATTTCAGTCTGGCCTTCGTTCGGAAAAAATACTTCCGTTCACAACGAGCTGAAAGAAAAACAGATGTTACTTGACTTCAAAACGTATCCCGACGAGGCTACTGTTTATGACGTTTATAATCCTGCCGCACGCCGCATATACTGGGACAGAATGAACCGTAATATGTTCGCCATTGGAATGGATGGATGGTGGCTTGATGCCACGGAACCCGAGTTTTCCGACAATGACGAAAAGCTAAATCAGAGAACACACGACGGTCAGTACCGAGAGGTATTCAACGCATTTCCTATTCTTTCGGTGGGAGGTGTGCACGATAACCAGCGTGCTGCCACCGGCGATAAAAGAGTATTTATCCTGACACGTTCGGCTTTTGCCGGTCAGCAGCGATATGGCGCCGCATCTTGGTCGGGCGACATTCGATCGGACTGGAACGTTCTGCACAACCAGATTTCCGCCGGACTTAACTTCTCGCTTTGCGGCATACCCTACTGGAACACCGACATTGGTGGATTCGCTTCATGTAATTATTTCCCCGAGGGAATAAACGACCCTGCATTCCGTGAACTGTATGTGAGGTGGTCGCAGTTTGGCGCTTTCACTCCAATGATGCGCTCACACGGAACGTGCACGCCCCGCGAAATCTATCAGTTTGGCGACCGCGGTTCATGGGAGTTCGATGCTCTGGATAAAAGCATACGTCTTCGATATATACTGTTGCCCTATATCTATTCCACAGCATGGAATGTAAGCAAAAATCATGACACATTCATGAGAGCTCTGTTTATGGACTTTCCGGAAGATACTACATTGCACGATACTGACGGAGAATATATGTTCGGCAGATCTCTGCTGGTAGCCCCGGTTACGCGGCCTATGTATGTGGACAAAGCCGGTAATATCAATCTCAATGCCACCCAGACAAAAGATGTGTATCTTCCCAAAGGCAGCGGATGGTACGACTTCTGGACGGGAGAGTTTATTCTGGGAGGGCGTAACGTGGCCAAACCGACGCCTATAGATATAATCCCTCTTTATGTGAGAGCTGGCAGTATTCTGCCTGTAGGCCCGGATGTGCAGTATGCCACTGAGAAAAAATGGGATAATCTCGAGATTCGCGTGTATCCGGGTGCCGACGGCGCCTTCGTGCTCTATGAGGATGAGAACGACAACTACAACTACGAAAAAGGCAATTA
Organism: uncultured Muribaculaceae bacterium; assembly: GCA_958439725.1. Lineage (GTDB taxonomy): Bacteria > Bacteroidota > Bacteroidia > Bacteroidales > Muribaculaceae > Paramuribaculum. The sequence goes on along the minus strand of CAUBWJ010000029.1, from coordinate 15,317 downwards.
TACCACAATCATGTTTTCATGGCATGATAAGGACCGGACTCTTGAGGTGAGTGACCGCAATGGAAGATTCCCCGGCATGCTCATGCAAAGAAAATTCCGTATTGTGGTAGCTGACCGCGATAAAGGCTCTTTCCAAAAACATACGGTTAACCCGGACCGTGTACTTACCTACAGAGGCAAGGCTATGAAAATAAGATTATAACGGTTTAAAATAACGCACGGACTGTCTCTCCGACAGTCCGTGTATCATAATTCTTAAATGGTCTCTTAATTACTATTTTGCAAAGTTGTGGTATAGACTCTGTATATATCTTGGCTTATTATCTAAACGAGAATGAATACAAATTCCTTACGCCGACAAAAGTAGAGCAAACAATTTACATTCTCATGTCATAGATATTACAATGCTGCAACAAACGGGGAACAGGCTCTTAATTTAGACTTTTTTAACATTATTCCCCCATTTTTCAAGGGTAAACATAAAGCCGAGGCCGCCTCCCGGACGGTTATTTACCGAAATCGTTCCTCCGAGTGCCTCTATGGTATTCTTGACAATAGGCAGCCCGAGTCCGGTGCCACCCGTCTTTCTGGCGCGGCCCGAATCTATACGGTAGAACCGCTCGAAAAGGTGGGCAAGATGCTCCTCGTCTACGCCTCGGCCGTCATCAAAGAAATTGAATGTGTAATATCTGTCGCTCTCGGCCGTGATGTTCAGGCACATCTTGGTTCCGTGGCTGTACAGTGCCGCATTCTTGGCAAGATTTGTCACCACGCCTGTAAGCAGTCCGGCATTGCCCTTGACCGCGCAATTGAACGGAATGTCGAACGTGAACTTCATGTTGCGGAGCACACCCCCTGTCTCCAGGTCGTTGACCACCGCAAATACAAGGTCGTGAAAATCGATTTCTTCGGTAGGGATATTGCCCGCGCCCTCTTCCAGACGGGTCATGGTGGAGACATCGCCCAGAAGCGCACAGAGGCGGTTCACATTGTCCTGGGCACGCTGAAGAAAATGCGTGCGCATGGTGTCGTCCATGTCGGGCGACGACAGAACCGTCTCAAGATAGCCTCTGACAACTCCCACAGGAGTCTTCAGCTCATGGTTGATGTTGTTGGTGAGCTGTCGCTTCATACGCGACTTTTCCTCAACGGCGTTGAGGGCTATCTTATGTTCGGTGCCTGCACGGCGCAAAGCATCGATGCGGTCATGGTAAAGCTCCACAAGCCTTCGCGAAATGTCGCCGAGCTCATCGTGAGGAAAGATGCTCTCGTCAAAGAGCTCGTCATCGCCGGTGTCGATATTCGAGGCGGCTTTGTCGGCAAACTCCCGCAGAAGCTTGACATTGCGCGTGAGATAGCCCGACAGGAAATAGACCAGAACCGTCGCTACCACAAACACCGTGGCAACAAGTATCCAGAATTCCGGCCCAAGTGAAAGCCTGTCCTGCACTTTCTCGCTGTTAGGAAGCACCGTGTGTACGAAAACCTGCCCGTCGTTGCTCTTCACGGCTGAGACATAGAAAAACTTCTCCCCGAAAAGGGTGTTGTCTTTGCTCATCACTCCGGTGTCGGTAGTTATTAGCTTGTCAAGATCATCCACGCTGCTGAAATCGCTCACGGTCGGCTTGCCTATGGAATAAATCAGGTCGCCGTTACGGTCGTAGACGCTCACGCGCAGGTCGGAGTAAAGCGACTGCGCGTTGTAATAGCGCACGAAGTTCATGAACGGAGTCAGGTCCATATCGTTGTCGTAGGCCTGAAGCACCTTCGAACCTATGCGGTTAAGCTGGTTGTTGACGGTGCGCTCGCGATACTGCGTTTCATGCCGGTAGGTGTAAACGGCGAATGTGCCTATTACCACCCACATGAGGAGTGAGAGCGGAATAAAAAGCCTCCACCTGAAACTAAACTGTCTCCTTAAAGCCATAGCCGAAACCAAGTCGTGTCACGATATTGTTTCCGTAAACTCCGATTTTCTTACGGAGACGGGCTATGTTTGTGTCGATTGTCCGGCTGGTGACAACAACCACGTCGTCCCAGACATTACGTATTATCTCCTCGCGTGAGTAAATGCGGTTGCGGTGTGTGAGGATAAACAGCAGTATGTCGAATTCCGTGCGCGTAAGGTTTATCTCCTTGCCGTCGAGATAGCACAGCTTTTCGTTACGGTCTATCCTGAGTGTCTTGAAAGTGATGTCGGGCTCATAGATGCTCTTCGACACGTTGTATTCCCACTGCTTAGTTGCCTGGCTGCGGCGCAACACCGCCCTTACGCGGGCAAGCACCTCGCTTATCACAAACGGCTTGGTGATATAATCGTCCGCACCGATGTTGAGGCCCATCACGGTATCGTCCTCGCCGTTGAGTGCCGAGCAGAATATTATGGGGGTGTTCTCTGTGGAAACCTGGTTTCTGATTCGTTTGGCAAAGTCAAATCCACTCAGACGCTCCATCATTATATCCACAATAAAAAGTGAGTAACCCGACAGATCCATCTCCAAGGCTTCCTCCGCACTGTAGGCGCAGTCAACCTCGTAGCCTTCTTTTTCAAGATTGAATTTCAGAATCTCGCACAGGGCTTCCTCGTCATCAATCACTAATATCTTTATTCTCATAGTAACACTGATTTACATTTTATTATCTAAAAAAATGCCATGGTATCGCATAGGTGCATAAAACGTTGTCTGATTTTATAGACGTTCAAAGTTACAACAGCAAAGCGACAATATTAGTTAAAATACGTTAAACCGTAACATCCTCCGAACCTTTTTACAGCAACCCATGTTTGAAAGATATAATTACTATTTGCACTGTGTTTTTTCATGGTATTAGATTTAAGGTTAAAGAATAATCGGTTGTCGCGAGACAACCGCTTTTTCTTTTAAACCTACGCACTCCCACATTATAAGATTCATAAGACACAAATAAACATCCCATGGCGCCGCCGGCGCCACAGGATGTCAATTATTGCCACCCCGTCACTTCTCCTCGGGAAGAATCTTGAGATTTCCGCCGGCATTCACCCGGTAACGGGCCGAGGTTCCGGTGGCCAGATCGCTCACGCGGAACACGTAATCCTCGATAGGATTGTTAGTGCGGTCGCTGCCTTCATAAGCGTTGCGCACCGCCTCCTCTACCGTATGGAAGCCCGAGCCTTCGTAGGTGTCGACCTTCTTGCCTTCTTCATAAATCTCGATCATAACCTCATTGATAGGATGAATTCTGTTCTGTGTCATAATTCTGAATGTTAAATTGCTATTGTTTCAACAATTCTCATGCCCGTAATGATTGAGCCCCCACTCACATTTTCATACACTTTCTTTCTTCGGTGAACCGTTTTCTGTCAAATTTTAGTTGTTTTCTGAAAAATTATGCCTATTTTTGACCCGATTTGTCTTTCGTCAGCATCCACACGCGTGAATGTAAGCGTCAGGCCACATCTTTAACTTTGAATTACTCTCTCCACGCCCGGCGCGGAGCGACCCTTGAAAACAACAGATTTATTTTTGTACCTATGGAATTGTCCAACAAGTCGGCAGAGCCCATCATGGACGCCGGCGAAAACGCCTTGAATCAAACAACCACATCGACGGAACCCACTGCCGCTGAAGTTGAAACTACGGATATCGAAGTTTCCGCAGAACCTGTCACGGAAGTTGCCTCTACTCCCTCCGACGGCGACATGCCCGAATCTGCATCCGACAATTCCACAGTCTCCGCACAGGCCCAGCAGCTTACCAAAGCCGAGGTACTGGCCCGCATCAAGGAAATTGCAGGCATGCCCGACTCGGAAATAAACTCCGACGAGGTCAACCGCCTCAAACAGCAGTTCTATTCCATGCACAACGACTGGCTCCACACTCTCCGTACAAGCTTTATTGAGGAAGGGGGCGATGCCACACAGTTTGTGCCACCCGTCGACCCCGACGAGGAGGAGTTCAAGACCACGCTCAACACCGTGCGCGAGAAAAAAGCGGCCTACCGCTCCCTACTCGAAGCCGAAATGCTCCGCAACCTCGAGCGCAAGGAAGCCATCATCACCGAAATTGAAGAAATTGCTGCCGACACCGACAACGTGGGCCGTCTCTACTCTCGCGTTAAGGAACTGGTGGCCGAATTCAAGACAATAGGAGAGGTGCCTGAAACCTCCACCACCGATATATGGAAACGCCAGCAGGCAGCCGTCGAGAAGTTCTATGACCAGTGGAAGGTCAACAAGGAACTCCGCGACTACGATTTCAAGAAAAACCTTGCCGACAAACAGCAGATTATCGCAGACGCCGAGGCGCTCGCAGCCGAAGAGGACGTGATTCTCGCATTCCAGAAACTCAAGGCCCTCCACGAGAAATGGCGCGAGACAGGCCCCGTGGCAAAGGACGTGCGCGACGAGATGTGGAACCGTTTCCGCGAAGCATCCTCTGAGGTCAACAAACGCCATCAGGCTTTCTTCGAGGAAAGAAAGAAACGCGAGCTCGACAACGAAAACGCCAAGACTGCCCTGTGCGAGGACATAGAGTCAATCAATACGGCCGAACTCAAGACCTATTCTGCGTGGAATCAGGCGTCGGCCCGCATAATCAAGGCTCAGGAAGAATGGAAGAAACTCGGATTCGCTTCCCGTAAGACCAACAACGCCCTCTTCACCCGGTTCCGTGCCGCATGCGACGCTTTCTTTGATGCTAAAGCCGTATTCTTCAATTATATGAAGGAAGAGCTTGCAAAAAACCTCCGTCACAAGACCGCTCTTTGCGAAGAGGCCGAATCGCTCAAGGATTCCACCGACTGGAAAGCGACCTCCGACCGTCTCATAGAGCTGCAGAAGGAATGGAAAACCATAGGCGCAGTGCCCAAGAAACACAGCGACGCCCTGTGGCAGCGCTTCCTCGCCGCCTGCGACGCTTTCTTCGACCTCAAGAAACGCTCCACTTCCGACACACGCCGCACCGAGCAGGCCAATCTCCATGTCAAACGCGAAATCATAGCCCGTCTGACGGCGCTCAACGACCCCGCCGACACCACTCCCCGCGACGAAGCCCTTAACATACTTCAGGAGCAGCGTCAGCTCTGGCAGTCGACCGGTCATGTTCCTTTCCGCGAGAAAGACAAGCTGCACGACGCCTATCGCGAAATCGTGCGTCAGCTCTACGCAAAGCTCGATGTCCACGACAACCGCGGCCGCGCCGCAAGATTCGAGGCCGCGATCAACGAGACCACCGACCAGAACAAGCTCTCGCGCGAACGCGAACGCCTGCTCCGCGCCTACGAAAACCGCAAGAACGAACTCGCCACCTACGAGAACAATCTCGGCTTCTTCAATGCCAAATCAAAGAGCGGAAACTCAATGCTGCGCGAGCTTCAGGGCAAAATCCAGCACCTGAAGGACGATATAGCCGACCTCGAAAAGAAAATCGAGCTCATCGACTCACGCATCTGATTATATGTCGGGTAACACTGCCGGCATTGACTTCACCGAAAAAAACGATAGCCGCCTCAGCCTCGCGCTGAAGGGGGCTTTCGATTTTGTATTCGCACTGCTGGCTATCACGCTGTTTTCCCCCCTGCTCATAGTAATAGCGGTGGCCATAAGGCTCACCTCGCCGGGCCCGGTGTTTTTCTGCCAGAAACGCACCGGCTATCGGGGCGCCGAATTCACCATGTATAAGTTCCGCACCATGAGAGTCAACAGTCAGGCCGACACGGTGGCGGCCTCCCCGGGCGACTCGCGTGTCACTTCCGTGGGGCGGCTGCTGCGCCATACATCATTCGACGAGTTTCCCCAGTTTTTCAATGTGTTGCGCGGCGACATGTCGGTGGTGGGCCCGCGGCCCCACATGCTCAGCCAGACGGAACAATACCGCCGCATGCTCTCGCGCTATATGACGCGCCACGCCGTGAAGCCGGGCATCACCGGCTGGGCGCAGATAAACGGCTGCCGGGGTCTGGCCGACACCCCGCAGCGAATGCAGCAGCGCTTCAACCTCGACATCTGGTATATACGCCACCGCTCCTTCTACCTCGACCTGCGCATAATCGCCCGCACCGCCCTCTCCATCCTCCGCGGCGACCCCAAAGCCTACTGACCTTCCAAATCCATCCAGCCGGATGGCCAGGGTGCTGTGATAACGCCCCAGATGGACCGTTATCACAGCACCCGCATTTATTCGTCGAGGTCTTTGAAAAGCTGAGGTATATTCGCCAGGAACACATCCCCGGCAGCCAGCAGCTCCCGCTTCGCTATCAGCTCGCTGAGCTTCACATCGGCTATCACATAATTGAAATCCTCCGAGGCGAACCGCTCACGGATGCGCTCCGTCGCCAGCAGTGCCGGGATATCCGTGTTTCCGTAGCGTATGTACACACGCAGAGTCAGGTCGGTGGAATATGCCGGAAGATCCACGTAACCCATCTTCTTATATTCGTAGCGGTAGCCGTGGCGGCGCGCGGTTACGTCGCTCAGAATCGACGATGCCGTGGGGAGACCTCCGGCGCCCTTGCCGAACATAAACTGGCGGTCGTAGCACTCTCCGCGTATCACCACGCCGTTATATTCATTGTCAACGCTGTAGATATATCGCGAGGGGCTCACCAGCTCAGGCATCACAAACATGGTGAACTCGTCGTCCGACAGCTTGGCCACCTGCGCCACGAGCTTTATCTTCACCCTTTTCTCACGGGCAAACCGTATGTCAGCATCGGAGATATTCTGGATTCCGTAGGTGAAAATGCGCTCCGGCGCCACATATACACCCATAGCGTGGACGGTGATTATCACGAGCTTGAACAGCGAGTCGTAACCCTCAATGTCAAACGACGGGTCGCTTTCGGCGAATCCCAGAGCCTGCGCGCGGGCCAGCGCGTCGGCATAGGGTTCCGAGTGGTCGAACACGCGCGACAGAATATAGTTCGACGATCCGTTGAGTATGCCTTTCACCTCAAGCAGAAGGTCGTTGTCGTAATACTCCTCGAGATTGCGTATCACCGGAATCGAACCGCATGATGAGGCGTCGTAGAGCAGCGCCGCGCCCGTTGTGCGCTGCAGCTCTATGAGTTCGGGCAGATGGCGGGCGAGCATAGCCTTGTTGCCGGTCACTGCCGGGATGCCCTTGCGCAGGGCTTCGCTCACTATCCGGTAGCTTGCCTCGGCATCGTCAATCACTTCCACTATCAGATCTGTTTCCGGGTCATCCAGAATATCCTCGGGACGGTCCGTGAGCAGACGGCGGTCTACGTCCACGGGGCGCGGTTTGTCAATGTCGCGCACACAGATGCGGTGAAGCGTGGCATGGGCATTTCTTGTGTTCTGAAGTATGGTCCATAGGCCGCACCCCACGGTGCCGAGTCCGAAGAGACCTATCTTTATGTCCTTAGTCGGGTCTTGTGTCATTATGTTGTGTTTTACAAAAAATCATTTAGAATGGCGTTGAGCTGTCCGTGTTCCACCAGGAATCCGTCGTGGCCCAGCGGCGAGGATATCTCGCGGTACACCGCCCCGGGAATGCGCCGCGCTATCTCGCGCTGCTCGGCGGGGGTGAAAATTATGTCGGTTGTGAGTCCGACCACCATCGTGGGGCAGCAGATGCGCCTCAGTGCGGCGTCCACGCCTCCGCGCCCCCGCCCCACGTCGTGGGTGTCGAAAGCGTCGAGTATCGTCATATAGGAATAGGCGTTGAAACGCTTCACAAGCTTGTCGCCCTGATGGCGCTGGTAGGTGCATGCGCGGTGGTCGTCAGGCAGCGTGTCGCTCTCGGGATCCTGCTGGGTGAGGTTGTAGCCCTCCCCTCCGCGGTAGCTCAGCAGGCCTATGGCGCGCGCGGCGGCCAGACCGGCAGCCCCGGCTTCGGGGCGGGGTTCACCCCAGGTGGCGTCGGCGCGGATTGCCATGCGCTGCGTCTCGTCTATGGCTATGCTCCAGGGCGACGCTTTCACGTCGGTTGCTATCAGCACCAGGCGTCCGAACCGCCGGGGCTCGGCGGCAATCCACTCCACCGCCTGAAATCCGCCCACCGAACTCCCCACGAGCGCATGTATGCGCCGCAGCCCCAGATGGTCGGCAAGCAGTGAGTGCGCGCGGGCCATGTCACGTATGGTCAGCCGGGGAAAATCACCGTAATAAGGCTTGCCTGTGGCCGGATTCACGCTGAGCGGCCCCGTGGTGCCGTAGCATGAGCCGATTATGTTGGCACACACCGTGAAACACTTCTCCGGGTCGAGAAACGCTCCCTTCTCCACCGTGTGTGGCCACCAGTCGGCCACATCGCTGTTGGCAGTCAGGGCATGGCACACCCACACCGCGTTGCCGCCTCCCTCGGCCAGAATGCCGTAGGTGTCGTAGGCTATGGTCAGATTCTCGATTTTGCCGCCGAGTTCAAGCTCAAACGGTTCGGGGAACGTGTAATAATGTCTCATGGCTCACAAAATCATAAAAAATGAAGAGTCCGGCTTCTGTGGGGAGAGGAAACCGGACTTCTATGTTTTTATTGTTTCAGGCATCTGTGCGTGTCACCGTGCCTGCGAAATCGTCCGTCTGTCCTCCATAATGCCGTGCATGCCCATCCATTCCATTCGCATACCGCAAATAGAAAGCTGATGGAGCTGTGACGGCCGTAAGGGCATTGACTTGGATTTCATCATCAGGTGACTGTTGTTTTTTGGGGACGAGAGGCGCCGAACTTACGATTTGCAACCTCTTCACCCCGCAAAGTTAAAAATTATTTCATATTCCGCCAAACCTTCTCACAAATTATTATCAACAGTGAAATAATTCCCATTATTCCAATCACTCCAATCCTTTCCTCTCCAGCCAGGGGAGATTGAAGCGGTAGTGGAGGCCGGAGCTGAGCAGGTGGATGGTGCCGTCGGGGGTCTGAGTGGCGGCGAGATAGCCGAGGGGCTCGGCGTGGGTCTCGTCCATGGTGAATTCACCGGTCCAGGCTCCGCCGCTCAGGCGGCGCGTGCGGCCGTCGGTGAGCAGTTTCCTCACGGGCCATGTGCGCCCGTCGTCATACGACAGCGCCGCATACATGCCGCGGCCGGTGAATGTCGAACCGTCGGCGCGGGTGAACGTCATACCCCTCTCGGCCTCGGGGGTGCGGTCGGGATGGTCGGTGAAGGCCACGAGCAGAATCGGCCCTTCACGCAGACGCATCAGCACCAGACGCTGGCCGCCGTCTATCGGCGGAAATTCAGATGCGGCGTAATGCCATGTCTTGCCGCGGTCACTGCTGGTGCTCATGGGCATGCGCTTGCGTCCTTGAGCATCTTTTATGCTGTTGCCGCGCCCCATGGCCATGAGGGCGCCGTCGGCGAGTTCCACAATTCCGGCGTGGATGCCCGCGATGGTGGTTCCGGTTGTATCGCACCCGAAGCGGGGCAGCGGGGCGCCGTCCCAGGGGTCATTCCACGTCAGTCCGCCGTCGGCCGAGAGATGGATTGAGGTGCCGTCGTGGCTTCCGGGCCCTGCGTCACACAGCTGCACCATCGTGCCGTCACGGAGCACAATCGGGCCTGCGATGGCCTGATGGCGGCGCGTGTGTCGCGGTTCTATGAGGCGGGGCGCGCTCCAGCTGGCGCCATTGTCGGGCGATACTCGGAGGGCGAGCGCGAGATTCTGCCAGTCGCCGGCGGCTTCCACGCCGTTGAAGTGCCAGAGGTTGCCGGCGCGGTCGGTGAGCAGCGAGCTGCCGGTCATGTTGCGTCCGGGCACCTTGAAGAAGAGGCGTGCGGGGGTCCACTCCGACGCTCCGGGATGCAGACAGCTCTGCAGCACGGCCATCTCGCGGCCGTTTTCGGCCTCGGCTGTGAACCAGATGGCGAGCAGGTCGCCGTTCTCACACCATGTCACCGCCGGCTGATGGTTGTGGCCGTAGAAAGGCGTGCCGCTCCCCTTCTCCGGCTGTCGCACAAACGGTATGGGCTCGGCGAAGAACGGTTCCGCGGAATTGTGCCACACCATCCGCGCCTTCACCACCGTGGAGTCGGGGCGCGGAACGGCGCTGATGTCCGACGGCACGGGCTCCACGTCGGTCTCCACTATGCGGAAACCGGTGAGCGAGTGGCTGTCGGCGGGTATCATGGCCATGCGGCGCGAGGACGCGAGATATTTCACCGGCGTATGGTGCGAGCCGCCGCGGGTCACGCGGTAAAGGCCATCCTGCGGACCGCCGGGGTTCGTGGCCGGGCTGTCGGTATAGCCTCCGTACCAGTCCATACACCATTCCTCCACGCCGCCATGCATGCCGCGCAGTCCCCACGGATTGGGGGCGAAACCTTCGGCGCGGAGGTCGGTCGGGGCATAGTCGCGGGCTATGGTCTGATGGCGCTGCTCCGAGGCGGGGAGCGTGTCGCCCGTCCAGTAAGGGGTGGACGAGCCGGCGCGGCAGGCGTATTCCCATTCGGCCTCGGTGGGGAGGCGGAACCGGCGCCCGGTCACTGCGCTCAGGGCGCGGCAGTAGGCCAGGGCCTGGTCGTAAGTCACGTTCACCACCGCGTCGTCGTCGGCCGTGGATATTCCGGCGTCGAGGTCGCGGAGAGCGCGGTGGCGGGGAAAGAACTGTTCATACTGGGCGTTGGTTATCTCCCCGACGCTCATGCCGAAGGGCCTGGTGAATGTCACGCGGTGACGCGGAGCCTCGTCGGCAAACACTCCCCCGTCGTCGCTGCCCATGATGAAGCTTCCGGCGGGAATGGTGACCATTTCGGGCACGGTCACCTGTGCGGTTGCGGCGGCCGCCATCAGAAGGGCGGCCGCCAGTATAGCTGTCTGTCTCATAATCATATTTCATCGGGCCACGGGCACGGGCGCCCTGTGGCGGTTACTGTGGGGCGCTGGGCGCCGCGCTCGCGCAGGAGCGTGCCCAGCCGCTCCGACATCATGCGTGTCACTTCGGGCCGCTCCTTGGCCAGGTTGTGGAGCTCGCTTATGTCGTCGGGTATGTTGTAGAGCTGTTTTTCGCCTGTGGCGTAATTGTATATGAGTTTCCAGGGGCCGCGGCGCAGGGCGCAGTTCAGGTTTATGCCCGGGCCTTCGTTGCCCCAGATGTTGGGGAAGTTCCACACAATCTCGCGCTCCGGGCCGCCGGGCTGTTCGCCCCCTTTGATCAGCGGAACGAAGCTGAAACCGTCCAGCGGCTTGGTGGGGTCCGACTTATGCTCGGCCCCGGCCATCTCGAGTATGGTGGGATAGAAATCCTCTATCATCAGATAGCCGTCGGTCTCCGAACCGGGCTTGGTAACGCCGGGCCAGCGCACGAGCAGCGGCTCGCGTATGCCGCCCTCCATCATCGACCCCTTGCCGCTCTGCAGCGGGGCGTTCTGCCAGTAAAGGCGTCCGTCGCGCCATCCCGGGTCGGTGGCCAGACCGCCGTTGTCGCTCATGAATATTATTATGGTGCGGTCGGCGCGGCCATTGCGCTCCACCCAGTCCATAATGTCGCCCAGACTCTTGTCCATGCCCTCTATCAGCGAGGCGTATGCGGCTTCTTTCTCGCTCAGGCCCTCGTCGAGGTATTTCTGATAGTAACGCGGGTCACGGTCTATGGGAATGTGTATGGCATAGTGGGCCATGTAGAGGAAATATGGCTGGGCGTATTTCGCCGCTTTGTCCAGGGCTTTGAGGGCTTCCTGGGTAAGGGCCTCAGTGACGAAGGTTCCCGTGCCCCAGTATTTTTCCAGACCGGGCACGGCGTTGAAGGCGTAGGGGGTGCCGTCGGGGTTGTGGCCGTAGTTTTTTTCGCTCAGATAGGTGGCGAGGCCGCCCGCGGCGTGTCCGGCTATGTTCACCTCGAATCCCCAGTGGTGGGGATCTTCGCCGGGTGTGTCCATGGCGCCCAGGTGGGCTTTGCCGCAATGGATGGTGTGGTAGCCGGCATCGCGGAGGTCGTCAACGAACGAGCGGCCCACGTAGCTGCGGGGGATGCCGGGTGTCTGCTGCACGCCGTTCACGTTCCACTCGGGAAGCGTGAGGCTGTCACACTGTATGTCGGTGGACTGGTCGCGGGCCATGGTCCAGTTGGTCACGCGGTGGCGCGCGGCGTTGGCGCCGGTTATGAGGCTGCAGCGCGTGGGCGAGCTCACCGGGCAGGCGTAGGCCTGGGTAAACTTCATGCCCGAGGCGGCGAGCCGCTCCATATTCGGAGTGTGGTAGGCACGGTTATAGGGGGTCTTTTCTTTCCAGAAAGGCACCGATGTGTCCTGCCAGCCCATATCGTCGACCATAAACAGTATGATATCGGGGCGGTCCTGGGCCGCAACGGCTGCTGAATCGGCTGCAGCCGGATTCCCTGCCGCGCAGAGCGCCGGGAGCGCCGCAACTGCGGGCAAAAACGTGGATTTCTTCATGGCATTCATCATTTTCATACGCAAATATAATACTTTTCGGCAAAAAGGGGAGCTAAGGTAGCTATGATAGCTATCGGAGTTACTCCAATAATTTCAATCCCTCACCCCCCCCTATTTAACATAATTTAACGGGGGGGGGCATTTTTGATGTTTAGGTTTGTTAACTTTGCCAGCGTAACAAAGGCAATAACCGGCTTTGCCGGCGATTTTTGGATAGTTTAAAGTTTTTTTAATGGACGGAATCCTGATTTTAAGGGATAAAAACACACTGCCGTTTCTAATCCTGAGAAATCACATCTCGCCGTGACATGCTCTCTCCACGTGGCCCCCTTTAAGCCGCATGAAGAGCCCAAAATACGCTGAAAAAGACCCCTTTGAGCCTCCCTGTAACGTCACGTCAGAAATCATTATCACAGAAAATCATACGTAATTCACCAAGCAATGAAACTACTAAGCAGTCTAATGCTTGCCCTGGCACTGGGAGCGGGCGCCTTCACGGCACGCGCCCAGCAGTTCGGGCTTAAGACCAACCTGCTCTACGACGCCACGGCTACCGTAAATGTCGGCGCCGAGATGCGCGTGGCACCCCGCTGGTCAATCGACGTCTCCGGCAACCTCAATGCCTGGAGCATCAACAATCACAAATGGAAACACTGGCTCGTGCAGCCCGAGGCACGCTACTGGTTCTGCGACGCCACGGCCGGACATTTCGTGGCCGCACACCTGCTCGGAGGCCAGTATAATATCGGCAATATCGACATGGGCGACTTCAAGTTCCTCGGCACCAATCTGGCCGGGCTGAAGGACCACCGCTATCAGGGATGGTTTGCCGGCGCGGGCATAGCCTACGGCTATTCCTGGATTCTCGGCCGCCACTGGAACCTGGAGGCCGAGCTGGGCATCGGCTGGATCCACACCCGCTTCGACAAGTATCCCTGCACAAAGTGCGGCACCAAGATCTACTCCGACCGCGTGCGCAATTACGTGGGCCCCACAAAGCTGGCTCTCAATCTGGTTTACATTTTCTAAAAACTTCCAATCAGTAATCCCCAATGAAACATCTGATTTCAATCATAGCCCTTGCGGCCGCCGCAGCCTCGGCAGCTGCCGCCGTCAAGACCCCTATGCAGGCCGAGGTGAAGGTAGCCGATCCGCAGGCCCGCGCTCTCGTGAGCAAGCTGGTTGTGGAGCGCAGCCAGAACATACTCTTTGTAAAGGCCGACCTGTCGACGGCGCAGCTCCCCGCGGGCACCAACCGCGAGGTGTGGATGCAGCCGGTGCTCTCGGCCGGCGATTCGTCGGTGGTGCTCCCGGCCGTGGCCGTTGCCGGACGCAACCGCTTCTATCAGGGCCAGCGCAACCACACCGACCGTCAGCCCGGTCTGGAATGGATACGCCGCTCGGCCCGCGACATGACCATTCCCTATGAGGCACAGGTGGCCTACCGCCCCTGGATGGACGGCGCCCGACTCTCCATGACTCTCACCACCCGCGGATGCTGCGGCAACGCTGAGGACGACCGCACGCTGGCCCTGACCGACGTGAAGTTCGCCCCCGTGGTGTTCCACCCCACGTTCCTGTGGATTGCTCCGACGGCCGAGGGCGTGAAGACCCGCGAGATTTCGGGCCGCGCCTTCATCGACTTCCCCGTGAGCAAGACCGCAATCCTGCCCGACTACCGCCGCAATGCCTCGGAGCTGGCCAAGATACGCGCCTCTATTGATTCGGTGCGCAACGACAAGGACGTGACAGCCCGCTCCCTCACCATCCACGGCTATGCATCGCCCGAAGGCTCGCTGGCGCTGAACGAGCGCCTGGCCAAGGGGCGCACCGAGGCCCTGAAGGCCTACGTTGACGGCCTGTACCACTTCGCCCCCGGCTTCATCCGCACCGACTGGACGGCCGAGGACTGGGACGGCCTCCGCGCATGGCTCTCGGAAAGCTCCATGCCTCAGGCCGCGGAGATAATCGCCATAATCGACGGCCCGCTGGCCCCCGACGCCCGCGAGTGGAAGATAAAGAAGACGTATCCCGAGCAGTATGCCGTGCTGCTGCGCGACGTCTATCCCTCGCTGCGCCACTCCGACTACCGCATAGAATATACCGTGCGCGCCTTCACCACGGCCGACGATATTCTGCGTGTGGCCGCCACGCGTCCGCAGCACCTGTCGCTGTCGGAGTTCTTCACCGGCGCGAAGGCTCTGCCGGAGGGGTCGAAGGAGTTCGCCTACCTGTTTGAGACGGCCGCGCGCATGTATCCCGAAAGCGAGATAGCCTCGCTCAACGCCGCCAACGCCGCCATGGCCCAGGGCGCTCTGGACAACGCCGAGCGCTACCTCAAGGGAGCAGGCGACGGTCCCGAGGCCGTCTACGCCCGCGGCAACCTCGAGGCCCTGCGCGGCAACTACGCCGCCGCCCGCGCTCTCTTCGAGCAGGCCGCCCGCCTGAAGGTGGCCGACGCCCCCGCCGCCCTCGCGCAGCTCGACGAACTCGAAAGCTACTAACCCCCCGGGCGGCTCGGCGTCCCCGGCCCAGGCTCACGCGGGATGCGGCAGCGCGCCCTCCGGGGCTCGCCGCATGGGATGGGGGGGGGACGAGCTGGCGGTCCCACAGCTTACGCAGTGGGTTGTAAAAATGTCGCCCCTCCGGGGCTATCCCCGGCCTCAACCCCCTCACTTGTAGGGCTGCTCCCCGGAGCAGCCGCCCCCGCCAGTCAATACCCCGGTCCAGCCCTCAGAGGAGGGTGACCCCCCAACGGAGCGCCGGAGGCGCGATGTCTGTACAACCCACTGCGCAAGCTGTGGGAGGCAGAGCAAGCCCTCCACCCCCATGTAGGGCTGCTCCCCGGAGCAGCCGCCCCGCCAGTCAACACCCCGGTCCAGCCCTCAGAGGAGGGTGACCCCAACGGAGCGCCGGAGGCGCGATATCTGTACAACCCACTGCGTAAGCTGTGGGACGCAGAGCAAGCCCTCCACCCCCAT